>NZ_VDCQ01000019.1 GCF_006265175.1 Paenibacillus hemerocallicola | reverse complement strand
CCCCTACCAGCCGCTTCCAACCGCATCAACTTCCTTATGCCTCGATAACCGTTTCCCGGACAAATCGTCCACTTCTTCGCCCGCAACCAATAGTCCCGCCAATTGCCGACATGTCCAAATGTAATTTGCTTGTAATGTTTTTTTCATCTCGCATTAATGTTATCCATGTATTATAGAACTCGACCCCCTTTTTGATATATAGATTTTAGAACCCGCGGCCCGTTGCCTGGCGGGTTCCTTTTTTTGGTTCGACATCATAATTTGCGTATAAAAGCGCATATGCCACATAATCGGCGAAGGCCGGCTGCCTTTGCCGGCACTGGCGGGACGGGGAGTCCATCAAATAGCGGAACTGGAGTATGCTATCGTCCCGAAGTTCGATGTTGATTGCAAAATAAGGGAAAACCGCTCCGCTATTCCGCTGTTCCCTGCCCTTTTCACTCCGAAAGATCGAGTTTAGCGGAAATCTGTTCCGTTATCTTCAAGCATGTACCGGAATTTGGGACAATAACGGAATATCGTTCCTCTATTTACGACAATACGTTGCACCCGCTTCATCAAGAGCTCTCCAGGTTGTATGCAGGACCATGCTGTCATAGTTTTTTTTGTAAGTCGAATCGGACAAAATAAGATATGGACGACTCCCGGAGCCTCGCCTATAATTTAATTGATAATAATTCTCATTATCATCAGGAGGGTCCAATCATGTTCAAATGCATCAAGCTTTCACTCTGCATCGCAGCCGTGCTGCTCGTCGCCGTGCTGGCCGGCTGCGGGGGCGGAGGCGGGGATAGCAAAACTAGCGGATCAACGGGTTCTTCGTCCAACCCGGCCCCGGCCGTCAAAGAGGAACCCCGCACGATCAAGCATGCCAAAGGGGAAACGAAGGTGCCGGCTTCGCCGCAGAAGATCGCGCTCATTAACGACAACGCCTTCGAGGACAATATGCTCGCCATGGGCGTCAAGCCTTACATCGGCTCTACATTCGCCTGGTCGGAGAAAAAGTTTTATCCGCATATCGCCGATGAGCTGCAGGGCGTTCACGGCATGGACGGGCAAGCTCCGAATCTGGAGCAGCTGTCGGAATGGAAGCCCGATTTGATCATCATTAGCGGGCAAAACGAGAAATTCTACGATCAGTTGAGCAAAATCGCTCCTACGGTCCAGGTCGCATTCAACGCGGACTGGCGCGTCACGCATATGCAGCTCGCCGAAATCGTCGGCAAAACGAAGGAAGCCGAAAAAAACTTACAGGATTACGATAAAAAGCTGGCTGAAATCAAAAGTGAGGTACAAAAAGCGATCGGCCAGCAGTCGGTGATGGTCACCGTTATCAACGAGAAGACGATCCGGATTCAAGGAGCGACCGGCCACGCCTTGAACGATTTGCTGTACAAGGACCTCGGCCTGGCGCCGGCAAAAGGAATACCGGCGGAGAACCGCGTCGAGGTGTCGCTCGAAGGGATGAGCACGTTCAACCCTGACCATATTTTTATGCAGCGCAACCGGTTCAGCACGATCGAGCAGGTCGTGAAGAACGTCCAGGACAGCAACGTCTGGAAAAACATCAGCGCCGTGAAGCAGGGCAACGTGTACAATGTAGACAACTGGCTTGCCATGAGCTGGGGTCCGAAAGGTCGATCGATGATTCTCGATCAGATC
The DNA here is from genome assembly GCF_006265175.1 of Paenibacillus hemerocallicola. GTDB lineage: Bacteria > Bacillota > Bacilli > Paenibacillales > NBRC-103111 > Paenibacillus_AB > Paenibacillus_AB hemerocallicola. The sequence continues at coordinate 128,965 of NZ_VDCQ01000019.1, read as the reverse complement.
AAGAAAGATTTGACGGCCAAAAAATAAGCAGAACTAGGAATCGCACTCGCTTCGCATATGAAGCGGGTCGCTTCCGTTGCAGGGGAGCTTGCGTATGAAAATGAAGCCACCATCGGTTAAAGGGCGGGATGTCGCGCTGTTTTTGCTCGCTTCCGTCCGCCGGCGCAAACGTACGGGTCCGGCCTCTATGCCGCGGCGAACCGTCGGACTGCCGATGCTCTGCTACGTCAAGCAGGGAGAGGGAAAGCTGCTGCTGGACGGAGCCGTTTACCGTTTCGACCCGGGCAGTCTGTTTTATTTCGTCCCCGGCATGACCGTACAAGCGGAGCTGGCTTCGCCGAATCTCGACTATTACCTCGTTCTGCTGAACACGATCGTCATACCCGGACGAACGGAAAGCGAGCCGCCGGCCGCTTCCTCTTTGCAGCTGCCCCCTTTTCTCGTGCCCGGAAGGCTTCTGATCCGCGAAAGCCGGCCAATGCTGAAACGATTCGAGAGGCTGCACGAGGAGAGCCGTTCGTTGGGACAAACCGCATCGGGCCGTTCGATTCAACATATGCGTCTTCAGGAGCTGTTGAACTACATCGTGCAGCAAACGTCGGAGCGTGAACAAGCCAAGGAGACGGGCCCCGATATCGAACGGACCGTCAAGTACATGGAGGAGCGGTATCGCGAGAAAATCAGTCTGAATACGCTCGCCGAGTTGGCTGGCTTTACTCCAAGCTCTTATTCCAGAGCGTTTGCCAAGACGATGGGAATACCGCCGGTCGAGTACTTGACCAACCTTCGCGTCGCCGGGGCGAAGATGCTTTTGTCCCATCCCGATTGCCGGGTCAAGGACATATCGGCGTCCGTCGGCTTCGAGAACGAATTTTATTTCAGCCGCATATTCAAGCAGACGGTCGGCGTCTCCCCTTCCCTCTATATGAAGCGGGACCGGCTCCGGATAGCCGTCGCCTCGTGTCTGGCTTTGGAACATAATCTTCATTCCGTCGGTTGCGAGGAGGTTGCGGCGGTCAATTGCTTCCGGTATCCGGGAATGGACGACGAAGAGCACGGTCGGCTTGTTACGGATCAGTTGGATACGCTCCGTCGTGCCTTGCCCGAGCTGATTGTCGGCGACTATTTCCACGCTCCGTACGAGGCGCAGCTTAAGCAAATCGCTCCGGTCGTTATTTTGAAAAACGACCCCGACTGGCGGGTAAATCATATTCGAATCGCCGAGCTGGTCGGCCGCGAGGAGGAGGCGAAACGGACGATCGGCACGATGGAGCTGCGTGAGCGCGAAGCCCGCGCCATGCTGGGGCCCTCGATGGGCAGAGAGACGATTATTATTATGCAGGTCAACCACAGATTGACCCGCATTCAGGGGACTGCCCATCATCCGCTGAACGAGCTGTGCTACAACGGCCTGGGCTTGAAGCCGGGAAGCAATATCCCCAGCAATCATTTTAGACAGGAGTTCCCTCCCGAGTGGCTGCCCGCTCTCGAAGCCGACCGACTCTTCATCCACAAAAACCATATTCGCGCTGGGTGCGACCGCGTTTACCGAGTTATGCAGGGCACAGACACGTGGAACGCGATCAAAGCGGTGCGCGAACATAAAGTCTGTTTCATCCCGAACTGGTTCCGCATGAGCTGGACGCCTCCGGGCCGCCGTCGGATCATCGACGACTTGCTCGCCATGGCGGAGGCGGGCGAATGAAATCGCGCCGCGTTAACGAACAACAAGCGGTCCCTCGCCTGTGGCCGGGTGCCGCTTGAACGTCCTATTCCGCTATTGCTTTTTCTCGATGCGAAACGCTCCGCTGTCGTCCAGGAACAGACGGTTGGCCGGATCGTTTTTCAGCTTCACGTTCGCCATCTTCAGCTTCATTTCTTCCAGCTCGACAACGTTCCAGGCTTCCGGATCGCCGACTCCCCGGGCGGCAAGAAACGATTCCCGTTCGCCCAGCGCGGCCGATTCCTCGTCCCAATCCTTGACGCCGTAGTACGGAAGCTCGTAACGGTTGACGAGCCCGCAGGCGAACAATTCCGAGCTTGCACCATGCTTCAGCACATATGGCATAACTTACACCCCAAAAAGTGACGTACCGCTTCGATGCTTATTCCGACTATAAATAAGGATTTTCGTGCTTCGCCTTCAGACGATTCCAACGCCGCTCGACCTCTTGCTCGAACGAAGCGAGCGATTCGGCGTTTTCCGGCTTCGTCATGTGCTTCGTCTTGCCCATCGAGCCGAGCCAATCCGCTACGGAAACCTTCTTGTTCTTCTCCTCCGGATTGTAGGTGATGCTCGTGATGCCGTTCTCCACCTCGTACAGCGGGAAGAAATTGGAGCTGACGGCGGCATCGATGATGTTGGTCCCCTCCTGGTCTTCCGACAGCCAGTTGAGCGGGCACGTAATCAATATTTTGCCATAGACGAGCCCTTCGTTCTGCGCGTACCATTGCGCTTTGGCCGCCTTCTTGACAAGGTCCTGCGGGTACGACTCGGAGCCGGTGAACACGTACGGAATGTTCGTCGCGGCCATAATTTGCGCCGTATCCTTATGATGGAACAGCTTGCCGGCCTGCTTCTTGCCAACGTTGGACGTAGAGGTGCGGTGGCCGATCGGGGTCGAATACGAGAGCTGGGCTCCGGTGTTCATATACCCCTCGTTGTCATACTCGAGAATGACCATTTTATGGTTGCGCAGCGCGGCGCCGATCGCTGGGCCCATACCGATGTCCATCCCGCCGTCGCCCGTAATCATGACGAACGTGAAGTCGTCCGGCAAGTTCAAATAATCGAGCTCGCCTCTGCGCTTGCGCTCCCAGAACATTTCGACGACGCCGGACAGCGTCGCGGCCCCGTTCTGGAACAAATTGTGGATATACGTCGCTTTATGGGCGGAATACGGATAGCCCGTCGTGACGACCATCGCGCAGCCGGTGTGGAACAGTGCGACGATGTCGCCTTCGATGCCCTTGAAGAACAGCTCCAGCCCGGAGAAAATGCCGCAGCCCGGACAAGCCCCGTGACCCGGCGCGATCCGCTTCGGCTTCTTCGTGAGCGATCTGAGCGGAGGGATGCGCACGTTCAGCTTGCCCGTCGCGGCGTCCGGCGTAACCGTGATCAGCCCCGTTTTCAAATCCTCGTATTTCATCGGGTTCAATACCCGCTTCGGAGCTTTCGCAGGATCGCCCGGCGTATGGCCGTAGTAGTCGAAAGGCTTCTCGACGTACCCTTTCTCGGCCGCTTGAATCGCGAACTTGAACAAATTATGCCCGTCCTCGGCATAAAAGTCTTTGCCGCCCAAGCCGTAGATGCGGCTGACGACGAGCGTATCGCGATTGCCTTGCGTGAACAAGGCCGCCTTGATCTCGTTCACCATGTTGCCGCCGTGTCCGCCGTAAGAGTCGGCGCGGTCCCCGACCGTGACCGCCTTGACGTTTTTGAGCGCTTCGGCGATTTGCTTCTGCGGGAAAGGCCGAATCATATTCGGCGCGATCGAACCCGCCTTGATGCCTTGGGCGCGCAGCTGGTCGACGACGTCCTTGATAATTTCCGTAGCGGAGTTCATCAGGAATACGGCGACTTCGGCGTCTTCCATCCGGTACAGGTCGAGGATCGGATAGTCGCGGCCGGTCAGGTCCGCATACTCTTTGCGAATGCGGTCGTATACGTGCTCGGCATTGTACATCGCCATCGACTGCTGGTAGCAGTTGTTGATATAGTCCGGCTCGTTCATGTACGGTCCGACGGTAATCGGATTGTTCCGGTCGAGTACGTCCGGGTAACCTCTGGCCGGCAGCGCGCCGATAAACTGATGCACGTCCTCGCGGTTGGCGAACGTCATGACTCGGCGCTTCTGGTGAGACGTGAAATAGCCGTCCGACGCGACAAGCACCGGCAGCCGGACTTCGGCGTCCTCGGCCAGCTTGAGCGCCATAATGTTCATATCGTACACCGCCTGGGGATCGCGGCACATCAGAATCGGCCACCCGGTGTTCAGCGCATAGTACAAATCCGAATGGTCTCCGTGAATATCCAGCGGTCCGGAGACGGAGCGGCAGACTAGATTCATGACCATGGGAAAGCGCGTACCCGACTGCACCGGCATCTGCTCGATCATGTACAAATACCCGTTCGCGCTCGTCGCGTTGAATACACGTCCCCCCGCCGCGGAAGCGCCGTAGCATACCCCCGCCGAGCCGTGCTCGCCGTCGGCCGGAATGAGCACTACGTCGTGCTGGCCGTTAGCTTTCATCAAGTCCAGAAACTGGGCGACTTCCGTCGACGGGGAAATCGGGAAGTACCCCATGATGTGATAATTGATCTGGTGCGCCGCATAGGCGGCCATTTCGTTGCCGGATTCGTATACGACGCGCTGCTCGACTTTTCCAACTTGCTGCTCTTCGCGCTTGATGTCAATTGCCATGTACTCCTATCACCCTTTCGATTGGTTTAGGGGACGTTACACGATCGCCCGGTCGAACCGGTGCGGCACCCGATGCTTCTCGGCGTATTCATCATCGTCGCGCGATTTGGACAGCGCTTCGGTCGGACAGGCGACGACGCACTTCAGACAGCCCTTGCAGTACTGGTAATCGATGCCCTGCAAAAACATTTGCGGTCGGCCCTTCTTGTCCGGCAGTTCGTCCCAGACGAAGCAGAAGTCCGGGCATACGTTGTCGCATGCGGCGCAGTGAATGCATTTGTCATCGTCGAATTGGGGCATCATGCCGGCGCGGGAAATGCTCAAGTCTTTCAAAATGCTGTTGCCGGGGTTCGTGATGACGCCGCCCTGCGGCTGCGTCTCATAGCCGAGTATCGGGGTATCCTGGCGAACGAACGCGGGCATCGTCTCGCCTGCCGGCAGCTCGAACGTCTCGAACCTGACCTCGTTGTAACCCCTTTCAAACGTCCGGATCGCCGGCTGAACCGCTTGCGGGTATTTCTTCTCCAGCGATTTGCGAATGACACCCTTCATGAACTCCGCGTCCAGAAAGTCGCACAACCGGAACAACGCGCCGAGCATTGCCATGTTTACCCGGTTTTTCTCTTCGAGGGCGATTCCGATGGCGTCGACGACCGCGATCGTTCCGCCTTTGAGCTTCATCTTCTCCTTCAGCTCGGCGGTCGTCCGGGTGGAGTTGACCAGCACGAGGCTGTCCTCGTAAATGCCGCTGATTACGTTAACCGTCTTCGAAAGGGACTCGTGGAAGATGCCGACCACGTGAGGCCGTTCGACCGGCGACGTATCGCGGATATTCGTATCCGGACCGCAAAAGCGGATATGCGCTTTTACCGGAGAGCCTTTCTTCTCGGAACCGTACGAGGAGAAGCTGACTCCGTTCAGGCCGACCCCCATGACGCCCGCTTCCGCCAGCATTTTGCCGGCCAAATTGGCGCCGAGGCCGCCGATCGATTCGAGGCGAATCTCGAAAAATCCGAGCTCGTTCATTTTCGGTAAGGATACCATTGACGTTGCTCCTTTCGGGATAAGTGCGGCGATTGGCGAAGTGCGTTTTCATTACCGGGTGTGCGCCAACTGAAATTTGTGTCGTTTCGGTGTCCAATCGGTGTCTATTCGATGTCTCTTTTTCATTTTACCAGCAATTGCGCCGTCGGCAATCTTTTTTTCGGAATTTTCACGCAAACGGACCTTAACAACTTATAATTGGGGTATCCGTAACCCGTTACCAGTCCGCAAGCTTGTCTTTTGAATGATACGATCCGGCTTCCCTACTATGCATACGTGCGTTTTCGCGAAACGTGAATTGAAACGGCCGCGAACCGCCCGAGAGAAAGAGGTATTTTTTCGTGTCCTACCTTCCCGAGTATATCGAGCATTATCCGAATATGAATACGGCTTTCCCCCTCCATTTTTCGGTCAATCGGCTGAAAAGCGGCTATCGTGCCCATCGCCACGACTATTTGGAAATATCGTACGTCATCGAAGGGGAAGGCTCGGAGACGATCAACGGGGTCGAGCATCCGATGAAGCCGGGGACGCTGTCGTTCATTCAGCCATATCAAATTCATCAGTTGTACACGAATCCCGGGTGTACGCTTACCCTATATAATATTCGATTCAGCCACGGACTGTTCGCCGAGTTGGAAAGCAAAGCCGAGCTGCAGCAGCTGCTCGTGCAAACCGACTCTTCGCTCGTCTCTTACCACTGCTTCGAGGGGGCTCTCGAGGCGGATATGAGGCGCTCGTTCGATGCGTTGTATGAAGAATCACGCGGAAGCGAAAGCTGGAAACGGCTGAAAATGAAGGTGATGCTGATCGACATCCTGATCGTCTTCGACCGGAACCGGAAGCAGGCGATAGCGGAGAACGCCAAGACCGATGAAATCGTTGCAACCAGAAGCCTGTATTTGGACATTATCCGTTATATTCAGCACCACTTCAAAGAAGACCTGACGCTGAACGCCGTCGCAAGCCATTTCCGCATCAGTCCGGCTTACTTGAGCGCGCTGTTCAAGAAAAAAGCGGGACGGACGTTCCTGCAGCATGTGCACGACGTACGGCTTCGCCACGCCTGCGGACTGCTCACGTCGACCGACATGAAAATATCCGACATCGCCATGGAGGCCGGTTACGGCTCTTACAATACGTTTTCGCGCATTTTCCGCGAACAAAAAAGCACGACTCCGAACGATTACCGCAAACTGTCGGGCGAGCCGAATCGGCCCTCGAAGCTGTCGTAAATCGTCTGAAGTCGTGTTTCACCCGAAAGTGACCCTCATATTTAACCCCCAAAAGTGGAGCAGGCCTTCGAAGCCTAATCCAAATACTTTTGGGGGAGCCCCCATACTTAACCCCCAAAAGTGGAGCGGGCCTTCGAAGCCTAATCCAAATACTTTTGGGGGAGCCCCCGAGTTAAACCTAAACCCCGAAAGTCTTCTAAAAAGTACCCTCGCAAGCACTGCCGGAAGGCCGGATCAACCTATCGTTCGTTCCATAGCAAGCCCCGATCGCTCAGCCGCCGATCCCCGCTTCCGCAAATAAACGGTCATACTGTACGGCCGTTCTTCGAACGAGCTCTTCCGCAGGCTCTTGAGGCGGCTGCTGAGTGAGCACCTCTTGGGCCAAAACGCCGGCATAGCCGGTCTGCTTCAGCGCCTTCAGGAAGCCGGTCAAATCGATGACTCCTTCGCCGGTAATAAGTCTGCCGTTGTCGAGCGCTTCCTCCACCGGAACGGCGGGAGCGTCGTTCAAATGCACGTGGACGATTTGGTCGGCGCGCAGCTTGGCGATATCGCCGGTGCCGAGTCCGTTCGTATACCAATGATAGCAGTCGAGCAGCAGGCCGACATTCGGCTCGCCGATCGCCTCGATCATATCCAGCGTGTCGGCCATCGTCCAGATGAACGGATGCTTCCAGCGCGTCCGCAAATGGTGCGGGCCGACGAACTCCAGGCCGAGCCGGATGCCGTACGCGCCCAGCATTTGGGCGCACAAGCGAAGCCGGCGAATCGCCGAAGCCATGAAGGCGGCTGCAGGCTCGTCGGTCGACGGCAAAATGTAGGTCGTGCATGCGGTACAACCAAGCTGCCGGGCCAAATCCGCATTTTTCAGCAGAACCGGCAACCCTTTGCGGAACTCGTCGTCCGTCGTCCGCCACTGCACCGGCAGCCCGATCGCACCCGGTACGATGCCATGCGACCGGAGCAGCTCGGCGGCTCCTTCCACTCCACGACCTTCAGCGAGCCCGGCAAGATCGATATCTACCGATTGAAAACCGTGGCACGAAGCGAGAGCGATGAACTGTTCGATGTCGCCGACGTTACCGAGCCCCGCTCTAGTCAATCCTTTCAGCATGAACCTCTATCTCCCTTCGGATATAATTAACGCAAACCGTCCCAGTCCAGCTTCACTTCGCCGCCCGTGCGCGACGATTCGTAGATCGCGTCGATGATCAAATTGTTGGTCAGTCCGGTCAGCGCCGATGTCAGCGGCTGTTGTCCATCCCGGACGCAGTCGAGGAAATGGTTGCTCATGCGGTTGCGAGCCCCGGCGTCGCCGGCCGGCGCCTTCAGCGGAACCTCCATCGCTTGGTCGAACCCCTCGGTCAAAAACTTGCCTTCGCCCCCGCGCAGCGAAGCGCCGCCTTCCGAGCCCATCAGATGGACAAACGGCTTGCTGTCCGTATCCATATGAACCGCCCAGCTCACTTCCAGCGTCAGCGTGCTGCCGTCCTCCAAGCGGATCAGCGCGGTGCTCAAGTCTTCCACGTCCCACACGCCGTTCCAGTCCGGAGTCCCCCAGCTGCCGATCCCTTTCTTCTTCGGCCCGAATTCGGCGTACACCGCGCCGGAGACGGACACCGGCTTCGGATCGCCCATCAGGTGAAACGCCAGATCGAGCATATGCACGCCGATATCGATAAGCGGGCCTCCGCCCGACATGTCCTTGCGCGTAAACCAAGTGCCCCAGCCCGGAATGCCTTTGCGGCGATACCAGCCGGTTTTGGCCGAATAAATGCGGCCGAGCTCGCCCTTCTCCACCTGGTTCTTCACCTGCATCGGCAGCCAATCCCATCTCATCTGATGCGATACCATCAAGATATTGCCCGTGGCGCGCTGCGCCCGGACGATCCGCTTCGCATGCTCGGCGTCAAGCCCCATCGGCTTCTCGAGCAGCACGTGCTTGCCCGCTTCCAGCGCGGCTATCGCATAATCGGCATGGAATTTATTCGGCACGCCGATGACGACGGCGTCGATGTCGCCGCGAGCGAGCAGCGTTTCCGCGCTCTCCTCCACGGCCGGTATGCCGAATTGCTTGGCTCGCGATTCCGCCAGCGGTTTGGATACGTCAGAGATTGCGGCGATTTCGCAACGCTCCGGCAGCTTGCTGAACTCCGTCGCATGAACCGCTCCGATATTGCCTGCCCCGATAATGCCAAGCCTGATTTTCCGACTCATAGTCGTTCCCCTCTCGTTATGACAGTTTTAGTCCATCATACGTCTTATCATAGCGTCTGCGTCGGAATCGTGCGTTTCATTTTTTACGATCGATATCCCATCTTTTAATACTCTTCCAAGAAAATAAAGGTAGGGTACCGAGATGCAATGAACTCCATGCGTAGTTGTCGCTTTACACCGTCGTGTGCCGTTTCGCAGCCGTTATGGTTATGCGGCAACGCAAACGCGCGCCGTGGAAGGCGCGCGTTTGAAATAATCGACGGCAGGGAACGCAGGGTGCGTGCGCTGCGATGATAATTGGCCGCCGCGGACGCTTTTTTCCGCCCGGGAAGCGCGATGCGGAATAGCGGAACACTTTTCCTCTATTGCCTGTGTTTCCAGATAGTTCATGGAAATAAAAGAACGATGTTCCGTTAAACCGTACGTTTTGGGAATCAAAGCCCTATATAGGCAAAATAGCGGAAAGCCGCTCCGTTATTCTGCTCGCGCCGCCTAGATGGAAGTAAATAACGTACTTCAGCTCCGCTACTTATCCGACTCAAGCAGCTCGACGAGCGTTAGCTAGCATTTTCTTGTATAACTGCCATTTCCGCTGCAAGTTAAAGAGGTTACGGCAAACCTATGGATAACTTGGATGCGCAAATGAACATATGCAACAGCTTCGCACTATGCCGGCTAAGGCTAAGCAGCACAATGGCTGCCCCCCTTTTCGGAGCGCTCCGTCTCAAGCCCGGTCGTGGCCGCCGTCCAACGCTTCGCGCACCCGTTCGAGCTGTGCCGGATCGAGGGCGAGCTTGCCTGCCGCCGCATTCGATTCCAGCTGCTTGATCGTCGAGGAGGACGGAATAAGCGGCCCCATGCCGGGCAGCGTCAACATATACGCCATCACAAGCTGACTGAGCTCAACGCCCCACTCGCGTCCGAGCTCGGCCAAACGGCTCAGCTTCCGCGACGTGTCCGCATCGATTTGCCAATCTCCTTCATCGTACCGCCGGTCTCCCGGCCCTACCTTCGCCGCGTCCAAATACCGGTCCGTCAACAGGCCCCGCGCAAGCGGACTCCACGGCACGAACGAGATGCCGTTGTCGGCCGCATGCCCGAGTACGCCTACCCGCTCGGACTGTTCGCCGTACAGGACGTCGAACTGGTTCTGCACCGCGGCGATCCTGCATCGGACCGAGATTGAAGCTTCGTCGGCTATCCGGCGGTACAGCTCCAACTGGTCGACCGTAAAGTTGGAAACGGCGAAATAGCGCACTTTCCCGGCTCTGATCAAATCCTCGACGGCAGCCAAACTCTCCTCTGCAGGCGAATGCGGGTCAAAGCCATGGAAATACAATACGTCGATCCAATCGGTCTGCAGTCTGGTTAAGCTCGCTTCTACCGAGTCGAGTATATTGGAGCGGGACAGGCCGCCATGATTCGGGGTCGTTCCGTCCATACCGCCGAACAGCTTCGTCGCCAGCAGGATATCGCGCCGGTGGGCCGCGTTCGCCGCAAACCATCTCCCGATGACCCGTTCGGAATTGCCGGAGCCGAGATTGTACCGGTTCGCCGTGTCCCAGAACGTGACTCCCAGCTCCAGAGCCTTGTCGAATATCGCGAAAGCGTCCGACTCCCCGACACGGGAACCGTCTCCCGTCTCCGGAAGCCCGACTTTCCAAGTGCCTAGCCCGATATTCGAAACTTGCAGTCCTGTCTGCCCAAGTCTTCTATAGGGCATCCCGTTGAATTCGGTCGTTCGGAACGGAACGTTGTACAGCGCCGGGTTCGGCGTCAATGCATCCATCCTCAATGCCTCCTCGCGTCCAGAAGTTGTATTGTACCTGCACATATTATCCATAACGATCATACCACAACCGCTGCAACGAGTCATGGACACCGGCTTTGTTGTATAGCGCCGACCCTAAGGGTTCCGGGATATGTCAAGAAGTGAATGCCGTTTCTGTTGAAGCGGAGATCCTCGTATTGTTACCGGTCGGGTTGCTCCCCCCATCGCTCCTCATTCAGCTGATGGCTCCGTGCGGCTCCCGGCTGCTGTCTGCCGTCTTGCTCCCGATCCGAGGAGCAAGGATCCGCCCTTTGCCGTGGGGCACGCAGACGGGAGTCCCGAACAACGGATCGGCGCCGATTTCGCATTCCATGCCGAATACGTCCCGGATCATCTCCTTCGTCATCATGTCCTCGGGCAAGCCTTGCGAATGGACTCCCATGTCGTGCACGGCGATCATGTGGTGCGCGTACCGGCACGCCAAGTTCAGGTCGTGCAGCACCATGACGATCGTACGGCCCTCCTGCATGTTCAAATCGTAGAGCAAGTCCAATATTTCCACTTGATGGGCCAAATCGAGATAGGTGGTCGGCTCGTCGAGCAGCAGCAGGTCGGTATCCTGCGCCAGCGTCATCGCGATCCAGGCCCGCTGCCGCTGCCCGCCCGAGAGCGAATCGACGGGTCTGCCCGTCATGCTCTCGAGATGCGTCGCTTTTAAAGCTTTCATCACGCTTCGCTCGTCTTCTTCCGACCATTGCCGGAACATGCTTTGATACGGGTATCGGCCCAGCTTCACCAGCTGCAGGACGGTCAAACCTTCGGGAAGCGGCGGGCCCTGCGGCAGAACGGCCATCTGTTTGGCGACTTCCTTCGTGGACTGTTGCGCAATGCTGCGTCCGTTCAAGACGATATCGCCCCGCGCCGGCTTCAACAAGCGCGCGAACGAACGGAGCAGTGTCGATTTTCCACAGCCGTTGCTTCCGATGAAGATCGTGATTTTACCATGCGGGATTTGCAAGTCCAGCTGATCGATAATGGTGGTGTCTCCGTAACCAAGCGACAGCGCGCGCGCGGACAATGCGCTTGTTTCCCTCATATCTCCTGCATCCCTTGTGTCCCTTGCATCCCTCGTGTCCCTCGTGTCCAACGCATCCATCGCGCCTCCATCCCCTCCCCCGCCTCCGACTAGGCCTGCTTCTTCTTCACCTTCACGAGCATGTACAGAAAAAACGGCGCTCCGAGCAAAGCGGTAAACACGCCAGCCGGCACGTCCCGCGGAGCAAATACCGTACGTCCGACCAAATCGGCCGCCACAAGCAGTACCGCGCCCACAATGGCCGAGCAGACCATCAACACGCCGTGGGAGCCTCCGACCAAGCGGCGGGACATATGCGGCGCCATCAGCCCGATAAACCCGATGCCGCCGACGAACGCTACGGCCGAGCCCGCCAGTCCGGCGGCGGTAAAGATGAGCGCGAACCGCTGCAGCTGCATTCGGCCGCCAAGCGCGATCGGCAAATCATTGCCGAGCACCTGCACGTCCATCCTCCGGACGAGTACGGCCAATACGGGCAGCAGGACGAGCAGCCATGGCGCGAAATAACGCACCGTGCTCCAGTTCGCCCCGTACACCGTGCCCGTGATCCATATTTTCGCCTGGCTGGCGACAATGATCGGGCTGAAGATGAGGAACAGCGTCTTGAACGCTTCCAGGAGTGCGGTCACTCCGAGTCCGACGAGAATCATCCTCATCGGCGAGACGCCCTTCTTCCACGCCGCGACATAAATAAATACGGCAACGGCCGCAGCCCCGGCAAAAGCGAATAACGGCATCCACAAGACGCTTGTCTTCACTTGAAAAATAGCCAGGTATAACACCGCCATCATCGCCGCACCGCTCGTTATGCCGATTACGTCGGGGGAGGCGAGCGGGTTGCGGACGACGGCTTGCAGAATCGTCCCGGCCAACGCCAACGCCATTCCGGCCAGCACGGCCACCAGCAGACGGGGCATGCGAAAATTCCAAATAACGGTCGTTTCCATCGCCTCGCCGCGGGGCCCGGCCAGCAACACTTGAATCGTACGGAGCGGCGACATGGACATCGTCCCGAATCCTATGCTTACAATGGCGAGAACGAGAAGCAGCGCCAGAAGAGCCAGAATGACCCCGATCGCCTTCTTCTCGAACAGAAACGATAGCCTGAGAGGCTTTGCCCGGATCGTCCAATACCGGTTCATGTCGATTTCGTCATCTCCTTGCGGGCCATATAGATGAAGAAGGGGGCGCCGATAATGGCCGTCAGCACCCCTACCGGAACTTCTCTCGGGAAAACGATAAATCTGGCGGCAATATCGGCCGCGACCAACAAAACGGCACCCAGCACGGCGCTGTATGGCAGCACCCAGCGATGATCGATTCCGACCAATCCTCGGACGATGTGGGGAATGACCAGCCCGACGAAGCCGATCGGCCCGGCCACGGATACGGCCCCTCCAGCCAGAAGCACCACGGTCAGCAAGGAAGCGAGCTTAACGCGAAACGTATTCTGCCCCACACCTTTGGCGACATCCTCGCCGACGGAAATGACGTTCAGCGCTCCGCCCAGCCCGCAGGCGAAAACGAAGCCGACGAAGAAGAAGGGCAGCACCGGTACGACTTGCTCCAGCTTCCGTCCTTCCACGGAGCCGATCAGCCAGAAAAATACATGGTCCAAAGTTTTCTCGTCGGCGATAAGCAGAGCGGACGAGAACGAGGTAAACAAAGCCGCCATCGTCGCTCCGGCGAGTGTCAGCTTCAGCGGGGTCATTCCTTCGCGGCCGACGGAGCCTACCAGATAAACGGATACGGCAGCAGCCGCGGCACCCGCCAAAGCAAACCAGATCAGTTGGCTCTGTCCGGAGACGGACAAGAGGGAGACCCCCGCTACGACAAAAAAGCCCGCGCCCGCATTGACGCCGAGAACGCCGGGAGAAGCCATAGGGTTTCGGGTCAATGCCTGCATAATCGCCCCAGACACGGCCAGAGCGGCGCCGACCATAGTTGCGACCACTGCCCTCGGCATTCTTACTTCGCGTATGATCACGTGCTCGTTCGAGCCGTCGAACTGGATATAGGCACCGATGAATGTCCGCCAGGTCGTATCGGCGTAACCGTACACGTTGCTTGCCAGAAAAAGCCCCGCGAGCAGAAGCAGGCAGAGCGGAAAAAGCGCCGATTTCCATATGTGCTTTTGAATGATCATATGCCGTGACCCTCTCCATCGTTCAAGCCGCTCCCGGACCACCGCGATCCGGGCTGCGGGCTTTCGCGGCTTTCGTCTCGCGAATTTACTTGAGCAAATATTTCGCCAGATCGTCCAGCATCAGGTTCGCCGAAATTATCCCGCCGGACGAATTCCATATGCCGTCGTCGACCTTGAACGCCCTTCCTTTCTTGACTGCGTCCAAGTTTTTCCACAGCGTGTCCTGCAGCCACATATTTTCCGTTTTCGTCGTTTCGCCTTTATCGTCCAGCAAGGTGAAGTAGAAGACGATATCGCCGTCGGCATCCGGGATGCGCTCTTTGCCGATAATGTCGGCGAATGTATCTTTATCCTGAACGGCCGGACGCTTCAGCCCCACTTTCTTAAGAATTCCGCCGGGAAATGTGTCATTATAATAGATGCGGACTTTGTCTCCCAAATAAAACCGGACAAGCGATACTTTCGTATTGATTTTATCGCCGAGCTGTTTCTTCAAATCTTCGGCCCGCTTGTCGAACTCGGCAAGTTTTTTCTCTCCGTCGGCTTTTTTGTTCAGCGCTTCCGCATACACCTTGAAGTTGATGAACGTATCGGAATTCGTCCGTTCGGAGAATACGGTAGGAGCGATGCTGGACAACTGACCGTATATTTTCTCCTGACGCAGCTTGTTGCCGATAATGAGGTCCGGCTTCAGCGCCGCGATCGCCTCGAGGTTGGGCTGATTTTCGTCGCCCACGATTTGTACGCCGGTCAGTTGGTCTTTCAGATGCGCGTACATCGGCTCCGTGCCCCATGCTTTGACCATGCCTACCGGCTTGAATCCGAGCGTTAGCGCCGCTTCTACGGCGTCGTTGACAAGCACTACGACTCTCTTCGGAGTTTCTTTGATCGCAGTCTCGCCCATGACATGCTTGACCGTATAGGGAACGCCCGCCTCCGGCTGTTTGCCCTGCCCTCCCGTCGGGGGTTGCGCCGCGGGCTGACTGCCGCCCGTACTGCCGGGGGATGTCGTCGACGAGGCGGCGCCTCCGCATGCCGATAAAGCAAGCACCATAGCCAGCAACAGCAGCGGCAGCGCTGCCGGAAAAGATTTGAAATGCCGAGTCATTGTTGTTTCTCTCCCTTTTATATGATAATGATTCTTGTTATCATTGATAGTGTATAGCATGTCCGATTGTAACGTCCATGACCTGTAGTATCCTTTTTGTTATCCGATTCTACCTCTGCCTTCATCCGCTACCGCACCCATTGGGAGGAGTTGCAACTGTATGACCGCATTACCGTCTCACGGAAAAAAACGCACGCTTTTGCTGCTATCTTCGATCCGCAAATTCCGTCAGTGGAACACCTACGTTTTGCGACGACATCCCGTCCCCGCTCCGATGCTCTGCTTCGTCGTCGAAGGCAAAGGAACGCTATACGTGAACGACGCGGCCTGCCCCCTTGAGCCTCGCCGGTTATATTACATTCCCCCCGGTACGACTGCGAAAGCATCTTCGGATAACGAAGCCGGAGAGTATTATGTCCTTATAGCGAGAACGATAGCTCTCTCCAGATGCAAAGGTAGTTGGGGCGTTTCGGAGGCTTCGGAGGCAACATGCCTGCCGCTTCATTCCGGGCTGGTCGGTGTCCGTGACACGGAGCGGGTCCTTTCCAGAATAGAAGAGCTTTACGAAACGGCGAAAAGCGGTACGGCGTCAACCCGTCCCGATCCGGATTTGCTGCTGCAGTCCTTGATCGAATATGTCATGCGCGATTTGTCCGAGCAAGCTGCCGAGCGTGAAGCCGAACAACAAGCGGGGCAGGAAGCCGGCCGAGCGTCGGACGGCGGCATAGATCCTTGCGTCGTTTACATGCATCGGCATTATACCGAGAAAATGAGCCGGGAAACGCTGGCCGATATCGCGGGGCTTACCCCGAACGCGTTTTGCCGCAGCTTCAAGAGGACGATCGGCCTGTCTCCCACCGATTATTTGAACAAAGTCCGGATCGATCGGGCCAAGGAGCGCTTATCGCCGGACAGCTCCGTCAAGGAGGTGGCGGCTTCCGTCGGATACGGCAGCGAATATTATTTCAGCCGCATTTTCAAGAAGACGGTCGGTCTTTCCCCCACGCTCTTCATCAAAAGAGAGCGGCTGAGAGTAGCCGTCGCATCCCGCTGCGGCTTCCATGACAACCTTGCTTCGATGGGAGTAGCGCCCGCGGCCGCCGTCGACTGCTACAAATATCCGGGAATGGACGACGCCGAATACAATAGGCGACTCCAATCGCAGCTAGGTCAGCTTCGGCTCGTCAAGCCCGACTTGATTATCGCCGATTATTTCCACCACGGGCTGTACGATTCGTTGAAGCAAATCGCTCCCTGCGTTGTTCTGAAGCACCACCTGGATTGGCGCGTCACGCATACGAATATAGCCGGGCTGGTCGGCCGCGAAAAGGAAGCCGACAGCACGTTCCGGGAGCTGGAGGAGCGTACGACGGAAGCTAGCCGCCGCTTGCGAAGCTCGGACCGCCTCGGAAGTGTAGCCGTCATGCAGCTGCTGCCGACAGTCATTCGCCTTCAAGGCTCGGTCAATCATCCGCTGAACGAACTGCTGTATGCCGAGCTCGGATTGGAGCCCGGCGCCGCGGTTCCGCGCAATAAAATGAGGGAGGAATGGGTTGCCGACGTATCGCCGGACGAGCTTCCCGATCCGGAATCCGACTATTTGTTCGTCTACACGCCCGGTGGCCGGAAAGAAATCGGGAAAGGCACCGGCAAATGGAGAGGGGCCGTACAGACGCGGCTCATACCGAATTGGTTGTCCATGAGCTGGACGCCTCAAGGGCGAAACGCCATTATCGACGAAGTCATCGAGTCGTTTGCGGGAGCGCGGTGAACGAACGCATGCAAAAAAGGAGGGGCTCCGCTCCCCTCCTGACCTATTGCCTCGATCGCGAAAGGACGATTCGGCGTTGCGACAGCCGACTTCCGCTAGCCCGTCTCCACCCGGTTTCGTCCCAGACGCTTGGCCCGGTACAGCGCCTCGTCGGCCAACCGGAACAACATCTCGGCTTCGGCGGCCGAGTCCGGGTAGGCGGACAACCCGATGGACACCGTAACCGGCTTCCCGGTAGGACTCGCATTCTGCTCCAGGCTGGCCCGTATCGTTTCCGCATGCACGGCCGCTTCTTTACGCGTCGTTCCAGGCATGAGGACGACGAATTCCTCCCCGCCGAACCGGCAGCAGACGTGCTCCCGTTTCGTATTCGCTCTGACCGTTTGCGAGAAATATTTGAGCACCTCGTCTCCCGCATCGTGTCCATACGTATCGTTCACTTGCTTGAAATGATCCAAATCGAGAACCATCAAACAGAACGGAACTTGTTCGGCCAACCACACTTTCGTATAGTGATCCATCACTCTGCGGTTGAACAGGCCGGTTAGCGGATCCGTATGCGCCTCCAGCAGCAAGCTGTCGAACTCGTGGCGAACCTGATTGACCGCGATCGTCATCGCCCCATAAAGCTTGTTCGCCTCATAGTTCCAATCGTGAATGCGCGGGAACGGCTCATGCGCGGCGGTCCGGTATGACAGGCGGGCAGCGTAGCGAGCCAGCTTGACAAGCGGCTCCGACACTTTGCCGATCAGCAAATAAATAAGCAGCAGAACGGCGAGCATGATCGGAATCGTGTACACCGCTATTCCCATAATCTGCTTCTTGGAATCGGACAGCACCGCGTCTGTAGGGGTCTGCGAAACGACTCCCCAGCCGACGCCCTTCAGCGCCGTGTAGCTGGCGAGCATGTCGACGCCGTGCGTATTGACGAGGCGCCGTTCGCCGGATTTCCCTCTCATCAGATCCTGCACGGCTTCATTTTCTGCCACCCTCTCCCCGATGCGTCTTCGATCCGGATGGTACAGTATATTTCCCGAGGAGCTTACGACGAAAACGTACGAACCGCTGGCGGCGCTCGGCACACCCGTCAAAATCCGGCTGAGCAGGTTTTGCTCCTGAAGGCGGATCGATCCGCCGAGAAATCCCCGGTACGCCCCCTTCTCGTCGAACAACGGCTCGCTGACCAAGACGATCAGTCTGTTGCCCGTGCTTATATAAGGCTCCGACACCAGCGGACGCTTTTCCCTGAGCGACTGAGTGACGCCCGCGCTTTCCATCTTCTGTCCCAACATTTCGAAGTTGCCCGGAAAGCCGTGCAAAAGGATGCCGTTCTCATCGACCAGCACGACGGAATTGAAGTCGGGATGGTTGAGCAGAAACAATTCCAATATTTCGGCGGCGTCCGTCCTATCCTGCTTGCGCATCAAATAGCGCCCGGTCTCGGACAAGCTTGTTTTCAATGTAACGAACAATCCGTCGACCGAATCGGCGATCCGGTCGGAATTGATTTTATTCATTTCCAGCGTAATTCGGGTAAGCGATTTCTTCTCGTTCCGGTATGCGATAATCATACTCGCTACAAGTGTCGTCAGTCCGGACAAAATGACTAGAATGCTGACCATGAGTTGGAGTGTTAGTCCTTTTCTTCGATCCATGACGAATCCCTCTTCGCAATGAAAGTTGATGTAGCATATTCGACACGATTCGACTATCTCCTTCTCGATCTCATCTAATTTTGCACGAACAGCATTGCCCGTCAATCCATGAAGTCCGGCCTGGCAGCCGGAAAATACCGTTAACCGATTCGGTTTTATGCCCGGTTTCGAGATACCGTTGAAACACTTCCTTCATGATTCCCCTGGCGATAGCTTGCCGATTCGCAAAAAACCGCCGAAGCCCTGGTAAAGGCTCCGGCGGTTCGATCCGGCGACTCCGTCGGAAACGGACGTCGCAGTAATACTCGAGCATGCTCCTCCAAACGCTGGGCCTATGCTCGTACTCACGCTCATGCACTAGCTCCACTTGCGCTTTTCGCTCATGCTCCAACTCCGATATACAAGCGCTCTCGCCCGTGCACCAATACCGCACAAGCGCACTCCCCTGAGCTCGCATTTCCGCTCAAGCTTGCGTCCGCTCCGCGACGACCGCGCTTTTGGCGCGTTCCTTCAGCTTGCGCAAATTGTGCATGACGCCGTTCGCGCTTCTGCCGAAGAAGTCGTGCAGCACCAAGTATTCCGCATACAGCTCTTCATAAATCCGCACATGGTCCGGATTCGGCTTGTACGTCCGCTTCACGGGCGGGGCCATCCGGGCGGCCGCTTCCGCGAGCGAGTCGAAGCCGCCGCCGGCCGATCCCGCCGCTACCGCCCCCATCATCGCCGAGCCTAGAGCGGTCGACTGCTCTGCGGCCGGGATGTCGATCGGCTTGCCGGTCACGTCGGCATAGATCTGCATCAGCAGCGGGTTGCGCTGAGGAATGCCGCCGTTAGCCGCTACTACGTCGACCGGGATGCCGCTCTTCTCGAACGCTTCGATGACCCGCTTCGTACCGAAGGCGGTCGCCTCCAGCAGCGCCCGGTAAATCTCCTCCGGCTTCGTGTGCAGCTTGAGACCCACGATCAGCCCGCTCAAGCTCTCGTCGGCAAGCACCGACCGGTTGCCGTTCCACCAATCGAGCGCGAGCAAGCCGCTCTCTCCCGGCGCCAGCGCTTCCGCGGCACGGCCGAGCCAATCGAATACGGATATGCCCTCCCGGGCTGCGGCATCGCGGACGTAAGCGGGTACTCCCTGCTCGACGAACCAGGCGAACAAGTCGCCGACAGCCGGCTGCCCGGCTTCATAGCCGAAGTAGCCGGGGACGATGCCGTCCTCGACAACGCCGCGGATGCCTTCTACAGGCTGCTCCGTATCGGCAATGAGCATATGGCACAGCGACGTTCCCATCGCCAGTACCATCGTCCCCGGCGCAACGACGCCGACGCCCGGTACGGCCGCGTGCGCGTCAATGATCGCGGCGGCGACCGGGGTACCCGGCTTCAGGCCGGTCAGGCGCGCCATCTCCGCCGTAAGCTCGCCCGCCTTCGTTCCGGAGGCGACGACTTCGCCGCGCAGCTTCGTCTCGGCGAGCCGCTCCAGGCGCGGATCGGCCGCCTTCAAATAGTCGGGGGCAGGAAAGCCCTCCGTCTTGTGCCACGTTCCTTTGTACCCGGCGGCGCAGCTGTTCCGCTTGAGCGTCCCGGTCATCTCCCAGACGAGCCAGTCAGCCGCTTCCACGAAACGGTCGGCCGCCGCGTAGACGTCCGGATCCTCGCGCAGCGTCTGGGCCACCTTCGGCAGCATCCATTCGGACGACAAGCTGCCGCCATAACGGCTCAGGAACGTTTCCCCGCGCGCTTCCGCCAGCTCGTTCAGCCGATCCGCATCTTCCTGCGCGGCATGATGCTTCCACAGCTTCACCCAAGCGTGCGGCCGATGCTTCCAAGCGTCCTGGAAGCAAAGCGGGACGTTTCGCTCGTCGATCGGCAAAATCGTGCAGGCCGTAAAGTCGATCCCGACACCGATCACCTCGTCGGCGGATACGCCGGACAACCGCAGCGCTTCCGGCACCGACCGGCGCAGCACCTCGACATAGTCGTCGGGATGCTGCAACGCCCAATCGGTTCCGAGTTTCACTCCGCCCTCGGGCAGCTCCTTGTCCATAACCCCGTGCGGATAAGGGGTGACGTGCGACGCCAGCACGCGGCCGTCTCTCGTATCGACGATCAAAGCCCGACCGGACTCGGTACCGTAGTCGATGCCGATCGCATAAGTTCCTTTCATGCTTCACCGTTCCTCTCGAATCATTTATACAACGGCCCGTATACGCCGCATGCGCGGTAGTCCGCCCCTTCCGGGTCGCTCGTGCCGAATGCGCTCCATGCCGCCGGACGGAATACACGATCTCCCGGCACGTTGTGCATGCTGACCGGTATGCGCAGCATCGAGGCCAGCGTAATCAAGTCTCCGCCGATGTGGCCGAAGCTGACCGCGCAGTGGTTCGAGCCCCAATTGTTCATGACGGAATACACGTCCTGGAACGCGCCTTCACCGGTCAAGTTCGGCACGAACCAAGTGGTCGGCCAAGTTTGGTCCGTCCTGCGGTCCAAAATGTCGTGGACGTCGTCGGGAAGCTCCACCGTGTAGCCTTCGGCGATTTGCAGCACGGGTCCTACGCCCGCGATCAGGTTGACGCGCGCCATGGTCGCCGGAATGCCGCCCTTCGTCGTAAAGTCGGTAGAAAAACCGCCTCCCCGGAAAAAGTCGATCGCCGGGCGCCATTGCGTCGCCTCGAGACAGGCTTGCGCTTCCTCTTCCGATATGTCCCAGAAAGGCTTGATCGCGGGCGTGCCGTCAGCGGATTTCTGGGCGCCGGTCCAATCGAGCGAGGCAGGACCCGAGTTGATCAGATGGATAACGCCGTTCTCCGCTCGTCCGGTCAGCTTCTTGCCCGTCACGCGTTCGACCGCGTCGGGGCTCCAGTAGGTGCGTACGTCGGCGAACAGCTGGGCCGCATTCGTCAGCAGGTGTCCGAACATCATCGTGACCGCATTCAACGTATCGTTCTCGGTGGACACTGTATAAGGCTCGCGGATTCCGTTCCAATCGAACGAAGTCGTCAAGATCGCTTCCATGAAATCGCCGGTCGGGAAATAGTCCGTCCACGCGCGCTGCCCTTGGAAGCCCGCGGCGATCGCATTGCGTCCGTGCGCTTCCTCGCCATAGCCCATCTCGGCCAGCTTCGGGTTGCCGACCATCAAATCGCGGGCGATCAGCGCCATTTTCACGACCGTTTGCCAGTCGCCGTCCTTTTGCTCCCGCGTTCTTTTCAGATGCGGCGGATTGACGTCCTCGCCTTCGCGGCAATTTTCCTTGACCCACTGAAGCGCTTTCTCATACTCGTCCTTGTCGTAGATGCCCATCTCGATCCGGCGCACGAATTCCGTCATATCGACATACTCGTTGCGCATGCCGAGGTAACGCTGAAAGAACGACTCGTCGGCGATACAGCCGGCAATTCCCATGGAGACGTTGCCCATCGACAAATACGATTTTCCGCGCAAAGTAGCGACGGCCAACGCCGATTTCGCGAATTGCAGCAGCTTGCCGGCCACGTCCGGCGTAATTTCTTTATCGCCCATATCCTGAACGTCCTTACCGTAAATGGCGAATGCCGGCAGTCCCTTCTGATTGTGCGCCGACATCGCGGCTGCCAAGTAAACCGCTCCCGGCCGTTCCGTTCCGTTAAAGCCCCAGATCGCCTTCGGGATCGTCGAATCGGTGTCGATCGTCTCCGTAGGATAACACCATGACGGAGTTACCGTAATCGATACGCCTACCCCTTCTCTCCGGAACTTCTCCGCCGCCTGCGCCGCTTCGGCCACCCCGCCGATCGTCGTATCGGCAATGACGCATTCGACCGGCTGCCCGCCCGAATGCTTCAGGTTGTCCGACAGCAGCCGCGCGACCGATCGTGCCATCTCCATCGTTACATTCTCCAACGATTCGCGGATTCCTCCTTGACGTCCGTCCAATACCGGGCGGATTCCGATTTTCGGCAAGCTTCCTTTGTAGCGGTTTACGAACGGTTGACTCATGTTCAGCGCCTCCTTTGAGTTAGGGTTATCGATAACATTCGACGAAATGCGAAACGTTTCGACTTCCCGGAGCATACGAAACCCGATTAAGGTTATCGATAACATTATCTTTTCGATATCAGTTTATTCCGAAAAACGAAAACGCGCAAGCTCTTTTTGCAGGTAACGCTTCATGGCGCAAACTGCGGTTTCCGAGAGTGGGCCCATCGCCTTTCATGCATGGATTTGCCCTAATGCAGTAGCCGACGCACAGTGAAGCTGATTTGCTTGGTAGTGAACCTGATTGCGCTATGTTGATCCTTTTTCCCCCAAAAGGAGTAGCAGGGAGCTCCGATCGGCCGGGTCCGCTCCGGCCATGTATGGGACGCCGCCCTCCGCGGCAAGCCATTCCGTACCGGTTTTCTTGTCCAGCAAAGAAAGGGAGACGGGAAACCCGTTCTCCGTTTTCCAGCGTCTCTCGATTTTACCGTTTCCCGCAACGAGCATCGTGCCGTCGAAGGAGATATAACAATCCTCGTATTCCTGCTTGCCCTGATTCATCAGCCTCCACAATTCAATCCCCAGCTTTGCGGACTTCCTCTATGCTGACGCGCTCGGCCGGATCTTTCGGCGTATGTCCTTTCGGCGCCTGTCCGATCCAACGGTCGTCCACTGGCTCGGAGGCGAGCCGGCAGCGGGTATCGCAGCCGATCCTGAACCGGTTCGTAGTGTTCTCCGTCGAGGAATGCAGCAGGTACATTCCGAAGAAGATCGCGTCCCCGGCGCGAAATCGCCATTGCGAACGGCTCGCCGCTACAGCACGATGTCCCCGCCCGCGATCCGCTGCAGCGTCTCCACATAGAACTCGTGCTCGCGCCGCAATACGCGCTCCGCCAACGTTTCTACCGTGTCATCGGCCATGACCGGCACGCGGCTTTGCGCCACAATCGGCCCCTCGTCATACTCCGAGTCCACCAGATGCACGGTTACTCCCGTTTCCCGTTCGCCTGCGGCGAGTACGGCTTCGTGCACGCGCCGGCCGTACATCCCGTGCCCGCCGAACTTGGGCAGGAGCGACGGGTGCAAGTTGACGATTCGGCCTGCGAAGGTACGAAGCGTACGCGGGCCCAGCTTCTTCATATATCCGGCCAATGCGATCAAGCCGACTTCATGGCGGAGCAGCGTTTCCAATATCGCTTGATCGAGCCGCGCTTCATCCGGGTATGCCTTCGAGCTGAGATGATAGGACGGGATATCCGCCGCTGCCGCCCTCTCCATAGCCCCCGATTGCGAATTGTTGCTGATGACGACGGCAACCGAGCCATCCAGCTTGCCGGCCGCGCAGGCGTCGATAATGGCTTGCGCGTTGGAGCCGCCGTGCGAAGCGAATAAGGCGATGTTCAGCTTGGACAAGCTTACCGACTTCCTTTCCATATGATGCCGCGCACGGCACCGACGGCCGCATGCTTCCGCTCCGCGCATTCCTGCAGCAGCCCGGTGGCGAGGGCGTCGTAGCGTTTTGCCGCCTCCTCGTCCTTCAAACCGGCCAAATTGATCTCCACGGTCAAGTAGGCGGAATTCGCGGAAGCCTCGAACAAGATCGCCCCGATGCCGAGGTCGGAGACGACGTTCGGATTGGCGGACGACGCGATGTCCGCCGTCAGCTTCAAAGCGTCGCGGCATACGCGCATCAGTCCGAGCGGCACCTCGATCGCCTGCAGGGAAGCGGCGTGAAGCGCCTCCCCCCGGACGCTTTTCTCTTCCTCCGTCGCCTTCGGCAGCTTCAAGGCGGCCATATAGCGGTCGAAGGATACAATGTCCGCCTCCAGCAAATCTTCGCAATCCCGGGTCCAGCCTTGCAAACGGGCTACCGCATCCTTCATCGCCGGTTCCGCAGCGGCGAATTTCGCTCCCTGCGTGAAGCCCGCGGTCATCGAGACCATCGCCGCGCCCAGCGCTCCGGCGAGCGCGGCCACGCTTCCCCCGCCGGGAGTCGGCGTCGCCGCTCCCGCTTCGTCCAGAAACGAGCGGATCGTCCGGTCGAACATGTCGCCTCTTGCTGTCGTCATAGGATCGTCTCCTTCTTCGCGGCCTGCGTTTGCAGACGAATCGCTTTCATCGCGTTTTCGAACAATAGGGCGGTCGTCAGCGTGCCGACTCCTCCCGGAACCGGAGAGACGGCCTCCGCCGCTTCGAACGCTTCGGGACTGACGTCGCCGGTTATGCTGCCGTCCTCTCTCTCGTTGATGCCGGCATCCACGACGACCGATGCGGGACGCAGCATGTCCGCCGTAATCAGTCCGGCGTGTCCGACCGCCGCAATGACGATATCGGCACGCTCGACATGACGCTTCAAATCAATCGTTCGGGAGTGGCACACCGTGACCGTCGCCTGCTCGCGCTGCAGCATATGGAACAAAGGCAGACCGACCGTTTGGCCCCGGCCGACAAGCGTGACGTTTTTCCCTTCCAGCGTATAGCCGTATGCTTGCAGCAGCCGAATACACGATTGCGGCGTAGCCGGATACAGGCCGGGCTCGCCCGTCATGACGGCAAGCTTGTTCGCCGGCGTCACGCCGTCTACGTCTTTGAGCGGATCGATGGCAGCGGCGACGTCCGATGCGGATATATGGCCGGGGAGCGGCAATTCCAGCATAATCCCATGCACCGACGCATCCCGGCTCCAGGCTTTTACGATGTCCAGCAGCTGTTCTTCCCGGGCGTCCGGCGGCATCGTCCTGCACTCGAATTCGATACCGAGCTTGCCCGCGATTTTCCGCTTCGTCTCCGCGTAATACGCCGAAGCCGGGTCTCCCTCGACCAGAAGGACGGCCACCTTCGGCACGATGCCTTCCGCCCTCCAATGCGCCGCTTCCTTCGCGACCTCCGCCCGCACTTGCTCGGCGGCATGCTTCGCAGTCAGCCATTTTCCCATGCCATCCACCCACCTGTCTCTTATATTTCCCAAACCGGCCGGACAAAAGAAAAAGCATCCGAAGCGTCCGCGCGAGGCGCGGCAGCTCCGGACACTTTACCCAGGCGAGCGGTTATGTCCGTTCCGCGCGCTCCCTCGTGGTACACCACCGATTCGCCAGTTACGCGCGGACTTCAATCTTCTTCCATCTTACCAAATTCGGTTGCAAAAGAGAAGCCCCGGCCTTATTTGCTAAGCTCTTCCTGGATTTTCTTGTTCGCCGCTTCCTCCGCTTCCCGGAGCGCCGTATTCGTATCCTTTTTGCCCAGAATGACGTTGTTGAAGCTCGTCAGCAGGTTTGTTTCGGCAATGCTGTTATATTTGCCTATCGGCGTAGCCGAAGCAAACTTCTCCGGCAGCATCGCCTTGATGTTTTTGCCTTTGTACATGGCCGCGTCTTGTCCGAACGCTTTCCGCAGCGTATCGCTCTTCAACGCGGACAGGAATTCGCCCCTCTTCACGCCGGCCAGCTGGAACTCCTCCGACGCCAAGTACGCCATCGCCTGGAACGCCTGATCCTTGTACTTGCTAGTACGGGTCAGCCAGAATACGTTCGGATACGGCTGCGGTCCTACTCCCGGCTTATCCGCGAACACCGGGAACGAAGCGACGTCCCAGTTCATGCCCGCCAGCTCCTCCGCCGTATGCTGGGTGCTCACCGGAAGCCACATCGCTACCGTACGGTCTTTGATAAAGGCGCTTCTCTGATTGGCGACGCTGGTCAACGCCGTCGTCAGCTCGAAGTCCGGAACGGTGAAGAAGCGGGCCGCGTTGTCATAAAACTTTTTCCACGAGTCATCCGCAAATGTCGCTTTGTTCGTTGCCGTATCGAGCGTCTTCAATGAGAACTGGTTGAGGCGGATCAAATGCTGCGCCGATACGAACAGTCCGCGGTAAGTGATTCCGCCGTCTTTCCGGGTCAGCTTCTTGGACATTTCGTATAATTCGTCCCACGTGTTTCCGTCCTTCGGATACGCGACGCCGAACTTGTCGAAAATGTCCTTATTGTAATACAGCGTAGCCGGCGACATGAAGGCGGGAAGGCCGTATATGCCGCCGTTCGCCAGCTGCTTCATCTGCTCCGTCACGACGGGCTCCTGCTTGCCCATATCGTATTTGTACTTCTGGATCAGCGGCGTAATATCGTACTGCAGCTCGTATTGCATAAGCCGACTGTATACGAGTCCGGTCGAGGCGAAGACGATATCCGGCGGCTCACCGGCAGTGATCATATCCTGCACTTTGCTCCCGTTCGTATACGGTACGAATTTCGGCGTAATGTGCGGAAACTTCTGCTTGAGCGGCCCGCCGATTTCCCTGTCGAAACGTTCGGCCGGCCAATCCCCGCTCCCGTCGTAAAAGACGAGCTCGGCAGGCTCCAGCTTGGGAGCCTCCTCCTTCGCCGCGCTTTCCCCTTGCTTACCCGGATTGTCCGACCCGCCCCCGCAAGCGGCGAGCGGGACTGCACATAAAACGGTGGCGAGAAGCATCGATACGGTTTTCTTTCTCATCATGGTTGAACTCCCCTTTTTGAATAAGTTTTGTCAAAATGATCATCATGTACCGCTTCATACTGCTCCAAATGGATGCGGACCGAAATCGCCTCCGGGTTCGGGTTCGCTATTTGAATCGTCAGCCCCGTACCACCGCCGTCCAAGGAAAAGCCGGTCGTAAAATCGGTCGCGGCGTTGGCCAACACTTTCTGAAGCGGACCGGACGCTACCGTCGCCCCGCCCGCGGAGCCCGCTATGAGCACCTTTTGCTCGCAAGCGTCGAACGCGCCCGACACCCCTTGCTGGCGCGAGGAAAACGTAACCTTCACGAGCCGACCCGTCTCGGCCGAAGTCGGTGCCAACACGAATAGAGCGGAGTTCGTTCCCGAGGCGGGAACGGCGATTTGCTTCGAGCGGACAAACCCGACGTCGGCCACGTCAAGCGTCGCGCCCGAAGACCGAAACAGCTTTTCCATGGCGGAGGTTTCATGATTGCCGGACAGCGTATAGTCGAGATTTCCGTACAACCGGATGCTGCCCCCCGTGCTGCTGAAAACGACCGGCCCGTTGATCCGGTTGTCTACGATCTCCATGTCCAATCCGGCGGCCCGTCCTACTCCTATCGAGCCTTGGGCGAAGACGGATGAGGCGATATAGTTGTCCTTGATCCGGCATCTTTCCGTATATTTGCCGCTGACGAAAATCCCCCAGCTCCCCGGCCCTATAATCTGATTGTGGCAAATATCCGCATTTTTCACCTTCCCCGCCCGGTAGGTGCCGAAGTCCGAAACGTAGATGCGGCCGGTAATGTTGTTGGAGATGACCAGACGATCGCAGTCGTTGTCCTGAACCGTCACGAATATGCGTTCCTTGACGATATTGCCGTCGATTACGACCGTCGAGCTATCGTCGATCCACAGCTGCTTGTCGAAGTTGTTGGACGAGATCATGACTTCCGCGCCGGGGCAATTCTCGATTTCGCAAGAGCCGTAAGAATTGTTGAAATCGTAATTGCCGATCAATTTAATTTTTCCGTTGCCGCCGAAAAAGTTGTAGCTCGTCGCATTTTGCCCGTTATAGCAGCTGTTTCCGGCGTAATACGTGTTCATCGTATTGACGTTCTGGAAATGTCCGGCGTTTTTGCCGGCAGGCGCGGTCGATTTGCAGTTATAGACGGCAATGTCGGATACCGGATACGTTCCGGTGCCGCGAAAGTCCGTGGCGTAGAAAAAATCTTCGAATTCGCATTTCTCGATCGTAATCCGGCTGATTGGGCGATTGACGTTCCCCGTCTCGGCCCGGATCGCCCTTAATTGGCTTGTCGTATTCAACGCCTTGAATCGCAGTCCGCTGCACGTAAAAGCATCTGCGTTCACATAAATGGCGCCACCTGCAATCAATCGTCCGGTTCCCGTCAAAGTTACATGACTCGAAGAAACCGTAAACCCGGTTTGGATCAAATAGTCCCCCGCCGGAACGTAAATGCATCCTCCTTCTCCCGCATCGATCAGCGCTTGTTGAAACGCGGCCGAATTATCGACCGCTCCTCCGGGCTGCGCATTGTAGGGAGCGGCCGTTATATCGATAAAGGGGCAGCAAGCCGTAGCCGTATCGGGTACGCAGCCCGGCCCCGAGTATACGCTCTCCGACACCGTTCCTGCCGATGCCTTCCATCCGCCCGCTCCGACGGCCGTCATGACCCCTAGCGCTCCGATGGACGCGAGCAGCTTTCTTCGGCTGACCGGGGCTGTACCGGGACGATCCTCTTTATCCATTCCCATCACCTCGTTATCGCTTTGAACTTGCCGATTCTTACTGCGGAAGCGATTTCAAAACAAATATATCACAGTGCCCGGAAAATGGGATTGACCGCAAATGGGAGGGTATGCCCTTCTTTTAACTGTAAGTGGTTTTTTGCTTTTCGTTTCCTTCGCGGGTCGAGTAAACGGTTTCAGTTTGCCTGTGGTATAATAGGAAGTACAACTTTGCGTTACGGGGATTGAAGGGAGGTCATGCGTTGAAATCGCACCCTTTTCGCATTTTTGCGGCTTATTATTACAAGTGGAACAAGCTGCCCCCTACGTTGTCATTTCATTCGCATCCGCAGTACGAGGTGTATTATTTCCACGGAGGCCGCTGCGACTATTTGCTCGGAGACCGGATCATTCCGCTCCAGTCGGGCGACCTGATCATTATGAACGGAATGACCAGGCATTGTCCGAAGATCGACCGCTCGACGGAATACGTCCGAACCACGTTTTCGTTCGATCCGCATCTCGTCCAATTGTTCGGTCCGGAATTGCTGGCGTGCAGTCCGCTGAAGCCGTTCGAGCAATTAAGAAACCATCATATC
The DNA here is from genome assembly GCF_006265175.1 of Paenibacillus hemerocallicola. Lineage (GTDB taxonomy): Bacteria > Bacillota > Bacilli > Paenibacillales > NBRC-103111 > Paenibacillus_AB > Paenibacillus_AB hemerocallicola. The sequence goes on along the minus strand of NZ_VDCQ01000019.1, from coordinate 99,721 downwards.
CGTTTAAGTCCGGCAGCGAAGGCGGAATGCGAAGATATTTTACAGAGGATCAACCGTTTCTACTATTCGAACGACGTCGTGCATCATTACCGGCTGCTCTCGGCGTTTTACGATCTGCTGCTGCTTATATGCGAGCAATGCCGGGAAGATATGGAGTCGAACCGGAGCACGGCGACGGACCGGGAGCGCTACGTGCAGAACATGATCGCTTACATCGAGGAAGGGTACATGGAGGATATCGAGCTGGAGCGCATGGCGGCCGATCTTCACATGAACCGGTTTCATTTAATGAAAGTATTCCGGGAAGTAACCGGGCTGACCGTGTTCGATTATTTGTACAGAAGACGGGTCAATCAGGCCAAAATTTTGTTCTACCAAAGCGACCGCAATTCGGTGACCGATGTCGGCTATATGGTCGGCTTCAAGCATTTGTCCCACTTCAGCCGGGTGTTCAAGAAACAGGTCGGGATGACGCCGGACCAATACCGCAAGCTGGTGCGGGAGCTGTCCTATACGGCCTATAATTGATGGAGAAGGTGTGCGGGACGGCCGATTAACGAACCGATTATCACTTATTGCGAACCAAATTTGCTTATTCCCACCAACTTGCGATTGTTTGGCAAAAAGAAAATAAGAAGAGGACCGTCCGGGTACTACACCCTGACGGTCCTTTTCTGTGCAAAATCAACCTATAGTACGTTGGAGATTTTTTCCCCTTTTCTCGGGTTTAAGTTCTGGGATAACCGTGAGATCGCCCATGCTTTCAAGTTGCCGGCTTTCGTTCCAGCAAGAGAATACGATTTCACTTTAGCGGATGATAAACTTAAAGGTTCCAATAGGTCAAGCAAAGCGGAACAAAAAGCTCCGCTATTCCTTCGAAGAGCTGCTAAAGTGGGGCGTAGAGGAACGATCAGTTCCTTTATCGGCAGATCGAAGGTCGTTTGTGGGCCGTTTTGCTCCAATAAAGGAACTCATCGTTCCGTTTGTGCTGTTTCCCCGTCTTTCACAGGTAATAAAGGAACTTTTCGTTCCCTTCACAAAAAATAACGGATGTACTTGTTCCGCGCGCTCTTGAAAGGAAGCCTTTCAAGCGGCAGGGGGGCCCCCCTCGGTCCTCTCAAAAACATGTAAGCGCTTATCCCGCTGCTTTGCGGGGCCCCCGAAACTTGTAAATTGTATCCTGTGCAAAAAAACGAAGGATGCCGGTACGAATCGGCATCCTTCGTCTTCCTTATCCCTGCGTCCGAACGGGACGCCATCCATGCGAATCAGTGCCCGTTATTCATCGGGACGCCCTGCTGCATCGGCTGGTAGCTGTGCAGAAACGTCTTGGCCGTATGATCCTGCATCGTCGGCACCTGATAGACGCCCATCCGGTTCAGGAACAGAAATACTTCGTAAGCTTGGTTCGAGCAGTCCACGGCGCTGCCTACAAGCATTTGCCGCACGTTCGGATCGGCGCATTCGAGCGAGCCGGCCATATGATTTTTCGCCGAATTTTTATGGCACGACAGCAACGAGCAGGCGATCTGCCGGTCGTCGAACTGTCCTTGCATCGGCGCGTACGGTCCCGGCTGATGAAGCCCGTATTGCACCTGCTGCGGCTGAACCTGCGGCATGCCGTAAGGCGTCTGGCGGTTCGCGCCGGCGCTGTAATCGTGCGTGTAAGCAACCAATTGATCGTAAGATTGCACCGCCGCCTGCAGATGGCGCGCGATCATGTCGCGAAGCTCCGGCAGCTGCGCCTGCTGGACGTAAAACGAAAAATGATTGATCATATTCATTTTCTCGTTCAACAGCTCGTGTACTTCCATCGTTTCGTGAGCGCCGTATGGCATGTTGCTTTCATCTCCTTTTCGAGTCGGGGTTCGGGTGCTCTTAAGCCCGTATTACTGTTCCCACTCCAAAGGAAATTATGTGCAATTCCATGCTCGGGCCAGGGCTGCGCTTGGACGCTGTAACGCAGCCGGCTGGCTACAATCAGCCTACCGTCTCGAATTAGGCGCGGTGCTAAGCAGCTTGTTTATTTCCTGTACCTGATTTGCACCGTATATTTTCCCGGCACCGAGCCGGCAGTGTGCCTGATTACAAGGCGCCCCGCCCCTCCTAAAATCAACTGATTGCCGATCGGGACAGATGCTCTCTCTCCCTTGAACGTGAGTGAGGCGATGGCTATGTTTGCGTTGTATTGGCTATCGGCAAAATATCCCACAGCGATCGAAGCGTCCGGTGTCCCATCGACAAGATATACCGTAACTTCCTCGATCAAGCCGCCCTCAGGGCCAACTTGATCGAAATCAATAATTTTAGTAGATTCGATGCCGTCTATTGCACGCGAGGTCCACTCATGCAGTCTGCCGAATGTTTTGAACGTGATCGGGCTCCCGTCCGTCAGGTCCCTCGTGTTTGTAAAATCCATGTAATTACTGCCGAACAGATAGCCGAGAAGCCCGGCGGGCATTGACGCATCCGCTTCATAGTCGATTCCGCTGGACAGATCGTTCCGCTGAACGTGGTTATCCTTTAACGTTCCAGCAACCGCGTATCTGTAGGATGCCGACGAGTTGTAGCCGAACCGGATTGTCGGGAAGTTATTGGCGCCCTTGATCAGCGAATTGTTCTGGATTTTCCAGCCGCTGACGGAGCCAAGCTCGAACCCCGTTCTGTAAGCGGTTTCATTTCCGCCGCAGCTTAGAAAATTGCCTTCGATCTCAAGTCCGAAAACATAGGCGGCCATGCCCGCTGAGATCGGCAAGGCGCATCGCTCGAAGTAATTGCCGACGATTCGAATCCCGTGACAATTGCCGACCTCATTGATGTACTCGGCATTTTGAGTTGTCAGGCCGCCGATGCGGTAACACGCAAGACCGACAACCTCGTGCACGCCGCTTTGAATCGTAATGGATTGACTTTTGGAAATGTCTATTGCGCCGCCTATGGAAGAGCCTGCAATGTAATTGCTCCCTTTAAAGTCGATCGCGTTGCAATTGTCATAAAGCTGTACCGCCCACCCTGCGTAATTGCTTGTGCCGATAAAGTTGTTGTCGAAAGTTCCCCGATAAGAGTAGCGCATCGGAATGGTCGGGGCATAATTGGAGCGCAAGCAGCATTCCCGATAAGTGAAATTGTTGGCGTAATGGTGAATGATCGCGGGCGCGTGATCTCCGATCACGTGCATTCGATAAAAGGTCAAACCCCGCCGCTGCTGAGCGGAAGCAGGAGGCATGGACGGATAAGACGTGCCTGTCGGCAGGGTTGTGAATGGCGCTACTCCGGGATCGCCTTTAATACCCTTGGCTGCGTCGGCGGACAAATTCCACTCCTGCCATTTGCACTCTCCTTCCAGCTGTTGGAGAGGCCGTACGATTACAGACTGTGAAACGCGCCACTGAACCGGAGCCTCCGGGAAAAATACATTCAAAGAGAAATCGACCGCACCCTGAATGGCCGGGTAATCGTCGGTAACCCCATCGCCTACGGCGCCAAACCAAGCTATGTTTACCTTCGCGTTAAAGGCGGCAGCTTGCCCGTATTGACGTATCCACGCCCCGCTGGAGCCTGTCGTATCGCTGCTCGGAGCAACATAAACCCCGGATTGCGGGTCATTAGCCACCTGCGCGGACAAATTCATCGAGGAAAAATAAAACAAGCCGGCTCGTCCAGTCATCATTACCGCTGCAGCTTGCCCATTCTGCACTCCCGTCAGCGACCTCAGTTCCGCGATGTCTATAACCCGCTTCACGAATGGTTCCGAACCTGACGCCTCCGACCGGCTCAACAGCGAAGCTCCGCCGAACGATTGAGCCGCCATCACGATACCCGTCGCCCCAAGAGCGGTCAACACGTTTCTTCTGCTGACCTTCCAAGGGGCATTCCGATCTTTGGAAACCGGAATTTGCCCTCCACGCTTCGTTATTCCCTGATTATCGGACATTCACAACGCCTCCTTCTCTTTAGCGTAGTTACTTGGCTTGTTGGGACAACAATTGCTGGATCGCTTTGTCAGCCGTTTCTTCCGCCTCCCGCAGCGCGGTGTTCATATCCTTCTCACCCGTAACGACTGATAGGAATGCCTTGTTAAGCTCGCCTTCGGCGATAGTCTTGAACTCCGCTCTGGCAGCCGGCGCCGGAGCCGCAGGCGTTTGAGCCGTAAAAGCGCGAATATTTTTCCCCTTCCACATCCCGGCGTCTCCGAAGGAGGCTTTCGCTTTCGGATCCTTCAACGGGCTGAACACCCCAAACTTCGAGGACCGATCGATCTGGACTTCACCGGAGAGCAGCGCGCTGATCGCTTGAAAAGCCGCGTCCTTATGTTTGCTAGTGGAAGAGAGGCCCAGATACACCGGATACGGTTGTGCTCCGATTCCTCGGAGGCCGCTCATTTCCGGCAGGCTGACCACGTCCCAATTGAGTTGAAGCGAGGGAAGATTGAATATGCCGTAAGAGTTGAAGGCGAGCAGCATGGCGGCAGTGCCTTGCTCGAACATTTTGAGCTGGGCGCCGCCGGCCATTGTTTCTTTAGTCGGGTCATAGCCCGGAACCGTAAACAAGGGGACGATCGACTCAAAATAGCGCTTCCATTGATCGGTATAAATAGCCGCCTTGTCCGTTGTTTTCGGATTGGCATACCCGAGCGAATATTGGTTGATCGCGAGTCCCCCTCCTGCGGCGGCCGTTACTAATCCGCGGTAGGCGATGCCGCTGTCCGACCTGGTTAACTGTCTGGCCGTGACGAGCAGCTCCTCCCAAGTGGCTCCGTCTTTCGGATAAGGAATGCCGAATTTGTCGAATAAGTCTTTATTGTAATAAAGCCCCAACCTGAGATCGTATACGGGCAGCAACGGCAATTTGCCGTCAAAAGAACTTTGCACCAGGTCAATGTACGGCTTCTCGATCGTTGTCAGATCGAATTTATGCTGCTTGACCAAGTCAGTCATATCCCCCACCATGTCTCTATCCTTGTAAAGAACAAAGCTGGCGAACGAACCGAACAGGATATCGACCGGCTGTTTCGAGAGAATGAATTTGTCGACCGTGTTGTCATCCGTAGCATTAATGAATTTGAAGGAGATATGCGGATACTTCTTCCGCACATAATCGGTCCATTGCGCCGCCTTCTCCTCCTGCGTTCCCGACAACGGAGACAACGCGTAAAAAACGAGCTCTACAGGGTCCGCTTGCGCAGGCTTGGATTGCGCATCCGATTGCGAACTGTCGTTCCGATTGCTGCATCCTGCCAACAAACCCGATAAAATCGCCGTACAGCTGATCATAACAACCATTTTCTGCAGAGCAACTCGGTTGTTCATGTGCATACCCCTCTCTTTTTCAAGGTGTTTACCCCGTGATGATTCAGTGCGCCTTAAAACCAAGACCTCTCAGGTCAGCTTCCGTATGATTCTTTTCCGCTTCATAAAGACGCCAAATCACGCGCAATCCTTGCAAGCTGGAAAGTCCGTCGGTTATCGGACGCTTATTGTTCGCGATACATTCCAGGAAATGGCGCGTTTCATGCTGGGTCAGCTTGCCGCTGTCGGAATCTTCGTATAGGACCGTGATTTTGGAATCGGTGTCCAGATTTGATTTTTCTTCTTTAATGCTGTGGTGCAAGTAGACCTTGCCGTCGGCTCGTTTGTATTCGATCATGCCGTGAGTGCAATGGATGTGCAAGCTCCATCCAAGACGCGTTCCCCGGGCGCCCCAAGTTCCCATATGGTAACCCATCGCCCCGCTTGCGAACTCGATCACGACATTGCTCGTCCCTTCCCGTTCCATCCAAGGCGTCCCGAGATTTGTTCCCATGTGAAATCCGCGAATCGGATCGCCAAGCAGCCACATCATCAGATCGACATAGTGGCAGCCGTGACTGAAAAATTGTCCGCCGCCCAGACGTTTTGCCGACAAGCCCCAATGGCCTTCGGGATATTTCGTATACTGCTCAGTCCAGATCGACAGCTGGAAAGGTTCTCCGTACGTTTTGTTATCGATCCATTCCTTGATCTTGACAATCGCCGGCCAATAACGTACGGGATAAGCGGTCATAAGCACCCGATTGTTCCTTTCGGCCGTCTCGATCAGTTGCGTACATTCTTCTTCCGTATTGCAAAGCGGCTTCTCCATCAGTACGTGCTTACCCGCTTGCAGGAAATACATCCCGACCGTAAAGTGAAGATCGTGCGGCAAGGAAATGAGCACTGCATCGACTTCATCGACCAATTGCTTGTAATCCGCCACAGCTGTCCCGATCCCGAATCTGGCAGCCGCCTGCTCGGCTCGCTCCAAGATGATATCGCATACCGCAGTCACTTCCATCAAATCGCTTAATTCGGTCACCCCCCCAAAGTGTGATCCGGCTATGTTTCCACAGCCAATAACTCCCAACCTGATTTTGCCCATGTCTGGCTTCTCTCCCTACCGAAATAGTTGTAATAGGGAATGATACACTTCTGCGCATCCCGAATTCAAAGTGTTCATTCTTATTTGTTATAATAGGAGAAACTACATGAAAAGGCTTTACCTGCTTAGGCAATTAATTTGCATGATTGGACGGGGGCCGGCCGGAACATGAAGTATCAACGGTATCTGCTGAAGGAAGAATTGGAAATTCGCAAATTGATTACGTTTTACTATAAGGAACTGCCTCGTCATTATGACAGTCCGGGCGAAAAGCATGATTTTTGGGAACTGGTCTATGTGGATACGGGCGAAATCGAGATCGTGACCGGTTCGGGCACATTCCAGCTGGGGCAGGGCGAAATCGTGTTCTACAAGCCGAATGAATTTCATGGCGGTAAAGCTTTGCGCGGCACGGCACCCAATCTGATCATCATCACCTTCGAATGCTTCGCTCCGTGCATGGAATTTTTCTCGGGGAATTCCTTTCGGCTGCGCGATGAAGAACGGTTTATATTAACGAAATTGGTGAAAGAAGGGAAGTCGTCGTTCGACCCGCCGATTCATTCTCCTGCGATGCAATACCCTTTTCGTCGTTTGGACGCGCCTTTTGGCAGCGATCAGTTAATCCGCAATTATCTTGAAATATTATTGATCGAGTTGATTCGTTATGGAGAAACGGCACATCGTACGACCACTGTGTCCACTACCGCCAATGAGCAAAACGCTCAGGAGTTGGCAGAGCAAGTGATCCAATACATGACCCGGCATCTTTCGGATACGATCTCGATCGACCAATTATGCGCCCGGTTTGCAATCAGTCGCACGAAATTAAAGACGATTGTAAAGGCGAAGACAAACATGGGGGTGAGGGAATTTTTCAACCAATTGAAAATCGAACAAGCCAAGTTGTCGATCAGGGAGGATAGAAAGAGTTTCTCTGAAATTGCCGAAATGCTCGGGTACTGCAGTGTGCATCATTTTTCGCGGCAATTTAAAAATACGACCGGGATGACACCTACGGAGTATACACGGTCGGTTAAAGCGAGATCCGAACAACAACGCTAGCGGTCATGTTCCGACTATCGGCCTCGCATCATTTCCTAAAAGCAAAAAGACGCTCCTCGTCGAGGATCGCCTTCTCCGGAATGCTCCGCCATGGTGGAGCGGGAACATCTGTAGACGCTGCACTTGCGGGCGGATTGCTGTAGATTGACTGACGCCGCTCGGCGGACCCGATGCCGTAGCGGCTGCAATCAGCCTACCGTCTCGAACTGGGCGCGGTGCAGTCCGGCGAATGCGCCTCCCCGCTCGACCAGCTCGTCGTACCGCCCCTGCTCGGCAATGCCGTCCTCGGTCACGACGACGATGCGGTCGGCATGGCGGATCGTTGCCAGCCGGTGGGCGATCACGAGCGTCGTCCGGTTCGCCGACAGCTCCTCCAGCGCCTGCTGGATGACCGCCTCCGTCTCGGTGTCGAGCGCGGACGTCGCTTCGTCGAGGATAAGGATCGGCGGATTTTTCAAAAACATGCGGGCGATCGCGAGCCGCTGCTTCTGCCCGCCCGACAGCTTGATGCCCCGTTCGCCAATCTGCGTGTCGAAGCCGGCCGGCTGCGCCTCGATGAACGACTCCAGGTGAGCCCGCCGCGCGGCTTCGCGGATTTCGGCCTCGGTGGCGTTCAGTTTCCCATAGGCGATGTTCTCGCGGATCGTTCCCGTGAACAGGAACACATCCTGCTGGACGATCCCGATATTCCGCCGCAGCGAGCGCTGTGTCATCGCCCGAATATCGACTCCGTCGATCTCGATCGCGCCCTCGTCCACCTCGTAAAACCGCGGAATCAGGCTGCACAGCGTCGTCTTGCCCGCACCGGACGGGCCGACGAATGCGACCGTTTCCCCCGCCGGTATACGCAGGTTTATATGCTGCAGCACTTTGGCGTGCCCTTCGTAGCCGAACGTCACGTCGCGGAAGACGATATCTCCCCGAAGGGGGCCGATCTCCGCGGCGTTCGGCTCGTCGGCCACATCGGCGGCCGTATCGAGCAGCTCGGTAAACCGTTTGAAGCCGGCCATCCCTTTCGGATACATTTCCAGCAGCGCGTTGATTTTCTCGATCGGCTTGAAGAACAGGTTGACGTAGAGCAGGAAGCCGATCAGTTCGCCATACGTAAGCTTGCCGTTGAAGCTGAAGTAAGCGCCGAACATGAGCACGAGCAGCGCGAATATCCGGGTCAGGAAGTAAATGCCGGACGAGCTGAACGAGATGATCCAATAGGACCGCAGCTTCGCCTTGCGGAAATTCGCGTTGTCCCGGTTGAACTTCTCCATTTCGAACGTTTCGTTCGTAAACGATTTGACTACCCGGATGCCGGACATGCTGTCCTCGACGCGGGCGTTCACTTCGGCGATCTCCGCGTACATTTTCCTCGCCGCGCCGTGCAGCAGCTTGTTGCAGACGCCGATCAGCCATACGAGCAGCGGGACGGCGACGAACGTGATCAGCGCCAGCTGCGGATTGATCGACAGCATGATGGCGAAGGCGGCGACGAACGTCATGCACGCTATGAACAAATCCTCCGGGCCGTGATGCGCCATCTCCCCGATATCGAACAAATCGTTCGTCATTCTCGACATGAGGTAACCGGTCTTCGTATTGTCGAAAAAACGGAAGGACAGCTTCTGCACGTGCTGGAACAGCTGCTGCCGCATGTCGGTCTCGATATTGATGCCCAGCTTGTGGCCCCAGTAGTTGACGACGAACTGCAGTCCCGTGCTGACGAGATACAGCGCGAACAATCCGGTTCCGGCCAGCACGATCGTCCGCCATTCGCCCTCCGGCAGCAGCGTATCGACGAACCATTGCACCGCGAGCGGAAAGGCGAGCTCCAGAACGGCCACCACGCAGGCGCTGCCGAAATCGAGCATAAACAATCGCTTATGCGGCTTGTAATAAGTAAAAAAACGACGGATTACTCCCATCTTCCTTTGCTCCCATCGGTAAAAGACCGGCGATTCGCTCCACTGCGGGCTTGGAACGTGGCTCCGCTCGCTTATTCGCCGGGCTTTAAAATGTCGTGCCCATTATATAAGCTTTCGTCAGCCCAATGCAAGGGAAAGAATCGGTATAGCGGCGGAAATGCCGCGGCGATCCGTATTTTTATGGCCGATCCGTAATGACAACGCCTCCATTATCCTTTACGATAGACGTATGCTTGTTCATCCCGCACCCGGAAAGGAAGTTCCCGTCATGAAGATAGCCGATACAGCGCCTGCGCGCAGCAAAACGAAACGCCTGCTCTCCATGGTCGCCCTGTCCGGACTGCTCGGCGCTTCCATCGCTTTCGCGCCGGCCGTCCGGGCGGAGCATCCGTGGAATATGCATTTGCGGGCGGAAGCGTATCAAAATGCCGGACAAACGGCATTGGCCGTCCCGATCTGGGACAGCTTGATGCGCGCTGGCGCCGCCGATGCCGACTGGAATACGGCAGCCCTTTATGCAGGCAGAATCAACACGTATTACGACTCGATAGGCGACTATGAGAACGCGATCCTGTACTACGAGCTGGAGAACGAATATTGGCTGAAGGACGGCAAAGACTGGGGAACGAACGATTTGGTGCGGGCGAACCAAATCCGCACGACCGTCGAGCTGTACGGCTCCGCCAAGGAGGACGAATCGCTCGTGCGCGCCTATGCGCCCAAATCGGGCAAGCTGGCCAAGTTCGAGCCGGAATATGGCATGTATTTCGGCATCTACTCCGAGCAGGACGGCGAGATGGGCAATGAATTTTATAAATCCGCCTCTATTTATGGCAGGGATCATGCCATTTATTTGGCCTACGCTACGTATGGGGAGGAGTTTCCTTGGCGCTACGCGGAGCATGCCAAGTCAGCGGGAGGCGCGCTGCAAATCGCCTGGCAGCCGCTCGGCGGGCTGGACGGAGTCGCCGACGGTACATACTTGCGAGAGTGGGCGAGGGCGGCCAAAGCGTACGGCATCCCGATCTTCCTACGCTTCGCCGGCGAGATGAACGGGGATTGGACTCCCTGGAGCGGCGATGCGGCCAAATATATCGAGAAATTCCGCATCGTGGCGGACGTCATGCGGGGCGAATCGCCCAATGTGGCGATGGTATGGAGTCCGGGCGACGTGCCCAGGTACAACATGGCCGGCTTTTATCCGGGCGACGACTATGTCGATTGGGTCGGCGTCAGCTTGTACACCGAGCCTTATTCGCACGGCAATCCGGACGAAAGCATGGAGGCGACGACGCCGATCGAGAAGCTCGAAGAGGTGTACGGCTTGTACGCCGACCGCAAGCCGATCATGCTGAGCGAATCCGCGGTATCCCACTACACGAATTTGGACGGCAAGTCGCACACCGATTTCGGTGTGATGAACCTGGACAGGCTGTACCGGGTCATGCCGGTCAAATACCCGCGCCTGAAGGCGATTACGTATTTCAACGTCGATCTGAAGGGCAAGGAATCGCGCAACGACTATTTGCTGCGGAATAATCCGGCCATGCTCGATTTGTACAAATCGATTATTACCGGTCCGTACATGCTCAACCAAGTAAAGACGGGCGCCAAACCGGACAATGCAACGTTATTCCGGGACGCCTCCGTTCCGTTCGCGAAGCAAACCGACATCGTGCCTTTCGTGCGGATTCCCGACATCTGGATCGGCAAGCTCGAATACGTCCTGAACGGACGGACGATCGCCGAGCAGACGAAGCCGCCGTTCGGCATGGCGCTGAAAGCCGGCGACGTCCCGGACGGCTCCGTTCTGGAGCTGCGCGTCTACAATCGTGCCGGACAGCGCGTCGCAGCGAAGCAGGTGCCCCTCTCGTCGCTCCTATCCGTGCAGATCGACGGCCGGGACCAGACGTTCGAGCAGCCTCCCGTCATCCGGAACGGTTCCACCCTGGCTCCATTGCGGGCCATCTTCGAGCAAATGGGCGCGGTCGTCGAATGGAACGGCGATACGAGAACGGCTACGGGACGCAAAAGCGGTACGACCGTCTCGCTGACGATCGGCGACGACATCGCCTACGTCAACGGCAAGGCGCAGAAGCTCGACTTGCCCGCGCAGCTCGTAAACGGCTTCACGATGGCTCCGGCCCGCTTCGTCGGCGAAGCGTTCGGCGGCACGGTTGCATGGGACGGCGAGACGCACACGGTCGTCATCGCCAAATCGAAATGAACGGCGCGCCGGGACGCGTCAAATGGGCAGCTCGATCGTAAAGGTCGTCCCCGATCCGATCCGGCTTTCGATTTTCATCGACCCTTTATGGTTTTCGATAATGTTGTTCGTGATCATCAATCCGAGACCGGTCCCTTCCTCCTTTGTCGTATAGAAAGGCTGGCCGATCCGGGGAAGCAGATGCTGCGGAATGCCTCCGCCCCGGTCGGATACCCGTACGAGCAGCCGTCCCGCCCTTTTGATTTCGATGAGGACGTCCCCTCCCTTCGGCATCGCCTCGATCGCGTTTTTGATAATATTGATGAATACCTGTTTGATCTGGTTTTCGTCGCACATTATGAATAACGACCGTTCAGGGCAGCGGATCAGCAGGCGGACGTTGTTCATGATCGCCTGTGTTTCCAGCAGCGCCATTACCTGATAAATGATCGCCACGATATCGCCGTTCGTGAACTTGGCCTGCTGGGGCTTGGCCAAGACGAGCAGCTCGGTCAATATCAATTCGATCCGGCTTAGCTCTGACGACAAAATATCGAAATACTCTTTCTTCGGGCCGCTTTTCTGCATCAATTGATGGAAGCCCCGAATCGCCGTCAGCGGATTGCGGATTTCATGGGCGATTCCGGCCGCCAGCTGGCCGGCGACCGACAGCTTCTCCGAATTGTTCAGCAGCTCCATCGTTTTTTTCCGTTCGGAAATGTCCCTTATAATTGTATAGACGGCCGGCTCGTTTTGGAATACGGTCGGCACGGACCGCGCTTCCGCTTCGATGACTTGTCCGTCCAGCCGGACGAGCTCCAATTCGAAAAAGTCGGCCGTCTTCCCGACTCCGGCGAACCCCGTCCGCAGACTGACGTGTTCCCTGTACGGGACGGGGATGAATCGCAGAGGGTCGTCCAGAATCGTCCGTTTGTCCTCCTCGGAGGAGCCTCCGAGCAGCCTGACGCACGATTCGTTTATGTATAGCCCTTTTTCCGTATTGGCAATGAGCACCGCATCCGGTGAATGCTCGACAAGCAGTCTGTACTGCTCCTCCTGAAAAGCGAGCTTCTCCTCCGCCCGCTTCCGCTCCGTAATGTCCCGGCAGAAGGATAATATGTTGTCCGGTTTCCCGCTTGCGTCGCGAATGACCCGATTTGTGCATTCGAACCAAATATAGTCGCCGTTTTTATGACGGTACCGATTCGTTACCGTTTCGACATCCCCGTCTATTTCGCCGGTCGGCTGCAAATCGTCGGGATGCTGGAAATGCGTATGCCGCAATCCGACGACTTCCTCCGAATCATATCCGAGCAGCAATTTGATCGCGGGAGAAACGTAACGGATACGGAGATCGGCCGAGCAGTAGGCGATAATGTCCTGCGACTTCTCGGCGATAAGACTGTACAGCTCCTCGCGTCGGCGAAGCTCCGGATCGGCCGGGCTCGGATCGGCAAGCTCCTGAATATGCGATATGAAGTGAAGCGGGACTCCCTGCGCATCCCGGACGATCGACGCATTCAGCATCGCGTGGACGAAATGCCCTTCCTTGTGGACATACCTTTTCTCGATCCCGTACGTCTCCAGCTTCCCCGAGAGAAGATGATCGGCGTGCACGACATCCATGTAAATATCGTCCGGATGGGTAATGTCAATAAAGGTTTTGTTCAGCAGCTCCTCTTCGTCGTAGCCGACGATCCGGCACAATGCCTCGTTTATTTTCAGAAAACGGCCGCTGATATCGACCAGCGCCATTCCGATAGGAGCATACTTGAATACGCTGTCAAGCAGCGAGCTTTCTTCCTTATGCACATTTCCTTTCCTCGCCATCGGCCACTCCTCTCCTACCTTCGCATGCGCGTTTCCTCCATAATCATAGGTCTTTATAACTAATTTCGCAATACATTCATGCCGATTGACTTCCGCTCTTCCATGTGCCTTGCGGTATGGACATGCTATAATGTACCGTATGCGAGTTCGGGTTGCAAACGGATAATGTCGGGAGTGAATCGGCTTGGGGAATTGGAAGCTTAATTTGGTCGTGCTCTGGTTCGGAAATTTTTTGGTTATGGCCGGAATGACGATGATCATTCCTTTTTTGCCTCTTTATATTCAAGACCTCGGGATTACCGATCCGGGGAAGGTGGCATTTTGGTCCGGCATCATTTTCGCGGGCAACTTCATCACTTCTTTTTTCTTTCAGCCCTTATGGGGGAAGCTTGCCGACCGGTACGGCCGGAAAATGATGCTGCTCCGCTCCGGCTTCGGGATGGCCATCGTCATGACGCTGATGGGCTTCGCCGGCGACGTGTGGCATTTGCTGCTGCTGCGCGTGCTGAACGGCACCATCTCCGGCTTCGTGCCTGCGGCCGTAGCCCTGATGTCGGCCACGACGCCGCGCGAGAAGATGGGCTTCTCGATGGGCACGCTCCAATCCGGCGGAACGGCCGGCAGCATTCTCGGCCCGTTTATCGGAGGTCTCTTGGCCGAGTGGGTCGGGTTCCGTCCGATCTTCTACATAACGGGGGCGTTGCTGTTCCTCGCCTCCATGCTTGCGATGTTCGTCGTCAAAGAAAAGTTCGATACCGGTAAAGCGGCCAAGCTGCCGAACGTATCGGTCGTCGCGGGTCTGAAGGAGCTGGGCAAAATTCCGCAGCTGTCCGCTCTGTTCGCGGTCACGTTCCTGATCCAGTTCTCGATGCTCAGCTCGATGCCGCTCATTCCGCTCTTCGTCCAGCATTTGCACGGCGAAGGCGAGATGCTGGCGTTTTATGCCGGACTCGTAGGCTCGATAACCGGATTTTCCAATATGATCGCCTCCCCTTTGCTCGGAAGGCTCGGGGACAAGATCGGCCAGGAGCGCGTACTGGCGGTATCGCTTGTCGGAGCGGCGATCATGTTCATCCCGCAGGCGCTCGTGCAGAACGTGTGGCAGCTGTTCGCGGCCAGGTTCATGCTCGGCATGTTTATGGGCGGCCTCCTGCCGTCGGTCAATGCGCTGATCCGCAAGCATACGCCGGACGGGATGGAAAGCCGCGCGTACAGCTTCAACAGCAGCTTCCTCAGCCTCGGCAACATGATCGGCCCTACCGTGGGCGGCGCGTTGTCTGGCGCGCTGTCCATACGCGGCATATTCTTGATCGCCACGGTCATGCTGTTCGCCAACGCGGTTTGGGTCAACCGCACGTTGATCCGCAAGCCGGCTGCGGCATCCGAGTAGCGCTCTTGGTAGACGCTCGCGACACGACTCGACAAAGCGGTCGGAGGCCGAACGGGAGCGGTCGGACCGTCCCGTGCCGCACGTAAAAAAACTACGACAGCAAAAATTCACGTACAGGTGTGGATAATGGGTGTAGATAATGAGTGTGGATAATGGGTGTGGCGCATATTCGGTGAAAGTTCGCCGCCTCTGTCGGTGCGCCTTGCGGGACCGCGAGTCCAACAAATTGCGGAACTGGAGTATGCTATTGACCCGAGTCCTCGTGTTTTTTGCACAATAAGGGAAAATCGTTCCGCTATTCCGCTGTTCACGATTATTTTCATCCCGAAAGCTCGATATAGAGGAAGCCTGTTCCGTTATCTTCAAGCGGGTAACGGAATATCGGGACGTTAACGGAATGCAGTTCCTCTATTCACGGGCAATGTGAAGAACATTATCATTCTGATATTCAAAAAAAGGCGCAGCGGGTTCGCTGCGCCTTTTTTTCCGCCCATCCGAAGGTGCGGTTCAAGTCTGCGAAGGCTGCGCCTTTACTCTCGCGATGCACAAGCCGTCATAAGCGGGCAATATGGTGCTCTCGAGCCTAGGATCGGTCGCGATCCGGCTGTTGAACTCGCGCATGACGACAACCGAGCTGCCCTTCGCATCGGGGTCCATCGTCTTGCCGTGCAGCAATGCATTATCCCCTACGATCAAGGCTCCGGGAGCCGCCAGACGAATCGCCCAGTCCAAATAGCGCACATAGTTGCCTTTATCCGCATCGATGAAGAAGAAATCGAAGGATGCTCCTTCTTCGCCAAGACGCTCCAAGCTGTCGAGCGCTTCCCCGATACGGTATTCGACGACATCGCCGAATCCGGCAGCGGTCAAATTCGCCTTTGCGACCGAAGCGAATTCGTCCTTCAGCTCCAGGGACGTCAGCTTTCCGCCGCGGCTCAACCCTCTTGCCAGACATATGCCGCTGTAGCCTCCGAGCGCTCCGATCTCGAGCAGCCTTTTCGCGCCGGACAAGCGCACGAGCATGGTCAGCAAGCGGCCGTAGCCGGGCGCGACCGATATTTCCGGCATGCCGTGCTGCCTGATCGCTTCGTTTACCCGTTCCAAATCCGCATCCGTTTCGTACAACGATTCCACGTACCGGTCCGCCGTCTGAAAATAACGATCCTCCATAGTACTCCTCCGCTCTTCGCCGCATACGGCGCGTTTGTATCCTTGATTCGTTTCGCCTATACTTAATTGTATAATTTCGCCGGCACCGATACAACCAAAGGCTTTCCCGGCACGGAGCCGACCTATACAGATGGAGTGGACTGAAAAAGTGGATAAAGTGCAATTAATCGCAACCGCCCCGATGGGGCTTGAGGCGATCGTCGCCCGTGAGGTACGCGATCTCGGCTACGACGACGTCATGGTGGAGAACGGCAAAGTAATGTTTCAAGCGGACCTGTCCGCTATCGCCCGGGCCAATCTTTGGCTCAGAACCTCGGATCGGATCCTGCTGAAGCTCGGGGAATTTCCGGCCACGACGTTCGACGAACTGTTCGAGGGCGTGAAGGCGCTGCCTTGGCCGGACTGGATTCCCGGCGACGCCGAGTTTCCCGTAGAGGGCCGCTCCCATAAATCGCAATTATCGAGCGTACCGGCTTGTCAAGGCATCGTGAAAAAAGCGGTCGTAGAGAAAATGAAACAGCGCTACGGGACCGAATGGTTCCCCGAGGACGGTCCCCGCTACGTGATCGAGGTGGCGCTGCTGAACGACGTGGCGACGTTGACGATCGATACGACCGGTCCCAGCCTGCACAAGCGCGGCTACCGCAAGCTGATCACCGAAGCCCCGCTCAAGGAAACGATGGCCGCGGCGATGGTGCTGCTCAGCCGCTGGCGCCCGGGACGGCCGCTTATCGATCCGTTCTGCGGCTCGGGGACGATTCCGATCGAGGCCGCCATGATCGGCTGGAACATCGCGCCGGGCTTGCGCCGGGAGTTCTCCGCCGAAGCATGGCCGACGCTCGACAACTCCATGTGGGACGATGCTCGGGAAGAAGCGTATGACTTGCTGCGCGACGACGAGCCGCTCGACATTATCGGCTCCGACATCGACCCTGCGGCGATCGAAGTAGCCGAGGCGAACGCCAAAAAGGCCGGACTTTCCGGCGAGCTGAAGTTTTACCAGGCGCCCGTAGCCAAGCTGTGGCCGGAAACCGAATACGGCTGCATCATTACGAACCCGCCTTACGGCGAACGGATCGGCACGAAGGACGAAGTGGAGAAGACGATCCGGCAGTTGGGCTCGATCTACGGGAAGCTCCCGACCTGGTCGCTGTTCGCCCTCAGTCCGAGCAAGCAGTTCGAGCATTATTTCGGCAACAACGCGGACAAGAAGCGAAAGCTGTTCAACGGGCGGATCGAATGCAATCTGCTCATGTACCACGGGCCGCTCCCTCCGCGGCAGCCGTAACGGATTGGCGAGCCGGCTTCATTTTTTTGAGTAGCGAAAACGACTAAACCTTAACAAAACGTAACGCACTCGTCGCGTTTTGTCGGGCAGCCCGCTCTTCAGGATCGGGCTGCTTTTGTTGATCGGAACAGCCCCTATGGCTGTTAAATGGAAAAACTGAGGCTGTTGAAAAAGTCTGCAAAGAGAGGGAGCGCCGGAGACAAGAGGTGGGGGAATGCGCTACACCTCCATTAAAATCGTGTTGTTTTTAAGTTTTTAAGTTTTTAAGTTTTTAAGTTTTTAGCGGGTACAACACGATTTTAAATTGTGGTTGACCGACCGCCGTCATGCAGCGAAACACCGCGCGCTGGGAGCTGCGCGCGGTGCGAAGTCAACCGCTTCGCTTTCCGCACATTTCCCCCACCTCTCTTTTTGTATGACAAATCTCTCCTTTTGACTACAGTTATTTTGCGGATTGCTCCTCGTTTTGGTGAAACAACTGGAAAAAATGCAGCTATTGCCCCCGCTAATGTGCCGCGATCCCTCAATCAGATGAATGAACTGCAGGTTTTCCAGCTAATAGTCGTTTTCGGTCATTTAGGCGAATTATAGATGCAGGTTTTCCATTTAATCGGCTGAAGCATGACAGGCAATCCGGTCCGATGCCGGGAAAGCTGTGCCGGCTCCATAACCCTTGGTCAGTCGCCGTGCAAGGAAGCCATTTCTTCCGCGAACCGCTCGAGCAGCCCCAATTGGTCGGCCAATTGAAGAACGGTATACCGGTTGCGGACCTCCTTCGCCATACGCAGCGCATCGCCCAGCTCCTCCGGACTGACGCCGATTTCTCCAGGGTCGGCAGGCGCACCGACTTGGCGAAGCAAGCTCTTCACATCCGGGGCTAGATCCATTATTTCCCGAAGCTTCCTTTTCAGCTCGGGCCAATTCCCGATTAGCCTGGCGCGCCGAATATCCAGCTCCGATTGGTTCAGCAGCAGGCTGCGGTTCATCCCGATCAGCTCTTCGGATAGCGGCCCATAGCTTTGACGAATACGCCTCTCCCATTCCGCCACTTGTCCGGCCGACTTTTCCTTCATCGGGAGAGCCGCCGCATCGGCCTCCAACAGCGTCTCATACAGCTTCAACACGATCGGGGTAGCTACGCCGACCTTGATCCCGTGAAGCTCCGTCCGGTGCCCGGCGGCGAAATGCCGCATCTCCCAATAATGCGAAATGTGGTGCTCGGCCCCGGAAGCCGGCCTGGAATGGCCGATCATCTGCATGGCGATGCCGGATAGAACGAGTCCTTCCATCAGCAGCTTGGTCGCCCGTTCCTCCCCGTCGCGAATAGACCGGACGCTGCCGATAATGCCTGTCAATGCTTTGACCATCAGCCCTGCTATCACGTCGCAGTACGGCTCCTCCTCCACGACGGAAGCGAGCAGCCAATCGCACAATGCCGTAATTTTCGCGAGCATATCCCCTACGCCGGCGGCGGACCGATCGCGGGGCGCTTGACGCAATACCGTCAAGTCCCCCACAATCGCGACCGGGGAAGCGAGACTGTACGTTTTCTTGAAGCCGTTCACGAGGATCGGCGAGCCCGTCGAGGCATAGCCGTCCATCGAAGGGGCCGTCGCTACGACGATATACGGAATTTTCGCTTTAAATCCGACGAACCGGGCGATATCGTTGATCGTCCCGGAGCCGACCGCAATAATCAGCTCGGTATCCGGCTCCACATCGATCAGCACCCGTACGATCGCTTTCTCGTCGGCGTACCACTGCTCTTCCGGAAATACGCTTAAGCGTACGTCCATGCCTTGCCGAGACAACTGTTCGGCCAACGCCTTCCCCGCTGCCGCAAAGCTTGCAGAGTCGGCTACGAGCAGCGCTTTACGACCGAGGTTCAGCTCATGGACCAGCTCCCGCACCTTATGCAAGGCGCCTTCTTCCAGTATCATTTTCCGCATATGTACCCGATGCGCAAGGCCGCACGCGCAATTGAACGAAATTCCCGCCAATTGCTCCGGCGTGCGCTGCAGCACCGATTCCGCCGTGATGTCCATCGCTTTCCCTCGCTTTGCCTTCTATATACGTTCCTTCACAGCCCGATCCAAAACCTTCGTACGACATTGCCGTCGTCTTCCGTATATTCCGACTCCAGCTGTCCGCCGTTTTTCACGATCGTCCTTTCGGAGCCGATGTTCCCTTTGTCGCAAACGACCAGCACTTTATCCAGCCCCAGCTCGCGCGTCTTGTCCAGAGCGAGCGCTAGAAGAACCGTCGCATAGCCTTTCCGCCTTTCGGACGGGCGAATTCCGTAGCCGATATGGCCTCCGCTGTTCAACAGCTTCGCATTCAGCCGATGGCGGACGTTTACCGCCCCGACGATGTCTTCCCGTTCATCGACAAGCCAATAGGTCGAGTGGGGCACCCAATTGGCGTCGGTCAGCTTCTCTTCGCTGTCCTGGGCATACAAAAAATCGATCATCGCCCCGAAATCGGCGGGATCCCGTTCGACGACCCAAGGTACGATGTCTTCCCCGCTTTTCCGCCAATCCTCGTAAAATGAAACATACTGCCGGCGGTAATCCGTTGACGGCTTAACCAATCTCGCTGAGCCAGGCGTCATGGGACGGCACCTCCTTGCGTAAAATTTCACTAATGGTACCACAGCGGAGCCGCATCCCGCAACGCTGAGAAAGGGGAAGGTCTCGATTCCTCAAGCTCCGGAAATTTCTTTGTATGCAAAGTCGGAAATAGCTGACCACGCAGAACGGCTCTTAGGTGCCCTTATCTTCTCCAAACATGGCCCGTAACAACGCGGACAGGACGGAGAACGCAGCAGCCACGGGTAGCCCGGGCTAACGGACAGGAGCGATGCTATGGGAGCGGATGCCCCCATCGATCCGGCTTATGGACAAGGGAGCCATTATCGGCTCGAAAACGGGCCGGAAAGCGCCTCGTTTCACGCAATAATAAGGTCTCTGGTGTCCGTTCGCCCGCGAATTCGCCCCTTTTTCGCCCAATAAGATCTGTGGTGTCCGTTATCCTGACCGTCCGGCTCTCTCTCTACCTATGCAGTTACAATTCGGTTCACGATTCGGCAAAATCGCCCATCCGGCAAGCGATCAGCGCAATGAGATTCAGTAATAGTGAAGTTGGGTTCATTCCTGCCATAGCGATACGCTGCCTATTGGCCGGATGGCTTCGGCCCAGAGCATTCCGTTATACGCCAACAGTCGCATTCGCCGTTCAGGACTGCTCGCTCGCCCGCTTCCTTCTCTTCTTTATTTGCTGCGAATGCAATTGCTTCGCAGCATCGTCGCCTGCTTCTCCGGTATGACCGGATGTCGGAGCAATGCCCTTCGCAACGAACCGGCTCACTTTGTCACGGCACATGTCCTTATCCTCGTAATTGTTATACAGCCGGTTCGCCACTTTGACGGAATCCCCGAAAAAGAACCGTTCGTACAGCGTTTGCCGACCGGCGAACGAGCTTGCGCCAAGCTCCCAGGCGAGCCGGAACAGCCCGACCCTTTGCCGCGCGTCCGCATCGATGCCTTTTAAATACCGGGACAGATCGCCTTCGGCGGGCGAGAGAAAATCTTGCTCGCCCGGAATCATGACCAGCCCGCTCGCCCCGATTAGCTGAATGATCTCGATCATACGGGGGTACAGCTTCGGGTACAGAAAGTTCGCCGTATACAGCGGCTCCGGTGCCGGAACCATCGTTCCCCACCGATCCGGCTTCGCCTGCAGCTCGGAAGCGGCAAGCAGCGCCTTGAGCGTTTCCAGTGCGGCTATAATCTCCGCCGCTTTCTCCACTACTTGCGTATACGTGCGAAGTCCGAGCATTTGGATCATCGATTCGACCGTCCCGAGCACGAACTCCGTCTTCGCGATATTGCGGCACAGCACCTGATGGGTCGCGTGGGTATGGAAGCGGCTTTGCTCGATAAAGCTCGAGGCCAGGCTCTCGTCGCCGTACAGAAACACCCGGTCGTGAGGTACGAGCACCCGGTCGAACACGACGAGCATATCCATCTCCTCGAACCTGGAGCTGAGCGGATAATCGAAGGGCGAGTCCCCTGCAGCGAAGCTTTCCCGGCAAATAAAACGGATGCCCGGCAAGTGGTTGGGAACCGCGAAGGCAAAGGCGTGCGGATTCTCGTCGGCTAGCGACGGCAACGGAGCCGGGAATATCAAAATTTCTTCCGCGGTAGCCCCCTGTGTTGCCAATAAAAAAGCGCCGCTGACGACGATCCCGTCCTTGTTTTTCTCGATGACCCGAGCTGCTTCCGGCTGCTCCAACGTTTTCAGGAACGTCGATAGCCGCCCGGAATGAGGGACGATGAAAGCATGGGAGAGTGTAATATCGTTTTCCCGGCAATATTCGTAATAGTTCCTCATGTTGTCCGCATATTGCGGATTATGCTCCGTCAGCAGCCCGGCGGCCGCACCAAAAGCCATGACGGCCGTATTCATATAATCCGGAGCGCGCCCCAAAAATCCGTGATGACGGCCTGCCCACAGCGACATCATCTTTCTGCGCCGTTCCAAATCCGGCTTCGTGACGGGACGCAGAAACGACAAACCGACGGGATCGCCGGTAACCGGCGAGGCGTACGTCATGGCCGACTTATACTCCTCCTCGCCCTGCATATCGTATAAAGAAGCCTGCGTCGATACGAGCCCGCGAAATGCCGGATGAACGGACACTGGCTCGCTCACCCGCCTCCCGTGCAGCCAAATGTCGGCCTTGGCACGATCGATTCGATCCGTATATTGCTTCCCGCTTTTGATCGGCATATGCACCCACCTTCCGCCCTAATGGTATAGGATACGCGAATCGCGGCGATGGGAAAGGGACAAACGCCGTTCGGGATATGCGTACTAGAAACCGGCATCGATAAACGAAAACGAGCCCCCTTGACCGCTTCCGTCGGCTCGGGAGGCTCGTGCTCTGCGTATTATCCGTCCTGCTTCATTGTCGATACAAGCTGCTCCAGTACTTCGTCCGCCGAATTGTACTCCACTTGGCACGTTCCGGCCGCCGCATGGCCGCCTCCGCCGTATTTCAGCATAAGCGAGCCTACGTCCGTGTTGGAGCCGCGGTTAACGATGCTGTGACCGCAGGCGAAGACGCAGTTTTGTTTGTTTTTGCCGTCGACGATCCAGATCGAAATGTTTTGCTCCGGGTAAAGGGCGTATACCATAAATCGGTTGCCGGGGAATATCGGGTCGACGTTCCGCAGATCGGAAACGATCACGTTGCCGTCGACGCGGGTATGGGCTGCAAGCATGGCGCGGTATTGTTCGTCCAGCTCGAAGTACCGCTTCACCCGTTCCCGGACGTCGGGCAGCTGCATAATTTCGTCAACCGGCTTCGTCATGCAATGAACGACGAGTTCCTCCATCAACTGATAATTGCTGATCCGGTAATCGCGGTAACGACCTAGACCCGTCCGGGCATCCATAATGAACGACAGCAGATCCCAGCCTTGCGGGTTCAAAATATTTTCCTTGCTGAACTGCGCGGCATCAGCCTTGTCCACGCCCGCCATAATATCGTCAAGCTCGGCGCCGAACTTCTCCCGTCCCCCGTAATAGTCGTATACGACGCGGGCGGCGCTTGGAGCGACACGGGTCTCTCCCTGAAATTGAATATTTTGGCCGTTGCGGGTCAATTCGCTGGAATGATGATCGAACCAATAGCCGCAGCCCGCTACATAAGGCACGTTGGCCAAAATATCGTTGGCGTTCACTTCGATTAATCCGTCCTGCACGTCCTTGGGGTGCACGAACTTCATCTCGTCGACCATACCCAGCTTCTTGAACAGCATGGCGCAAACGAGTCCGTCAAAATCCGATCTGGTTATTAATCGCATGTCGGTTCCCTCTTCCTGTACATAGTTCTCACGAACCAGTATATTCGCGACAACCGGACTTTTTTCCTGCTTATTGCCCGGGATTTCCGCATCTTTATGATCATGCGTCCGGCAACGGGTTAAGAGCTGCCGCTTCGATCGAAGCATGACCGGGATCCCTTCGGACTCGTAAACGAGCCGACGATTTCAAGAAGACCGCTCTCTCCAACGATCGTCGGCCTCATCGGTCCGCTTGGGCAAATGCATCGTCACCTTCGTTCCCCGCTCCAATGCCGAATCGACCTTCACGCTGGCGCCCGGAATCGCCTCCAGCCGCCTGCGTATGTTCATCATGCCGATTCCGCCCTCCCGCATAGTGCCTTGAGCGAATCGGGATACGAGATCTTCGGCCATCCCTACGCCGTCGTCCTCGATCGTTATCCGGATAAGGTCTTCGCCGTCCGTAACGGTCAGCGATACGCTGCCCTGCTCTTCCTTCTCGAATAGCCCATGGCGAATCGCGTTTTCCACAAAAGGCTGGATGCACAAAGACGGGACGAGCGTTTCTTCCATACCCGGCTCCACGGCCAGTCGAAAGTCGAAGCGGTCGCCGAAGCGGGCTTTCTCGATTTCCACATACGCCCGGACCAGTGCAAGCTCGCGGCTCAGCGGAACGAACATGGCCGAGCGGTCATGCTCGAACACGTAACGCAAATAACTGGCCAGCATCGTCAGCAGACGTGCGGCTTTCCGCCCGTCCGAATAGCAAAATGAAACGATGCTGCTAAGCGCGTTGTACAGGAAATGCGGCTTGATCTGCGCCTGCAGAAAGGCAAGCTCGTTTTGCAGCGCCTGTTCCGCTGCCGTCTTCATCGCAAGCTGCATCTTGATTCTGGCGAGCAGCGTACCGGTATCGAACGGCTTGATCACGTAATCGTTCGCCCCGGCCCTGAAGCCCAGCTCGATATCTTGCTGCGTGCCTCTGACAGTCGCGAGCAGAATCGGCAGCTCGATCACCGAACGGGTTTCGCGCAATTTGCGGCATAAATCGAGTCCGGACATATTCGGCATCGTCACATCCAGCACAATCAATTCGATGAACGGGAAATCGATCAGCTTGCGCATCGCCTCCTTCGCGGAGAAGGCTACGACGACATTAAACTCGCCGCCCAGCGCATTGAGCAACAGACGGATGTTCGAAGCCTCGTCATCTACGACCAAAACGGTATGCTCGTGCCGGTCCAATCGATCCAGCTCCGTCCTGGCTGCCTGCTCTCCGGATAATGCGGCGATCGGCTCCGGAGCCCGCGCGCTTGCGGTCCGAGCGAGCGGCAGCGTAAACACCACTCGGGTTCCCCGGCCCGGCTCGGACCAGGCTACCCGGATTAGGCCTCCCATTCGCTCGACGAGCTGACGGCTGATATATAAGCCGAGCCCCATCCCGGAATACCCGTCGGGTGGAAGCGGATCGCTCCGTTCGAAGTAGCCGAAAATTTCCTCGTGTCTCTCCTCCGATATCCCCGTACCGGTATCCTCGACCGAAATATACACGAATCCGTCGGCGTATCCGGAGGCAATCTCGATGGACCCTTTCTCCGTATGCTTGATCGCATTATGGATGAGATTGTACAGCACTTGATGGACGCGGTTCTCGTCTGCAAGCGCCATAGTGTTCGCCCCGACCCTATTCGATAAACGCACGTCCTTGCCCTCCACCTCGAATTGCAGCACTTCACATACAATCTGCGATACGACCCGCATATCGACGATTGACGATCGGAGGCGAATTTCCCCGTGCTTCAGTTGAACGACATCCAGCAGATCGTGAACGAGCGACGCGAGCTTGACCGAAACGTTTTTGATCAAAGCCAGATTGCGCTGCTGACGCGGGCTCAGTTCCCCCTCCTTGCCATCGAGCAGATGGGCGGAAATGTTCAGGATGCCGTGCAAAGGCGTCTTGAGCTCATGCGACGTTTTGGCGAGAAATTCGTCTTTGAACTGATCCTGCCGCAGCAGCTGCCGGGACAAGCCCTCCAGCCGGTCATAGGCGCGTGCGAACCGCAGTGCAAGCATGACGTTCATGAATGAAATGAAGCCGAGCAAGCTCAGCTTGCCGATGATTTCGCTATTCGTCGCGTTGGACGCATAGAGCAGACCGTCGGTAAGCATGACCAGCAAAGAGACGATCGCCCCGAGCAGTAGGACAAGCTCCCGGCGCTCCAATCCGTCCGCCTTATTCCTGTAGCAGAGATACGCGATGCGCGCGGCGATCAGCCCCATCACGACGTGCGAATATATCCAGAATACCGGCTCGGCATACGTATAGACCGAATACGGCAGCAGAAGGATAGTCAGCAAAAAAGCTTGCAACGGGATGATGAATCCCCACAATTGCCTGTTCCCGATAATGCGCCGATCGATCTGATGGAGAAAGACGGCCAAAATTACAATACTTCCGAACCCCAGAAAATCTTGCAGCTTGTAAGAAACCTCGAACGGAACTTCAGGAAACAGCTGCATAAACAGCTTCTCCCCGCTCATCAGCAACGATCCCGTTAAGACGAGAAAATAAAGACCGCTGTACAAATACTCCTTCTCTTTCACTCTCATCGCATAGATGCTGATATGATAGACGCTGAACAGCAGCAGCATGACAAGAACGGACAGCTCGGCTCCGAACGCTATCAGCCCGAGACGATGTATATGCTCCTGCAGGCCGAACTGGATGCTCTGGACGATTCCGCCATTAGGAAATACGTAGTTGGCGACCTGTAGCACAATTTCCATTTCCGTTCGATCCGTACTGATAAACTTGATGTAAGGCGTATTGCCGGGCTTGTGCTCTACATCGCTTGCTGCCGGTGCTCCGCTTTGACCCGCAAGCCTTCCATCGATATACAATCGGTGGGCCATCCAGATATTGGCGGACTTGATGCCGTATTCTCCCGATGCTTGTCCCAGCTTGACATGGAGCCGATAAGTGCCTGCCCCTTTGCGCGCCATCCCGCCGCCGTCGTCAGACGCATGTCCCTTCCATATACCGGGAACTTTCATATAATGCGGACTGGCCCGGGCTGGATTGTGAAAATCGTCGGGCTCGAGCAGAACGCCTTCATAAAATTCCCACTCGCCGTTCAGGCTGACGAATCCGTTATTCCGGAAATCCCAGTCCGACAAATCCAATACGCCCCCGATGGCTACGGGCATGTCCGCCTTTGGCAGCGTTAACGAATACACGCCGCTTAATACGAGGAAAGAAATCAGCGGCAGCAAAGCAAGTTTGACCAGTTGACGGATGCTTGATTTCATGCGCGTATCGCCCCACTTCTTTCTATCGAGTCCGTCGGCCCCGGCTTACCATTCCGTTCTCAAAAAACCGCATCTTTCGCACCGCGCGCAGCTCCGGGCGCGGTGTTTCGCTGCATGACGGCGGTCGGTCAACCACATTCGTCCTGTCTCTACTCTAGCAAACAACTGCGGACGACGTAAATACGGGACACGTCAAAAAGAAACACCCTGCTCCGGTAAGGAGTCAGGGTGCACAGAACGACAAGTATCCCGCTTATTTCACGACCATATGAATCGGATGGCCCAAAGCGCCTTCCGAAGCGTCCATGACGATCTCGCCGAGCGTCGGATGAGCGTGGATCGTGAGGGAAATGTCCTCCACGGTCGCTCCCATCTCGATGGCAAGCCCGAGCTCCGCGATGAGGTTCGAGGCTTCCGCGCCGACGATTTGTCCGCCGATCAGAAGGCCCGTGTCCTTGTCGCCGACAAGCTTGACGAAGCCTTCGTTCGCGCCGATCGATTGCGCGCGTCCGTTCGCTCCGTAGCTGAACCGGCCGGAGAAGACGTTGATGCCCTTCTCCTTCGCTTCGGTCTCGCTCAAGCCGACGCTGGCGATTTCCGGCTCGGAGAAGACGACCGCCGGGATTGCTTTGTAGTCCACTGCGCTAGGCTGTCCGGCGATCGCTTCCGCCGCCACCTTCGCCTCGTAGGAAGCCTTGTGGGCGAGAGAAGGACCCGGTACGACGTCGCCGATGGCGAAAATGGCCGGCACGCTGGTACGGCCTTGATGGTCTACCTCGATCAAGCCGCGGTCGGACATTTTCACGCCGATCGCCTGCAGCCCGAGCTCGTCGGTGTTCGGCTTGCGTCCTACCGTCACGAGGACGTAATCGGCCGTTACTTGCTTCTCTTCCCCGCCGACGGTATAAGTTACCGTCACGTCGGAGTCGGTTTGCTTCGATTCTTTGGCGAGCGCTTCGGTTACGACGTCCACGTTCGATTTTTTCAGGCTGCGTCCGACGTAGCGGGACAGCTCTTTCTCGAAGCCCGGCAATATCGTATCGGAGCCTTCCAATACCGTTACTTTCGTACCGAACTTGGCGAACGTTTGGCCGAGCTCGATGCCGATGTAGCCGCCGCCGATGACGACGAGGCTTTTCGGAATTTCGTTCAGGCTGAGCGCTTCCGTCGACGACAGGATGCGTTTGCCGAACGGAAAAGCTTTCAGCTCGACCGGACGGGAGCCGGTAGCGATGATGCAATGGTTGAACCGGTATTGCGTCGAGTCGCTTTCGGTAGCGACGCTGACGACCGATTCGTTGACGAAGAACGCTTCGCCTGCGGCGAATTGCACTTTGTTGCCTTTGAACAGCGAACCGACGCCGCCGCTTTGTTTTTTGACGATACCGTTTTTCCACTCTTGCACTTTGGCCCAGTCGACCTTAACGTCGCCGACGTTAATACCGTACTCAGAGCCTTGAAGCGCCGATTCGTAACGGTGCGCCGCGGAAATGAGCGCCTTCGACGGGATACAGCCGCGGTTCAGGCATACGCCGCCGATTTCGGCTTTGTCCACGCAGACGACGGATTTGCCAAGCTGCGCCGCGCGGATTGCGGCTACGTACCCGCCCGGGCCGGAACCTATAACCAGGACGTCGACATCTACAGTAAGCGTTCCGACTACCATGCGTTTATACCTCCATCACCATAAGCTGCGGGTCTTCCAGCAGCGATTTGATATAGTTCATTGCGTTTTGCGCCGTCGCACCGTCGATCAGACGATGGTCGAAGCTGAGAGAGAGCGCCATGACGTTGCCGATGACGATTTGGCCGTCGCGGACGACCGGCTTTTGCGAGATGCGTCCGGTGCCGAGAATGGCGACTTCCGGATAGTTGATGACCGGCGTGAAGAACATGCCTCCCGCCGAGCCGATGTTCGTGATCGAGATCGTGCTGCCCTTCAGCTCGCCCGATTGCAGCTTGCCGTCGCGTCCGCGGGCGGCCAGCTCGCGGATTTCGTTCGCGACCTGCCATACGTTTTTGCGGTCCGCGTCGAACACGACCGGGACGATAAGTCCATTGTCCGTGTCGGTGGCGATGCCGATATTGTAATATTTTTTGTAGACGATTTCGCTCTTCTCGTCGTCGATCGAAGCATTGAGCGCCGGATATTGCTTAACGGCGGCTACGAGCGCTTTGACGATAAACGGCAGGTAAGTCAGCTTGACGCCTTTCTTCTCCGCAAGCGGCTTCGCCTTCTGACGGAGCTCGACGAGCGCGGTGACGTCCACTTCGTCCATGATCGTAACGTGCGGCGCCGTGTAGACGGACTTGACCATCGCGTTGGCGATCGCCTTGCGCATGCCCTTCAGCGGTACGCGTTCTTCGACGCGTTCGCCGGATACGGTCGCGACCGGTGCCGGGGCTGCAGCCGATGGCGACGAGGCTTCGGCTTGCTCGGCTTGAGCGGGCGCCGCCGCCTGACCGCCGCCTGCCGCGAAGGCCAGTACGTCGTCCTTGGTCACTTGGCCGTTGCGGCCGGTGCCCTTGACGGACGCGATGCTGACGCCCTTCTCGCGGGCGAACTTGCGCACGCTGGGCGTAGCCAGCACTTGGCCGTTAGCCGCTTCGGGAGCAGCCGGGGCCGCCTCAGGCGCGCTTGCCGGCGCAGCTTCAGGCGCTGCCGCAGGTGCGGCTGCTGGGGCTGCCGCCTCGGCAGCCGGAGCGTCGCCGCCGCCGTGATGGATCGACTCCGGCGGAATTTCGCCGACAACGTCGATAACGGCAAGCGGATCGCCCACGTGCGAAACCGTTCCTTCTTTGACCTTCAGCTCGACGATTTTGCCGGTTACCGGGGAAGGCACTTCCACGACCGCCTTGTCGTTCTGCACGTCCATAATGATTTGATCTTCTTTTATTTCATCCCCGGGCTTGACGTGCCATTTCACGATTTCGCCTTCGTGAAGACCTTCGCCGAGCTCCGGAAGTCTGAATTGCCAGATCGCCATAATACTGCCTCCTGTCGGATCGCCCCATGAAAAGCAATCGGTGCTTATCGCCCGTTTGCCGCCGGGGCAATGGTTCGAACGATAACGGAACAAGGTTCCGTTATGGATGGATTTCTTATATCGTTCCAAAAGTTAACGGAACTCTATTCCGTTATCGGTGGATCTCTTATATCGTTCCAAAAGTTAACGGAACTCTATTCCGTTATCGGTGGATCTCTTATATCGTTCCAATAGCTAACGGAACTTTATTCCGTTATTGGTGCAAAGTCATGCTATAGGCGAAGTTTTGACACGAATAACGGAACTCGGTTCCTTTATTTGCGCGAAAACCGTTCCCGGCAGGCAAATAACGGAACCGAGTTCCGTTATTGCATACTGCCAAGCCGTTTCTATATTAGAAGTTCAGAACTTGATTGATCCCTTCGATGACGCGGGCCGGCGTAGGCAGCCATTCGTCCTCGATTTGGCCGAAAGCATATACCGTATCCGGAGCGGCTACGCGAAGTACCGGGGCTTCCAGATGAAGAATCGCCTTCTCGGTTACTTGCGCGATTACTTCCGCCGCGATACCCGCCGTCTTCTGAGCTTCTTGGACGACGATCGCCCGGTTCGTCTTCTTGACCGATTCGACGATCGTCTCGATGTCAAGCGGCATAAGCGTGCGCAGGTCGATAACCTCGACGGATACGCCTTGCGCCTTCTCGATTTCTTCGGCGGCCTTCAGCGAAGTATGGACCATCGCGCCGTAAGTCAGAATCGTAACGTCCTTCCCTTCGCGGACGACGTTCGCTTTGCCGATCGGCACCGTATAGTCGCCTTCCGGCACTTCGGCGCGGAATGCGCGGTACAGCTTCAGATGCTCCATGAAAAATACCGGATCGTTGTCGCGGATCGCGGAGATCAGCAGCCCTTTCGCGTCGTACGGGTTCGACGGGATGACGACCTTGATGCCCGGAGTTTGCACGAGCATGCCCTCGAGGCTGTCGGTGTGAAGCTCCGCCGCTTTAACGCCGCCGCCGAAAGGCGTACGGATAACCATAGGCGCGTTGTAACGTCCGCCAGAGCGCCAGCGCAGCCGCGCGGCTTGCGCAACGATCGAGTCCATTACTTCGAAGAGGAAGCCGATAAATTGAACTTCCATGATCGGACGGAACCCTTGCACGGAAAGTCCTACGGCCAATCCGCCGATGCCGGACTCGGCAAGCGGGGTGTCGAACACGCGATCTTCTCCGAATTCCTTCTGCAATCCTTCGGTAGCGCGGAATACGCCGCCGACATGACCGACGTCTTCGCCGAAAATCATGACGTTCGGGTCGCGCTGAAGCTCCAGCTTCATCGCTTCGTTAATCGCTTGAACCATCGTCAACTGTGCCATGACTTACTTGCCCCCCTTGCCCGAAAACCAAGCTTTTTGCTCTTCCAAATGCGCCGGAGTCGTTTCGAACATCGTGTCGATCAGGCCGGGAACGGTCATTTTGGCCGTTTCTTCGGCTTTCTTGATCTGCTCGTTGACGTGCTCCTTAGCCTCTTCGATTACTTTGTTCTCTTGCTCTTCGCTCCACAAGCCTTTCCCCGTCAAATAATTGCGGAAACGGACAAGCGGATCGCGAAGCTCCCAATCGCCGGACTCTTCTTTCGTTCTGTATTTCGACGGATCGTCCCCGGACATCGAGTGCGGGCCGAACCGGTATGTGATCGCTTCGATCAGCGTAGGCATGCCTTCGAGCGCATGAGCGCGCGCTTCGGATACCGCTTTGTATACGGCGAGTACGTCCATTCCGTCGATTTGCACGCCGCGGATGCCGGCCGCAACCGCTTTTTGGGCGATCGTGCCTGCCATCGTTTGCTTGGAACGAGGCGTGGAAATCGCGTAGCCGTTATTTTGCACGAAAAATACGCATGGCAGCTTGAACGCTCCGGCAAAGTTCATGCCTTCGTAGAAGTCCCCTTGGGAAGAACCGCCGTCGCCCGTATAGGCGATCGAGATGTTCGGCTTGCCTCGGCGCTTCAGGCCCATGGCTACGCCGGGTGCTTGTACGATCTGCGCTCCGATGATGATTTGCGGGAGCAGCACATTGACGCCTTCCGGAATTTGTCCGCCATGCTGATGGCCGCGGGAATACAGGAACGCCTGATACATCGGCAGTCCGTGCCATACAAGCTGCGGGATATCGCGGTAACCCGGACATACCCAGTCTTCTTTGTCGAGCGCGAATTCGCTGCCGATCATGGAAGCTTCCTGGCCGGAAACCGGCGCGAAAAATCCTAGCCGTCCTTGGCGGCTTAACGAAACCGCACGTTGGTCCCAAGTACGGGTGAACACCATACGGCGCATCAGTTCCTTCAATTGATCGTCTGACAAATTCGGAACGGCTTCCGCATTTACGACTTCGCCGCTCGGAGACAGAATCGACAACGGCTTGATTTCGTCGATCCGAACTTCGGACAATGGCTTGCTCATCGCTTTTCACCTCTGAATAAATTTGCCAATCGTGTTATACAGAACAGCTAACTGTTATAGTATATGAGTCGCTCTGTTTCATAACAAGAAATGCTCTTCCGCTTGAGGATGCCTTGTTTGCCATCCAGCACTATATGTAACAGAGCACTATCATTATATAGTACAGACCAACAAAAATCTACACCATCCTGCAAAACTTTTTATTTGCTGTCGGCGGAAGCGGCCGCTTTTCATTTTGCCCCGTTTCACTGCTATAATTATTTTACACGAAACGACGCAAATTCAATCCCGAAAGGAAAACCGCGACATGGACGACACCCGCTATACGAAACGGACGATTCTGAAAGAAGAGGTTCCCTCCGGCCATTTATCCGGAACCCGCAATGTGAAAATTTACCTCCCGCCCGGCTATAACGAGCTGCTCACTTACCCGGTATTGTATTGCCAGGACGGCGAAGATTTTTTCAATTTCGGCCGTACGGCTACCCATATGACGAAGCTCATTCTGGACGAAGGGCTGGAGCCGGCTCTGATCGTTGGGGTCGACGTCGATAAAAAGCTGCGCAATGAGGAATATTCGCCCCAAGGATCGCGTTTTGCCTCATATTGCCGATTTTTCGCGGAAGAGCTGGTCCCGTATGTCGAATCCCGCTATCCGGCCAGGCGCGAACGTTCGGCCCGGGTCATTGCCGGAGATTCCCTCGGCGGCACGGTGTCGCTGCACATCGCCCTCGATAATCCGGACATGTTCAGCCGCGTGCTTTCCTTGTCCGGCGCTTTCTTTGCCGATACCCGCGAGAGGATCGCCGAGGAGAACGATTTGTCCTGGCTTCAGCTGTACATGCTGGTCGGCTTGCAGGAAACGGCTGTGGAAACGTCTCGCGGCACCTTCGATTTTCTGGACGAGAACAGGCGCACCCAAGAGCTTTTGGAGACTAGAGAGACGGATTTGGTGTATGAGGAAAAGGACGGCAGGCACGTATGGGGCTTTTGGCAAAACGAGCTTCCGACGGGATTGCGACTGTTTTTCGGATGACGGGTAAACGGGTCGTAAACGATGGATGGTTCGTTTTTGTGTAACATTATGAGGCCCCGACACGTCCATATTTATGACACGGCACGAATGCAATGGGAAGGATGGCGACAACTATGAAACGTTACTTCAATCGTACGGCGGCCGCTTTGCTGCTGGCCGGCTGCTTGGTCGGGCTTTCCGCATGCGCGGGCGAAGAAGCCGCGCCGGCGGACACCAAGCCGGCAGGGGAAACCGGAACGCCTTCCGGCAGCACCGGAACGAATGCGGGAAGCGGCGGCGGCGGAGCTTCGAATCAGACGCCGCCGCCGAAGACGGGCGAATCCGGAGCATCTTCCGGATCCTCGTCGGGAACAGGAACGGCTCCCGGCTCCTCTTCCGGAGCGTCACCGGGAACGTCACCGGGAGCCTCGTCGGGGGCATCCTCCGGCAATGCGGGCAAATCGAACGACGGCGCCACGGGAACGGGCTCGAAACCGGCAGCGAATGATGGCAAAACCGTCCAGGTCGTCGCCAAACCGGCCGACATCGCCGTATTGGTCAATAAAACGAACAAGCTGCCCGATAATTTCAAGCCTGACGATCTTGTCGAGCCGAACATCCCGTTTATTTTCAAGGAGAAAAGCGATAAACGGCTAATGCGCAAAGAAGCCGCCGGCGCGCTGGAGAAGCTGGTCGCCGCGGCGAAGAAGGACGATATTTCGCTTGCGGGCGTGTCCGGCTACCGTTCCCAATCCACGCAAAAGACGCTGTTCGAAAACTATGCGAAAAAGGACGGCGAAGAGGCCGCCCGCAAATACAGCGCCGTTCCCGGCCACAGCGAACACCAGACCGGGCTTGCGATGGACGTCTCGGGAAGCGACGGAAAATGCGCGGCCTCGGACTGTTTCGCGGGTACGAAGGAAGCGAAATGGCTCGCCGAGCATGCGGCCGAGCATGGTTTCATTATCCGTTATCCGAAAGGGAAAGAAGATATTACGGGCTACCAGTACGAGCCATGGCACCTCCGCTACGTAGGTACGAAAGCCGCCAAGGAAATTATGGAGAAAGGCGTCACGCTGGAGGAATATATGTCGAGCGCGATTCCCGTATCGAAGTAGAAATTGGCAATCGACTCGCTGCTCGATAGTTGTCAAGCTTCCGGACATCCGTTATGATGGAAGCATCATTATTCGGTCGTGAAGCACACGCCGCTCGTTTCCGGTAGTTCGGAAACGCAGCGGCTTTTTGCGTTCGCAGCCGCTATCGAAAGGAGTGGGGCGGTACAATGGGCTTCGAATCTGACTATGAATCATTTATGCGGAATCACGCGCACGAGCGGGATGGAGAAAGGCTTCGCCGTTTGATGGACGGACATGGCCACGCTGAACGAACGTTTCTTGAACGGGTCTGGTGGCCGTCGGTCGGCAGCTTCGATTGGCTTCATCCGGAATACGAAGTATCCGATTTCAAGGACGGGTATCGTTACTTGGACTTCGCTTACATCCGTTTCCCTTATCGAATCGGCATCGAGATCGACGGCTACGGCCCGCACCTCCGGGATGTTTCCCGCACGCACTTTGCCGATCAGCTGATGAGACAGAACCATCTTGTCATTGACGGATGGCGCGTCATCCGATTTTCCTAAGACGACGTCATGGAGAAGCCCCGGCGCTGTCAGCAAACGATCCAGCAATGGATGGGAACATGGTTTGGCGGCGAAAGACACCGGCCCTTAGTGTCCGGGAAGATGCACGAATTAATCGCTTGGATGATCCGAAGACAAGACGCGATTACTCCGACGGACGCAAGCATTCAGCTCGGAATATCCGCCCGCCACGCGCGGACGATGCTGCACAGGCTCGCGATGGCCAATATCTTGCTCCCCCGTTCAGGAGACAAACGGGTTCGGTCTTATGTGCTGAACCCGGACGGCAAGCATTTGTTTTTGTAGGAACCGATATGCTGCATGATGGATGGATGTCCTACCCAGCAAAGCGGAACATAAAGTTCCGCTATCCCTTAGGGGAGACACCAAAATGGGGAGTAAGGGAACGATTAGTTCCTTTAATGGCCGTATGGAGTCCATTTAAGGGCCGTTTTGAACGAATAGAGGAACTAATCGTTCCGTTTGCGCTGTTTCCCCGCCCTTCGCCGGTAATAAGGGAACTTATAGTTCCCTCCGCAAAAAATAAAGGAAGTATTAGTTCCGCGCTGCCCAAAGGAAGCCTTTCGAGCAGCTTAACAAGGCTTTTCCATGGTCGGGGAACGCCCTTACAAGTACCGTCGCATGGCATTTATGCAAAAAGACGCCTGCATTCGCACGCGCCCCTGTTATTCCCGCTCTGCCCCATTAGAGCAGCGTTCGTCCCGCACCGTCTTGTATCATCGGCGTTCTTATCGCTTCAGCCGTAGGAGCCAGACTCCATCCGCTTCGCATAATCGCGAATCGCTCGCTCGTTTGCCGATGGCTCCGCTCAAGTCTCCTGCTCTTTGCGGTCATATCGGCTGCGCAGCGTGGCAGCCATTCGCTCGAGCTCCTGCATCGAGGGCTTGTCCGGATGTCGGCCGACCGTTCCGCCCCACGAGGTCAACGTCTCCGTCAACGTTTTGACGAACGTTCGGACCGTTGCGCCGTAGCCGCCCAGCTCGGCGAGCGTGGCCATCGTTTTCGGCTCCACTACCGGGGCGTCCTGGTCCGGATCCCCGCCCGTCGCCAGCTCGTAGAAGGAGCGGATCAGCTCTCCGCGGCGATAGGCGTGACCTTCGACAGCCACGAACGCGTTAACGATGAACGCCTTCGTCTGGCGCCGCTGCGAAATGCCGCACAGCTTGCGGCCATTTACGCTGACGTCATATTCGCCGGGGCAATACGAGCCCTTCACTTCCCCTTTGCCCGCGTCCAGCCCAAGCTTGGCGAAGCTTTCCCGGATCAGCGCGTACATCAGCTCGAAATCTTCCTTGAACTCCAGTCTCCCGGTCGGGTTCGGCATTACGATCGATACGTTGACGATGCCCGGGTCCAGCGACACCGCCGCCCCGCCCGAGTTGCGCACGCCTACCTGGTAGCCGTGCACATGCAGCCATCGTATCGCATGCTCCACGTTAGGCAGACGGCGGTCCCGCAAGCCGAGCACGATCGCCTTCTCGTGCCTCCAAATGTGGACGAACGGGGAAGCTCCTTCCCCGATCTTTTGGCACAGTAGCTCGTCATAAGCGAAAGGGAATAAAATATCGCCGACCAACGTCTTGTCGCTCGAATCCTGAATGTAGAAAGGAGACGGTATCCGTCCGCTCATATCCTCATCTCCTTATTGTAGCGTTATACGAAATCCAGTTAGAGAATAGCACGAAAACGGATTTTGTTCAAACTTCATCGGCACTCGAAATCATATGGAAACTATTAAAATACCGCTTCATACAGTAAGATAGTATAAAATTAAAGGAAGCAGGCGGACGGAGGGATACATCCATGAACGTACGCAACATGTGCGACAACTTGCCCCAAGTCATTCATTCTTCTTACTGGGAAAGGAAAGAGAAGTTTCTTCTAAACGAGGATACGTATAAAGAGTGGATCGTCTTTGCCGTCGAAAACGGTTCGTTTTACTACGAATTGAATGAAAATAAAGGAACGGCCGCGTTCGGGGATCTGGTGTTCTGCCCCCCGGGACTGCCTTTTCGCCGCGTTATCGTTACCCCGCTGTCGTTCTATGTGCTGCGTCTGCGCTGGACCTATCGCAGCGAGCCCGGACAGGACCCGGACTTCACGCCTCCGGTCGGGAAAATCAGCATCGCCAACACGAGCCGGCTCGCGGTCAATTATGCGAACATGAGAAAAGCGGAAATCCTCGATTTCGAGCGTCAGAATAAGCTCCGAAATCACTATGTGCAGGACTTATGGCTGCTCTATTGCGAGGAATGCGGCTCGGAGCCGTGGTCATCCGGCGTAACGGAAGCCAGCCGCCTCGATCCGCTTATGGAAGAGGCTTGCTCGATGATTCAACAGCACGCGTTCCGCAAAATCGACCTGAAGGACATCGCGGCAGAGCTCGGCATCAGCCCCGTTCGCCTTACCCAAAAGTACAAATCGCATTTCGGCGTCACGCCAATCCACTACCTCACTTCGATCCGGCTGGAAAAAGCCAAAACGCTGCTGCTGCAAACCGATCTGACGCTCGAGCAAATATCCGAATGCATCGGCTACGAGAACGGCTATTATTTGAATCGGTTGTTCATGAAGCACCTGCACGTTACTCCGGCCAAATTCAGAAAAATACACCAAGTGTGAAACGAATTTCAAAGACGGGCGGCCTATCGACTAATACGCCACCCAGTCGAGACGGTGGTGGTTGGGTGCAATTACGGGCGGAGCGGCTTAGGATATGCCGATCGGCCTTTGCGTTAAGCGTCTACAGCGACAAGTTTTTCGGCTTCTGCCCCGGTACCCATGCATGCTGGTCGTAGCCGTTGCGGCCCCAGAAGCCGATATGCTCCTGTTCGATCAGTTCGATGTTGCGCAGCCATTTTACCGATTTGTACGCATACATTTTCGGCACGAGCAGACGAACCGGCCCGCCCAAATCCCGAACGATCGGCTTGCCATCCATCAATACGGCTACCATCACGTCATCGAGGTTCGCCTGCTCCATCGTCAAGCTGTCCGTATACACGCCGTCTCCTGAATAAAACTTGACATACTTCGCGTTGCTTTGGACACCCGCCATGGCGAGCAGCTCCTTCAGCGGAATGCCTTCCCATGTCGTGCTGTACACCGACCAGCCTGTAACGCAGTGGAAGTCGCTCACCTGCGCCTTGCGGGGAATTTGCAGAAATTGCTCCCAATTCCACTCCAATCGTTTGTCGACCAGCCCGCTTATCCAAAACTTCCACGATTCCGAGGCGAATTCGGGCATCTCGACAACCGTATATATGCGGAATTCGCCCTTCCCCCCGCCGCCGATCGGCTTGAGAGAATCGGCCAGCGGAGTCGGAGCAGGAAGCATCCGGTTCGGGTCGGCTAGCGCCGATTCCAGCGACACCTTGCCCATACCGGTGCCGGAGAACAGCCAACGCGAGAATTTGGGTCCGATCAGCAGCAGCAAAATGCCGGCGAACGACCATGTCAGGAATGCGCGCCGGGTGTATATCGTATCGCGAAGCCACCCGTTTACCCGGCCGATTCGCATACGCACATGTACGGCGGGCAGCGCTTCGCCGGACGAAGCCGGGCCGCCTTCCTTCGCCCTCGCCCCGGGACGCTTTACCCTCAGCCAACGGCTGCGGGTAACCGCGTGAAAAACGGCGTAAGGCACGCCGACCCATGTAAGCAGGTCGTGAACCCACAGCGCCATGTTCGTCAGCGCGGGAGGCAGCGACCGGAACTGCCACAGCACGAGACCGGAACCGATCCATCCGGCCAGCAGCGCCAGCACGATGGCCAAATTCCATTGCTGGCGCGGCTTTCCCCGAAGCTGCTTCAGATGCTTGCGCATGGCCGGTACGTACAGCAGCACCACGAGCGCCGAGATAAGACCGAGTATAATATGCGCCTGCTTCAAGGTTACCCGGACAAGGCTGAATTCCCCGCGGAGCGCCGGAATGAACAGAACGATCCCGGTTATCGCCAGTACGAGTACGAGCCAACCGTTCCATGCATGCAGCCTCAGCAGCTTCTTGCCGAGCGACGCGTTGCGCCGTTTCCGATCTTGTTCCATTGCGGCTCCTCCTAATCGGTATCGGGAATTCCTTATCGCCTTCATTTTACCATAGAATGCGGTTACATTCGTGCGGATTTTAACGCGCAACATAACCCCGCAAAGCGGTGTCCTTGCTCCGATGCTTATCCGGGTTCTTTGCCGGGACCCCGAAACTTTATAAATTATGAAACTGCAAAAAAGCCGACTCTCCGTTCGTGGAGAATCGGCTTGGCCACCGGTGCCGGATGTTAGGAGACGATCCGCTTCACTTTGATGAGCCTTCCCTTCCAACGTTCGTCCAGCTCCGATACGATGACGCCGATGCCTGTCCGGTATGTATGCAGCACTTTGTTGTCGCCCAAATAGACGGAAACGTGCCCGATCCGCTCGACCCCGTTCTTATCCTTCCGCTTCGGCGTCGTGAAGAACAGCAAATCCCCTTTGCGGATTTGGTCCAGGCCGATTTCCGTCCCGACCTCGCTTTGCTGGCGGGAATTTCTCGGCAGCTTGATGCCTTTCTCCCCGAAGATGTAGTTCAGGAACGAAGAGCAGTCGAACGTTTCGGTTTGGCCCAAGGAAGCGCCGAAATCATACGGAGTTCCGATAAAAGTCATGCCCAGCGTCAAAATCGAATCGGCCTTGCGTTCCCATGCTGGCGCGTCTCCCTGCGCCGGCACAAACTTGTAGCCCGGATAGTTGCCGTTGGAATCCGGCTGATCGGCCATCGGATCGTCTTCGTTCTCCGCGGAGACGATCGCCGTCTTCGTCTTGTCGTTCCATTCCACCCGATAGCCGAGCGATTGGGCGGCCAAGCGGATCGGCACATAAGTCGTCCCTTTGTAATTCAGACTCGACGGAAGCGTCGTTTCACCGTCGTTGTACGGCGTCTCGGAGCTGAATGCTTTCCCTCCCACCATCCAGCGGAACGGAACGACATCCAGCTCCACCTTGGCGACGCCCGAAGCGAAAGCGATATTGGTCAGGAAAGAAAGTCCGGTCAATCCGGACAAGGTGATCGTGATCCATTTTTTTCTCATAAGGTGTCCTCCACACGGCTGTACTCGTATCCTTATACAGTTCGTCGGGGACGCGCCGTTTTGCGGGAGTGATACGATTGGTACTAAATGGGTAAAAGAAACATACATGGCCAGTGTCGCGGAGCCGCATTCGTCGGTCTTCGCCATTTGACAAAGAGCCTGTTGTATTACCATAATGTAAGCAAAGCGCGAAATGGGGAATATCGATGAAACTCATTGTGACCGATGCGGCGATTCACTGTTTTACCAAAGAGTGGGGATTTCGCGAAGGGGACCATGTCCGGGTTTTCGTGCGGTATGCCGGAGGCGGGGAAGACCCTTATGCGCTGGGCATTATGAGCGGCAAGCCGATCGATGTCGGCATCCGGACGGAAGCCGGCAAGCTGACGTTTTTCATGGAGGAAGCGGATCTGTGGTTTTTGGAGAACCGGGATTTGACGCTTGATGCGAAAGGCGAAGATATTTTTTTCCAGCTGTCCGGCAACAAATAAAAAAACTTTACTTAACGTTAAGAGGGACGGCCGAGCGGGCTGAGAAAGAGACGACCGCGCTAGGCCGTCTTTTTGCATGGAAAGGAGCCCGGAACGGAAGCTGTTCGCATTCGCGTCAAACAGGCCCTAATATCCCATATCGTCGCGTACTTTCGGTATGGTACGATGGGGGTATGGACAGGCGTTCCCTACATCCTGCTTCGACAACGAGGTATAACCATGACGAATTCCCAACTTACAATGTACATTACGCTCGTCACGACCTCGGGCGTGCTCAGCGTGTTCCTGTTTATATATGCTTACATCCGCAGAGCGGAAATGCCGGGTTCCCGGATCTATTTGCTGTATACCGCCGCACAGGCCGTCTACATATTCGGCTTCGCCTTCGAGCTGGCAAGCGAGACGATGCGGGAGGTCAAATTCTGGACAACCGTTGAGTACGCAGGCATGCCGTTCGCCCCCGTGCTGGGCCTGCTGCTCGTGCTGCGCTATACCGGGAGGCCGGTGTCAGGCAAAGCCGCTGCGGCGATGCTCGTCATTCCGTTCCTCTCTTTTGCCCTGGTGGCTACGAACGATTGGCATCATCTCTTCTATAAATCCGTCTTCTTCCGGGAAACCGGACCGTCGTCGCTCGTCGACATCGAAGCCGGACAATGGTACATCGTGCACGGCGCTTACACCTTTGGCTGCCTGCTGGCGGGCGCTGTTCTGCTGCTACGGCAGTGGAACCGGACGAACGAAGCGTACCGGCTGCAGCTGACCGCCCTGATCGCCGGACAGTTCGTTCCGATGATCGCCGCCTTCCTGTATTTGATGAACGCGACGCCGGCGGGCAGCGATCCGGTGCCGATCGTCATGTGCTTCACATCGGCGATGTACATATGGGCGATCATCTCGACGCGAACCTTCACGATCGTGCCAATCGCGAAGGAACGCCTTTTTGAAAGCATGAGAGAAGGCGTGCTCGTGCTGGATGCTTCGGGGAGGCTCGTCGATTACAATGCGGCCGTCGGCCGAATGATTCCCGCGCTTCACGCTTCCATGATCGGTCGCAAGCTGGATGAGGCGTGGACGCAAATGACCGGAGAAGCATTCCCGATCGACCTCCTGGCGGACGGCACGCAGGATGAGCTGACGTGGGCTGCGAAAGCCGAAATCTCCTACTATCAGGTCCGCTCCTCGGCGGTCCGGCTCCGCAACGGCGAGCGGGCGGGCAGTCTGCTCATGCTGATCGACGTCACGGAGCAGAAGCGGATGCAGCGGCAGCTCGAGCAGCAGGCATACTACGACGGACTGACCGGCATATTCAATCGCGCGCAGTTGCTGCACCGGAGCAAAAAGATGCTGGATGAGGCGCGGAGCCGAAACGAGCCCGTCTCGTTCATTTTGTTCGACATCGACCGCTTCAAGCGCGTCAACGACACGTATGGACACGACACGGGCGACCGGCTGATCGTGCATGTCGTATCCGTTTGCCGTCAACATCTCCCCCACGGGGCGCTCTTCGCCCGCTATGGCGGCGAAGAATTCGTGATCGTCTTGCCGAACGCGGCTCTGGAGGATGCCGGGGCGCTCGCCGAACGCATTCGGACGGCGCTGGAAGCCGCTCCGATGCCGACGACCGGCGGCCCGCTCGCCGTAACGGCCAGCTTCGGCGCAGCCGCAGCCCTGTCGGCGACAGGCGGCGGCGACTCGCTGGAATCGGTCCTCCGGGACGCCGATGCGGCTCTGTACGAATCCAAGCGCAATGGCCGCAACAAGGTCAGCCTTCACCGCCGGGGCTGACCTTTCCGCGTCCCAGGCCCTCCTGTCCCTTCCTCCCCCCATTCCCCTCATGCCCCCATCGCCCTCTGGCCCCTTATATCGCACATTCTCCCTCCTGCTCCCTCCAGCCCCTCCGCAACGAATATTTTCCCGTAATAGGGAAACCTTACTAATGCAAGACGACTCGGGGCGGACGACAGATCGGAGGCTGATTCCATGAGCGCTACTGACATTCCGATTGCGGCCGAGCTTGCCGACAACCTTCGAGCCGTGAATGAAGCATTCGCCGCTTGCCATGATATTGTAGTCCATCCTTATCGGTACGGAAACTCGTTATCCCACGATATGGCAGTCGTGTATTGCGAGACTCTGATCCGGCAGCCGGACGTCAGCATCGTCAAATCCGTCCTGCTCAACTTGGTCCGCGAAATGCCGGGGGAGACGGAAATTGCCTCGGTCGATCGGATCGCAGCCTTTTTCGAGCGCGGCGGCGCATCTTACAAGCCGTTCGAGCTGTTGAACGGGATCGGCCAGGCCGTTCGCTCCGTCGTCGAAGGCAGGATGGTGCTGTTGTTCGACGGCTGGAACAAGGCGCTCGGTTTCGATGCGTTATCGATCGAACGCCGAGCCGTCACCGAGCCGAGCAGCGAGGCGGTCATCAGCGGACCTCGCGAAGGAACGATCGAGGATCTGCATACGAATATCGGACTATTGCGGGTCCGTCTATCGACACCGGAATTCAAAATCGAGATGTACGAGACCGGCACGCATACGAAACAGAAATTCGTGCTCGGCTATTTGCAAAACGTCGTCCAGCCCGAGCTGCTGGCCGAGCTGAAGCGCCGCGTCTCGGTCATCGACAGGACGGAAGCGTTGGACGTTACGTATATCCGCGAGCTTATCGAGGATGCCGTGTATTCCCCGTTCCCCCAATACCGGATTACCGAACGCCCGGACGTCGCGGTCAGCTCTCTCTTGGAGGGCAAAATCGTCATAATGATGGAAGGCAGCGGAACGATCCTCATATGCCCAATCAAATTTACGGAGCTGTTCCAGTCGGCGGAGGACTATTATCAGCGGACGATCATTTCAACGCTCGTTCGCTGGCTAAGGGTGATCGCGTTCGTCATCGCCCTCACGCTGCCGAGCCTGTACATTGCCCTGTCCACGTTTCACCCGGAGCTGATTCCTTCGAATCTGCTCTTGGCCATGCTTGACACGAGGGAAGGCATTCCGTTTCCCGCGTTCGTCGAGGCGGTCCTTATGCAGTTTTTTTTCGAGCTGCTGCGCGAGGCGGGCATTCGCCTGCCGAGGCCGATCGGCTCTTCGGTCAGCATCGTCGGCGCTCTCATTATCGGGGATGCGGCCATTTCGGCGGGAATCGCCTCGCCGATCATGGTTGTAGTCGTCGCTTTGACGGGGATCGCTTCTTTCTCCATTCCCCAGTACGAAATTGCGATCGCATTGCGCATTTTGAGCTTTCCGTTGATGATCATGGCGTTTTTCTTGGGCGGGTTCGGCTTGATGATCGGCTTCATCCTGATCCTGCTCCATTTGACCTGCCTTCGCTCGCTAGGCCAGCCTTATTTGGCGCCGATCGCCCCGCTGCGGCCGCTGCAGCTGTTCGATGTCATCGTGCGGGCCCCGCTTAAGGAGCGGTTCCGTTTATCGAAGAGACGAAAATTCGCGCGTCCGGACTAACCGCCCGGTCAAAGGAGCCATGCCGCTTGAGAGGAATCGTCGTTCGCTTGGTAAGCTTAGGAACTGTTCTCGTCGTGACGATGTCCGCTCCCGGCTGCAGCCGAATGGAGCTTAACGAGCGAGGCTTCATTCTGGGAGCGGCGATAGATGAAACGGCGGACGGCAAGCTCGAGCTGACGACGCAATTTTACAAGCCGAACGAAGGAACGACCGCCGCCACGCCGAAGAAAGCGTCTTCCTTCAACATACGGACTACGGGATATTCGGTTTTCGACGCGGCGCGCGATTTGACGGTGCATCTCGGACGCAAGGCGCAGTGGAGCCACATGCAGGCAATTCTGATCGGGGAAGACTTGGCGAGAAAAAGGCCGCTCGGAGACATTCTCGACTTCTTCTATCGGGACGACGAGCCCCGCTTGACGACTCCGATCCTGATCACCCAAGGCAAAGCCGGTCCGTACTTGGACGAAAAGCCGTACATCGAGAAAACGATAAGCCGCCAGTTTAAAGGGGCCGGACAGTCCGCCACGCAATATTCCGGCAAATCGGTCGAGATGAACCTGCTCGAGCTCCAATCCCAATTGAACACCGAGACGGGGGCCGCGGTTATGCCCTATGTCTACATCCAGCAAAAGGAACCGAAGCATGCCGTCGTTTCCGGCGGCGCTCTCATCACAAAGGGAGTGTTGGTCGGCAAGCTTGCTCCCGATCAGGTGCATGCCTACTTGATGCTTCTAAGCAAATTCAGG
The DNA here is from genome assembly GCF_006265175.1 of Paenibacillus hemerocallicola. GTDB lineage: Bacteria > Bacillota > Bacilli > Paenibacillales > NBRC-103111 > Paenibacillus_AB > Paenibacillus_AB hemerocallicola. The sequence continues at coordinate 55,401 of NZ_VDCQ01000019.1, read as the reverse complement.
AGCGGAATCGTTCCGATTCCTTGCGATAAGAACGAAGATCAATCCGAATCGTTCGAGGTTCAGACAACGGAAACGAAGCTGGTCCCGCGTATCGATCGGGAAGCCTTATCGGTTACGGTACATATGAACGTTTCCGGGACTGTCCGCGAGCTTGTCTGTTCTTCGCTGATGAAGCCGGAAGACCACGTCGCTTTCCAAGGCAAAATCGAGGCGACTCTCGAGCGGCAAATGCGCGAATTCATCCAATCGCTTCAAAAGCGGAAGGCCGACGTGCTGGAGATCGGAAACGACCTGTACAAAAAGCACCCGCGGTTGTGGAAATCATGGAAAGAGGATTGGGATGACCGGTTCTCGCAGCTCCCGTTCGAATACCGCATCCAGGTCCGTATTTCGAATACCGGTCTCGGGGGATGGAAATCGACCTTCGAGCCATAACAAGACCGTACGGAAAGCGGAGGATTACTATGCTCATCAGGTTTACGGTCACGATCGTCCTATACGCCCTGATGTTTGCTTCGAATACGTCCGCCCTGAAACGGAGCAGCCGGAAGGAACTCGCCGTATACGGGGCGCTGACGGCGCTTTCCGCATATGCGGGAATTCTCTTCGTTTTGCAGAAGCAGTGGCCCAATCTGGATACGATCCTTTATTCCATCTATGCCTGGCCCGCCAAAGCGATCATCCGGATGTTCAAGCCGTCGTAAATCGCACCGCCGGATGCAGGGGAGTGAATCGATGAACAACAAGGCAACGATAAGCCCGCAGCAAGTAACGCTGCTGTTCCTATCCTTCATTACGAGTTCGGCGATCGTCTTCATTCCGAACCCGGTTATCCAAGCCGCCCATAACGGAGCTTGGTTGTCGATGCTGCTTTCCGGCTTGTGCGGCATGCTTATGCTCGCACTCGTTTTGTATTTGTACAGACAGCACCCGTCCATCGTGTTCGTGCAATATTTTCGCGACATGTTCGGCGCCTGGTTTACAGTACTCGTCATCGTCCCCTTCCTGCTCTCGTTGTTTATGATGACTGCCAACATTACGCAAGGGCTCGGACTTTTTCTGACCAGCTCGATGATGGTAGAGACGCCGATGTACATTTTCCACGCCTTTACTTTAGTGGCTGCCGCTCTTACGGTACGAGCAGGTATCGAGGTTATGGCACGCATGTTCGGGCTGCTGATTTTCATCGTAATCGTTACGGTAGCGTTCGTGCTGCTGTTCGCCATTCCCGACTATGACCCCGGAGCGCTGCTTCCACAATTCAACGACGGGTGGAAGCCGATCGCATACGGCACGTATTTGACTTACGGCTGGCCCTACTCCGAAATATTTCTGTTTACTTCCATATTTTGCTTTGTGCGCACGGATACGAAAAAGAAGTGGACGAAGCCCTTATACGGGGCGCTCGTCTTCCATATGCTCGTCTTCAGCATCGTCATCGCCTGTACGATCATGACGTTCGGGAAGTCGGCCGCCGAGCGTAAATATTCGCTGTACGAGGTAGCCAGAGTAATCGAAATTACCGGCATTTTCGAAAGGATCGAATCGATCGTGGGCATTACGCTCATCGCCGGCTCGTATATGAAAATATCGATCTGCCTGTTCGTGCTGAACTTGACGGCCTCCAGGCTGTTCAACCTTAAAGACGACCGGCTGCTCATTTATCCGATCACGGTGGCGATCCTTTTCTTATCCGTGACGATGTTCCCGACCGAGTCGGAGGCGTTCGAATGCTGGACGGTCGTCTGGCCGTTTATCGCGATCTGCTTCTCGGTGCCGCTGCTGCTGGCTTTGACGGGCACGGTCGTCCGCAACATCCGCAGACGCGGACAAGCTTCCCGCAAACACTAGGAGCCGGACGGCAAAAAGCCCCGCATACGCTTGCATGCGAGGTGGCCGGGATTGCGAATGTATGTATGCGGCTTGTCAGGAGGGCCGTTTGGACGAGACATGCTCCTGCAGCAGCCGGTACAGCTGAATGATCGAATCTTGGTTTTTGCTGAACCGGAACGAAATTTTCACTTCGCCCTGCCAATAAAAAATAAATAAATTGTTTTTACGTCCGATGACGAGCTCCACGTCCCATCTCGAATCGGTCAACCGGTATTTATCCCGGTTGAAGAAAAGCTTCGGCCCTTCCGAGGAGTAGTACATCCCGAAAAAATCGTCGCACAATTTCAAGTAAAAGCCGTGTTCCGCACATTTGAGCCCACCGTCCATCATTCCCAACTCCTTTGCTCTTTGTTTTTAATGGCCATATGCACAGGACAGTTTGTTCCCCCGTTCTTATATACCCAAAACAAAAAAACTTCAATCCGTTTCGTTCGGCAGCTGGCTGGCATGTCCGTCGTTTCTCGCGACCTAAGACTTTAGCCCCTTTAGCTTTGCGTCGCCGGCTTTCGCCGGGTTTGCCGTTATCGTGAAGTTCTCGAAGTTTTGGCGTGTGTGGTGTCGATTCCTTATTCTAAGGATAAGGGAGGGGCACTCCGCATTGCATCCTCCTTTATACCTATTTTTTGACACGGGACGACTTTCTACGATGCGGAATTGCGACATCGTACCGACGCATATCGATTTACATACGAAGAACCGGGCGATTAGCCCGGTTCTATTGGCCGTGATGTCTTGGCAATTAGATCCAAGCGCGGCTAACGATGACCAACAAGATGAACAGCACCAAAATGACGCCAGTAGAAGTGAACACTCCTCCTACTCCGCAACCGCCAACTCCGCCAATTCCGCCAACTCCGCCAACTCCGCCAACTCCGAATCCCATGTTCAGTCCTCCCCAAAATTCCCATATATTCGGGTGATTGAGATCCTCCGAGGAACCGATGTCCTGATGCAACCGCTTCAGCAAGAGGTTCCAACCACACGATCTACCATATGAGATTGCAGTCGCCCCGGACTGTACAAATGTCCTGTAGGCTCAAACTTTTATGGGAATATCGGCTGGCGCCTACTCGTGGGGCGCCTTGATGACGAGTACCGGAATTTCCGCGTGCTGCACGACATAATGGCTTACGCTGCCCAGGAACAGTTCCTTCAGCGTTCCGAAGCCTCTGCTGCCGATTACGATCAGATCGGCGTCCTGATCGTCCGCATATCTCAGCAGTGCCTGGGCCGGATCGCCCTGCAGCAGCGCCGACGCCGTGTTCGGAAGTCCGGGAGTGCGGGCTTTCGCTTCCTCCAACAGCCGTTCCGAATCCGACAGCTCTTCGAGCTCCATGCGCACCGGAGCTACGACGATGGCTTCCCCTACGACAAAATTGGGAATCTGGTAAACATGGGCGATCGTAAGACGCGCACCCGGCGTCGTACGGACAAGATCCGCGGCCCGGTCAAGCGCCGATTGGGCTTGAGCCGAACCGTCGTATGCGACTAATACATGTTGAAATGGCATGACGGACACCTCTTATCGGGAATTGGATTTGGTCCTATTGTAGCAACGGATTGTCCCGGCAGCTGTGAGAATCGTCACATTCCGCACACGGTCCTACTATATTCATACCCCACTTTGCCCGGGTTGAACCATGGGACCGTTAAGCCGGTCCTCTGTATAAACAAATTCCCCGTAGGACCAAAAACCGTTCTGAACGGTGCCGTCCGGGTACGTTTTCAGACCGCGGCCATGCTCGAGATGATTGTCCCATTCTCCCTCATAGACAGTTCCATCCGCCCATTTGTACATGCCCTGTCCGTGAAAGCAGCCTTCCTTCCACTCGCCGCAGTAGCTGTCGCCGTTGGCAAACCGTTTCTCCCCTTTGCCGTATTCCATGTCCCGGTACCAGCCGCCCTCATATTTCGTCCCGTCGCTCCATACATAAGCGCCTTTGCCGTGTCGCCAGTGCTGAAGCGTCGCGCCGATGTACGTCCCTCCGCGCTCATCCTTCCGGATAACCGCGTCGGCTGTTTTTGCGCCGCTTTCTCCCCATTCGGCATCATAGAAGGCGTCGTCGATACCGACTGTAGCCGGCAGCCCCGGCAAGAGCTCTTCTCCTCCAGCTATCGCAACCTCGCCTCTTCCGGCAGCAGGCGCGACGTACAACGGCTTCGGGACGAAGCCATCGTCAACGTACGTTGTATAATACCAGCAAGCCAGATCGTAGATTCCGTACAACAATTCCTTCACGGCGAAGGCGTCGAGAAACAGCTCGCTTTCTCTCAAATCGGTCAGCTCCAGCCGATTCAGAACGGTGATGAAATCCGGCTTCAGCAGCTCCAATCGCTCCAATTCCGCCAGCAGCTCGAAAGACTCCCTTTCTTCGACGGACCGTTCCTCCCGTTTCAAAATATTCGCCGTCAGCCAGTTGCCCGCTTGCTTCAAATCGGCCAATGAGGCGGCAGGATTGCTCCCGTACGTCCGCTCGGCACGGGCCGCCAATCGGTACAGACCGGGTAGTTCCTTATGCAAGAAACCGAATTGGGAGACTTCCATCGCAGTTCTCTCCTTTGTTATAATAAGGAATATCGGGAGGGAGTACACACTATGAAGCTGGACAAGAAGCGGGAATCGGCCCCGTCGGCCCGTACATCCGCAGTTCCCCAACGGGAAGGCGACCGGAGCGCAATAAGCGCTGCGCGATCGTTCGACTCTTGGCATACGGCTCAACAAACGATGGGCAATCGTGCCGTCGGACGTATGATCGAGCATACGATTTCGCGCAAGCGGGAGGAACCGGGCCGTCTCGGGACGGAAGCGCCCTTCGTGCAGAGGCTGATCGATGCGAGCAGCTTCAAGGCGGAAACGAAAGTAAAAAACCGATTCCGCATGAAAATAAAAGGCGTCGATAAAGCTTTGGCCAACTACGGCAAAATCGAGAAAAACAACTTTGCGGGACGCAACGCCCAGTTGGACGTCATCCGCGAAGCTTGCAACAAATATAAAGCCCATCCCAAAGCGCACCCGTACCGCGTCGCCGGGGTAGACCGGCTGCTGGAGCAGATCGTCAAGGAGCGGCGTGTTCTCGCTCCCTTAAGCGAGGCGATGGCCGAAGCCGATCCGAAGAAAAAATTCGCCAAGCTGTGCGAAGGGCAGGACGCCCTTGTGGAAGTGAAGGAGGATGTTCCCGGCTTGAACAACATGTCGCTCGATCCGGAAATTTCCCAATGCATCGGCGAAATTCGCGCCGTTCCCGGAGCGATGGAGGAATTGCTGCAGAACGAAATGGACCAGCTGCGGGCTATTATGAACGATGCGGATACGCCCGACATTACGAAGCAAATATTGGCCGAAGCGCTCGGCAACGCCGATCAGATTCATTTGGAAGCGCTCACCCCCGGGGCCCGTTTTACGAATCAGAAAGAAAAAGACCGGGGAATTGCCGAGAAATACGTCGTCAATCATAACATGAACGCGCCCGGGGGCTCCTCGGAGCGCCTCGGCTCGCTTGCGCATGAGCTGACCCATGTGTCGATCTCCGAGCAGTTCGACAATACGGCGCTGTTCTTCGCCTTCGACAAGGACGCCTCCGTCGACGAGGTGATGAATTTGGTGGAGAAGCGCCGCGGCGATCTGGATGCGCTCCTCGCATTGCTCGATCCGAAAGATTTTACGAAAGAGCAGGTCCGACTGCTGAACTCGAAGCTGGCTTATCCGCGCAAGGGCGGGCCGGCCGGCGTACAACGCTATATCGACAGCTTCTACACGAGCAAAAAAATTACGAGGGAACAGAAAGAAAAAGCCGAAGCGCTCGTCGCGCGAGGCATGGACAACACGGTCATCGAGTTCGACACGGTCATTAACCAGATGCTTATCTATATGCAGCAGTGGAAAACTCCGCAAGACAATGCGTTTTATGCGAAGCTGATGGAGGTTGCCACGGAAGCGCAAGCGCATCGCATGGGCGGCTGATCCGGGAATCGGATCGGACCGCACATGCATACGGGCTCTTGCCGGAACGATGCGCGAATCGGGTCTACTTGCCGTTTTTGCGCATGTCCATGTTGATCTTTTTCCAGCGTTCCTTCTCTTTGCTGCGAAGCGCGGCGTCTTCTTTCCGCGCCAAATGGGCGAGCTCCCGCTGCAGCTTCAGGTAGCTGTCGTAGCGCTCGGCCGCAAGCTTGCCGCCGCCGAGCGCCTCCTGAACGGCGCAGCCCGGTTCCCGACGGTGGCCGCAATCGCCGAACCGGCACCGGGAGGCCAACTCCTCGATGTCGCGGAACCCTTGATCCAGCCCTTCGTCGGCATGCCACAGCTGCAGCTCCCGCATCCCCGGCGTATCGATCAATACGCCGCCTCCCGGCAGCGGCACGAGCTCGCGGTGCGTCGTCGTATGGCGGCCCTTGTCGTCGCCTTCGCGGATCTCGCTCACCTGCATGATCGTACGGCCGTATAGGGCGTTGACGATCGTCGATTTGCCTACGCCCGAGGAACCGAGCAGCGCGACCGTTTGCCCTTCTCCCACGTATGGCGAGAGCTGCTCCAGCCCTTCCCCGGATGCCGCGCTGACTATGTGGACGGGGACTCCGATCGCCACGGCTTCCGCTGCGGCCGCCCGCTCCCTGCTTTCTTGCTCCCCGCATAAATCCGCTTTGGTCAGCAGAACGACCGGGTTCGCCCCGCTTTCCCAGGCCAGCACCAAATACCGTTCCAACCGGCGGACATTAAAATCCTGGTTGAGCGCATTTACGAGAAACACCGTATCGACATTCGCGGCTACGATCTGCTCGTCGGTAATGAGCCCGGCCATTTTCCGGGAAAACTTGCTGAACCTCGGCATAACCGCACGGATGATCGCCCGGTTGTCGGCTTCCCGGTAACCGATCACCACCCAGTCCCCTACCGCCGGGTAATCGTTTCTTCCTTGTGCCTGATGTCTTAGCCGACCTGCCACTTCGGCAAGCATGTCTCCCCGTTCCGTATAGATCCGGTACAAATGCGTATGCTCGAGCGCTACCCGGCCGTAACCGTCCCCCGGCTCGGCCATCCGGCGAAATTGCTCGTCCATATCGGGCTTCCAGCCCAGTTTTTCCATATTCAATGCGGATTCCTCCCGAAATATCGCGGGAAGCGTCATCCGCCACGTGATTGCGCTTACGCGGACGCTGCTCCCGCCGAATGTTTGATTCCTTTATCCGATTTGCCGGCTGCGGCACTTTGTACCATTAGGATCACCATATAACATCATCCTTTCGAGTTGTTAAAAAAAGAGAAGGCTACAACAGATGCAGCCCTCTCCATTATATTCCAAACGGTCCCGAATTACTCCCGATACAATCGTTATAATCGTTTTTTCGAAGCGGGTCGGTCAAAGCTTCCCGCAGGCCCGCTCGCTCCGGAAATGATAGCCTCTGCCCCGTTCGCTTATAATGTACCTCGGATTCGCCGGATCCTGCTCCAGCTTTTGCCGCAATTTGTAGATGCACACGAGCACCGTTCTCGAATCCCCGTTGCTGTCTCTTCTCCATACCAATTCGTACAGCTCGGATGACGAAAACACTTCTCCCGGTCGATTGATCATAACGAACAGAAGTTCATACTCTTTGGCGGTCAGCTGTACGTTTCGCCCATTAACGTGAACCAGCTTTTTTTTCGGATCGATACGAATTCCCGTATCCTTCTCCGGCTCGGTCGCGGCATTGGATACTGCGACATCCTTGGCCAAATACAAGGGCGCCCTTCTCAATTTGGCTTTTACTCTGGCGACTACCTCGTACAAATTGAACGGTCTGGCAATATAATCGTCGCACCCGCAGTTCAAGGCATGCACGACATCCTCCGCATCCCCCTGGTTGCCGATCACCACGATCGGCACATTGGACACGCTGCGAATTTGCTCGCATACTTCCAGACTGTCGGTTCCGGGCAATTGATTGTCCAGCAGCACCAAATGCGGCTTTACCGATTCGAGCTGATGCCGTATCCGAACATAATCGCTTTCTTCGACAAGTCCGAACTTGTTCTCCTTAAAATGGCTGCGAAGCGGGGATTTGACCGCATCGTCGGCTGATACTAGAAGCACGGGCGTATACCCGGCGACGTCCATCTCGGATTCCTCCCGAATGTCTCGACTTTCACTCGGCTCTAGTGTACACGACGATTCTGGTATTTCTCTGAAATTGCGAGACATCGTCTGAACGAGCTATACTTGACTTATCGCCGACGTCGCGAAAAAGGGGGAACCGGGATGACCCGCTTCATGGACTATAGTATCGGAACGAAACCGATCCGAGTTGTCGACCTCAAAGTGGACAAAAGCAAATTAAACCTGAAATCGTTAACGATTCTGGATGTAGGACATATGCCCGGCAGGACGATCTACAGGAAAAAAGCAATATTCGGCAACAAATGGGCCCTATGCTATATTACGGACGGAACGGGGACGTACCGGGTGAATGACCGCGACAAGCTGCCCATAAAAAAAGACAGCCTGTTCTGGGTTTATCCCGGTGCCGCATTCTGCTTCGGGCCGGAGCCGAACGGCTATTGGGACGAATATTTTTTTACGATCGAAGGCCCCCGGATTCAGGAATGGTTGAATACATGGATGTTCGAACCCGGTACGGTGAAGCAGACAAAGAGCGATGATGCCCTCATGAGCAAAATAGATCGGATTTTCATGCTGATGGAAAGCGGTATTCCCGGCAATGCGGATCGTGCGGCGCTGTTGCTGGAATCGTTGTTGTTCGATTTCATGATGAACGCACAGACCTCTCCCGGCGGCGGCAGAAACGAAGCCACGATTAAAATATTGGACGACATCTCCGAGTCCATCTACTCCCCCTTTGACGCCAAGAAGCTGTGCGAGAGACATCACATTTCGTTCTCCACATTGAAACGAAACATAGGCAAATATACAGGATATCCTTTAAACGAGTACGTCCACCGATTAAAAATCGCGGAGGCGAAAAATATACTGCTCAATACGGAAAAAACGTTGAAGGAAATCGCCTCGTGCCTCGGATACAAGGACGTCTTTTACTTCTCGCGCCTGTTCAAAAAGTATGTAGGCATATCGCCGAACCTGTATAGAAATCCGTAATAGCATTCGGTATCGCAACCGTTCAATAAGCCCGCCGGAGCGGGCTACGATATTGCTTTATGTCGGGCGAAAACGGTTATTGAACTGCTTGCGCCCCCACTCTACCGCGAATCTGATATTCCCGGTCCCGGCGGGAGTTGCCGATTTGAATGCGATTACAATATTACCCGCATCGGCTGTAACGGATGAAATGCCTATGGAATTGGCGTCGGCGGATAATGCCGTTGCCATGTACCATTCCGGAGCGACTCCCAATTGATGGGCCACTTGATAAGATGCGTTTCCGCCGTTTGCGGTCGCGATCGCCCTTTGCCCCGTAAATACGATCTCGTCGCCGATGTAGGATGCCTGTGACGGGTAGGATACGGAGTCCCAAACTTTCGTCAGGGAAGGCTCGGATTCCGGCGAATCCGTCTTGTCCCAATATTCGAACGTGCCCTGCGGGTACATGTCGTACGTGTATTCAAACACGCAATAATTCGTATATTTGGGGCGGCGGAAATAGAGCCAGTGCTTGCCTTCCGCATCCGCATATACGGCGAATTTCGCGTACGCGTCGGTTGTTCCGTTAAACCCGTCGCCATCCACGGTGAATACCGGCTTCATCCCGCCAACCTCTTTGCCCCGTGCTCCGAAAGCAAATTCCGCGGAAGCGGAACGGTAAGACGCCTTGCCGTAATCCGTAACCATCCTCACCCGGCCGCTGAATAAAGATTTATCCTCTCCGATACGGCATACCCTGAACCATTGCGCATAGTTCTGCACGCCGGGCTTGGGCTCGCCGATGTCCCTCAGCTTCTGGTAACGCAGATCGCGCCACGTATTTTTCCAATTCTCGGCGTGGTTCAAATGAGAGGTTCTGACCGGTCCGTCGAAATTGAAAAATCCCGACGTTTCCGGATGTTGAATTTGAATGAAAGTACCGGTGAACGATTGCCCCTCTGGCGGCTGCTCGCAGCGGAATATGCCGCTCGAATCCCGGATGGCGCCATTCTTGCCGAAAGCTACGCCTATGGAGCTGCCCGTTTTCCAGATGTTTACTTCAAGAATCGCATTATATACCTCATGCTGTGCGTCGTTATACGCATCGTCGCCAACCAGAATTCCGATTTGGTCGTCCCGAACGTTAAGCGAAACGTTGCGGAACGTCGTATACCCGAACGAATCCATGCTGGCGGTTCCCGGTTGACGTTTAAACACGATATGTCGTTTGCAGTTGCTGATTGAAACGTTTTCCAGCGTCGTCCCCTCCACCCAATAATTGCGGGAATGGAGGACCAGACCGTCGCCGGCCGTGAACCCGTAGAAGCTGACGTTGCGCAGCTTGAATCCGTATGTGTCGGAAATCTCGACGGCAATCGAATCCGGATTGCTCCCGCCGTTAATGGACATATCGGCAATCGCGTGACTGGTGCCGACCGCACCGCTCCATGTCGCCGAATTGCGCCAATAGCGAAACAAATGCCCGGCGCCGTTCCAAACCAGACTCGTCACCCCGACTCCCTCGCCGGAAACGACTACATTGGGCGGCAATTCAATGTTTCCGCCGGTCGCCGTAAACGAATACGTTCCGGCAGGAATCAGCACCTGCCCGCCTGTTGCCGACGCCATTGCCAGCACCGCCTTGAGCGCAGCCGTCGGATCGGAGGGCCACATTGCGGAATCGGCGACGCGCCAACTCGGCTTAGCGCCGCCAACAAGGGCGACGCCGCCGCTTTCGGCCAGCGCGGCAGCCAGCCCGATCTGGTAAACGGCCACCCAGCCCGCATCGCCGACGCCGCCGTCTGCAGCAGGATTATTTGCCGTCGTCGTGTACGGAAGGGCTCCGGCCCATCGGTATCCTGTCGTTAAACCGTCAGCAGAGGTAAATTCCAGAATGTCCCACTCATGCTTGATCGATACTTGGGGTCGGAAAACGCCGCGGGCGCGGAACAGATTGCCTAATTGACCGTTCCCGTAGACGGAGTTCATAACGGATCCCCCCACGCCTTCAACCACCCCAGGCGAAGCCCCGTACAACAGCACCGCAGCACCCGCGACCCCCATCGAAGCAAGCATCTTCCTGCGGGACATCGATTCGTTCGAATCGTTTAGATCGACCATGAGCCCTTCCTCCTCGCCTTCTTGACCTTTATTTGGATTTCAATTCGGCAATCTTCTTGTCGAACTCTTCTTCCGCCTGCTTGAGCAGCGTGTTGACGTCGGCCTTGCCATTTACATAGTCCACCAGCTTCGCGTTAATTATCCCGCTGCCCGTGCCGTTGTAAGGAGAGGATCGGATCGGATCGGGATATTTTTGCGTCAAAACGGATTGCACGTTTTTGCCTTTGGCGGCCGGATTATTCTCGAAAGCATGCTCAAGCACCTTGGGGTCTTTCAAGGCGGTGATCCTTCCGTTCTTGGTCGCTTCCGTCTGCACGTCCGGATCGGTGCTCAGGAAGGTGACGATTTGAAACGCCAGATCGGCATGCTTGCTCCCCTTCGGAAGGACGAAGCCGTCGGAAAATACGCCTACGCCGACACCCGGCTTATCCTTGAAGGTCGGGTAGGTGACGAAGTCCCATTTCAGCCCTTCTTTTTCCAATAACGCCATATCCGAATTTTGCAATTGCAATATGTCAGGAAGCATGGCCACGGTACGCTTTTTCAGAAACTCATCCCGAGCGTCGAAAAATGATTTGATAACAGGGGCATTCGGAAATTCATTCATCGATTTGAACGTATCGAACAGCCGCTTCCAACCATCGGCGGCGAGCACCGCCTTCTGCCCCCCGGCATCGACATAGGACAGGCTCAGCTGGCTTTGCACCCGGTTGACGCCGAGCGGCGGCCGCAGACCGATGTACTGCAGGTCTCCCTCTTTGCGCGTAAGCCTTTTGCCCAGCTCGGTCACTTCCTCCCACGTCCTATTATCCTTCGGGTAAGAAACGCCGAACTTGTCGAAGATGTCCTTGTTGTAGTGCAAGCCGAACACGAGAACGTTGTATGGAATATATAAAATTTCACCTTTGGAGGAGTACGATTTGATGCTGTCAACCAGCTTCGTGTCGTATTTGTTCATATCAAATCCGTATTTCTTGGCAAGAGGAGTCAAATCCATGGGCACATCGTACTCCGCCAGCGCCGCTCCCATGTTCGTAAGCCCTTCCCATATGATGTCGGGAATTTCATTCGCCGTGATCAAATCCTGAATTTCGCTGCCCTTCTTGTTCTCGACGACCTGCAGGGTGACATGCGGAAATTTCTTTTTGACGAATTGGTTAATATATTTCTCGAAATCGTCGATCGGCGTCTTGGCATAAAATTTCAGCGTGACGGGCTCCTGCTTTTGCTTTTCCGGCGAAGCTTGCCCGGTCGTGTCCGATGCGGTTTTCCCCTGCCCTCCGCAACCTGTCAGCAGCAGAACAACTGCCAGCATGCTCAACATGGCGGTCCTTTTCGTTTGCATATGAATTCCCCCTATACTTTTTGAATCGCTTTCAATATGAAGACTGACGGTGATGAGTAAACGCTTAATCAACCGGTTAATCCCCTTTGCCTGTTTGGATGAATCGCATCGCTCCCTCTCTTTGCTTCTGCCAAGCCCCACAATTCGTTCTACATTGGAGAACAAAGTTCTTCAAAAACGCCACAGCCGGTCCCCCGACTGCACTGCATACTTAAATTACCATCAAGAGGCATAAGAAGGAATGGATATAGCGGCCAGCTCCATGGACTATAGGATCAACTCGAAGCTCCGACCGTTCCGTCACTGAAGGTTCGATCTATACCCGTTTTTCTGAAACGTACTCGGATTTACCCCGAATTGCTTGCGAAATTGATTCAGAAAATGATTGTAATTGGCGAAGCCGACGTCGAGGGCGGCCTCCGAGGCGTTCCGGTCCGTATGCCTCAGCAGCAGGGCGGCCTGACGAACGCGCATCAGATTCAACGTCTCCACGATCGAATGGCCGGTCGTTTCCTTGAACAGATGGGATAGTCTCGAAGGGGACAGACCGACAGCTTTGGCCAAGGCGTCGATCCTCACCGTATCGCGCATCCCTTCCGACAGCAGACGAAGCGTTTCCTCGATGCGGGGGTCAGTTTGTTTGCTCATCCTTCTCGCCAGCAGCAGCAATATTTCCCGCAGCGCATTCTCGCTCAGCTCGTGCCAGTACGGTCCCCGCTCGCCGAAATCGGATATGACCCTCTTGAAAGCCCGGTACACGCGCTTGCGCACCGCATCGCTCTCCACGCGGTGAACGATCAGTTCCTTGTCGGGCAACAGCCCGGTCTCCATCATGCGGGACGAGAAATGGGCCCAGACGAAATGCCAGCGCTCCCCTTTCTCCGTTCCGTATTGGTGGGGGGTCCCGGACTTCAGCAGAGTGATATCGCCCGCTCCGCAGCGGCTGACAGTGCCGGATGTTACGAAATATCCGTGACCTCCCAGCGTATAAGTTATAAGCCAGTCGTCCATTCCTTCGGGGCGCTTGGTCACATACGTGTCCGGCTCGTTGTAATGACCGGCGATTACGACGCCGGAAGCCGAGGCGCTGTTCGCTGTGGGACGGTTCGTCTCTTTTTCCAACCGGATGCTCTCCTTTCCCCTGCCCAATGGACAGAATCGATTATGTCCGTTGGCACCAGCATATCGTATCGGCTCCCGCACGACAATCATCCGCCGGGCGGAGCAATTCGTAAATAGCAGGATCGTGCGAGTATTCGGCACGAATGAGACTACCCGCGGCCGCACGCCGGCAGTATCATGGAATTGTATTGAATGCAGCAATCTTTTGCATGTAAGGGGGATAACGCGATGACCAGCATTCCGACTGCCATAACGGCAGATCAGAAGAGCCAGTTCGAGAACGAGGGCTTCCTGATCGTCAAAGGCTTGTTCGAGGCGGAGCAATTGAAGGAGATCGAGCGGACTTTCGAAGAAATCAGCCATCGGACGATACCGGGCTATTTCATGCCGGATTTGAACGCAGCCGCGTCCGACCCGCTGAAGCGGTATCCGCGCGTCATGCATCCGCACCGGTTCAACGAAACGGCGAAGTCGTACATGCTTCACAAGCCGGTATTGGACGTACTGCGGGACTTGTACGAGGAAGAGCCGCTCGCCGCACAAAGCATGTTCTACTACAAGCCGCCCGGCTCGCGGGGACAAGCGCTGCATCAGGACAATTTTTATTTGCGGGTCGAACCGGGCAACTGCATCGCCGCCTGGACGGCCGTCGATGCCGCGGACGAGGATAATGGCGGTCTGCTGGTCGTGCCGAAGACGAACGGCTACGACATCGTCTGTCCGGACAAAGCCGACGAGAACGAATCGTTTACGACCCACTATGTCAAGCCGCCCAAAGACCGTAAAGTCGTTCCGGCCGTCATGGCCAAAGGGGACGTGCTCTTCTTCAACGGCAACCTGATCCACGGCTCCTACCGCAACAAAACGAAGGACCGGTTCCGCAGGGCGTTCATCTGCCACTACGCGAATGCTTCCGCCGCCAGCATCGCCGCGCATTACAGACCGCTCTTTCGGGCCGACGGCTCGGAAGTGATGCTGGATGCCAATCCCGCCGGCGGTCCGTGCGGGGTTTTGAACGACAGCGCTTATCCGCATTGAACGGCCGGTAATCAGCGTGGCCGCCGCGACAACGGGCATTATGCCCGATCGCGGTTTTTTGACAGAATTTATAAAATTCGGGGTCCCCGCTAAGTACTTGGTAAGCATCGGAGCAAACGCCCCACTTTTGCGGGGTCAGGTTGTTATGTCGGACAGCAGCTTGTCGAGCTGCTCCAGTCCAGAGCAGCAGGTTGACTGGAAAAGGGTAGGCCCTTACTTGCCAATGAACCAAATTTGCTTACTCATTGCGCTATCCGGCTACTCAGTACTCCAGTCACTCCAGCTGCAGCAGGCGCAAGCCCTATTCGCGAGCTTTTCCCGCATATTCTCCGGGCTTCATTCCGCTGTGCGCTTTAAACAGCTTGACGAAGTAGCTTTTGTTGTCATACCCGAGCCGGTCGGCGATTTCATGCACCGTATAGCGGGACAGGTCGAGCAGCTCCTTCGCTTTCTCCATCTTCGTCCGAGTCACGAAGTCGACGAACGTTTCGTTCGTTTCTTTTTTGAACAGCCGGCTGAAATAGCTGGCGTTCAAATGGAGGTGGGCCGCGACTTCCTCCAGCGATATTTTGCGGTGCGCGTTCAGCGCGACGAATCGCTGCGCCTCGGAAATTTCCGCGCGCCTCGGCTGTCCGTAGATCGCGCTCATCCGCATCGCTGCCTCCCGCATGTACTCGGCGGCGATGCTCGCCAGCCGATCCAGCCGGTCCGCCTCCAGAAATGTCTGATGCAGCGCCTCGCGCGAGAAAGCGGACGGAACGCGCTCCATCGTCATGAACTTCATATGCAAATCGAGCAGCAGCTTCATGAACCATTGCTTCACCGTCTCCGGGGCAAATCGGCGCTCCCGGATCCGGTCCGCCCAGAGGCGAACGACGGGCTCGATCCGCTCCGCTTCCTGGCGGAGCACGACGTGTCGAAATGTCTCCAGCGCCTCCGGATAATAGGCGAATAGATCGTCCCGTGAAAATTCGCGCTCCGCCAGCTCCCCGATCGTGCCTTCCGGCAAATAAAACCTGTGCTCGCCGCTCGCCGCAAGCCGCCTCATCTCGTCGCGAAGGCGGTGCGGATCAACCGAGGACGAGCCGCCGGCGACAAACGAGACGGACAGCTTCAAATAATTGCCGAGCGCGCCGCGAATGCGCCGAAGCGCCGGCTCTACCCGGTACAGACCGACCGATCGCCCACTCTCGTCCGTTCCCGTTCCGAACAATAGCAGCAATTCCCGGTTCGCTACCCGAAACGATGCGGCATCGCCGCCATATCGGCCCAGCAGCTCGTCCGTGACGTTCTCCACCGCGAACATGCAGCTATCCTCGGATACGAATCGCGCCCTCGCTTCGGAGAAACGGTCGATCACGAGCAGGACCGGCAAATACGGCGCCGAGCCGAGCCGAATGCCGAACTCGGACGCGGTCTCCTTCCATGCCTCCGGGGCGGAAAGCGGATTGTACAGCATGGAACGGATAAACCGCTCCTTGACGATGGAGCGTCCGGAGTCCGGCAGCTTGTCCGCCAGGTCGCCCGCTCCCGGGACGACGGCCGCCTCCCGCCCCTCGAGCCGGGCGACAATGCCCCTCAGCAATTCGCCCAACATCTCCGGCTCTATCGTTTCTTTCAATATATAATCGTCAACGCCCAGCTTAATCGCTTGCTGCGCATATTTGAATTCGTCGTGACACGACAATATGACGACCGACAGCTCGGGTCTGAGAGCCTTGACCTTCTCGATCAGCTGCAGACCGTTCATGTGCGGCATGCCGATGTCGGTGACCAAAATGTCCGGAGCCTGCACGGAGGCGGCGTACTCATATGCTTTCGCCCCGTTTTCGAACATGCCTACGAGCCGTAATCCCAACTGTTCCCAGTCAATAGCCTGCTTCATAAAATCGAGTACGGGCACGTCGTCGTCGACTAGCATAACATTACGCATCGGATACATCTCCTTGCTCAATCGGTATATGCAGCGTGAACCGCGTCCCACGTCCGGGCGAGCTGTCGATGTCGACGGTGAACGCCGCCCCATACAGCAGCTTCATCCGATCGACGACGTTTTTGACGCCGATTCCGGTCAGCCCGGCGCCGCTTCGTTCCGGTACGGCCGTACCGTCCAGCTTGTCGAGAAGCGTGCGCAGCCTCTCTTCGTCCATGCCCGTCCCTTCGTCTTCGATCCGGACGAGAAGCCATGAGCCGGACAACCATGCCATGATCCGGATCTTCCCCCCGGCCTGCTCCAAACCGTGCAATAACGCATTTTCGATAAGCGGCTGCATGAAGAAGCGCGGCACCCGCACGGGCAGCGTCTCGGGCGACAGTGCGACATCGAGTACGATCGACTCGTTCATCCGGAAATTCATCAGCTTGACGTAATGGAAGACGGTATCGACTTCCTCCCTCAGCGCGATGTACTCGTTGCTGCGATTGATCGTCATCCGCAGCAGCGCCGCGAGCGAGCTGATGAGCGCGGCGCTGTCCTTGTCGCCCTTGATCATGATCCCCATCCGGATCGAATTGAGCACGTTGAACAAAAAATGCGGGTTGATTTGCGCCTGCAGCATTTCGAGCTCGGCCTTTCGCTTGAGCGTCTGCTCCTCGCGGATTTGGCCGATCATCGCTTCGATCCGATCGAGCATCTGGTCGAACGAACGGCCTAGCCGTCCGATCTCGTCGGGGCCGCGGATGTGCGAGCGAACATTCAACTGTCCGGATTCCACCTCTGCGGCTACGCGCGCGAGTCGCATCATCGGCTTCGTCAACCGGCTGATAAGCGTCACGAGCACGGCCAGAAAAGCGGTGAAAGACACGATCTGAACCAGTACATTCGTGCGCTGGACGATCGTGATTTTGCCGACAGCCTCGTCGTAGGGCACCGTGCCGATAAGCTGCCAATCGGCATAAGCCAGCTTGCTGCGGACGAGCATCGTCGCCTCCCCGTCGATATCGGCCATGTTCGCCTTCCCCTCCTGCGGCAGCAATTTCATATGCGGAAACGGACGGCCCAGCCGACTCTCTTCCCGCTGGGACAACACCGTTCCGCCGGAGTCGATGAGGAAAATGTTCTGCTTCGACACATTGGAGCTGAACACTTGACTGACATGCCTTTCGCCCAAGCTGACGATCATGTAGGCCTGAGGCTCGCCCGACAAACCGCGGATCGCCCGGGCGATCGTCATGACATACGGGTTCTCCGCCTTGTCGTATTGCAAATAGTTCGGGTGTATCCCGATCCAATACGCATCGTAGCCGCTCATCCGGGCGAATTGGGGAAACCACGGCTGTTCCCCGAAGGAACGCGGGTCATATTCGGAGGTCGGGTAATTCGAATAAAACGTGCCGTTCGGCAGCACGATCGACATATGCATTCTTTCGTTCGGAAACGAAATCGCTTCCAGCTTCTGCGCCACCTTCTTGACATTCGCCACCTGGGAAACGACATCGATCGGACTGCCGTTCTTATAGGCGTTCCAGTTTTCCGAGACGATCATCGATATTTCCGGATCGAACTGCAAATAGTTCGTCACGTAAATCATTTTGTTGACCAAATTGGTCACATAACGGTCGACGACGTCCAGCGAATCGGCCGCATTCGCCGCCGCCTGCTCCTGGAGCGCGTCCTTGGTAAAGTGCTGCGTGGCGAACAGGTTGAACAGAACGGGTACGATCAAACAGAGGATGGAGGACAGCAGCAGCTTGTTGCGGAGAGATTGTTTCCCTATTCGTTTCGGTCCTTTGCCGATCATGATGCACCATACTCCCGCTTAAACTTGTATATGACCAGTATACCAAATGTTCGGGAAAAGCGTAAAAGCCGTGCGGGAACGTTTGCGATGGAGTATCCCGCTCCGGCACCTCGACTACCATCCCCGCGGGGTTGCCGATGTCTGACTGAACCCGGCTGGCGCCGCAAACGCCCGGTAAGGGAGCGGTATCGACCGCTCCCTCGCTCGCTGGCTTATTTTTTGTTGGAATCGACGAGCTTCTGGAGCTTCGTCTTGGCGCCGGCAATCGAGGCGGCGATGTCCTGCTGCCCGAGCAGCATTTTCTCGGCTTCCTCCTGGTACAGCTTGTAAACTTCCGCCTGATAGGGAAGGGCGGGCGGGAGCGTCACCGGCTTCGTATTGTTCAATACGTAGAGCAGCGATTCCTTGTCGACATTTTGCGGCGTCTTCGTCGCGCCGATAATCGCGTCGAGCAGCTTGCTCGTATCTTCCTTTTTCCACGACGTCGTATACTTTTGCATCATCGTCAAGCCTTCCGTCGAGAAAAAGCGCAAAAACTGGTAAGCCGCTTCCTTCTGCTTCGACGTGGAGGCGATGGCCAAATAGTTCGAGGAGGACATCGCGTGCCCGGCCGGGTCCGACTGGCTGTTTCTCGGCATCGGAGCGAATACGGTCTTGAACGTAGCGGGGAACTGGTCGGTGCCGCCGACTTCCCCGATCATCCAGGAGCCGATCGCCATCATGCTGACGCTTTGGTTGAAATAAATCGGACGATAGGCGATCTTTTGCGAAAGCGCGTCCGCGTAAGGAATCGCCGACTTGTCCGCGATCTCGGAACGCTGACGGATTTCGAGCGATTTGCGCACGCCCGGATGATCCATATTGAGCGAGCCGTCGGTCCATACGATGTCGTTTTTGCCCGGCTGGTTCCACATGCCGAGCAGGAAGTAGTCCGCCCAGGAGTGGTAATAGGTGCCGTAGCGCTTGGAGGCTCCTTCGCCCTTCGTCAGCTTCTTCGCGTAATCCAAATAGTCGTCCCAAGTCCATTCCACGGTCGGCACCTTCAAGCCGGCTTCATCGAGATGGTTTTTGTTCATGATGACGAACCATTGGTTGAACGTGCCCGGCAGCGCGTAATAGCTCCCGTTCCACTTCGTATCCGTCTTGTATTCGTCCTCGAATTTGAAGCCTTCCTTCTGGATGAACTTGTCGAGCGGCTCGAGCATGCCGTTGGCCGCACGCTGCGAGTAGCTGCGGGCGTCCGCCAGCAGGATGACGTCGAGCGGCTCTCCGGAAGCGGCAAGCAGGTCGATTTTTTTCGTCACCTCGTCGGAAGTAGGCTCGGTCATGCCGACAAAATCGATTTTGACGCCCGGATTTTTCTCCTCGAATTTGGCGATGACCGGAGCCATCATCGTTTTATCGAATGTTGCGTTCTGCGCATGGAAACGCACCGTAACGTTCGGCTTGGCTCCGTCGCCGCTCCCCGTCGCCCCCGGCTTCTTCTCGTCGCTATCGCTGCCGCAAGCCGCCAGCGCCCCCGCCGCGAGCATGACTGTCGTCATGACCGTCCATTGTTTTTTCCACATGCCGTATCCCCCCGTATTTCGTCTCGATTGGCGTTCTGTATGCATCATAGCATGCCTTGCGCGCGGCGAAAGGCGACTCGTTTTACCGGTTTGGAATTATTTTTACCCTTTCACTCCGCCGAGCGATATGCCCTCGATGACCTGCTTCTGTCCGACGATGAATATGATCAGGAGCGGGATGATCGCGGATACGGAAGCGGCCATCATAAGCGAATAAAACTCCCCGTAAGCGTCGGCGAATTTCTTGATGCCGAGCGGCAGCGTGAACAAATCCGGGCTTTTCAGGAATATGAGCGGGTTCTGGTAGTCGTTCCACGTCCAGATGAACCGCAATATCGCGTAGGTGGCGATGGCCGGCTTCACGAGCGGAATGCCGATGCGGAAAAAGGTGCGCCAATGGCCCGCGCCGTCGATTTTCGCCGCCTCCATATACTCGCTGTGGATGCCCAGGAAAAATTGCCGGAGCATGAACGTCCCGAGCACGCTGAAGCAGTTCAGCAGCACGAGCCCGAGATGGGTATCGAACAAGCCGAGCTGGCGGAACAGGATAAACTGAGGGACCAGTATCGCCTGCGACGGAATCATATAGGTGGCCAGGACGATCATGAACGACGCCCCGCTGCCGGCGAAGCGGATTTTCGCGAAGGCGTATGCGGCCATGCACGAGACGAGAACGGACACGAACGTCGTGATCAGCGTCACTTTGATCGAATTCAAATAATAGAGATAGAACGGATATTGCCCGGCCCAGACATCCGTATAGTTTTTCACGGCCTGGAAATGCTCCGGTATCCACCGGATCGGGTATTGGAACACGTCGGCCTCCGGCTTCATCGAGGAGGAAATCATCCAGGCGAACGGGAGCAGGAATACGAGACCGAACGCGAGCATCAATGCGGTTGCGAGCAGCTTGCGAATGTTTATACCTCTGATCATGGCCCTCTCCCTTCTAGTAATTCACCCATTTGCGCTGGCCCCACCATTGAACGAGCGTAACCGCGAATATGGCGACGAACAGGAACAATGCCATCGTGGACGCATAGCTCATCTTCAGGTTGACGAACGCCGTCTCGTACAGATGGAATACGACGACCGACGTCGACCCGGCAGGTCCGCCCTTGGTCAGCACCTGAATGAGATCGAACACTTTAAATGTCCCGATAATACCGGTAATCATCAGGAAGAAGGTGGTCGGCGACAGCATCGGCAGCGTGATGAAGCGGAATTTGTGCCACGACTTGGCCCCGTCGATTTCCGCCGCCTCGTAGTAGTCTTTCGGTATGGACTGCAGACCGGCCATGTAGATGATCAGGTTATAGCCGATCGATACCCACACCATAATCATCATGACGCTCGGCAGCGCGAAATGGAGGTCGGCGATCCATTTCGGCGGATCCGCGATGCCGATCGAGCGGAGAAAGTTGTTGACGGGTCCGTACGACGGATGGAACAGCACCTGCCAGACGATGGCGACGGCCACGACGCTGGAAATGTACGGCATGAAGTAAATGACTTTGAACAGATCCTTGAAATAGACGTACCGATCGATCAGGATGGCCAGCGCGAGCGACGCGGCGAGCGTAATCGGCACGACGAGGATGAAGATGATGTTGTTTTTAAGCGATTTCCAGAAAGCTTCGTCCGCGAACAGCCGCTCGAAGTTGTCGAGTCCGACGAACTTCACCTGCTTGAAGCCGAGCAAAAAGTTCCATTCCGTAAAGCTGAGCGCGAACGAGGCGAGTATCGGCACTATCGTCAATAACGTGACACCGAGGAGCATCGGCGATATGAATACATAGCCTGTCAGCGTTTCCTTCCATTGTCGCTTGCTGCGGCGTGCTGTCGACCGTCTGGCTCCGGTCGCCGCGTTAGGTTGTTGCTGCAACCCGTTCGACCTCCCGTTGATATGTCATGCTGGCGCGGCCTATGGCTTTTGCGCTTCTCCATTTTATCGAACGGGCCTCACCGCCCGTAAGCGTCTGCGTTGACCGAAATGAAAATATTTTTACTTTTCGCGCGTCATGCCGCCGTCATAGCACCGTTGCCGCATCTATCGCATATTGTAAACATCGAGTAACCTGTGCATTGGCGGAGAGGGCGGAGGACTCCGTTTCCCGCATCGACGGCGAACGCTCATGTCCCATTTATTACTTTTTCTTATGGAAAACCAAAAAGTTCATGATGAACAAAAGTTCTCGCCAAACATAGGGGAAACGTTCGAAATCGCTCTGAATTTTGGGCGGCAGATCGCCATGGACGAAGCACTTAATTCCAAAATAACATAATCTCCATGCCGTATTGACACCCATTTCCCGCGGTGTTACGATTGCATCCATAATTAATACCTACTATATTTATAGGATTAATCGGTCAACCGGACAGCCGGAGACTTGGGCAACTAGATCGAACACTTCCGCCTTGCAAACAAAACTATATTTTAGAAAAAAAGGGAGTTTGAAAACGATGAAAAAACCAATCCTGCTGTCCGCCATTTCCGCCATTCTGCTAGTGGGTCTTACCGCTTGCGGAGGAGGGAACACCACCGCTTCGGGCGGAGACCAGAAGCCGGCAACCTCGACACCGGCCGCGACGGCCGCCAAGCCGCCGATCGAATTGCTGAACGTCTCTTACGACCCTACCCGCGAGCTGTACGAAGAATACAACAAAGCATTCGCCAAATATTGGGAAGGCAAAGCCAATCAAAAAGTAACGGTCAAACAATCGCACGGCGGCTCCGGCAGCCAAGGACGCTCGGTCATCGACGGCATTCAAGCCGACGTAGTCACGCTCGCGCTCGCTTACGATATCGACGCGATTCAAGAGAAGGGCCTGATCAATGCCGACTGGCAGAAGCGTCTGAAGGACAACAGCTCGCCTTACACCTCCACCATCGTGTTCCTGGTGAAGAAAGGCAACCCGAAGGGCATCAAAGACTGGAACGACCTGATCAAGACGGGCGTCAGCGTCATTACGCCGAATCCGAAAACGTCGGGCGGAGCGCGCTGGAATTACTTGGCCGCATGGGGCTACGCATTGAAGCATAACAACAATGACGAGAATGCGGCAAAAGATTTCGTTGCGAAGCTGTTCAAAAACGTACCGGTGCTCGATTCCGGCGCACGCGGATCGACGACCACTTTCGTCGAGCGCGGCATCGGCGACGTACTGCTCGCTTGGGAAAATGAAGCGTTCTTGTCCTTGAAGGAGTTCGGTCCGGATAAATTCGAGATCGTCGTGCCGTCGCTCAGCATTTTGGCGGAGCCGCCGGTCACCGTCGTCGACAAAGTGGCCGACAAGAAAGGCAGCCGCGAAGTCGCGCAAGCGTATCTCGAATACTTGTACTCCGAGGAAGGCCAAGAAATCGCCGCCAAAAACTTTTACCGTCCTCGCCTGGAATCCGTGGCGAAAAAGCATGAGAAGCAATTCCCGAAAATCGAGCTGCTGTCGATCGACAAAGATTTCGGCGGCTGGCAAAAAGCGCAAAAGACGCATTTCGCGGACGGCGGCACCTTCGACCAAATTTATAAACCTTCCAAGTAGAGTCCCAAACTATAGAAACTAGCTAAGCCTAATTTCTTATACAATTAGGTGACAGGAGTGACCTGAGCCGATGGCAGCAAACCAAACGATCCCGCCAAGCGAAGTCTCGCGGGGATTCCGGAAATCCAAAAAGAAACGTTCCGTCCTGCCGGGATTCGGCTTGTCGATGGGTTTTACCGTTCTGTACTTGAGCTTGATCGTGCTGTTCCCGCTAGCCGGGATCGTAGTGAAATCGACCGGGCAGAGCTGGAGCAAATTTTGGGAGACGGTCACCGATCCCCGCGTGGTCGCCTCCATACAGGTCAGCTTGAGCACGTCGTTGACCGCCGCTCTCATCAATGCGGTATTCGGACTTATCGTAGCTTGGGTGCTGGTTCGCTATTCATTTCCGGGCAAACGGTTTATCGACGGACTCGTCGATCTGCCGTTCGCCCTCCCTACGGCCGTAGCCGGCATAGCCTTGACCGCGATTTACTCGCAAAACGGACTGCTCGGCAGCTTTTTCGCCAAATACGACATCAAGACCGCCTACTCGCCGCTAGGCATTACGATCGCTCTGCTGTTTATCGGCTTGCCGTTCGTCGTCCGGACGATCCAGCCGGTGCTGGAGGATTTGGAGAAAGACGTCGAGGAAGCGGCCGCTTCCCTCGGCGCTTCCCGGTGGCGAACGTTCCGAAGCATCATCTTTCCCGCCATCCTGCCGTCGCTGCTCACCGGCTTCGCCCTTGCCTTCGCACGGGCGATCGGCGAATACGGCTCCGTCGTCTTCATCTCCGGCAACATGCCGATGAAAACGGAAATTGCGCCGCTGCTCATCCGGACCAAGCTGGAGCAGTACGACTATGTCGGCGCCACGACCATAGCCCTCGTCATGCTGATCATTTCGTTCGTTCTGCTGCTCGTCATCAACTTTCTGCAATGGCGTGCAAGCCGCCGTACGATCAACGCATAGGAGGGAATTTCCATGGCCGGAACTGTAGCCGCACGTACCGTATCGCCATCCAGCCAGCCCCGGACGGCCGCCACGAGCGAAACGACCGCGGTCAAATGGCTGCTTATCGCAATCGCGCTTTTGTTTATCGGATTGGTGCTTATCCTGCCGTTGATTACGGTATTCACCCAAGCCTTCCGGAAAGGGGCCGAAGTATTCTTCGCTGCCATCGTCGAGAAAGAAGCTCTGTCCGCGATCCGGCTTACGCTTACGGCTGCGGCGATCGCAGTCCCGCTCAACACGGTTTTCGGCGTTGCGGCGGCCTGGGCGATCACCAAATTTCAATTCCGCGGCAAGCAATTTCTCGTTACGCTGATCGATCTGCCGTTCGCGATCTCGCCCGTCATCTCCGGCTTGATTTTCGTGCTGCTGTTCGGCGCCCAAGGCTGGTTCGGCCCGTTTTTCATCGAGAACGACATTCCGATCATTTTCGCTCTGCCCGGCATCGTGCTGGCCACCGTCTTCGTCACGTTCCCGTTCGTCGCCCGAGAGCTGATTCCGCTTATGCAGGCGCAGGGCAGCCAGGAAGAGGAAGCCGCCGTCAGTCTCGGCGCCAGCGGATGGACCATCTTTTGGCGGGTCACGCTCCCCAATATCAAATGGGGACTGCTGTACGGCGTTATTTTGTGTAACGCCCGGGCGATGGGCGAATTCGGAGCCGTCTCCGTCGTCTCCGGTCACATTCGCGGCGAAACGAACACGATGCCGCTGCACGTGGAAATTTTGTATAACGAATACCAATTCGCCGCCTCGTTCGCAGTCGCCTCGTTGCTCGTGCTGCTGGCGCTGGTCACGCTGGTCGTAAAAAGCGTCGTCGAATGGAAGCATCATCAGGCTACCGTACAAACGGAATCTATCTCCCAAAAGTGATTATTCCGAGTACTTTTGGGGGAGCCCCCGGAAAATCAGGAGGGAACTGGGCAATGTACATCGAAGTGAACAATTTGATCAAAACGTTCGGCACCTACGCCGCGTCGGACAATATCAGCTTCGGCATCGAAAAAGGACGCCTGATCGGTCTGCTCGGACCTAGCGGAGGCGGCAAAACGACCATTTTGCGGATGCTGGCGGGACTCGACTCGCCGGATTCCGGCGACATCTACATCGACGGCAAGCGGGTCAACGACGTTCCCGCGCAACAGCGGGGAATCGGCTTCGTATTTCAGAACTACGCTCTGTTCCGCCATATGACGGTATACGACAATATAGCGTTCGGCTTGACGGTCCAGAAAAGATCGAAGAGCGAAATAAAAGCCCGCGTCACGGAGCTCATCGAGCTGACAGGGCTGAAGGGGCTGGATAAACGGTACCCGAATCAATTGTCCGGCGGCCAGCGCCAACGCGTCGCCTTCGCCCGCGCCCTCGCGCCGGAGCCTCATCTGCTCCTGCTCGACGAGCCTTTCGCGGCCATCGACGCCAAGGTTCGCAAGGAGCTGCGCGCCTGGCTGAAAGCGACGATCGAACGAATCGGGATCACGACCATCTTCGTGACGCACGATCAGGAGGAAGCGGTGGAGGTAGCCGACGAAATCATGATCGTGAGCGGCGGACGCCTCGAGCAGAAAGGCTCCCCGATCGATATTTACAAAAACCCGCTCTCGCCCTTCGTGGCCGGCTTTATCGGCGAATCGAGCCAGTTGGACAACCCGGGCGGGCTGAAAGGCTTCGAGGAAGAACTGCCCGGGACCAAAGCGATTATCCGGCCGGAATTCGTCGAGATCGGCAAAATCGGCGAGCTGCCTACCCCGCTTGCGGCGGAAGCCGGCATCGTCCGCGACGTATTTTTCCGAGGAAACAGCTGGCAGGTCGAAGTACAGATCGGCTCCCAGACGATATCGGCATATCGTTCCCTGGAGAAAGATCCGCTCAAAGCCGGAGACAGCGTCAACGTGCTCATTCATCGCCTATACGTATTCAACGACAAGCATTCGCGCATCGCGGAGAACAACATGAAAACCGATCCGATGCCGTACAACATATAACCGGTACGCATTCGCGCAGGAGCAATCCCTAACCCGGGCCCTCGCCGCTTGCCACAGGGGAAGGATCCATAGAAAACGCAGACCGCGATGCGGCTGTTTCCCGGCATTTTACAAACAGGAGGGATCCGTTATGAGCATTCCGGTTCAATTGGACGATATATGGGCGGAGCGGATTTTGAGCAGCGTCGCCGGCTTGGAATACGGCAGTGTGCAAATTATCGTGCATGACGGCAAAATCGTGCAAATCGAACGAACCGAACGGAAACGGTTCGACTCCGCTCCCCAACCCCAGAACGCGAGCCGGACGGACGGCAATCCGCAGGTGGCGCAATGGAAAAAGAAAAAAGGCTAGCAAACGGCAAAACAAGCTTCCGCCCCCGTTTATTCATTCGAATAACGGCAGCGGGAGCTTGTTCGTTTGTTAGCACGCTAACGACGCGGGTTGTACCACGCGATGACGGAGCCCCAGCTCCAAGCGTCGTAATACGAGGATGCGGCGTCGATATCGGCAATCAGCTTCACCGGCTCCGTCCCGTCGGCATTGGACATCCACGCATCGGCTCGCTCCCGGTCGGAGCGGAGCCAGACCAGCTTTTTGCCCGAAGCCAGGTCATTCGGATAAAAATCGCCGTAATGGTCCGGCGGACTCGTCAATTGCTTCTGCTCGTTGCGGTGGAGATCGATCCGGTACAGCGACGGCAAAGGTCTGAGAGAGGCATCGTTCACCCATTCGCTTTCCTTCGATCGGGCAACGGTAATGTACCGGTCGCTGTCCCACGTGAAATCCCTGTCCACAAATCCTTTCGGCGTATACGGGACTCGTTGGATAACGGGAAATTCCTTGACCCTTACCTGCTTGTTCTCGATCGCGAATCTGCCTATGCCTTCAATATAGGCAAGCATGCTTTGACCGGGCGCCCAGCCGAACCATTCGTCGTAGCGCAGCATCTCGCCCACTTGCCGAAACGTCCTGCCATCCGAGGATAGCGCGCAAAGGGTGTTGCTGTCCGCGGACCAGGAAGCCGTAGGTATGGCCAGAAACGAAATCCATTTTCCGTCGGTCGACCATTTGAACGCGCTTGTGCCAACGGCAAAAAAGCTTCTCGATTGGGAAGGAAGCGTAAACAGCAATTTGGCTTTGCCCGGGTCCATATTGGCGTCCGCCGGAATCACGTACAGCTTGACATTCGTCCATCCGGTCGGAAGCATCTGCGCGGCAGAGGAAGCCAGGAAGCCCGTACCGCTCGGCAGCCAGGAATAGTTGTCGACTCCGGAAGAAACGTTTTTAAACGGCTCGACCCGCTCCGGGCTTACATCCGCGTAGCTCAGAACCCCGTCCGTTTGAAAGGCCAGCCTGTTCTTGTCAGGAGCCCATTCATAGCGGGATGCGCCGTTATATACATGAAGCCGCTGCTTGCTCTCCAGACTGTACACCCAAATATCGTTGGCTTGATCTCCGGCGGCAAAGGCTACGAATTTGCCATCGTGCGACCATTTTGGGGCGGTCGCTTTGCCGTCCTTCGTAACGGACAGCTCGTCCGCTTCATCCAGCTTCAGCCACAAATCGCCATTGCGGATAAAAGCCGCCTGCAAGGCTTGATTCGTATCGGCATACCCTGCGCCGCCGCTCGTCGCTATGCACAAAATCAGGACAAGCAGCGTTCTCCGTATCCATCTGTTCAAAGCAATACCCCCGTTACCGATTTGTATAAGGGTATTATTTACCAACCGGCCGCCTCCTAATCACTCCTTTCAAGCACTTCGCGGCAAAGCTCCGTGAGTTGTCGATGCCTTAACCGCAGCTCCTCCGTTTGCGTCACGACCCCCAACCAATCCGGGCACACCCCGACCCGCTCCCGTATCAAGCTTCTCATCTCGTACCGCGCGAACACTCTCAGCACGTCGCGGGCGTCTTGAACTTCGGTTACTTCTTCCCCGACCATTGTTCTGCTCCTATGCGAGAGCCGGTGCCGTTCCCGAATCCAATCCGTAGCGCATTCCATTCTGCCGATTACGGAGCGATCGTCCAGCGATTTCAAATGATTGAACCTATCGGCCACGTGCTGCACATTTTTGGCGGCGGCAAGCTTATCGAATCTCGTCCCGAGCCGCGCGAACGAATTATCCCGTTCTCTCCAGCTTTCCAACAAATACGTTCGCAGGTGTTCCACCGCTTCGTACAGGTGGAAAGTCGCCTCCAAATGCCGGCCGTCGGCAATCGATTGGCTCAGAACCGTCTCGGTTTCCGCGAAACGGCGTTTCAGCTTGTTCATACGCAGCGCGACCATTCCGTCCTCGAATCGATGCCGGTTGAACCAGTTCACCAAATCGCGGCCTATCCCGAGAGGATCGAATAGCGCCCTTCCCCCATAAGCCTTGTCCAGGCAATAATAGACGGAAGGCTGGTCCAGCAGCGTCTCAAAGGAGGCAGGCTCGGCTTGGACGATTTTCGAAGCCAGTCCGGCCGGAAAATAAAGCGTACCGACATCGAGCGCAGTCCGCCTGCCTTCCTTTTCCCAACCCTCTATCAGCCGTACCCTAAGCTCTTGGATAGTTTCGTTTGCCGTCGACTGATCGCAATCCTCATAAATCGGAATGATGTCGATATCGGAAAGGGGCCAGGGCTTCCCTCCCCCAAGGCTGCCTCCGAGTATCAACGCACGGACCCCTTCGACCTTGCTGTAGCAGTCGACGACTTCCACGACCCTCCTGTCCAGGACAGCCCGCCAATCGGCTAAATAGCTCCGTTCATTCATCCCCGTCCCGTCCTCTGGCTTCTTCTGCCAGCAACAGCTCCATTCTTCTGTTTCGGGTCCGCAAGCCCATCGATTCGTACAATCCGATCGCCTTCATGTTGAATTCGGCCACGTTCAATTCCAGCGTGTGCGCCCCTATTTCTTTGGCGTAGCCTATCGCATATTCCATCAATGCTTTTCCGATGCCTTGGTCTCTGTACGCCTCGCTTACGCATAAATCGTTAATGTACACGAACGTTCTCGGGTAATTGAAAATCGGCGATTGCGGCGCCTTCTCCGTGTTCAGGACCATGTATGCGAGCACGCGGCTCGAACTCCCGTCCCCCACTACGATAATTTTCGATTTTTGTGCGGCGAACAGCGTTACGATCTCGTTCTCATCGTAAAAATAACCGCTTGCAAACAGATCGGGACGAGCTTCCGCATGGATGTCGTCCAATTGCTTTCTGAGCTCGATCAGCGATCGGGCGTCTCCCAGATGGGCATCCCTAATGACGAAACGCACGTTTTCAGCCTCCTGACGATCCAATTATTCTCATCTCATATTACCCTTATCGTTATCGTGAAAGTAAGGACTGTTTGGATTTACTTGAATATTCCGGGCCGGTTTACGAAAAAAACGCAGCGGCAGCCCGGGACGCATATAGTCCTCGACTGCCGCTGGCTTGTATGAACTATCGTGGAGCGATGTCGTCGGAATCCACGGCAATTTGCGAATAATGACGTTATTACACGATTTTGATTTCTAGCAGCTCGTACTTGATTAATCCGGAAGGCGCGGTAACACTGATCGTGGTGCCTGTCGATTTTCCCAGCAGCTCTTTGCCCAAGGGGCTCTCGTAAGAGATTTTATTATTCGTCACATCGGCCTCGGCAGGGCCTACAACCGTGTATTCCACATTTTCGGAAAACTCTATATCATGGAGAATAACCGTAGAACCTACTTGAACCGTCGTACTGTCCAAGCTCTCTGCTTGGACTATTTGAGCGTTTCGGATCATATTCTCCAAAATCTTGATTCGGGTTTCCATAAACGACTGATCGTTCTTGGCCGAATGGTATTCGGAATTTTCTTTCAGATCCCCGTAGCTGATCGCCACCTTCAACCGTTCGGCCGTTTCCTTGCGCTTCGTCGTCTTCAGTTCTTCGAGCTCCGCCTCCAATTTATCGAAGCCCTCCTGCGTCAAAATTACTTCATCCTTGGCCATTATGCCACTCCTCGCTAAAACCGCTTTGTTCCATTGTAACCTATATCCGCCGTTTTGCGAAAAAAATACGACAATCCGGTCCGCATACGTGATTTTTCGAAGCCAATTTGGAGAAACCGGTACAGTACACTCCCTAGAAACTAGCTGAACGTTTTTCCGCTAAACTCCCGTTTCCGCGACCGTTCCGAACATAACGGAACCGACTTCCGTTGCTTCTTGCTTGCGGGGGAAGAATGGGCATGCACCGCGAAATAAAGGAATAGCCTTCCGTTACTTTCGCTGTCTACACTGCAATTCGCGTCCGCAACGTACTCGATTTCCGCTATTTGCGGATTCGCACTCCCGCGGGACTGGCGAAAAGCCGCCCAAACATAAAGAAACCAAGCCTCCATCCCGCACCTTTTGCGAAGAGGAGGCTTGATTTCTCCTGAACACGCCTTCGTTCGAGCTTATGTTCGTATGATTACAGCTTGCGAAACTCCCGCGGCGAAATTCCCGTCTCGCGTGTAAACAGTCTCGTGAAATAAAGCGGATCGGCGTAGCCGACCTCCTCCGCTATGCGTCCTACCGGCATATCGCTGTTCATCAACAGCTGCTTCGCCCGGTCGATGCGCAGCCTCGTCACGTATTCGATCGGCGTGCAGCCCGTATACTTTTTGAACAGGACGGAGAAATAGCCGGGCGACAGCGCCAGCTTGGCGGCCACGGCCGAACGGTCGAACGGCTCGTGCAGATGGTCGCGCAAGTAGACGATGATCGAATCGACCAAAGCGGCGCTGCGCACCCCCTCCTGCGAATCCTCCAGCATCCATCTCATGAGCCGGTGCAGCAATTGCATGAATTCCATGCGACAGTGCCACATGTACCCGGGCTTCTTGCCGTCCCATATTTCCGTCATCCGACGGTAAATGTCCAGAACGATCGGATATTCCTCAACGTAGTATACGCTGTTCAGCGGGAGCGCGGCGTGAGTCGTGTCCTGCCATACTCCGTCCGCTCCTTCCCAACGCAGCTCGCCGTAATGGAACAATACGGAGAAATAACGCAGCATGTTGACCTTGCCGGTCGTAATTCGCATCCGGACTCCGGGCGGCACGTACATCAGTATGCCTTTTCTGAGGACAAATCTGGCGCCGTTCAGCTCCAATAGCCCCTCCCCGTCGGATATATAGGCGAGGGAATGTATTTCCGTTCTTTCCCTGAGCAAATCATAATCGTACCGTTGCCACATGGACTCGTCCCGCTCCGTAATTTTGGTCAGAACGGGTTGAAACGATTCGAGCACCTCATAGTTCATTACACCGCCGCCCTCCCGGATCGGCCCGATCAAGCGCATTCCTGATCTTGCTCATGCCGCCGGGCGAACGCCGATACTCTCTGCCTACTATTGATTGTACCGGCCACGGGCCCGAAATCAACCTTTTTGTTGCGGCCATGCCATAACCGCCCGTACGCTTCGTCTATCCGGAGCGTTTCTCTCCGGACGAGAGCATGACATATACGTCTTCGCCTTCCACCTCGATGTCGAAGCCTCTCAGACGGACGGCGGGATCGACCAGATGCTCGCCCGACTTGAGATCGAATTCCCAACCGTGCCACGGGCAGCGCAATATTTGCCCCTCCATCCCGTACTTGTATTCGTAGACCATGGATGGCAGCTTCGTTCCGCATACGGGTCCCCGGCATACCGGGGCCGCGGCGTGAGGACATACGTTGCGCCAGGCGTACAGCTCGCCTCCTACCCGGAACAGTCCGATTTCCATCCCCTTGATCTGGACGAGCTTCCGCCCGCCCTCGGGAATATCGCCCGTCCGGGCCGCATAATGCCGCTGCTTCATTCCTCTTCCTCCCCGCCCGCCGCATGGAACGCGGCAACCGGCGCCATAGGTTCCCCGCGCAGCCGGTCTTCGGACTGCCGTTCCTCCGGCTTGCGGTCCAGCCCGTACAATTCGGCCGCCGTCCCGGCCAGTATGCGCCGCTTCATCGATTTCGGCATTCGCGGGAGCGCGAGGCTCGGATTGTCATTATCCCAATGCGGATAATCCGAAGAAAACATGACCGTTTTCTCCGCTTGGATCATCTGGAATATTTGCACCAGATGCTCCGGATTTTTCGGTTCCTCGATCGGCTGCGTCGTCAGCCGCACATGGTCGACGATATATTCGGAAGGCAGCCTCTTCAGCCAAGGCGTGGAATCCCGCAAGCCTTTGTAATTTTTGTCCATCCTCCACATCAGATGGGGCAGCCAAGCGATTCCGCCTTCGATCGCGACAAACGTAAGCCGCGGGAATTTCTCGAATACTCCTTCGCATACGAGGCTGTTGATATGCGCCATGTAATTGATCGGCAAAATGTTGTGCCACTCCATATACCTCGTCGGATATCCGGACGGAGTGGGCGCGCCGGAAACGCCTCTGCCTTCGGCTCCGGGATGGATCGCGACGGGAAGGCCCATTTCTTGCGCAGCCTCGTATATCGGGTGGTAAAACCGCTGCCCGTAAGGCATTCTGGCCGCGCTTGTGAGGATGACCTGCACCATGTCGGGATGGCCGCCTACGCGCCTTATTTCTGTGGCCGCCTCGGCCGGATCCGACGCGTTGACGAAGACGGAGCCTTTGAACCGCGGGGTGACCTTCAGCCAAGTCTCGATCGTGCAGTCGTTGCAAGCCGCGACGACCGCGTTCGCATAATCCGGGTCGGGATGCAGCGATATGGCCAATATGTTCGAGCCGGTCAAGATCGCGTAATCGATCCCGTACCGGTCCAAATGGTCCTTGATCATAAACTCCGGGTCTCCCCCGGGGGCGCCTCCCCGATCGGGAACGGCGTCGGATCGGCTGACGCTGACGGGGGACGTATAAAATCCGCCTATGCCGACGCTCGAGCGTTTCCATTGCGCATGCCAAGCTTTGGGCAAATACGGGATCAGATCGCCGACCGCGTTATGGACGTCGGTGTCGATCAACGATGGGCCTTCATTCATCATTCATTCCTCCTGAGCTGCTTATGCCGCATACCGTGACGGTGCATGTCATTATCATAGAAAGAATGGGGCGCGATTCATATAAACAATACGTATGGAATAGCTGGATTATTGATCGATCGAATCGTCTCGCCGCTTCGCGGGTGCGGACGCCAAATACTCCGGCGATACAGCTGCCGGAGTATCGGTTGGATCGTACCCGATCCGTATGTCGGGACAAGCACGCAACGGGAATTTCTTACGCTCCCGCCTCGGCCGCCGCCGCTTGCGAATAGTCGCCTTCCCCGGTCGACGGATGAACGGCGGCTACCGCATACGTGTAGATCGAGCCGTTGGTCAGGCCGGAATCGGTACATTCGCCGCCCGCCACACCCAGAGCGACAGGAACATATCGGCCCGTAACCGGATTCAGACGATACACGTTATACGATGACGCTCCGGCAACCGCGGACCATTCCAGCCGTACCGAAGCGTCCGAGCCTTCCGCCTGAAGCGCCGGCACATCCGGACCGTCCACGATCAGCTTGACGTTATCCAAGTAATAGCTGTACTGCCTGGACGTGTCCGAGAAGGTGACGAGCTTGGCGAGACTGGCCGGGCTCGGCCAACCGGCGGCCTTGTAGAACGGCACCGTTCCGGCCGGCAATCCGTTTATCCAATAGGTGACTTCTTCGTTCGGCACGTCGACGGATGCGCGGATATTGTACCAGACGTTGGCGGTAAACCCGTTATTGCTCGGCAAGGCGTAGTAGATGCCGTCCGACGCCCGGTACGAGAAGCAAGGATTGGCGCCGCAGCCGTTGCCTTTGTACATCATCAGCTCCACGTAATAACGCGTGGACGTGAGCAGCCGGAATACCCGCGTCGGGTTCAGCGTGACCGGCTCCATGAAATCGACTTCCACCGTGAATACGCCGCCCTGGTCCGGGAAGGCGAACGAGCCTTCCGTCGTGACGGCGCTCGCGTCGTACAGCTCCAGCGTTTGCTCGGAGGCGTTGCCGCTGGAGCCGGAAGGCACAGTCGCTACGGTCAAATAGTTGGCCAACGTCGTTTCCCTCGGCTGGAACAAAGGCGGCGACCGGGTCGCGAGCGTCGCGTATTCGAAATCCTCGTAGACGAGATGGGTACGCGGATCGCTGTCCAGAATCGCCCCATTCGCTTCATTCGAAGCAAACACGCTTTCGCCATACGTATTGCTCGCATGAACGACGTAGAAATAATTGATTCCTGACTGCGCCGTCGTATCGGTATAGGAGGTTGTCGACGAAATGCCGATCTCGTGGTACGGTCCGCCTTTCGTGTAGCTGCGCTTGATGATATAACCGTCGGCGTATGCGACGGGATTCCAGCTCAATTGAACGTCGTATACGGAACGGGACACGGCAAGCCCCGCAGGCGCTGCCGGAACGTCAGGAATCTCGTTGAACTGTATGCCGGAGAAGCGGGACGTATTATATTTCAACCGGTCATGCGGCTCCTGGGCCGGATCGGACACGATGCCGATGTAGGCGTCCCCGTCCCCGAACTCCGTCTCGCCGACCAGCGTCCATATCGTCCCGTCCTGGGATATGTAGGCGGACGCCCGCTCGCCGAAACGGATCAGCTTCAGCCAATACGGCAGCTGCACCGTAAAGCTTTCCTGCTCCGTCACCCATTGGACCCCGTTCGCCGTCCGTTCATAGAAGGTCGGGCGGTACTGCTGCATGTTGTTGTCTAGACCGACCATCGCCATCTTCGAGTCCGAGGTCAACGAATCGCGGATCATGATGCCGGCCTTCGCCTCTTCATTCGTGCGCGTAATCGCATCGACGCGCACGATCAGCTCGCCGTTGCCCCCGAGCGGACGGTACACATATTGAAATGCGTCGCCGGTATTTCGGATAT
Organism: Paenibacillus hemerocallicola; assembly: GCF_006265175.1. Classification (GTDB taxonomy): domain Bacteria; phylum Bacillota; class Bacilli; order Paenibacillales; family NBRC-103111; genus Paenibacillus_AB; species Paenibacillus_AB hemerocallicola. The sequence continues at coordinate 20,157 of NZ_VDCQ01000019.1, read as the reverse complement.
ATCCCGCGCTTTTGACCGTCAACGTCCCTCCGGTCAAATCGGCGTGCCCGGGTATGCCGACCGTGCCGATATCAAGCGATTCCCAAGGCGAAATACTGCCCGTGTAGTCAATGTAGACCGGAAAAGAAGACGAGGTCGTCGACGTTCCCGAGTTGTCGACGGCGCGTGCCGTCAAATAATGCGCGCCTTCGGGAATGCCGGTCCAAGTATACGAGTAAGGACTCGACATATCTTCTCCCAGCTTCGTGTCGCCGGCATAAAATTCCACCTTCTGCACCGTGCCGTCGCTGTCCCAAGCGTACACGTCGATCGTGACGCTGCCGCCCGCCGTCAGATGGGAATGCATCGCCGGGGTCGTGATGCTAACAACCGGATTGTTGGAGCCGTTGCCGACGATGGAGTTCAGATATTCCTCCAGATTCGTATACCCGTCGCTGTCCGCATCGCTATTGCGATCGGAGGCGTCGTTCGGATCGAGAGAGTTCGCGATCTCCCACGAGTCGGGCATGCCGTCGTGGTCGGTGTCGACGTGAGCTGTGCCCGAAGCCAGCACCGGATAGCCTCCGACCTCCCGCTGCGAATCGAGAATGCGCCCCGTCCGGTTGCGTACCTCCGATATCGTCCGCGCGTCGGCCGAATCCCGCTTCGGCAATATTGCACCGGCTCCGGAGAGCACGAGCTCGTAGGCGTCCGTTGCCGTATGCGTCGTGATTGTTGTCTCCGGGTAGCCTTCCGTGCGGGGGATTTCCGTCTCGGATGCGGTCAAATTGATCGCTCCCGCCGACGGATACAGAATGCCGAGCGAATTGTCCGCCGTGACGGTCGGCGAGCCGTCGACATAATTGCCGTTCAGGTAATAAGTCGAGTCGCGGATGGCGGCCAGAATGACGGCCTTCTTATCGCTCCGCGTATCCGGTCCCCACTTGAGGTAGTTGTTGACGACGTTGAAATTCAAGTTTTGTCCATAAGTGATCGAGTGCAGATTCCAATTGTAGATGACGTTGTTGCGGAAATCGATGACCCGATCCGGAGGGAAAGGGGGATTCGGGTAAGTCATGAAGCGGGGATTTCGGTCCAGGTTATGGACGATCAAATTATGATGGTAGCTGGCGCCGCTGCCCCATATGCCTCCGAGTCCGTGTCTGCCCTCGTGATTGACGGAGTTGTCCAGCGCCTCTCCGACGATCGACCATTGGACGGTAACGTCCTCGTTCGGGTACATCGATAATACTTCGTCGTTCCCCCACGTAAACGTGCAATGGTCGATGACCAGATTTTTGCGGCCGCCGGCGAAGCCCGCATCGGCTTCGTAATTGTTGACGTCGCCGAGCCGGAAGCGCATGTAGCGCATAATGATGTTGTCGGCCCGGATATGGATCGGATAACCGACCACCGCGATGCCGTCCCCCGGAGCCGTTTGCCCCGCGATCGTCAGGTTGGACCCGGTGACGGGCAGCAGCGAATTCAGTTGGATCGTTCCGCCTACGCGGAAGACGATCGTCCGATTGCTGCCGCTGACCGCATCGCGCAGCGAGCCCGGTCCGCTGTCGTTCAGATTCGTCACCTCGTAGACGGCTCCGCCGCGTCCGCCGGTCGTGTACATGCCGTAGCCCTCCGCTCCCGGGAAAGCCGGGATGGGGTCGTCCGCCAACGCCGTGCCGGACGGGGCCAGCAGAGCCCCCGCCAGCACACCGAGGGCAACCGCCGCCGTGCAAGCCGCTTTTTTCCATGTCCCTTTCATGATTCGCACCTTCCTTTACCGTCGAAAGTATGGTTACCTGCGAATACCGGGAAACTACCGGTTTAAAAAAGTCCCCGGTTAATATCATCCACCTCCTTTCCGGACAATTCCGACGGCGCTCCGCGCTCCCAGCCGGTCGTGCGGTCTTCGTGGGTCGGCACGTTCCGTCTATACTCCTGAAGGTCGGTAAAGTCTTTCCACACGACGTTACTCGCATCCAGCTCCGCGCGCAGCTCGTCCAGCTCGCTCCGAAGCTTGACGTATTGCTCCAACGTGGCACCCGCAGGGCGCGACGGCTCGTATCCGTAACGGATGACGTCCCGGGTAAGCTCCGCGTGCCGCAAACCGTCCCGCAAAAATCCGATTCGGCCGGCCGCTTCCGCGTCGGCGCCGTCTCCGCCCGCGAGCATCGTTTCCGCCCGGTCCAGAATCGCCTTCGCCGGCTGCAGCACGTCGTCCGTCAGCAAATAGGGCAGCGTGAACCAACCCGCGCTCGTCGGAGCGCTCGGGAGATCGTATCGGGCGACGACCTGTTCGAATTTCCCTTCGACGCTGCCGGGAATGGCTTTGCGGGCGATGACGTTGTACGCCGCTTCTTCCGAGAAGGTCTCCCAGTAGGCGAGGTATTCGCGTATCGCCGGCGCCGCCTCGCCGAAAGCCGAGCAAAACTCCGCCAGCACCTCTTCGAACGATAGCTCCGGCCTTACGGATAATCTGGCGATCAAGTAATAGCTCGCCCCTTGCGTTCCCCAATGTCCCATAATGCTGTCGAAATCGAAGCCCAGCATGCCGTGCCCGGCAGCAAATTTGAAGTAGGCTCCGGTGGCGCGAAGCATCAGATGCGGCGCGGCGGCGCCGTAATGCCACCAGTTCGGCCGCAAATACAGCCTGGCCCCGGCCTCGTGCCAGCCTTTCCACTGGTCGTAAGCTTCCCACGAATGGACGATGCCTACGATCATCCCGTCCTCCAGCCGCAGAGGCGGAGCGGGAGGCTCCCTGTAGCAGCTGTACGCATAGGTGGACAACGTCACGTTCGGGTTAAGAGCGCGCATTTTGCGAATGAGCCGGTTCCAGAACTTCACGTACCGCGGCGTCAAATTGACGCTCCCCTTCCATACGGCGGACTCGTCCGGATCCGGAGGCTCATCCATCGCCAGACAGCCGGGACTGACGCAGAAGCCGATACCGTCGTTCGGCGACACGTTCCAATTGTCCGGACGTCCGGCCTCTGTCCATTCGGCGATGATCGCGTCATCGACCGCTTCGTTGCTCAGGTCCAGCTTGATCCGATCGTCCTCCACCTGCCGCTCTCCCTGCGGCGGATGGGCGAAGTAATCCGGCCGGTCTTGCCCGTAGCGCGACCACCAATGCGTAAATGCATGCCCGAACTTGAACACCGAGCGGTTGCCCATCCGGTGCGCCGCATTCCAGCGGGCCACCTCGGGCGTGTTCTTCGCCGAGCGCAGGCGGCGGTGCTCCAGCTGCGGACGGTCGATCGTATCGATGTCCGGCAGGACGAACGTATCGCGCTTCGGCACGAACGTGCCGAGCTCTCCCGGCCACAGCCAGCGTACGCCCATATACCGGTCCAGAAAATCGCATGCCCCGTACAGCAGCGCCAAATCGGCATCGGCCGCGAACAGAAGCCGGTTTTCCGTCGACACGATGCGATATCCTTCCTCCGGGAGCGGCTTGGACGCGACCCCGTACCGCTCCAATTCCCCGTTCCGCACGAACACAACCTGCACCCCGTCCGGCGGAATAACCTCCGGTTCCTCCACCGCAGCCGATTCCGTCCCGGCTCCGCACGATTTGCGGACCGCCCTGCGGAACTCGTCAGCGGCCTCCGCGCCGAATCCGTCTTCCGCGCTTACGATGCGGCATCGAATTTCCCGTTCTTTTGCCATATAATACGCCCTGTTGCTATTCGTCACTGTCCCAACCTCCCGAATGCGAGTTTACTTGCTGTTCTCCTGCTGGATCGTTTTCAACGCCTCTTCCTCCACCACCCGGAACGCGGTGTTCATATCGATCGAGGTCAGCGCCATCTGAGCGGCCGCCTGCTTCGCGTAAATGTTCGCGATCGCCGGATCGAGCGCGGACTTGAGGGGAATCGGGGCGGATTTGTTGTAGAATACCGACGAGAGGCGCTTATCCTTGTATTTCGCTTCCGTCCCGTACGCCTTCTGGATGTTTTCCTTGCCGAGCACCGGAATGTTGCCCGATTTGGACATGTCCAGCTGATATTCGTCCGAGGTCAAATATTTGATCGCCTCCATCGCCTCGTTCGGATGTTGGGTCAAGGTCGTAATGCCAAAGTAGCTCGGATACGCCTGAGAGCCGATACGCGGCTGATCGGCGTAATGCGGCATCGCCGCCATATCCCAATCGACATTTTCCATTTCCGCCGGCAGTACGGCGGGGAGATCGGCCGAATATACATACATCGCCAAATTATGCTCGCGCACGAAAGAGTAGTGGTCGGGAATTTTTTTCTGCCGGGCCATTTCCTCGCGTACGCCGGCATCCTGCAGCGGCTTGACGAACATCGTGTCGAACAGCTTCTTCCAGCCGTCGTTCGAGTTGATCGTCGGCTTGCCCGTCTTCGTGTCCAGAGCCTGTATCGAGAACGGGTTCAGGCTGATGATTTTGCCCGGATTGACCGTCAGGCCCACGTATTGGCGACCGCCTTCGTTTTTGTCCAGTCTTTTCGCCAGCGCATGCGCTTCGTCCCAAGTCATGCCGTCCTTCGGGTACGTCACGCCGAACTTGTCGAATATCGTTTTGTTGTAGAACGTCACCATCACATTGTTGAACACCGGCAGGCCGTACATTTTGCCTCCCGAAATTTGCTTCATCGCCTCGATGATCGACGGCTCGAACCGGTTCAAGTCGATTTGCTTGCTCGCGATCAGCGAAGTCATATCCTTCTCCAGCTTGTACTCGAACAGGGCGCTTTCATAGTTGCCGATGGAAGCGAAAAATATATCGAATTTCTTCCCCGCAGCTACGAGATCGGGCAGCATCGTTCCTTTCTCGGCGCGGATATACTCGATCGTGTAATGCGGAAACTTCTTGCGGAGCGCATCGCCGAACCGCTGGTCGAACGCCTCGACCGTACCGCCGTTATTCGAATAAAACACGAGCGTGACCGGCTCCTTCGACGGCTCCTTTGGCGTCTCTCCCCCGCTCGCTCCCGTTTGCCCATCCGCTTGCTGCGGCGTATTCCCCCCGCATGCCGCCGCGAAGACGGCCAGCAACGAGACGGACAACAGCAGGCTCGCGCCTTTTCTTCCTTTCGTCCATACGCGTTTTTTCATGAGTCGACCTCCCAGTAATCGGTTTCTAAAACGCTTTCATCTTTAGCTTACGTATTTGATCATAAGTCCGTAGAAGCGGAAAGTATATACACGAAAGCATCCGGAAATATGGAGCATTGTCAGCCTCGACGGTTGCATTCCCGTTTGCTCCAACCATCGGAAAAACCGGCTGCGGACGCTCGCCAAATTTCCGTCATTTTGAACGAAAGGACCGAGCGCCTCCGGCCGCCGGGATCGCAAAAACGCGGGGAAACCGTATATTTCCAACCGCCAGGTCCATCTTTAAATCATTCCAACAACATCTCCGGAGACGATTGACAGCCGCAGCCAGCCGATGATAAGATGCCCACATAGATAAACCAACTATATTTATAGGAATAGTTGATAAAGATCGATTCGAAACGGAGGAATGCAAGATGGGCAATGCGGTTCAATTGGATGACGTTTGGGCGGATCGCATATTGAGCAGCGTGAAGGGGTTGGAATACGGCAACGTGCAGATCATCGTGCATGACGGCAAAATCGTGCAAATCGAACGGACGGAGCGGAAACGGTTCGATTCGTACTCCGCGAGTCCGGGCCGTTCCCGTCCCGAGCCTCTGAAACAGCAAAGCCGATAAGCCTACCGGACCGCCGGAGGCTTTCGCACCCCGATTCGTATGATCGAAGCGGGAGGCGAAAGCCTCTTTTTCGTGCGTTTGTCCGCCAATATTTTTTACGAGGTATGCAACCATTTTGAAGAAAAGCAGGTGTCCCATATGTCCAAAATCGTAATTATTTCCGGAAGTCCGACCGAGTCCTCCCGTCTGAACGGCATTCTCGATTACGCCCAATATGTGCTGGAAACATCCGGCGCCTATGTAGAACGTTTGCAAGTCCGCGACTTGCCTCCCGCCGATCTGGTTCACGCCCGTTTCGACAGCCCAGAGGTGCTGAAGAGCATCGCATCGGTGGAGCAAGCGGACGCTGTCCTAATCGCCACGCCCGTATATAAGGCGGCCTACACGGGCTTGCTGAAAACGTTCCTCGATCTGCTGCCGCAGAAGGCGCTCGTACGCAAAACGATATTGCCCGTCGCCATAGGCGGCACGATCGCCCATCTTCTGTCCATCGATTACTCGCTCAAGCCCGTCCTGTCGGCTCTCGGAGCAACCCGTCTGCAAACCGGCGTATATATCGTGGATTCCCAAGTGCTCCGCGACGATCAAGGCAAGCTCACGATCGAGGAGGAAGCGCGCAAGCGGCTGCACGATTCGCTGGTCGGTTTCATCGAAGAAATCGATTTGGCCCGCGAAAGGGTGTAGACCGGGGTGACCAACAAAGCGTTCGTCTATGCGTACGCCATCGTGCTGCTCATCCTCGGCTTCGCGCTGATCGGGGGATGCGGCGAGGAGAAGGAGGCCGGATCGGCCTCCGTTCCCGCCGCAGCTTCCCGCTCCGGTTAGTCCGGCACCTGCGGAGAAAAAATGAACCCCGTCCTGCTAATGGCGAACTTGAGTTCAGCATTAGCAAAACGGGGTTCATTCTTGTCGGAACAAACCATTATCGGGACGCCGACTTCATGCCTGTTGCTATATAGAAGGCTACACCGCCTTTAATCCATCCATAGCCGCTTTGCCATACAAGAGCGGTCAGTCCCCTCCGCCCCCGCAGCCGGACGAGCAAGAAGAAGAGCTGGAGCTGCATGAGGAGGAATCGCCCGACGAGTTGCCTCCATCGGAGCTCCCTCCGGTGTCGCCTCCGTCCCCGGAATCCGGATCGCGGCGGTCTCCGCTTACGCCCGAGCAGGAAGATCCGCCGCACGAAGACTGATTGCGCTTCTCTTCCTCGGGCATAATCGCCTCCATCTGCTGCTCGTAGCCGGTTGGATCGGTCATCGAGAACAGAAGCATCGCGGAGCCCAGCATCGCGAAGTTGGCAGTCCCCGAATACGCCGAAGAAGAATCGGGCCGATCCTGCCACCGTTCGCGTGCATTTGGACTCCCCGTCCCCGGTATGGTTCCGTTCGCGGCAGGAGCGGTTTTCGATTGCGAAATTTGCTCCTTCGCTTTCCGTATGAGCAGCGCTATCGTCTGCTCCGTCTCCGGATTCGTCTGTGCCGACGCCCCGCTGAACCTTTTCTCGGCTATCGTTTCCGGAGCTTCGCGCTCCAACGACTGCAGCAGCCCGGCATCGAGCGGGTAGCGGAAAAATCCGCGCCATATCCGGCCGCTGTATGGGGTGGCTACGAACAACTGGCTGTACACCCAATCGAACCAAGCCCGCTCGCCAGGCATCGGCTCCGCTTCCCCGTGAGGTGCGTGATGAACCGTTCTGCCGTTCCATTCCTCGCAAAACCGCTCGTACTCGCGGGTGAACATGAGCATTTCATGCCAAATGTCGTCCACCTCGGGGCTGAACATCGGAACCCCTTTCAGTACCGCATTCATGAGCAAATACCGTTTCAGCTCCAGCAGCTTATAATCATATTCCGCTTCCGTCATTCGCGTATATTTATCCAGCACGCGACGCTTCAGCTGCGACCCGAAGCCGGCGTCGAAAGCGCGCTCCAACCGCCGGGCCGTGCCATGCAACGGAACGTCCGGCAGCAATCCCAATCGATCCGGCAATACGCCGGTTTCGTATGGCGGCAATTGCGGAGACGGCCTCGAGCCCACGGATCGCGTTCCCCTATTTCCCGTCCTCCCTGGCCGTTTTTTCTTGCCCGAGGCGTTGCCTATCAACAGCAATGTTATAAGCAGGACGATCCCTGCGACTACTACAGCTTCCATTCGTTACACTCTCCTCCCGAACCGTTTTCTTTTCACTATAACACGGAACCGTCGTCTCATATATCCTACCGCGTCCGTTATTTGATATGATAAGGGGACAAGAGCCCGAGAAGGACTACCTACCTATCTTAAAAGGAGACCGATTCATGCGCAGCAACCGAATGCTTATTCTCGTCATCGTCGAACTGGTCATCGCCGTAGCGTTCGCCGTAACGTCCGCGCTCGTCTTTATTTATCAAAGGAGCGACGTATGGATTCAAACGGTCCTTGTCCTCGGAGGCATCGCCGGACTGCTGAACGGCGCCTATTTGCTAAAGCTGCGCAGCAAGCCGCCGGCCAGAAGACGGCCGGGCAAGCCGAAACGGTAGCGAACCGCAGCCGCCTGCACGTAGGCGGCTCGTCCGGCTGTAAAGAGAAAGACGGCCCGTATGGGGCCGTCTTCGCTTTATGCCTTCATATACTTTTGCGCTTTCTCGATCGCTTCGTCTTCGGTCGGCGCCGTAATATACCGCCCGTTAACGAATATGAAAGCCGCCCTCGAGCAAGGACCGCAATACGATTTGCAGCCCACCTTGATGTCGGTATCCGGGGCGAGCTTTTGCAGCTTCGAAAGCGCCGTCTTGATTTTCATATGTTTGCATTTATCGCAAATGCGTATGTCGTTGGCCATGTCTTTCGAGTTCCCTCTTTCGGCCCAGGAGTAATCGGATTTAGTGGTCGCCGGTATTCCCTTTGCTCGGGTTCGTAATGACAAATCCTTCGTTAGGCATATATAAATAGTCGATCTTGACGCCGTCGAGCATCGCTTCGTTTTTCTCCATCACGATCTCGATCCCTTTGTCCGTCGTCACTACAATGTCGTCTTCGGACGGCTCGTCCAATCCGAGCGCGTAATGAACGTGGTTGCCGTGGGTAAAGTCGACTTTGACCCGAACCTTCAGCCCGTTGTTTTCTTCCTGCTCCAATTCTTTCAGCAGCACCTTCGCCGCGGCTCTCGTAATTTTTACGTTCATATGGTTCCACTCCTTGTTTGACTTGTCATTTACAAAATGATACCACGTTTTGCCGGCATCGTCTAACTTTTGTGGACTTCCCATCCCCAAACCGATAAAATGTGGGGAGAATCCATCCTTGGTCCGAGGTGACGCAATGCTCACGTTTTACAAAAAATATTACAAGACGGTGTTCGACATCGGGTTAATGGCGTTGACGATTTATTTGTTCATGCTTGCCTTCAGCTACTTATACCGGATCGCCACGCCGATTTTTCTCGCGTTGGTCATCTTCGCGATCATCGAGCCGTTCGCCCGGTTCCTGAACCGCAAAGGGATGAAGAAATCGCTGGCCACCACCATATCGACGCTCGTATTCATCTTGATTATTCTCGGCGTTCTGATCGGGGCGGGGGCCATATTCACGGCGCAAATTTATCAGCTGACCCAGAAAATTCCCGTCTATGCCAAAACACTGCAGGAACAGCTGTTCAACAATATGTGGTATTGGGAATCCAAGCTGGATGCGATCCCGTCGGATTGGCTCGACAAAGCGAAGGAATATTCGACGATCGTCACCGATAAAGGGGCCAAATTCGCTACAACCGTTTTGGGCGGATTGTTCGGCATGCTCTCCTCGGTATCGTCGTTCGTGTTCAACTTTGCGATCGGCGTCATCCTCGCCTATTTTTTGAGCATCGAGTCGGAATCGTGGAAACGGTTCGCCTCGGACAAGACGCCGCGTACGTTCAAGACCGCGTTTTTTTTCCTGAAGGAAAACGTGCTGAAGGGCATCGTGACCTATATTAAAGCCCAATCGAAGCTCATAGCGCTAACCTTCGTGCTAGTCTTCATCGCACTCCTGCTGCTCGGAGTGGGCAACGCATTCTCGATCGCGCTGCTGTCGGCCATTTTTGACGTACTGCCGCTGCTCGGCGTATCTACCGTATTTATCCCATGGATCATCTACTTGTTCGTCGTTGGCAACATCAAGCTTGCCGTCTGGCTGACGGTCCTGCTCGTCGTCGTAGTCGGCACGCGGCAAATATTGGAGCCCAAAATAACCGGCGATTCGCTGGGCGTCTCCGCCTTTACGATGCTTTCGTTCATGATCGTCTCGTTGTCGCTGTTCGGCGTAGCGGGCGTCATCTTGTCGCCGGTGCTCATCATTTTGGTCAAAGCGCTGTATGATCAAGGCTATTTGCGCAAATGGATACGGCTGCCCGAGGAAGAATACGACAAGCATATGCTGTGAGCCGACCCGTCAAGAGATCTGCCCGTACTTGCGCTCCGCGCGCGCCGCGAACCAATTCATCGCGATCATCGTAACGGCGATATCGTCTATCGGAAGAAACGGAATCGCATCCGGAAGCACCCAGTACAGCAGCACCGGTATGCCGAAGAGCAGCTTTTCCTTAACCGGAATTCCCCTGGAACCGACCAGACGGATTACCCGGCCGACCACAGAGCTCCAATGCTTGTACGACAGCAGTCTGCGGATCATACGATCCCCTCCTTCTTCCGCAACGTTCATCGGCGGAAAGCGTCACCGATACTATTCATTACCCGGCTGTTCGGCCGATTAAAAGGAGATCGCTACAAATGCCTTTGCTCATCCTCGTCGGCGGGGATTTGCTCGTCCTGTTTTTGTTCGTCTTGCTCGGCAGGCAGGACCACGATATGACGTTCTCGCTTCTCGCCGCCTTGCCAACCGCTATCCCGTTTGCGCTCGGTTGGGTCATCGCTCTTGCGGTCGTCCGCACTTACCGGCCAAGCTCCGTTTCCTCTGTCGGCAAAGCGGTGCTGTATGCGCTCCTGACGTGCTGCCTGGCCGTCCCGCTCGGTCTGGTCCTCCGTTCCCTATGGCTCGGGCGGCTCCCTACCGGAACGTTCGCAGTCGTAGCGTTCCCTTTAATTGCCTCCTTTATGATTGTTTGGCGCGCGCTATGCGCCTTGCTTTTCCGGAGGGCTTTTCCCGGAAAATAGTTGAAGAAGGCGGAGCGTCCGTTCGCTCCGCCTTCTCGCTCTGTCGTATCGTTTGCGAATCAGTTCCCGGACAAGCGGGTCATCTGCCAAAATACCGGCGATACTTTAATTTGCTCCCCCAGCCATTCCTGGGCAATCGCTTGGAACGTATTCGGGTCTCCGCTGCAAAAAAAACGGTGAATCGGTATTTTGCCCGATCGGGCCAGTTGTCCCCGATGATGCAAAATCGCGCTGACTTCCCGGGCCGTCTCGTCGGCCGAGCTGATCATCGACACGCGCGGCCCTACCACCTCGGCAATGGCCGAAGACAGAAACGGGTAATGGGTGCATCCGAGAATCAAACTGTCGATCGTTGTGTTCAGTAGCGGCTGCAGCGACTGACTCACGGCCTCCTTCGCTTCATCCGTACGGTACAGCCTTCTTTCCACAATCGGTACAAGCCTCGGACAAGCCAATCCGACGACTCGAATATGCGGATTGAGTGCCTGAAGCGCATGCTGGTAAGCGCCGCTGCGAATCGTGTTTTCCGTGCCGATCACGCCGATGGAGCCGTTCCTCGTCTTCTTGATCGCCGCTCTGGCGCCTGGCTGTACGACCCCTACGACCGGAATATCGACCAACGAACGAATGTGCTGAAGGGCTATGGCGGTCGCGGTATTGCATGCAATAATGATCATCTTCGGTTTAAAGTGCAGCAGGTAACTGACGATTTGCTCCGTAAATTCCAACACTTCATCCGTGGCTCTCGGACCGTACGGCGCCCGGTCGGTATCGCCGAAGTAGACGATTTCCTCCTGAGGCAGCTGCCTCATCACTTCCTTGGCAACCGTAAGTCCCCCTACACCGGAATCCAATATGGCGATCGCTTGACGCACGTTGACTCGCTTCCTTTATCTCGGTAGTAATGAAGACTACATCTTAGAATATGAGCGCCGGGAAGGAAATGTACCTGGGCGTATGCCGAGTCGGTTCATCGCCCCGCTTCCTCTTCGGGGTCAAACGTAAAAAAGACAGCCCGAGTCGCTGCCTTCTTCCTTTTCTTCATTAATACGAGAATACGAGTGCATATATCCGTGCGCGGGCAAGTTATTCGCCCGCCTGCGTTTCCTTGTCCGGGAACGGAATACGCAACGTTACGGTCGAGCCTTTGTCCGGCTCGCTCGCGATATCAAGTCCGACCCCGTACATGGAAAGCAGTCTTCTGTGAATGTTTTGCAAGCCTACCCCGGTGTTCTGCGGCTTCAGCTCCTGCCACGGAGTACCGGATACGGGGAAGCCGATGCCGTCGTCGGCGATCTTCATATCAAGTCCGTCGCTCATGCGAACGGTTACGATGACGTTGCCCCCGTCTTCCTTCTTCATGATGCCGTGATGGATCGCATTTTCCACGAGGGGCTGCAGCATCAGTGACGGGACCTCGCAATGAAGAGCGTCGGGATCGATGCTGAACTGTACGTTCAGCAGCCCGCCGAACCTGGCCTTCTCGATTTCCACGTACGACTTCAGCAGCGATACCTCTTTATGCAGCGGAACGGTGCCCGAATGGTCCTTGAAATCAAAGCTGTAGCGCAAATAATTGCTGAATTCCCGCAATACTTTGCGGGCGCTGGCATGATCGCTATGACTGAACGACAGGATCGTATTCAGCGCGTTATACAGGAAATGCGGCTTGATCTGGGCCTGCAGAAAGGCCATCTCCTTCTGGACGAGAAGACTCGCCGACTGCTTCAGTCCGATCAGCGTCTGCACCCTGCTTTTCAGCTCGATCAAATTATACGGCTTCTGCAAAAAATCGTTGGCTCCGGCTGCAAAACCCGCCTCAAGATCGCCCTGCTGCGAGCCCGCCGTTACAAGTAACACGGGCAGCTCCAGCAAAGAATGAGATTTTCGGATAACTCTGCACAAATCGTAACCCGACATCCCGGGCATCATGATGTCAATTATGCACATATCGTAGCGGTGGCCTCCACCCAGAAGCTTGACGGCTTCTTCGCCGCTGGAAACGGCATCGGCCGCATAATGCTCCAAAGCGAGCACATTGAGCATTACGCGCAAATTGCTGTAGTCGTCGTCGACGATAAGCAATTTATACGGAGGCTTCCTCCCGTTTCCGACAGGTTCGGATGTCGACGGATCACGGACGGGAACGGGGGGCGGTACGGGAAACGGGCCGGCCGCACCGGTCGATTCTTCGCGCTCCTTTACGCTCGCAGGCAAGGAGAAAGTCATCCTGGTCCCTTTCCCCGTCTCGGATTGTATCCATATTTTCCCGCCGTGAAGCTCGACCAGTTGCTTCGTAATGGACAGCCCGAGGCCGAAGCCACCCGGCATGCGCGGACTATCCGGCTCGATCTGCTCGTAGGATTGGAATACGCGCTCGAATTGTTCGCTGGGGATCCCCCTTCCCGTGTCCTCCACACTGACCCACACTTCATCGCTGTTGTACACCGCTTCAACCGCGACGCTTCCTTGGTCCGTATATTTGATCGCATTGTCCACGAGATTCCGCATAATTTGATGGAGGCGGTTTTCATCGGCATACACATAGAACGTTTTGGATGGAATTCTATTGATGAGCCGAAGCGATTTGTTGCGGATGAGATATTCGTGGAGCTCCACCACGACGTTCGCGATCATGAACAGGTCGACATGCTCCGGATGAAGCGCCAAATCCCTGTGCTTGATCCGCGAATAATCCAATATATCGTGCACAAGCGCGGAGAGACGTTTGCCGACGTCCCGCATCAGGCGCAAATCCTCTCTCAGCTCCGAATCCAGCCGTCCTCTGGCTCCGTCCAGAATCGACTGCGAAATATTGATGATGCCGTTCAGCGGCGTTCTGAACTCGTGCGACGTATGGGCCAGAAATTCGTCCTTGAGCTTGTCCACCTCGGACAATCTCTGCGTGAGCCGTTGAATCGTCTGAAACGCCGTCGTATACGCAAGCGACATGTACAGCGCCTGCGAGACGACGAGCAGAGGCTGGGCGACCGGAAGAAAGAAGTGACCGTCCACCTTCCAAAGCGTATTCAGCATCGTATTCAAAATCAGCACGGCCAGACATAGCGTGGACAGCGCCAAATAGACCGAGCCTCTCGTGCGCTGCAGCGCGGCTTTGCACAAATAGTAGCCGTTGACTCCAAGGCAGAACAGCGAGAGCGGGATCAGCGAGTAAATGTACGGCGCATAATAAGTAGCCGGCGTGAACACGATCAGGACGACGTAGACGAGCATGACCGCATCGATCAGGCGCAATACGGATTTGGCAAACAGCCCGGGCAGTAAATAATACGTATACCTCGAGAAAAAAGCGATAACGCCTATTGCCGACAAGTTCTCCAAAATAAGCTGCGGCATAATCTCCAGCCCCGGAACAAGCTTCATCAACAGCCTATCGTAGTGGGTAATCGTAAAGACGAAGCTGCTCAAGGCGAACAGGGCAAAGTAGAGCAATTCCTTGCTCAAGCGCTGAAAGTACATGAAGAAGAAATATAGGAAGATGAGGAAGAAGCCTCCGGCGATCATGCCGTCCACCATGACATTGTATTCGCTCAGCGCGGCGACAGCTTGCTGGTTGCCGAACGAGATCGAATGCACGATGCCCGTGTTATAGCTTTTGAAGCTTGCCACCTGGACGAGAATATCCGCTTCCCGGTTTCCCTTCAGCTCGAAATAAGCGGCGTACGGCGTGTTCCGGTGTACGATCGCATCGGCGGAAGAAGCAGGCGAGCCGCTTGCTCCGATCAGCTCGCCGTTGACGAAAATGCGGTTGGACGCGCGAATGTTGGACGTTTTGACCCCGAATGTCCCTTCGTCGCAGGGCAGCAGCACCTTCAGCCTGTATGTCGCGTAGCCTTCCTTCGGCAATCGTGTCCCTCCGAGGCTGACGGCGTCCCAATTTCCCGGCACCTCCATATATCCGGAGACGGGCGGCCGATCGCGGCCGACCTCATCAGGCGTAAGCAGCTCGCCCCAGTAGAACGACCATCTCCCATCGAGCTTGACGATATCCGCCGACCGGCAATCCCATCCGTCCAAATCGACAACGCCGTCCTGTGCAATCGGGCGGAACGAATGGGACGACTTGTAGATCGGAATGGCGAAGGAGGAAACGATGATCAGAACGGATAGAATACATATAATGCCCTGCGCGTGTAACGATTTTGTAAACATCCGAATATCCTCCAGCAGGGCGTTGATTTACTCCGGATTTCGGAGCTCCCCGGCTGCGTGCCTATTCCGTCATAATACCGGCCCAACTCTCGTAAAGACGCCTTACCTTTTCCTCCGGCAATACTCCCAGCTCCGCCTGCAGCAGCCGCTCGAGCTTCTGGTATTGCGAAATAAAGGCGGTCCTGTTATTTAACGACTTATAAATCCGCATCGACAGCATGTAGGCTTCCTCGTCGAGAGGCTGAGTGTCTATCAGCAGCTGAATCCGCTGCAAGGCGGTCTGGTGCTGGCCGGACCCGATCAAATAGTCGCACAGGCTCTTGGTCATAACGGCATAGCGCAGACGGCAAGCTTCCCTCAGACGGATGCTCCACGGATAGCTCCACGCGCCGAACAGCTCGCCCTTATACAGCTCCAGACATTGCTCATAAGCTCCCGCATTGGCCGACGACACTTCCTTGTCCCCTTCGGAGAGCTTCATGAACTGCTCCAGGTCGCTCCACAGTCCGTCCGCCTCCAGGCGGTAGTGGGCGTTGCGAAAATCGATGCGGGCGTTGACGCCGTACAGCTTCAACGTCTTTCTGATCTGATATACGGCCGTATGCAAATGGGAATGAGCCTGCTCCTCCGTGCAATCGGGCCATATATCGTTGATCATTTCCCACTTGCTGATTTGCTGCCCTTTCCGGATTAACAAATAAGCCATCAGTTCCTGTATTTTGACGGTTCTCCAAGGGATAGCCACACCCTCGGGAGGCATCCCGAGCAGCGTAAAACCGCCGAAGCAGTAAGCGCGGATAGCGTTGCCGGGCTGCACATCTTTCGGAGGGAGACGTTTTCTTTTGTACAGCCGCATAATCGTCCTGCCCAGATCGCTTTCAACTACCGGCTTTAATAAATAGTCGCACGCGTTCGCTCTGAACGCTTCCAGCGCAAATCGATCGTAGGCGGTTACGAATACGATCTCCAGTTCCTCGT
This sequence comes from Paenibacillus hemerocallicola, assembly GCF_006265175.1. GTDB lineage: Bacteria > Bacillota > Bacilli > Paenibacillales > NBRC-103111 > Paenibacillus_AB > Paenibacillus_AB hemerocallicola. The sequence continues at coordinate 4,196 of NZ_VDCQ01000019.1, read as the reverse complement.
GTACCTCCAGCAACCGCTCGGACAGCTCCAAGCCGTTCATTCGCGGCATTTGAATATCCAAGAAAGCGACATCCGGCCTCAGCGTTCCGATCGCTTCGAGCGCATCGGCCGGCTTGCGAAACGTTCCGGCCACTTCGATTCTGCCGTCCTGCTCGAGCATGACTTTCAACACATCGATCGCAGGCTGCTCGTCATCCACTATGATGGCGTTCATTACGCACCCTCCTTACTGCCTTTATCGCGGACAGTTCTCCCGCCGCTCGTCCGATAGCACGGTTCTGATCTTTGATTATAAACGAGCGGTCTAAACATTCTCTGAACAACAAACGTGTTTCTTCGAGGAAGGGAAGAAATTTTTTCGCCCATCGACGAAAAAAAACCGCTTTACGGAGCGGCTTTCTTTCATCAGGCGACAGGAAGGGGCACCGCTACTCGCGGGAAGCTTCCAAGCTTTCAAAATAAGTTCTATTCGACCGGATTCTGGCGTCATCGGGCAAATACGTCCCGGCAATCTCATTGTGATGCTTGGCCAAATCGTTCCGTCCCAGCTTGTTGTAGCAAACGCATAGCTGCAGATGAGGCAGCCAGGTCCAGCACGCATGACGCATAAGCGCCATGGCACTGACCGGCTTATCCAGCGAAGCGGCGGTTTTGTACCAAAACGCAGCGCCTGCATAATCGCCTTCCTCCATATGGTAGTAGCCCAATCTGCAGCAGTTCTCCGCACGCGGCAGCGCATGGGCGAACGATTGCAGCACCTTCGCTTTCGCTTCCAGCCGTTTGTCCAGCTTGTGCAGACAATCGCCGGCCTGGCCGAAGGCGTTGATCACATCCTCGATCCACCCGTCCTTGCGGTCGAGAAACTGTTCGTAATAATGCAGGGACTTTTCCCACATCGAATGATCGAACAGCTCGTTGGCGTAATAATACAAATCCCGCGAGGAGAACGGCACCCCCTCTTTTTCTTTTCTGGCATAAATGTTCAAATTGCGATCAGTCTGCGTATGCTGGCGGTTGTGCGTTACGCCAATGTCCGCATTTTCGATCTTCCCGTAAACGGCAAGATATTCGTGCACGACGCCGATCCAGCGGAATCCGTTCTCGCGCTTCACCAGCCGGTTTCTGCGCAAACTGGACGTCACGTTGCCGTATTCGTCGAACGACAGGTTATATACCATGGAGACCGCGTCCGTATCCCACTGCAGCGACTTTTTCAGCTCGCGGAATTTGTCCGCGTCCGCGGGCAGGAAGGAATCGTCCGCATCCATCCATAACATGTAATCCATCTTAGCCTGCCCGAAGGCGAAATTTCTCGCCGCGGCAAAATCGTCGATCCATTCGAAATCGTAGATGCGGTCGGTAAACCGTCCGGCAATTTCCTTCGTTCTGTCGCTCGAGCCGGTGTCCACGATGACGATCTCGTCCGCGATTCCCTCTACGCTCGACAGGCATTGGGCCAACGTCTGCTCCTCGTTCTTGACGATCATGCACAAGCTGATCGTGATCGGCTGCCTCCAGGCATAGAGCGCGGCCGGCAGGTCGAAGCCCCATTTTGCTAGAGCCCTATGGCCGTTAGCCTGAATGTGACGCTGGTACCAGGTCGGATCGTCGGCGTACGGTCCGAATTTCCGCTCATACCGGACGAAGCAGTCCTTCGCCACATACATCTCGTAACCGGACATCAGCGCACGGTAGCACATATCGTCGTCTTCGTAAGATTCCGGCTCGAATCGCTCGTCGAAACCGCCCAACTCGTCGAACACGCTTTTGCGAATCATGACGAGATGGCTTAGCAATCGGGGGACCCGCTTGCTTTCATTGGCCCGCATGACCCCGAGGCTTTCGGAGAAATGCTCGGTGACCGCCGGATTATCGCTTGGAAAGTCGGCATTTTGCATGCCGCTGACGCCGCTGCTGACCGGGCCGACCATCGCTGCCCGCCCATTGCGCTCCATGCAGCCGTTCAGACGCTCCAGCCACCCGTCGGTCACGTATATGTAGTCGCGCATAAATACGACATGATCCGTATCCGCGACCCGCTCCCCCAGATTGTATGCCGCCGCCACCCCGATCCCGTCTTTGCCGACAACCGGGACGACATTGCTGTTTTGCTCCAACCATTCCTTGATAGAGTTGGCGCCTTCCTCTGCCACTACAATCAGACGGTAAGAAGACTGAGTCGAAAGTCTTATGTTGAATAAACATTCCTGCAAAGCTTCGAAATGCTGTGCAAACACTATAATGTCGGTTCTCATGCCAGATCACGCTCCAAGCTGCCAAATTGATGCCTCTACTAGATTATAATCGATTATTTACAACAAAAAAGCGATGCACGATGTCAAAAAAAATTGATGTAATGTTAATGCTTCTTCCCTAAAAACAAATCCTTGTACCTATATACAAAACAATTCATATCATAAATTATTTTTGTCAAGGAGTAAATTAATAATCGTATTCCGACAAAACAATTAAAACCGATCATTTATCGCAATAAATTCTCGATTCTCTTATTCTATATTCCAATACTTTCAATTATCGCCTTCTTATTCGAAAAGGGGAAATTTGAACTATTGTTAATGATATCACCTCTTTCCCCTGTGATACTATAAGGCTGTCGTAGCCGCAGCAGCACCTCATGCCTCTCCGTTCAACTAAGGGGGAATACGCGGATTATCCTTCATCCGGCTCCCCGATTGTCCGTCCGGCTTTATACCGCAGCAACAACGTTTACGATTTATTTATGAGGAGGACCTTATGCAACCATTTATACGAAAATCATCCGTTGCCATGGCAGTGCTCGCTACACTGAGTCCGGCGACCCAGATCGCATCGGCCGCGAGCGCGACATTCAAGGACGCCGAAGCGGCACCGTGGGCTCAGAAGTACATCGCCAAGCTCGCACTGATGGACATTATCGTCGGCGATAACGCCGGCCTCTTTAATCCGAACAGCAACGTAACCCATCAGGAATCGATTCTGATGGCGATCCGGCTGCTCAGTCTGGAGGACAAGGTTTCGTCGGAAGCGTCGGCCAACCCGCCGCTCGCTTCCGACGACTGGGCCAAGCCTTACGTGTCTTTGGCGCTGAAGGAAGGGCTGTTGAACGCTCAGGAGGAGAATGGCTCGGGCGCAGGCCAGTGGGGACAACAACCTGCCAGCCGCGAATGGACCACGAAGCTGATCATTCGCATTATCGATCGCCAGGCCGATGCCGACCGGCTCGCCGGCACGTCAAGCTCCTTTACCGATTTTGGCCAAAGCACCCCTTCCTTGCGCGGATATATTAACGCCGCCGTCGATCTGAAAATCGTCGAAGGCTTCAGCGACAACACGTTCAAGCCGAAAGAACTGGTCACTCGCGCGCAGATGGCCGCCATGCTCAGCAATGCGCTCCCTTACTTGACGAACGGAAGCTCGGCGGTGCCCGCGAATTTGTCCAATGCGGTAACGAGCGGCGTCGTCACTTCGGTCGCCGGCAATTCCGTTTCGGTTGCGATAGGCTCGTCCGCGGAAACTTTCATCCTGTCCGCCGAAACCCAATACTTCGACAAAAATTCTTCGCAGAAGCTGGAATCCGCCGCGCTTGCGGTCGGACAACTCATCTCGGTCGTACATAAAGACGGCGTCGCTTATTTGGTCGAGCTGCCGGGTTCGACAACCGCCGCGAAGCCGCAGGAAGTCGTTCGTGGCGAGCAAGGTCCTGTAGGACCTCAGGGTGCGGCGGGGCCGGCAGGACCTGCAGGGCCGAAGGGCGATAACGGTGAAAAAGGCGAAAAGGGAGAAAAAGGCGAGAAGGGCGAATCCGGGTGGTCCGGTTCCCGCGGCGAAACGGGCGATACCGGTCCCATAGGGCCTAAAGGCGAAACGGGAGCAGTCGGCGCTCAAGGCATCCAGGGCGAAACTGGGCCGACTGGAGCTCAAGGCATCCAAGGCATTACCGGCGCTACGGGCGATACCGGCAATACCGGAGCGACTGGCGCTCAGGGCAACCAAGGCGTTACTGGGGCTACGGGCGCTCAAGGCATTCAGGGCATTACAGGACCAACCGGCGCTACGGGCGATATCGGACCGGCTGGCGCTCAAGGCATTCAGGGCGTTACGGGGCCGACAGGCGTTACAGGCGCCACGGGCGATATCGGACCGGCTGGCGTTCAAGGCATTCAGGGCGTTACGGGGCCGACTGGCGTTACAGGCAC
>NZ_VDCQ01000018.1 GCF_006265175.1 Paenibacillus hemerocallicola | reverse complement strand
GTGAGAAGGCGGAGCAAGCGCTGGTGGCTGCGCGGAGCGAGGGCGAGGAATCGCTGAAGGCGGCGCTGGAAGCGGAGCGCGAGAAGGCGGATCAGGCGCTGTCGGCTGCGCGGAGCGAGGGCGAGAAAGCGTTGAAGGCGGCGTTGGAAGCGGAGCGCGAGAAGGCGGATCAACTGCTAGTAGAAGAATTGTTGAACGCAGAGCAACAGCTGGAAGAGGAACGTCAGAAAGCGGATAAGTCGTTGGCGGCAGTGCGGAGCCAAAGCGAGGAAGCGTTGAAGTCCGCGGTTGCGGCTGAGCGTCAGCAAGCGGAGCAGGCGCTGGCGGCCGAACGAAGCAAGAGCGAGGAAGCGTTGAAGGCGGCGCTGGCAGCGGAGCGCCAGAAAGCCGAGCAGTCGTTGGCGGCAGCGCGGAGCCAAAGCGAGGAAGTGCTGAAGTCCGCGGTTGCGGCTGAGCGTCAGCAGGCGGAGCGGGCGCTGGCGGCCGAGCGAAGCAAGAGCGAAGAAGCGTTGAAGGCGGCGCTGGCGGCGGAGCGCCAGAAAGCCGAGCAGTCGTTGGCGGCAGCGCGGAGCCAAAGCGAGGAAACGCTGAAGGCAGCACTGGAAGCGGAGCTTCTGGAGCGGACGGCATTAGCCGAGCTACATGCCGAAGAGCTGGCGAAGCTGCGTGAGGCGACGGAACAGCTTCTGGTTGCGAAAGGTCAGCTCGAGGAGAAGGTCGGCGTCCAAGAAACGGGATTCGCCGAATTGGAGAAGGAAAGCAACAAGCTCAAGGAACAGCTCGAGCAAGCAGGGGCGCAGCTCCAAACGGCTCGAGGAGTTGAAACAAAGTATGCCGAGCTGGAACGGCGTTTCCACGCCCTGCAACAATCGGCCGAAGGGGAAACGAACGAGCTGCGCCAACGCGAGAAGGAGCTGTCCGATAAGCTGGAACGGGTCCGCGAGCACGTGCTCTCGTCCGAAGGGGAGCTTGAGGCCGAGCGGTCGGGAAGGGAAGCGATGACCCTGGAGCATGCGGAGCAGTTGGAGAAGCTGCAGGAAGCGAACCGCGAGCTCGAGAAGAAACTGGAAAAGCAGACGCTCAGAAGCAAACGGCTGGAGAAGGATAACTGGCTGCTGGACAAGAACAACCGGGGGTTAGGCGAGACCAACCTCAAGATGATGGAGGAATACAAAAAATTACAAGATAGCTTCGAGCTGAAGCAGAAGCTGATGAGGGAGCAGGAAGAAAAGCTGCTTCAGGAAATCGTCTCCCAGCAAAAAGAGCACAACAAGGCGGCAGAGGGGCTGCGCAATGAAGCGAAGCTGGCGCTCGAGGCGCTGGAAGAGGCGCGTCTCGGCGGACTGCAAGCCGCGGAAGAAGAGAAGAGCAGCCGGGAGCAGGCCGTTGCGGAAGAGCGGGGCCGGTGGGAGCGGGCTTTGGAGGAAGAGCGTCTTAAAGGCCGACAGGCATCGGAAGAAGGACGCTTGAGAGAACAAGCTCTGGAGAAGGCTCGCCATGAAGCGGAGTCCTCGTTGGAAGAGGCGCGGCTGCAAGCGGAGACCGCGTTACAGGATGCTCGCTCGCAGGCACAAGCGGCCGTCGAAGAGGCACGGCGTCAAGCCGATCAGGCCGTCGAGGAAGAGCGGAGCAAAAACAGGCAGGCACTGGAAGCGGAGCGGCAAATAGCCGTCAAGGCACTGGAGGACGAGCGCCGCAAAATGGAGCAGGCGCTTCTGGCCGAACGGCGCAAAGGAGAGCAGGCGCTTGCGGAAGAACGCCGTCTGAAGGAGAGAGCGCTTGAGCAAAGCGAATCGGGCTTGGAGCAAGCGTTGGAGAAAGAACGCCAAAATCTGCTGCGCTCATTCGATGAAGAGCGGCACCGCGCCTTTGCCGAGTGGCAGTCTGAGATCGAAGGATTGAAGGCGAAGCTGGAAGCGGCAGCAGCCGTAGAGCAAGCCGCCCAGGGACGCGAGCAGGAGCGAATCGCTCGGCTGGAGGCGACTTTGGAGGCGGAGCGGGAAGCTTTCGAAGTCGAACGCGCGGATATGACCGAGACGTTCGAGAGAGAGCGCAGCACGCTGCGGTACGATCTGGAGCAGCTGCAAAACGAACGGCGCGAGGAAGCGGGCCTGCAATTGAAGTACCGGAAGCTTCAGGAAGAGTATTCCAAGCTCCAGAACGAATTCAATGAATGGATTCAACTGGTCGAGAAAGAATGAAGTACCGTTACGAATAGCGGATGGACTCCATGAACACTTTGGATATCGTCGCCGCCGTTCTGGTCGCCGCAGCGCTCTTCCTCGGCTACCATCGCGGCTTTGTCGCCCAGCTCGTCTCGATTGCCGGATTGTTCATCGCATACTTGGCCGCTTATTGGCTGTATGATGACGTCTCTCCGGCAGTTGCACGTTTTCTCCCATTGGACCGGCTTCAGAATTACGGACAGTTTGCGTTTCTTGTGGAAGGACTGAAATGGAACGTTTATTTTTACAACGCGGTAGCGTTCGCCGTTATTTTCTTTGTCGTCAAAATCGGGATGTCCGTCGTCGGACGGTTGCTCCATCTGATTGTTTCCATACCCGGGCTGAAGACGTTCAACAAATGGAGCGGAGCGGCGTTGGCGTTGCTCGAAGCGATCATACTGTTCATCATCGCCGTTCACGTAATGATCGTAATCCCTTCCGAAAGGCTCCAACGAACATTGGAGGGCTCCGTATCCGCCGGGTATACGATCCAATATACGCCGGAGCTGACGAACAAGCTGATGGAGCTGTGGAATAAGGAACGGCCGAACTAGCAAATCAGCTTTATCCTATATCATCTTGCATAAACGCTCCGAGGCGCAAGCCTTGGAGCGTTGTTTATTGATTCCATTGAGCTTTCGGAAATCAATAAACCAATCTACGTTAATAACGGTTTCAAATTGTGCAGTACTTGTGAACGTTTTACGTCGAAAAATACTTGCAACGTGAAGTATCAATTCAAATATGGTGATATTTAGGCCGCTAAAAGTCTCTTCTCCCAGCGAGCGACGGACCGCGGAACGCATCTGTTCGCCTCCATCCCCCCCGAAATTGTGAGTGCGGAAGGCGGTCGCTGGCGATGGACCGCACGTGGGTATACGCTGATATTCGTTGGGTGAAATCGACGCGATCAATAGGCCGATAGTATCGAATATTGGCACCTAACGTCACGATTTTCACAGGAAATTCCTGTTTCGCCAAGCTTATTCCACGAGCCTTCTGCCAGGCGGAAATGCCTGTGCCGGAAGGCTTTTTGCTTTGCTCCTTTAAAGAAGGCATCCATTAAGGCGGTTTTTCGTTAATGCGCATTTTCATTAAAGCGTGCATCCTTTAAAGCTGTTTTCCTTTAACGCTTTTATGTAATAATGTTTCTTATATAATCATAAAAATGGGAAAAAAAATTTAATGACAACAAGGGAGAAAATAAGTAAAATGATTTTGTGCTATTTTGTTGCACGGATTTGGGCGGGGGTGAACGTCGTGATCGACCCAGTATTACAGGTGAAAACGCTTAAAACTTCATTTCAGGATAAAAATAGACAAATTACAGTTGTTGACGGGATAGACTTCGAAATCGGCCGGAACGAAGTGGTTGCGCTCGTCGGCGAATCGGGCTGCGGCAAAAGCATGACCTCCTTATCCATCATGCAGCTGCTGCCCCGTTCGGGAACGATATCCGGAGGCGAAATCCGCTTCCGCGGGCAAAATCTGCTGAAGCTCAATCGGCGGGAAATGTCGCGGGTTCGCGGGCGCCAAATTTCCATGATTTTTCAAGAGCCGATGACGTCGCTCAACCCGGTGCTGACGATCGGGCTGCAGATGACCGAAGCGATCGTTCGCCATCTGAACGTCAAGAAGCCCGAAGCGAACGCGATAGCGGACGAATGGCTGCGGCGCGTAGGCTTCCCCGAGCCGACGCGCACCCGCAAGCAATTCCCGCATCAATTGTCCGGCGGCATGAGGCAAAGGGTGATGCTGGCCATGGCGATGGCCTGCCAACCCGAGCTGCTGATCGCGGATGAGCCGACAACGGCGCTCGACGTGACGATCCAGGCTCAAGTGCTGGACTTGATGCGTCAATTGCTGAAGGAAACCGGTATGTCGGTGTTGTTCATTACGCACGACCTCGGCGTCGTCGCGGAGATGGCAGACCGGGTTATTGTCATGTATGCCGGTCAAATCGTGGAGACGGCGGACGTCCGGTCGATATTCACGTCGCCTCTGCACCCTTATACAAAAGGACTGCTGCAATCGACGCCGCGCATGCAGGGCAGCATCGAGAAGCTGGTCCCGATTCCGGGCAGTGTGCCGCCCGCAGGCACGGTGCTTCCCGGATGCCGATTCGCGGACCGCTGTCCGATCGCGACCGCAGAATGCCGCGAACGTTTGCCCGAGCTCCGGGTTATTCGTCCGGGACATAGCGTCCGCTGCATCAAAGCCTGAGCAGCCGGCAGGCGAACTCGGCTCGATACAGGTTTGGGGGATCCGCAGGGGGCCTCCCCCGAAAGTACAGGAGACGCGCCTACGAGGGCAGCTCCACTTTCGGGGGTTTAAGTATGGGGGATTAACTAAGGAGGATTAGAACGATGAACGCTCCTCTTCTCGAAGTGCAAGGATTGAAAAAATATTTTCCGATCGGAAGAAGCTCCAAATCCGGGGCGGTCAAAGCGGTCGACGACGTCAATCTGACGTTGTACGAAGGCGAGACGCTCGGCATCGTTGGCGAGTCCGGCTGCGGGAAATCGACGGTGGGGAGACTCGTGCTGCGCCTTCTCGATCCGACCGGCGGCGACATTCGCTTTGGCGGCAAATCGATCGGCAAGCTGAGCCAGCGGCAGCTTCGACCGCTCCGCAAAGACATGCAGTGCGTATTTCAGGACCCGTACGCTTCGTTGAACCCGAGAATGTCGGTCGGAAACGCGATTGCGGAGCCGCTCGTCATTCAAGCCGGCAAGAGCTGGAAGGAAGCGATGAAGGAGGCCGAATCGCTGCTTGAAACCGTAGGGTTGAGCTCGCAGGCCGCGAGACTGTATCCGCACGAGTTTTCCGGCGGACAACGGCAGCGCATCGCGATTGCCCGCGCGATCTCGCTTTCGCCGAAAATGATCGTGGCCGATGAGGCCGTATCGGCACTCGACGTATCGATCCAGGCGCAAATCGTCAATTTGCTCGGCAGCTTGCAGGAACGGACGAAGGTGTCCTACTTGTTCATTTCCCACAATCTGAGCATCGTCCGGAATATTTCCGACCGGGTGGCGGTCATGTACTTGGGCCGGGTTGTGGAGACGGCAAGCCGTGATCAGCTTTTTACAAGTCCCAAGCATCCTTATACGCAAGCGCTGTTGTCATCCGTTCCGGAGCCCGATGTGGATTTCAAACGGGAGAGGATCGTGCTGAGCGGCGAAGTGCCGAATGCGGCCAACCCGCCCTCCGGCTGTCCGTTCCATCCACGCTGTCCGCACGCCACCGACCGCTGTCGCAGCGAAAGGCCCGAATTCAGAGAAGTGCAGCCGGGGCATTACGCCTCGTGCCATTTCATATAAGAAACAGTTTTCAACCAGGAGAGGGGATTTATTCATGATGTTCAAACCGTATCGTACATTGGCGACCGCAGCGCTGGTCGCGACATTGGGCACTTCCGTCGTATTGGCCGGGTGCTCCTCGACCTCGAACGGCGGGACCGGGCAGCCGGCCGCTTCCGGAACTTCGACCAACACGACCGCGCCGGCGAAAGAAAAAGTAGACGGCGGCGAAATTATTACCGCGTACTTGTCCGACCCTCAAGGCTTTATCCGTTTCTGGGCGACAACGACGATATCCAGCGAAGTGATCGAGATGGTTTTCAGCACGCTGTACCGTTTCGATGAGAAACAGGATATCGTGCCGGACCTGGCGGTCGGTCAGCCGGTCTTTTCCGACGACAAGCTGTCGATGACGATCAAAATCCGCAACGACGCCAAATTTACCGACGGCAAGCCGGTAACGGCAGACGACGTCGTCTTCACCTACAACATCCCGATCAATCCGGACTACACGGGTCCCCGCAAAGGGACGTTCGAGAAAATGCAGAAGATCGAGAAGGTGGACGACACGACCGTCAAAATTACCTTCAAGGAGCCGCATGCCGGCTATATCGACATGATGATCTACAACATTTTGCCGCAGCATCTGCTGAAGGACGTTCCGGTCAAGGAAATGGACAAGTCGGCCTTCTTCAAGCAGCCGGTCGGTTCCGGCGCCTACAAGCTGGCGGAGTGGAAGCAAGGCCAATATTTGAGCTTCGTCCGCAATGAAAACTATTACGGCGGCAAGCCGTCGATCGAGAAAGTGACGGCGAAAATCATTCCGGACGCGAACGCCATGATGGCCCAGCTGCAAACCGGAGAAATCAACGTCATCGCGGTTCCGGCCGACAATCTGGCGGCAGTCGAGCAGTTCGCCAAAACGAACAATAAAATCAAGCTGCAAAAAGGTATCGCCCTCGGCCAATATTTGTTTATCGGGTGGAACTTGACCAACCCGCTGTTCCAGGACAAGAAAGTGCGTCAAGCGCTGACGACGGCGATCGACCGGAAAGGCATCGTGGACGGCGTTGTGGAGGGACAGGGCAAAGTCGTGAACAGCCAAACGTCTCCGACCTACTGGACCTATACGGACAACGTGCCGAAATTCGACTTCAATGTGGAAAAGGCGAAGCAGATGCTTGCGGAAGCGGGCTGGAAAGATACGAACGGCGACGGCATTTTGGATAAGGACGGCAAAAACTTCGAGTTCGAAATGCAAGTGAACCAAGGCAACAAGGTTCGCGAAAAAGGAGTAACCGTCGTTCAGCAGCAATTGAAAAAAGTCGGGATCAACGTGACGCCGCGAGTGGTGGAAGGTTCCGCCTTTACGAAAAATTTCCAAGGAAAAAACTTCGAATCGATCTATTACGGATGGTCCATCTCGGGAGATCCGAACCCGAAGGGCATCTGGCATTCGGCGGAAATCGAGAAAGGACTGAACACCGTCTCGTACAAAAACGCCGAAGTCGACAAGCTGATCGACGAAGACTTGAACACGTTCGACAAAGCGAAGCGCAAAGAACTGCTTAACAAAATCGACGCTCTGATCGCCGAAGATCAGCCGTACACCTTCCTGTACTCGCCGACGACGACGATGGCTTATCCGAGCAATCTGGAAGGCTTCAACGTGAATCGCGACAGCCTGAAGGAAATCGAGAAGTGGTATTTCACCAAATAAATGAACGAAAGAAGTGACTTCCGGTGGCTCTTTACGCGCTGAGGCGATTGCTTAACGCCATTCCGATACTGCTCGGCATCACGATCATCTCCTTCGCGATCATCCATATGGCGCCGGGGAGTCCGCTCTCCTCGTTCCTCGAGGATCCGACCATTAAAGCCGTTGACAAAGAAAATATGATCAAAGCCTTCGGGCTCGACCAACCGCTTTACTTACAGTATTGGGATTGGCTCAGCGGCATGGTGCGGGGAGACTTCGGAACGTCCTTTCTGAAAAGCGATCCGGTATCCACATTGATATGGGAACGTCTGCCGACGACGCTGTTGTTGACCGTATCGAGCTTCGTGCTCGCGATGGTGATCGCGATTCCGCTCGGTATTGCGTGCGCGCTGAGAGCGAACTCCCGGTTGGATCAGATCGTCACGGCCATATCCAACGTAGGCATTTCCATTCCCGGCTTCTGGCTGGGGCTCGTGATGATGATGCTGTTCGCCGTCAAGCTGGGCTGGCTTCCTTCGGGCGGCCTGCAGACGATCAACGCTCCGTTCAGCATGGCGGATCGGATCCAGCACCTCATTTTGCCCGTAGGCACGATGGCTGCCGCCGAGATCGCCATCTGGACCCGGTATATCCGTTCCAGCATGCTCGAGGTCATCCACCAGGACTATATGCGGACGGCAAGAGCCAAAGGCTTGCTGAACGGTCGGGTCATTACGGTGCACGGTTTGCGCAATGCGCTTATGCCGATCGTCACCTTGTTCGGGCTGATGCTGCCTTCGTTTTTCGGCGGAGCGCTTATAATCGAGACGATTTTCAGTATTCCCGGTATCGGCCGCCTCTTCATCGAGGCCGCCTTTCAGCGGGATTACCCGATCATTTTCGCCATTACGACGGTGGGCGCCTTTTTGACCGTGCTCGGCAGCATCATCGCCGATATTTTGTACGCTGCCCTGGACCCTCGGGTGAGCATCGATCAGAAAGGGGCGAAGGTGTAAGCGATGGAAGCTGCCATTACAACAACACCCGCAGTAAAACCGGTACTGCCGCGAAACCGCGCCTGGGCCCGGTTCAAGCAAAACAAGCTGGCCGTCATCAGTTTGTTCGTCATGGCCGCGATCATCTTACTGGCGTTGTTCGCTCCGCTTATAGCGACCCACGATCCGGCCGAGCAGGACCTGCTCAACCGGCTGAAGCCGCCGAGCGCCGACCATTGGTTCGGCACCGACGATTTGGGCCGCGATCTGTTCAGCCGGGTGCTGTACGGCTCGCGCGTATCGCTTTCCGTAGGAATTTTCTCCGTCGTGTTCAATGTGGCGATCGGGGTAGCGGTCGGGGCTCTCGCCGGCTATTACGGCGGGAAGCTGGACAGCATTCTGATGCGGTTCGTCGACGTGATGCTGGCTTTTCCCCAGCTGTTCCTGCTCATTACGGTCGTCACGATTTTGAAGCCGAGCCTGTTCAACATTATAGTCGTGTTCGTTCTGTTCGGCTGGATGGGCAAAGCGAGGCTGCTGCGGGGACAGATCATGTCGATCAAGAACCGCGAGTTCGTGGACGCGGCCCGTACGATGGGGATGTCGGATTTCCGGATCATCTTCGTGCATATATTGCCGAACGCGATCGCGCCGGTTATCGTCTCGGCCACGCTGCAGATGGGCTCGATGATTTTGACCGAGTCGAGCTTGAGTTTCCTCGGCTTGGGAATTCAGCCGCCGCACGCGACTTGGGGCAACCTGCTGCAAAGCGCCCAAAGCTTGACGATTATGCTGAAGGCGCCGTGGTATCCGCTCATTCCCGGGTTCATGATTTTCCTGACGATCATGTGCTTCAACTTTATCGGGGACGGCTTGCGCAGCGCGCTAGATTCGCGGTAAGCGGCAAGCGCGGGCAAGACAGTGAGAAAGATTTACTGCGTACAATAACAAAACGGTTCGGGGCTTTAGGCTCCGAACCGTTTTTGTGTACCGTATTATTATTCTACGATCAGCTTCGCTTTCATCGTGGCGTGGCCGCTTCCGCAAGGAATGCTGCACGTGATGTCGTAGGTGCCGGCTTTGTCGAACGTAATATCTTTCGTTTTGTTCGTGCCGATGTCGCCGATTTTATCGATTTTGATGCCGTGCGCGCCTTCCGTGCTATCCAGCTTGACCGTCAACGTTTCGCCTTTTTTCACCTTGTACTCGGTTTTGTCGAACTTCCAGTTGGTGGCCGTAATTTTCAATTCGCCGGTAGCCGGTCCGGCTGCCGGCGCGCCGGCGCCGCTCGATTCTTCCTTCTTGGCACAAGCGGCCAACACGAGCACGACGATCAAGGCAAGTAAGTATACTAGCGTCTTTTTCATACAATAAAAACCTCCCATGGCGTGGTATCGATTATTTAGGTTCCAATGAGTCTCATTATAGCGGATCGGGAGATGGAAAGCAGTGACAGTCTGGTGAAGGCTTGGTGAAATAGTTGTGAATATGTTGTGACATATAGGGGGAAAGGATGGCGGAAACGCCAAAAACGGCCTGCTCATGAGCAGACCGCTTTCGGATGGCACCACCTATTACCGGGCTTCTTCTTTGCTCCGTCCGGCATCGAACGGGGTACTGACCGGAATGAACAAGTCGATGATCCCGATCACAAGCGCCGCCAAAATCGCACCGATTACCGTCACCGTGACGCCGCCGACGACGAACTGGGCTAGCCAGATGACAGCTGCGCTCGCCAGAAATCCGACGATGCCGCGTCCGAACGGCGTAACCCGTTTGCCGAAAATTCCTTCCACAATCCACCCCAATACCGCGATGACCAAGGCCAGGAACAAAGCGCTCCAGAAGCCTCCGACGGCAAAGTTGGGAACGATCCAGCCGACAAACATCAGCACGATGGCTGCAACGATAAATCGGACTACATGGCCAAGAAATCGCATGTACGCTACCTCCTTTGGAATGGTCGCGAACGTTTTACGGTCCGCGATTCGTCAACTTGCATCCCGGTTTCTGGCGGCGATATCGGTGCAATCTTTATTTTTGCCCAAGCGGCCCACAGTATGTTCGCCAATTATTACCGAACCGCCGCGGCGGGCAAAATCGTTAAAACCGATCGTTCAATAGCTAATCGGGAAGCCTTCGGATATAATAATGAAAACTGCTCGTTTTCGGATGGAAGGAGTTTGACAACGTTTTGAACCCGAAAGTACTGCTGACGCTGGAATATAACAAAATACGACTGAAGCTGGCGGAGCATGCCGCTACGTCGCTCGGCAAATCTCGTGCCGAATCGCTCGAGCCGAGCTCGGACTTCGAAGAAGTGAAGCGGCTGCTGAAAGCGACGGACGAAGCGGTGAAGGTGGACAGGCTGAAGGGCGGAGTCCCGTTCGGGGGCATTCGCGACGTACGGTCCGCGCTTCAGCGGTCGCGCATCGGAAGCACGCTTGGCGCTTCGGAGCTGCTCGATATCGCCAATACGATCGGCGGCGGCCGCAAGCTGAAAAAGTTTCTGCACACGGTTCATGAGTCCGAGCCGGTCGCGTCGTTGACGGAGGCGGCCGAGCCGGTCAGCGAGAACAAGACCGTCGAGGACAAAATCAAATCGTGCGTCGACGACCAAGCCGACATTCTCGATAGCGCGAGCCCCGCGCTGAGCCGGGTCCGCCATGAGCTGCGAACGAGCGAATCGCGTGCGCGGGAGAAGCTGGAGCAGATGATCCGCACCCCGTCGATACAGAAAATGCTGCAGGACTCGCTGATCACGATTCGCGGCGACCGGTACGTCATACCGGTCAAGCAGGAATACCGCAGCCATTTCGGCGGAATGATCCACGATCAGTCCGCGTCCGGAGCGACGCTGTTTATCGAGCCGGAAGCGGTCGTGACGCTGAACAACAAGCTGCGCGAGCTGAAGCTCGCCGAGGAACGCGAGATCGAGAAAATTTTGATCATGCTGTCGGGATATGTCGCCGAAGCGGCGGACGAGTTGAGCATCTCCGTAGAAGCATTGGGCGAGCTCGATTTTATATTCGCCAGGGCGGGACTGGCCCGCGCACAGAAGGCGACGCTGCCGATGATGAACGACCGCGGATTTCTGAAGCTGAAAAAAGGGCGTCATCCGCTTTTGAATCCGGGCGCGGTCGTGCCGCTCGATGTCGAGCTTGGCAATCAATTCAGTACGATTATCGTGACCGGCCCGAATACGGGAGGCAAGACGGTATCGCTGAAGACGATCGGTCTGCTCAGTCTGATGGCCATGTCCGGCATGTTCATACCGGCCGAGGACGGCAGCCAGCTATGCGTATTCGACGCCATTTACGCCGATATCGGCGACGAGCAGAGCATCGAGCAAAACCTGAGTACGTTTTCCAGCCATATGACCAATATTATATCCATCCTGAAAGGAATGACTCCGAAAAGCCTGGTGCTGCTCGACGAGCTGGGAGCGGGCACCGACCCGTCCGAAGGATCGGCTCTGGCCATCGCCCTGCTCGAATATATTCACCGCATCGGCTGCCGGGTCGTGGCGACTACGCACTACAGCGAGTTGAAAGCCTATGCATTCGAACGCAAGGGCGTGATCAATGCAAGCATGGAATTCGACGTGCAGACGCTCAGTCCGACTTACCGGCTGCTCGTAGGCGTTCCCGGCCGCAGCAGCGCGTTCGCGATCGCCGAACGGCTCGGCCTGCCGCGGCCGATTCTGGAGATGGCCCGCGGTCACGTGGACGAGGACGATAAGCGCGTAGAGACGATGATCGCATCCCTCGAGGCCAATCGGGCGACGACCGAGGCGGAACGCCGCAATGCCGAGCAGCTTCGCGGCGAGGTAGAGCGGCTGCGGAACCAGCTCGAGGACGATCGCGAGAAGTTCCGGGAGCAGCGCGACAAGCTGCTCGCCAAAGCCGAGCAGGAGGCCAAGGACGCGGTCGCGAACGCGCGGCGGGAAGCGGACGAGGTCATCCGCGAGCTGAGGCGGCTCGCTATGGAGGAGCGCGGCGCGATCAAGGAACACAAGCTCATCGACGCCAAGCGACGTCTCGATCAGGCGGTTCCCGAGCTGCGCGACAAGCGGGATGTGCCTAAATCCGCCAAGAAGAAGGCGGAGACGATCGAGGTCGGGGACGAGGTGCGCGTCATGTCGCTCGGCCAGAAAGGCCATGTGGTCGAGGCGGCCGGCGGCGGAGAAATGACGGTGCAATTGGGCATTTTGAAAATGAAGGTCAACAAAGCGGACCTCGAGCTGATCAAATCGGCGCCGGCGGCGAAGCCGGTCCAGCACGTATCGGCCACGGTGAAGCGGAGCCGGGACGAGAATATCCGCACCGAGCTCGATTTGCGGGGGAGCAATCTGGAGGAAGCGATCCTCGATACGGACCGTTTTCTGGACGAAAGCTTCCTGAACGGCTTTGGCCAAGTGTATGTCATTCACGGCAAAGGGACCGGCATCCTCCGCGCCGGACTGCAAGATTATTTCAAACGGCACAAGCACGTGAAAAGCTACCGGCTCGGCAACTATGGCGAAGGCGGGGCCGGCGTGACCGTGGTGGAATTGAAGTAAGCGGCAAAGCGTTATGCGGCGGTGCCGGCATAAAAAGGTTTCGGTACGGCGTTAAGCCGCTCCGGGACCTTTTTTCTGTCTGTCCCAAGTGGAACCAAAGTGTTACCATATTTGTGGCGCGGGAGGATGAAATTCGGTCGGAAGTCGGCTTGCCGAAGGAAATAAGGTTGAAACCAGCGCTATTGTTGGCCCGGAGCGGGAAAACGAAGCGGATAGTGCTGAAATGAACCTTATTTGTGGCGCGGGAGGATGAAATTCGGTCGGAAGTCGGCTTGCCGAAGGAAACAAGGTTGAAACCAGCACTATTGTTGGCCCGGAGCAGGAAAACGAAGCGGATAGTGCTGAAACGAACCTTATTTGCGGCGCCGGACCAGCCGCGACCGCAAGTTTCGCTCGGAGTGAGGCTTTCCGCCCGGCGGCTGCATGACAAAAGTGACAAAATACGCCTAGCAAATGGCAAAATCCGCGCCTGTTATGCCGCGACGATTCCGTTACACTGAGGACGGACGAATAGATGCGAATCCGCGGACGAAACAGGAGGGAAGCGCGATGAAGCCGATCGATTGGCAAGCGCAGTGGATCTGGAACGATTTGCCGGAAAATACGCCCAACGTATACTTGGAAGCGCGGAAAGTATTTGAATTGGAACGTGTGCCGGAGACGGCGATGCTGCATATTTCGGCAAATCAGGAGTATATCGTATACGTAAACGGGACGAAGGCCGGACGGGGGCCGTCTCCTTCCGACAACGCCTGGAAATATTTCGACTCGATCGAGGTCGGCAGTCTGCTTCGCTCAGGGCGAAATGCGATCGCCATTTTAGCCTATAATTTCGGCACGAAAGAAATTGTAATCGAGCAGGCGCAAGGTCCAGGCGGGATCATCGCTCAATTGGACTTGTCATTCGGATCGGAGACGCAGCGGGTATGCACGGACGACAGCTGGAGGTGCAGAAGATCCCCGCGCTGGGTGACTAAAGTGACGCGTCAGCATATGTGGGGAGGCTACCGCGAAATTTATTTGGCGGACGGTGAGGACGGCTGGGAGGGCGTGGACTATGACGACGCCGGGTGGCCCGGGGCGGTCGCGATCGCCCCGGCAATGTCCGCCGACAGTCCGTGGCCGCGGCTGCTGCCGAGGGAAATTCCGTTTTTGAGTCGGCGGTTCGTGTCTCCCGTCTCGATCGTCCGTACGGAAGCCAATTATGGTACCGTTGACGGGGCTGAGTATATGCTAAGCGAAGCCGGGGGCAGGACGGAATCCGGTCAAAGTACGGCAATGCGTATCGAGGCGGGTACGCCGGGAGCGATGCCCGCCGTCGTATTCGATTTCGGCCGGGTAACCGTCGGATACGTCGAAATCGAGCTTCAAGCGCCGGAGGGTGGCGTCATCCAGCTTCATTACGGCGAATCGTTGGACTTGGCCCATTACGATACGTTTATGCTGAAGCAGGGGAGCAACCGTCTGGAGCCGTTCGGAAGACGGGCATTCCGCTATGTCAAGCTTGTCGTTCAGGCGGCGTCCGCCCCCGTAGCCGTTAGTTTGTTCGGGGTCCGCTTCGTTCATTACGACTTTGCCGAAATGGGCACATTCGAATGCAGCGACCCGCTGTTGAACCGAATCTGGGATGTCGGCACGTATACGACGATCGTGAACAGCCAGGACCACCTGGAGGATTGTCCGCTTCGGGAGAAAGCGCTGTGGATCGCCGATGCGATCGTCATGGGCAAGGTCATATACCAAACGTTCGGCGATTCCCGACTGCTGCGCAAATGCTTGCTCCAGGGAGCGCGCATTCAGCTCCCCGAGGGGGCGATACCGGGTACGGGGCCGGAGCGGAACGGCAAAATCCTTCCCGATTTTTGCGCGCACTGGCTGTTCGGCGTATACGAGCACTGGACTTATACGCGGGACGAGGCGTTTCTGGCGGAGCTGTGGCCCTCGATCGTTCGTCTGCTCGACTGGTTCCGGGCGCAAGAAGACGAGGACGGGTTGTTCGCCAAGGCGAACCGCCGACCGTGGTGGTGCTTTATCGACTGGGCCGAATATATCGACCGCAGGGACCGCGTTACGGCGGTGAATTGTTTCTATGCGAAAGCTCTCGGATTGGCCGGCGAGTTGGCCGAAGCGACGGACCGGGCCGAGCAGGCGAACGACTGGCGGGAGCGGGGAGAGAGCCTGAAGGCGGCTATTCGCCAGAAGCTGCGCCTGGAAGGCCGCGAGGAGTTCGCCGATTGCTTGACGGACGAAGGCTTGTCCATACAGTCGACGGCACAGACGAATTTCTCCGCGATCTGGTCGGGCGTGACGGAAGGGGAGGAAGCGGACCGTTATATACGCGACCAGTACGAGCAAGGGCGGACGCCCGAGCTGAAAGGCGCCTTTTTCTATCATATCGTGCTCGAAACGTTGTTCTCGTGCGGCTTCGATAACCGGGCTATCGAGAAAATACGCTCGTACTGGGGCGAGATGCTGTCCCGCGGAGCAACGACCTGGTGGGAGACATTCGATCCCGATTCGCCGCATAGCACCGTCCCCGGACCGTATATGGGCAATACGCCGACTTATTTGCGGGACGATGTTCCCGTCAGCTTCTGCCATGGCTGGGGGGCGGCACCTACTTATTTGCTGACCCGCTACGTGCTCGGCATCGACGTAAGCGAGCTCGGGGACGGCGTCGTCCATTTCCGTTTCCGTCCCGGAGATGTCGGCTCTGCGCGCGGTGAAGTACCTACCCGCTACGGCACGATCAAAGCCGAGTGGAGCAAAGGCGAGGACGGCGCGATTCGTTACCGGGCTATCGTGCCGCAAGGCTTGCAATGGATCGCGCACGACGGATTGGACGCTTGCGCGGAAATTAAGCAGCTCCCATAGCCTGTCTATTAAGATGCGCACACACGCTGCGCGTCTTTTTCTTTTCCACTTCTCTTTTTAGTGTTTTTGTAAAGGTCGAACGTGGCATTTCCGGCCAAAGTCTGTATGTATGCTTCCTTGCATATGGTAAAATGGAAGCGGAGGTGGCGAGGTGAGCAAATTTTTTCTGTTTGCCCTTATATGGTGGCTGGTCGGGAACCCGTTTCTCGCAATCATTATCGTTCTCGTTGTACTGTACATGCTCGACCGCAGGTTTATCGGATTGTCGCCCAGCTTGCTGAAGCCGTATCGGCGAAGCCGGCGCCTGTCGCGGCTGAAGCGTGAGCTCGCCATGGCGCCGCATCACGCGGGCAACAAGCTGGAGGCGGCTCGTCTCTATATAGAGAAGGAAAAGTACGCCGAAGCGTTGGAACTGATCGAGCAGGTGAGCTCCGTCTACGATTCGGCCGATGTCGTTTATGAAATCGGGTTATGCCGGTTGAAGCTCGGGCAGCTGGAAGAAGGGGAACGTCTCATCCTGCAAAGTCTGGACATGAATGAGCGGGTGAAATACGGGGAGCCGTATTTGCGATTGGGGGAAGCGTTCGCTCCCGTACAGTCGGACAGGGCTATCCGATATTTGGAGCAATTCCGCAAAATCAACTCTTCTTCGTGCGAAGGCAGCTACAAGCTGGGCCGCATTTACGACAAGCTCGGCAATAAAGAAGAGGCGAAGCGGGCCTTCGGCGAAGCGCTGCATATTTACCGCGGGCTGCCCCGTTATAAACGGCGGGCGGAAAGGCGTTGGGCGATTTTGTCGAAATGGAGACAGATTTTTTAAAAAACGATGCGCCGAATTTGAAACTTCTTCGTCCTGCCTGCGTATGAAATGGGTGTAAACAAAACAACGCGTTGATTTCCAATTGGAAGTTACATGAATAGCACTACCAATACGAGGAGGAACTGTACAATGGGAATTTTCAAAAGATTGCGCGACTTGACGATGGCTTCGGTCAACGACTTGCTGGACAAAGCGGAAGACCCGGTCAAAATGCTCAACCAATTTTTGCGCGACATGGAGGAAGACATTCTTGAAGCCGAAACGGCCGTAGCGAAGCAAATTGCGATCGAGAAAAAGTTCAAGCAGCAAACCGACGAGGCGGAGGACATGGTCAACCGTCGCGGCGAGCAAGCGATGAAGGCACTCGAGCAAGGCAACGAGGAGCTGGCCCGCAAAGCTTTGCAGGATAAGAAGGAGCATCAGACTCGCTACGACGAGATGAAGCGCCAATACGACATCGCCAAAACGAACGCCGATCAGCTTCGCGCTCAATTGAGCGAAATGAAAGACGAATTCGGCAAAATGAAAAACAAAAAAGACCTTCTCGTAGCCCGTGCGGAATCGGCGAAGGCTCAGAAGCAAATCAACCAGACGATGAGCGGCTTCGGCCAAGACAACGCGGCCAAAGGCTTCGACCGGATGACCGAGAAAGTGCTCCAGATGGAAGCCGAAGCGGAAGCGAGCAAAGATATTCGCAGCTCGAACCGTACGCTCGACGACGAGCTGGCCCAACTGGACAAAGGCGGCGGCGGCGTCGAAGACGAGCTCGCGGTGTTGAAAGCTCAATTGGCTGCGAAGAAACAGCAGCAGTAATAACTAACAGTAGCGCTTTAGGCAAGCAACGAAGAGACTGTGGAATACGTTCATGAGCGGGATCGGCCCAATGCGGCCGATTTCGCCTTGTTCTCCAGTCTCTTTCAGCCATTTTCAACAAAAAAGGCGGCTGAACCTGATGAACGAAGAGGTGGATGTTTTGTTATCGAACCCGTATTTGGAAACGCTCGCTTTTTTCTCCATCGCCATATTGGCGCTTATCGTATTTTTGGCCATATTCGAATTCGTGACGCGGTACAACGATTGGGCCGAAATCAAAAATGGCAACGTCTCCGTAGCAATGGCCACGGGCGGCAAAATTTTCGGGATTTGCAACATTTTCCGGTTCGCTATCTTGAACAACGACACCATTCTCCATTCCGTCATTTGGGCGAGCTTCGGCTTCGTGCTGCTGCTCGCGGCGTATTTCATCTTCGAGTTTTTGACGCCGGTGTTTAAAATCGATGCCGAGATTCAGAAAGACAATAAAGCCGTCGGACTGCTGTCGATGATTTTATCGATCTCGATCTCGTACGTTGTCGGCGCAAGCGTGACCTGACGATGAAATACTTGTGGGGGACTTTGCTGGTGCTGGCGCTTGCGTTTCTGGCCGTGGGCGTATATTATTTCGTTAATAACGCCTGATGGGGGAATGGAAATGAGCGAAGACAAATCGGCCACGGTTTGTCCGTGGTGTCAGACGGAGATTGTCTGGGACGAGGAAGTCGGTCCCGAGGAGACATGTCCGCATTGCTTCAATGAACTGAACGATTATCGGAGTCTGCATGTCCATCTGGACGGCGACGATCTGGAGCTGACCGATGACGACGACGATTTGACCGAGCTGAACGGTTATGAGGCCGCCGTCAAAAAACGGCTGGAGCAGCAGGAGGATGGCATGGAGTGCGTCCGCTGCCAGGATGAGATGGTATTGGCGGGAGCGATGAAGGTCGAGGAAGGCCAGTTCGTCCCCGTCCCGTCTTCGGGCTCGGCGCCCGGTTTCCTGAAGCCGCCTTTCCGAATGAATATGTTCGTCTGTCCGTCGTGCTTCCAAGTGTCTTATTCGCTGTCCGACGAAGACCGGGTCCGTCTAGTTAACCAATGGTCCAATTTGAATCAGGATCACGATGGCTGATCGTCCAAAGCCGCTCCCCGCCGGAGCGGTTTTTTGTTTCCGGTTGGGATTGCCGCCTTTGGGGTACGTTATAGAAAGCCGCATACGCCCAGCGTTTCCGGGTGGCAATTCAAGCATACAGGTGAGGCTCATGCAGCGGAAAGAAAATCGTTACGGGGAAACGGCCGCCCGTGAAGGCAAATCCGGGTTAAGGGCCGTTTTTACCGCGACGGAACGGGAAAAAGGTTATTTCCATCATCGGGATTCGGCAGACAAAAAAAATGCCGGTTTCGATTCGCAAACGTGGCTTCTGCTTATCGTAAACGGATTGTTTGCCGCCGCCAACGCCTTGTCAGGTACGTTCGTCAATGTTTATTTATGGAAGGTGAAAAATGATTTCGCCTTGATCGGCTGGTTTGCCTTCGCGCATCAGGTCACGATGGGGCTGACGTTCTGGCTGGCCGGCAAATGGGTGAAGGAGCATAATAAAATGCACAGCTTGCGGCTCGGTGTCGCCATAGCCGCGCTTTTTTATTCGCTCGTGCTGCTCCTGCAGCAGCAGGCGGTCGACTATGTTTGGCTGCTCGGGATCGTACAGGGACTCTCTTCCGGATTTTTCTGGCTGGCCTTCAATGTCGTCTATTTCGAGGTGACGTCGGCCGACAATCGGGATCGCTTCAACGGCTGGGCCGGCCTGCTCGGCTCCGGCGCGGGCATGATCGCTCCGTGGATTTCCGGCTGGCTCATTACGCGCCTGCCGGGGACTAGCGGCTACCGGCTCATTTTCGCGATTTCGCTCGGGATTTTCGTCGTGGGCGTAGTCGTCAGCTTCTTCCTGCGCAAGCGCAAGGTGTCGGGCAAGTACGAATGGGCGCATGGCTATCGCAGCCTCGCGAAGCGGGGCAGCCCTTGGCAAAGGGTATTTGCCGCGCTAATCGCGCAGGGCATCCGCGAGGGCGTGTTCGGTTTTTTGATCGGGCTTATGGTGTATATCGCTACAAGCAACGAGATGCGGATCGGCAATTTCTCGCTCGCTACGTCCGCGGTGGCGCTCGTCAGCTTCTACATTGTGGGCAAATGGCTGAAGCCGGCATACCGGAAGCGGGGGATGCTGATCGGAGTGATCATGATGATCGCCGTCATTTTGCCTTTTTTCTGGAAGGTCAATTATACGACGCTGCTGTTGTTCGGGATCGGGGTGGCTCTGTTTATCCCGCTCTACATCGTGCCGATGACGTCTTCCGTGTTCGATATTATCGGTCAGGACCGGGAGAGCGCCGAGCATCGGGTGGAATATGTCGTGCTCCGGGAGCTTGGGCTGAATTTCGGGCGAATGTTCGGCACGCTGGCGTTTATTCTCGTCGTATCCTGGACTACGGCTCCGGCCGCGATCAATTGGCTGCTGCTTGGCGTTGGCAGTTCTCCGCTGCTGGCCTGGGCCCTCATGCGCGACAAGCTGACCCCTGCTCAATCCGGCAAATCCCGATAACGTTACAATGAATTTATGCTATAATGGATGTACATCCAGGCAGGGGGGAACGTGCATCTCATGAATAGGAAAATGGTACAAAGCGTGACCGAGCTGATCGGCGACACGCCGGCCGTCCGCATCAACCGACTCGTCGGGGAAAACGATGCCGAGGTTTACGTCAAGTTGGAATATTTCAATCCGAGCCGCAGCGTGAAAGACCGCGCGGCCTTTAATCTGATCGAGCAGGCCGAGAAGGACGGGAAGCTGAAGCCCGGCGCGACCATCATCGAGCCGACAAGCGGCAATACGGGGATCGGACTCGCCATGAACGCCGCTGCCAAAGGCTACCGTGCCATTCTCGTCATGCCGGACAATATGTCCAAGGAACGGATCAACATCCTGAAGGCGTACGGAGCCGAGGTCGTGCTGACGCCGGCCGCCCAGCGTATGCCGGGAGCGATCGCCAAAGCGGTGGAGCTGCAGGCCGGGATTCCCGGCAGCTTCATTCCGCAGCAATTCGAAAATCCGGCCAATCCGGACATCCACCGGGTGACGACGGCTTTGGAAATTATCGAGCAGACGGAAGGAAAGCTGGACGCGTTCGTAGCTTCCTCCGGCACGGGCGGTACGATCACCGGCACCGGCGAAGTGCTGCGCGAGCATTTGCCGGATATCCGGATTTACGTCGTCGAGCCGAAAGGATCGCCGGTACTGTCCGGCGGGCAGCCCGGACCGCACAAGCTGGTCGGGACGAGCCCGGGCTTTATCCCGAAAATTCTCAATATGGACGTGTTTGACGAAATCGTCCAAGTTGCCGATGACGATGCGATCCGGACGACGCAGCAGCTGGCCGCGCTCGAAGGCATACTGGTCGGACCTTCCGCGGGCGCTACCGTGTGGACGGCGCTTCAAGTGGCCCGTCAGCTGGGCAAAGGCAAGCGGGTGCTGTGCATAGCACCGGATACGGGCGAACGCTACTTGAGCATGGACATTTTTTGATCGTTGTTTTCGAGACCGGCCGCGCAGGCCGGTTTTGTATTATGTTCGGGAAGGAAGGTTCCGTTATAGTACTACTGCTTATACGAGTTAATGTGCGCAAGGACCACTTCCGACTGGAAGTGGTCCTTTTCTTGTATATGAATGATTTCACGTAAATGAATAAAATGCTTGAATTTCAATTTGGATCGGGTTACCATGGAAATGAAAAAAGGCAGTGAAAGCTGCAACAGTAAAAAGGAGTAAGAGTGGGAGTGGGGAACATGCTTCAAGGGAAAACGATTCTCATCACGGGGGCTCTCGGCATGCTGGGCCGTTCCGCGGTGCCGATGTTTCTGAAGCAAGGGGCCAACGTGATCGGCTGCGATATCGTGCCGCTTGACAATGCGCCGGCAATCCAGGCCGTTGCGGAGGAGTACGGTGACAACCGCTTTCTGTTCATCCAGGGCGACGCGTCGGACGAAGAGCAGGTGAAGTCGCTGATCGATACGATCGACGGCAAGTTCGGGCGGTTGGACGGCGGTTATTTCAACGCGTACACCAACGTGTGGAAGCCGCTGCTGGACCTTTCGCTTGAGGAATGGGAGCGAACGCTGAAGGGAACGATGACGACGGCGTTTCTATGCTGCAAATACGCGGTTCCGCTCATGATCCGGTCAGGGGGCGGCTCGATCGTCAATACATCGTCCGTGCTCGGTCATATTCCGAAGAGCGGCTGTCTCGGCTATGGTGCAGGCAAGGCCGGACTCAACCAGCTGACGCGGGTCATAGCCAAAGACTATGCCAAGTTCGGAATCAGGGCGAACGCCCTGCTGCCCGGCGATTTCAAATCGCCCGAGAAGCTGGCGATGATGTCGGAGAAGTCGATCGAGCTGATCCGGCAAGAGACGCTGCTCGGTCGAAGCGGCAGTACGGACGAAATCAATCAAGTGGCGGCGTTTCTGCTGTCGGACGCATCGTCCTACGTGACAGGCTCGCTCTATACGGTAGACGGGGGGTTCCGAGTATGAAATCGATTCGCATGTTTGAACATACCCGCGAGGAGATCGGCGAATTCGCTCGCGCGGGAGGGGCGATTGTCGTCGCCTTGGCGGCGACCGAGCAGCATGGCCCGCATTTGCCGGTCCATACCGATGCGTTGATCGCCGGACATGTGGCGGAGGAGTCGGTCCGCATCGCCGGCCGGTCCGTACCGGTGCTGCTCGCTCCGGTGCTGCCGATCGGCTGCTCCGAGCATCATTTGTCGTTCGGCGGGACGATCTCGCTTTCGCCGATGACTTACTTTCAAGTGCTGCGCGATATTGGGGAAAGTCTCGTGAAGGACGGCTTCCGCAAAATCATATTCCTGAACGGGCACGGCGGCAACGAACCGATGATGCAGCAGCTCGCCAACGACCTGGCGGTACGTCATCCGATCTGGACGGCGGCCGCTTCGTATTGGTCGCTTGCGCGCGACAGCCTGCAGCAAATCGGGGCGAGCGAGGTCGGGCCGGTGCCCGGGCATGCGGGCGGCTTCGAGACCTCGGCGGTGATGGCGCTTGCTCCAGAGCTCGTCCGCGAAGACCGGATCGGCGATTCGCATCCGGAGCGGGATTGGATTTTCGCGGGGCCTCCGGGCGCTTTCGTCGGACGCCATGGCGAGTTGACCGGCTGCGACGGGTATACGGACGCTCCGACCCGGGCGACGGCGGACAAAGGGCGGCTGTATTTGCAAACGATCGCGGAAAGCGTATCCGGGTGGATCGTCCGCACCGTGCAGGCGATGGAGAGAGGGGAGGGGCAATTGTGACCGACGGCGAACTAGCACAAGCAAATGCTCGCAAAAAGGTGGCGGTTATCGTCACGGAATATCGCTTCAATTCGCATGCGGACGTCATTCTGGGACGGCTGCTGGGCGATTTCGATTACGAGCCGGTATTGGAGGTCGCTTCGATTTATACGGACCAGGTGCCGGACAACGACATGAGCCGCGATATGGCCGCACGCCGCGGCGTCCCCATCTATTCGACGATCGCCGAAGCGGTGCGGGCGCCGCATCTCGGCTCCCCGATCGACGGAGTCATCATTATCGGCGAACACGGGGATTACCCGGTCAACGAGAAAGGGCAGAAGATGTACCCCCGCTGCCGGCTGCTCCGGGAAACGCTGGAGGCGCTGGACGTGCTCGGTCTGCGAGTGCCGATTTTCTCCGACAAGCATTTGTCCTACGATCTGAATGAATCCGAATGGATGTATAACCAGCTTAAGCAAAGAAACATTCCGTTCATGGGAGGCTCTTCGATTCCTCATACGGACCCGGTTCCGGTCTACGATCCGGCAAAGCTTGAAACGGCGCGGGAATGGCTCGTCGTCAGCTACTCTACCTCGGTAGAGGCTTACGGCTATCACGGGCTGGAGGTGCTGCAATCGATCGCCGAGCGCCGTCGCGGCGGGGAGACGGGAGTCCGATCCGTATGGGCGGCTGAGGGCGATGACGTATGGAAGGCGATGGACCGCGGCGAGTGGCCCGAAGATTTGATGCTGCAGGCGCTTGGCGCCTATCCCGACTTGCCTTCGGGTCATCCGAGAGAGCTGGCGTCGGGCACGGTATTGTTCGCCGTCGAATACGAGGACGGGGGAAGAGGGTTCGTGATCCAGTTTCCGAAGCTCGTCGACCTGTGGGGGTATGCGTTCCGGTCGGACGATGGCGGGGTAACGGTCGCCCTTTGCGACAGCGAGAAGAAGCGCCCGTTCAGCCATTTCGAGAGGCTGACCAAGATGATCGAGGCGTTCGTCGTGAGCGGCCGGTCGCCTTTTCCGATGGAACGGGTATACATGAGCACCGGATTGATCGGTTACGGCATGGAATCGTTGTATGCGAAAAAGCCGGTCGAAACGCCGCTGCTGCGAATCCGATACGGCCGGGAGAGCGGGGAGTGAACGAATCGCGAATGAGTATGGAGGAACGGAATAGAAATGAGCCTTCGCCGGAGCGCGTGCTGCAGCAGCCGCCATTCTCCACGGCGGTGCGCAGCGGCAGTACCGTCTACGTATCGGGACAAGGGGGCATCGATCTGCGGAGGAAGGCGGTGGCCGGACCCGATCTCAAGACGCAGGTGGAGTTCACGATGCGCAACCTCGAGCAAGCGCTGGCCAAAGCGGACTTGACGCTGGCGGATGTCGTGCAGGCGACGGTATATTTGTCGGACCGCAGCTTGTACGCGTCGTTCAACGAGCTGTACCGGAGTTATTTCTCGCAGCCTTATCCCGCACGGACCGTCGTGTACTGCGAGCTGAACTACGATCTTCTGGTCGAAATCGACGTTATCGCCACGACAGTAGGGGATAAAACGTACTACTGATGCGTGATCCGGAAGTTTGGCGTTCAAGACAAACTTCCGGGTCACTATGCGTAGAATGGTTATGCAGTGTTCCGACGGCAGCTAGATGGGGCCAGTTATACAGCGTGGTCGGATGATTAGGATGGCAACGGTGATTGCAGGGACCCGGAAGAGGAAGTAGTGGCAGTAGCGGAAGTAGCGGAAGTAGTAAGTAGTAGAAGTAGAAGTAGTAGAAGTAGTAGAAGTAGTAGAAGTAGTGGAAGTAGTAGAAGTAGTAGAAGTAGTGGAAGTAGTGGAAGTAGTGGAAGTAGCGGCAGCAATATCAGCAGTAACAGGCAACGCCGCTACTGCCCTTCTGTTCGAAATAAATGGAAAACCTACAGTTAAAAGTATCACCAAAGCTAGTGAGCTTCGTTTAACTGGAAAATGTACATTTAATTTCTCGTCAGGATGTTCAACAGCGTCTATTCGGGAGAAATAGCTGTACTTTTTCCAGCTATAGGACAAGAAATGTGCTGCATACCCGAAAATAACTGCATATTTTCCATTAGAGGGCTGATGGTTTGGAGAGATCTGGCGGTTTGGAGAGGGCTGGCGGTTTGGAGAGATCTGGCGGTTTGGAGAGGGATGGCGGTTTGGAGAGAGCTGGCGGTTTGGAAAGAGCTGGCGGTTTGGAAAGAGCTGGCGGTTTGGAAAGAGCTGGTGGTTTGGAGAGGGCTGGAGGTTTGGAGAGATCTGGCGGTTTGGAGAGATCTGGCGGTTTGGAAAGAGCTGGCGGTTTGGAAAGAGCTGGCGGTTTGGAGAGAGATCTGGCGGTTTGGAGAGATCTGGCGGTTTGCAGAGAGCTGGCGATCTGGAGAGAGCAGGGGGTCGAGAGAGAGCCGGTGGATCGGAATACGACGGCATATCCGCGGATTCGTGAACGAATTCACAATGCTCGCTCGCGGGGAGTTCGCGCGTTATAGTGCTGCAAGACGGACGGCTGTCGAACGCGTGCTACCAATGCGATTCCGCCCTGCCAAAGCTACTTCGCCCTGCCAAAGCCACTTCGTCCTGCCAAAGCCACTTCGCCCTGCCAAAGCCACTTCATCCTGCTATCCGCATCTCGCCCACGGGTTTTCCCTTTTCCCCCACGCGCGTCCAATTCGTTCACGCCTAAGAGCGTTGCAAGGTGGCTTCCTCCGCACCGTGCGCGGCTCCCAGCGCGCGGTGGTTCGCTGCATGACGGCAGTCGGTCTCGGGCAAGCTTCATGCGTGGCAGATGGCAAAGCCGCAAGGAGCGCATGCCCTGCCATCTGCGAAGGTGTCCGTTACAGTCAGGTTCGCTTTCTCATTCGGCAACCGCATCGTTGTTTGCTACTGGCTGTCGTCGCTTCGTCTCATTCGCTTGAAGGAGACGGCAAGCCCGACGGCGGCTATCGCAAGGGCGGCCCCTGCCAGTACGGTTCCCCAGACCGCCCGGTTGTTGTCTCCGTCGCTTTCCAAGCTCCCGGTCGGTTTGTAGCCCGCGCCCAAGGCTGCCAACTCTTCGGATGCGGACGCAAGAAGCTTCGTACGTTCGCAAGAGCCTGTTTCCAACCGATCCGATAATCCGTGGGCGAACACGATGTAAGATTGACCTGCGGCGAATCCTTCGTATCCGCAGCTAGCTCCGCTCATAGCCGTATACACCTTCGTTTCGGAGCGCAGCTCCCCCTTCCATACGTCCGTCACTTCGAACGTCACTTCGACGGGGTCGGCGGAGGAACGGATCAAGCCGCCCCGAGGCTTATCCACGCTTTTTACTTTACCCGCAAAGATTGCGGTTTTCCGGTTCAAATCGTCCTGTACGGGACTTGGCCCGGCGCAGGAGCAGGCATGCACCGCGGTCGGCTTGACCAGCAGCCACGCGCTTATCGCGAGCATGCAGCATAGGAACGCTATTGCCGTTCTTTTCCCCATAGGATCACCTCTGCTACTAGACGTGCGCAAACCCTAATTTGTTCCAATCGCCAATAGTTAATTGTGCAAAGTATGGCTACCAATTTGTTTATTCGATGAAATTTTACCGTTATCCATATTTCATTGCTCTAACTAATATACCCTCCCGACCGGTCGTAAAAAACAAATCCAGCGGCTGATCGATATTTCATTGGATAAGGTCACGATCGGAGGACGCCGACCAGCCGTCCGAGCTCGTTATTGTACATCGTAAAGTACAGCATCGCCGCTTCTTCCGTCAGCTCCGGACGTATATAGCCATCTTTTGCAGCTTCGCGGTCGACCATTACGGCAACGAGCCGCATGCGAAATAGGACCGCCGAAAGCGGTCCTCGTACCCGTGTGGCATAACCCCGATTACATCCGGACGGCCCTTTTCCCGGTCTCGTCCCACCGCCACGGGACGGATCGTCCCTGCAGACGGAGACCGCCGAACCATTCGTCTATGCCTTGCAAGGCGAGCCAATCCTCTTTTTCGTCCAAAATCCGATTTCCCAGCTCCGTCATCGTAATCGTGCAATCGCGGAAGGAAGGCTCGCTGCCGCCGAAGCTCGGGAAGCCCGCAAATCCCTCCATATGCAGCAGCGGATGCGGACCTTGCGACATCCTCGCCAAATAGCGCCAATATTCCAAATCGCCCATGCCGAGCACGTGCAGTTCATTGCCTACATGCCGAAACAGCTCCACGGGGGAGCTCAGACCGCCGCGTACTTTCTCCAATGTAGTCCGTTCGACAAGGCCGAGTCCGTCGCGGACGGAGGGGAGACGCGCCAGATGGGCCTCGAAGGCGTCCCGCGCAAACGGCAGCGCGGAAGTATCGCCTTGCAGCAGGTCCGTCAGCTTCGTCGGGTCGGATGAAGCGTAGGCTTCCCACAGGGCGCCGCCCAAGTCCAATTCCCGCCGTCCGATCGATTGCCAGGTGCCCGACAACGTCTCCATTTGCTGAACGGAAAGCTGTCCCAGCCCCCGGAAGCATTCGATCCCCGGATAGGCGCCGATGCACAGCAGGCTCAGCTTCGTCTTTCCGAGAGATTGCTTGGCAAACCAATTCAGCAAATAACTTAGCATCGTCTGATCGAACAAGTCGTGCTCGAACCAGAGTACGATTTCGTCATAGGCGCGAAACCGTTCGAGTTCTTTTTCCTGCGTCTCGCTGATCTTGACGTATTCCTCAATGGGAATTCCCATCGTTTGCTCCAAATAGCGGGCCCGCGCGGATCGGTTCTCCGGGTCGGACATATCGACGAATACGGGGCCGGCGGGATATACCTCCCTCCATACCAAAATATCGCCCTGCACGACGCCTTGCTTCAGCTTATCCGCTACGGAATCTCCGTTTACGATATGCAGCATCCTTCTTCCTCCTTCATGCAAATGGTTGAACACGGTGACGCAATCGGCCACGGGAAGCGTGCCTTTCAGCTTGCGGCGGGCATCGAAGAGCCGTTTCTTCAGCGTGGGGACCGGAGTGCCCACATATTGCGAAATTTGCTGCAGCGTGTATCCGTAGAAGTAAAACAATTGAACCGCCACCCGCATGTTGGCGGGCAGCGCCGCGACGGAGGCATGCAGCAGCAGCCGCAGTTCTTTTGCTTCCACGATTTCCGCCAAGCCCGCCCGTACCTCGGCCAATTCGGTTATTTCATGGAGAGGCAGCGTCCGGTGGCGCATCGGTCTCAGAAGGCGATGGCACTGCCGTACGACGATCGTTTTGAACCACCCGGGAAAAGCATCCGCCTCCCGCAGTTTGCCCACATGCAGGAACGCTTCCGTAAACGCCTCCTGAACCGCGTCCTCGGCCAAATGGGGGTCGTGCAATTTCTCATAGGCTACCGCATAGGCCATGGTCTTGAATTGCCGGACGATCGGTTCAAATGCAGTCCGGTCGCCTTGTCGGGCAGCCTCGATCCACTGAAGCACGTTCTTCGCTCCTTTCCGTGTTCTACTTATAGGTGCCGGGTGAGGGCGAAAAGGTTACGTATCGGGGGTTGGAAGCAACCGTCGTGCGACTGTAACTACGCCCGTCAAGCGCGCTTCGAACGACTTAAGTGCCAGCGCAACCGAGAAGGACGCCGTCGGACGGGACGCCGAATGGGTCAACCCGCACCGGCCTTGCCCCGCAGCATGCGGGAGTTGCATTCCGCTATACGTTATCCCCGCCGTCGAACAGCTCGCGGAGCATTTTCTCCTTGTTGCCCAGAAACTGCTTCATAATGATGTAATGGTCGGTTTCTTCCAAGCTTCTCGTCTCGATCCCTTCCGGAGTCAAGTTGTAGATGATCGAATCGGGATAGGCCATCAAGATGGGGGAATGGGTCGAGATGATGAACTGGGAGCTTTTGAGCACCAATTCGCGTATGCGCGACAGCATGGCCATTTGACGAAGCGGGGATAAAGCCGCCTCGGGCTCGTCCAATATGTACAAGCCTTGCCCGCCGAAGCGGTGCACGAACGCCGCGAAAAACGATTCGCCGTGAGACTGCTCGTGCAGCGATTTGCCGCCGTAGGAATCCTTGATCGGGGGGCCGAAAGAAAATTCGCTGTCCAATTCGTCTATATGACTCGCCAAATTGTAGTAGCTTTCCGCGCGAAAGAAAAATCCGTCTCTGGGCCTCTGCGCCCCTCGACCGAGCCGAATATGCCGGTACAGCGGGGAATGGGTGGATCGCGTCGAGAAATTGAAGTTTTTGGTGCCGCCTTCGGGATTGAAGCCCCAGGCTACGGCGATCGATTCCATTAACGTCGATTTTCCCATGCCGTTCTCGCCTACGATATAAGTGACGTTCGGATGGAGGTCCAGCCTGCCGAGATCTTTGATGGAGGCCAGGTTGAACGGATATTGCCGGAATGAGGGCACGCTCGGCCTGTCCAATTCGACATACCTCAAATAGGAATCGCGGGTAATCATAGTTCATCAGCTCCTATCGCCATGCTTCGCCCGAACGGCTTGCGCATTTGCCATAAGTATACTATGAACAAGTACGGGTTGCATTTCCGCGGCCTATTGGATACGCTTTCCGTAGAGATTGCCCTGCTGGCGAGATTGGAAAGGGTGGCGAGGCGGATCGTACGCCGTCAACCTCGCGGAGGGCGCGAACCGAAGGCGAGGCGGGGTCGTCCATGTATACCAAATCGATGAAGGAATATTCCCATCCGCGCGATTTTCCGTTCTGGATCCAGCGCAACCGTCACGATGTCCTCGATGTGCCCGAGCTGCACGTTCATGAATTCGTGGAGCTGATCTTTGTCGTAGAAGGGCGGGCGACGCATTTGTTCCAGGACATTTATTACGAGGTGGGAGAGGGGGACGTATTCGTCATCAATCCCGGAGAGGCACACGGTTATGCGCTGAAAGAGGACCAGAGCATCGAAATCGTGAACTGCCTGTTCGAGCCGGGCTGTATTCCGACCTCGCTGCTGGGCGAGCTGCAAGTGTCCGATGCGATGGATTTTTTCTACGTCCAGCCGTTTCTACACGAGAAGGCGCGCTTTTATCACAAATTGAACTTGCGCGGCTCCGACGCTTCCGCCGCACTGAGCATATTGGAAGGCATTCTGGCGGAGATGAGCCGGCGGCGCTCCGGGTTTCAGCCGTTGATCCAGCTGAAGATGATCGAGCTGTTCATTTTGCTGTCCCGCTATTACAGCGAACGGAAAGACCAAGCGGACGTCGCTGCGCCGGGAGAAGTACTCGTCCGCCGGGCGTGCGGCTATGTGGAGCGGCATTACGCCGAGAAGCTGACGCTGCCGGTGCTGACGGAGCTGTTCCATATCGGGGCGAGGCAGCTGAACCGGTACTTTAATCGGCATGCCGGCTGCAGCGTGATCGAATACGTGCATCGGGTCCGCATGGAGAAGGCGAAGCGGCTGCTGGCGGATACGGACGAGAAGATTGCGGTCGTTTCGGAGATGGTCGGCTACGAGGATACGTCCTTCTTCAGCAGATTGTTCGCCCGGCAAGCCGGCTGTCCTCCGGGAAAGTACAGGGAGGACAGCCGGCATGTCCGGCCGGAATGACGAATGCCGGGAACATTGCCGAACAGAAGGCGGCGAATGATCCGGACCAAGGAGTACGTAACCCGTAGCTGGAGCAAAGGACGGTCCACGCAACCCAGCCGAGGAACATGGAAACGCGGAACAAAAAAATGAACTTAATTTACCGGTCGGCCGGACCCAATCCGCATGCTCAGCACCAGACTAGCACGAACGCCCGGCGGGAGCGATTGGCGAATCGGTCATGGGTGCCGCCGATCCGGTCATTTGGGAAAGGTTTGTCGGAATCGGCATCGCTTATGCCCGAATCCCGGGTGCTTCAGCCTTACGCCGGCACGGACCGGACATGTGATATGATGGGGCTAATAAGAAAGCGAGGTGCCGCCGTTGGAATTGGAAAGGAAGCTCATGGTCCATTATTCGCATCCGCGCGATTTTCCGTTCTGGATACAACGCAATGGACATAACAGTCTGAATACGCCGGGCTGGCACGTCCACGAATTCGTGGAGCTCATTTTCGTCATGGACGGGCAGGCGACGCACCTGATCCAGGACGCCGCCTTCGACCTGAGAGCGGGCGACGTCTTCATGATCAACCCCGGAGAAATGCACGAATACGCTCTGAAGGACAATCAGCGGATCGAAATCGTAAACTGTCTGTTTCAGCCCGATTTTATCCCGAGCTCTTTGCTGCACGAGATGCAATTGTCCGATTCGCTCGATTTCTTCTACGTACAGCCGTTTTTGAACGGGGAAGCCCGTTTTCACCATAAGCTCAATCTGCAGGGGGAAGCGGCCAGGGAAGCGATGGAGCTGTTGGAACAAATCGAGCGGGAAATGGGCAGGCGCCATTCCGGGTTCCAGTCGCTCGTCCGGCTGAAGATGGTCGAGCTGTTCATCCTGCTGTCCCGGCACTACGACACGCGGGGCGAGCATTCCGGAGCCCGTTCCACAAGCGAGCTTCTGGTACGCCGCGTATGCGGATACGTGGAGAGGCATTACAATCAGAAAATTACGCTTGCCCTGCTGTCGAACTTGTTCCATATCGGGGAGAGGCAGCTGAACCGGCAATTCAACAAACATATCGGAACGAGCGTCATCCATTATTTGCACCGGATCCGGATCGATCACGCGAAACGGCTGCTGGCCGATACGGACGAGAAAATCTCGGTCATAGCGGAGCTGGTCGGCTACGAGGACCCGGCTTTTTTCACCAAGCTGTTCACGCGCGAAGCGAGCTGCCCGCCGGGCAAATACAGGGAGACGATACGCCCAAGTCCAAATCGCCAATAAGGCGGTCTGTATCGGCAATGGTCCATCGTATCCCCCGCCGATATAATGAGGTGGAAAGCGCTCCTTTCGACGGAAACGGCGCCGTCAGTCGGTAAAGCATCCATGTCCGCGGTCTTGTTCGCGGAGAAATAAGCGGCAACACGATTAACGGCTCCTCGCACCGCAATATCAATCTAAGTCCGGCTTGCAGACGCGTGACTATTGGCGGCAACCAATTGCACAACGCCCGGTCGAGCGCCGTCAACATCGCCTGGTACTGCGAGCGGATCGTCGTCGAGGGGAACGTCATCTCGTCTTATGTCTCGTCTCTGGAAAATACCGACGATGCGGCAATCCAAGTATATAAGGACGGTACCGGGATCGCGGTGTCAGGCAACTCCATTTCCGGCGATTGGAAATACGCGGTGTACTTGTCCCAGGTCAAATACTCTACCGTAACCGGGAACAATTTCATCGACGGCGGCTCGCTGCCAACATCGGCATCGAGACGGACTGGGTTGCGCCGGTTCCCGCCGGGGCGATCTATACGAAGAGCCGCAGCGGCATAGCGGCTGCGGCGGAGACGTACGTCGGGTCGATTAGCGGCAACGTGCATGGCGGCACGGCTGCCGCGATCTCGATCGCGGCATTCGGCAGCAAGGCGCTGCGGGAACTAAGCATCGGCGGAGCGGAGACCGTGCGCGGCTCGTCGCGGTCGCACTGGATATACGCGTATGCCGCTTCGGCCGGGCTTGTTCCCGGCTCTGTCGTTGTGAACGGAATCGGCGGAGCTTATCTGTCCGGCGCGGGCTATTATTCGAATATCGGCCGGGCCGCCTTCGGCCGCGTCGCCGATGCGGTCGGCTTCGAGGACGCGACGCGCGAGCTTGTAGCAACCGGTTCGACCCCGACCGTATTTCGCGGTCCGAATATCGCGATCGGCGACGCTTCCACGATTACCGATTTTGTCGACGGCGCCAACGGCCAGCGTTTGTTCGTCCGGCTGTTCCCCGGAGCGACGATCGTGAACGACGACAGCAAGATCCGGCTGAAGGGCTCGACCGATGTCGTAGGCGATGCAACAGCCGGCAGAAAAATCGTAACCTTCACGAGGCGGGCAAACATTTGGTTCGAGGAGTCGAGAAATTTTTAGCGGCAAGCGCGCGAGCGGTCGACAGTTACGACCGCTTGTTTTTGTTCAACGACAACATCATGCGCATATGGCAGCCTTATAAAGGCTGGTTGTCCGATAGCGGAACGTGCGTACGCTATTTCACGGAATACCGCCGACGACGGACCGATAACGGAAACGAGTTCCTCTATTCCGCCGTTTCGGACACTTTTCTTCCCGATAATCGGGTATAGCGGAACGCCGTTCCGCTATTTTTAGAAAAGTCGCGGAAATCGGTACTATAACGGAGAACCGTTCCTTTATATGCGAGGACGTGTCGTTAAGTTAGCGGATTGCGGGCCGTCGTGCTTTTTGCCGGCGGGAAACGGGGTTTGGCCGGCGCGGTGCCGCGGTTAAGGAACGCCTCCTACATCTCGACGGCGGTCAGCTCTCCGCTGTCGGACACCTTCAGCTTGAACCTGCTTCCGTTGGGCGAAGTGAGCACGACGCCATGGCCGTTTTGGATAAACGTCAAATCCCCGGCGACGAAATCGCCGCTATTGGCCAAATATTTGTTTCCGCCGATGTAGTAGGAATGGCCGAACACCCGGCCCAGGCGCACGTCGCTGGAATATTGCCCGGTAAACGTAAACTTGATTTTGCGTACCCCTTTCATCAGCCCGTTCAACACATTGCTTCTCAACATGTAAGCGGGCAAATATCTCATATATTGCATATCTTGTACGGTTGTGTACACGATCCCGTCCAGATCGGTCACGTCCAGCCGGATCTGCTCGGGACAGCGATTGTACATGAAGTACAGCCCGACATTTTCGATGCCGCCGGTCACATAATCGGTCGCGTTGCCGTAAAAGTGGTTGCCGTTAAACTCGATCTCGAATGAAAAAACGTTCCCGCCGGCCAAATTCAGCCTTAAATATTGATTGTTCTTTCCTTGAAAGACATTGTCGAGAGCCCCGCCCGAAATATATTCGGCTCCGCTTACGACCGATACTTCGTGCAGTACGGGAGCGGCATGAAACATATCTTCGTAGTCCCCGTTGTATTTCCGATAATCGCCGCTCGGCAAATAAGTCAATTTGTCTTTGTACGGGATCTTGTGCCCGTTCAGGTCGCGCAAGCTCAAATAATTGTATTGGCCCGCGTCTACATAGTTGCTGCCGTCCAAAAAGT
Source organism: Paenibacillus hemerocallicola (assembly GCF_006265175.1). GTDB lineage: Bacteria > Bacillota > Bacilli > Paenibacillales > NBRC-103111 > Paenibacillus_AB > Paenibacillus_AB hemerocallicola. Next base: position 104,143 of record NZ_VDCQ01000018.1, on the reverse strand, counting down.
TCAGAAAAATCTGGTTCTGTCTGGAGGACGCCGTCAAATTGACCATCAGGCAATTTTTATTGACCGCATCCCAAACGAAACCGTTCACGATATTGCCCCGGCCTTCGAGATGGATCATTTCTTTGCAACGGGTGTTGTACTGCAGCTGCACATTGTTGAACGTATTCCCGTCCACTTGATTGAGCGCCGCATGATCGCCCGTTCCATAAATGTAGTAGTCGCAATCGCTGATCACCGCATTGTTGATAATATTTCCGGTTATGTAATTGTAATTGACCGTATCGCCGGCATGGGGAGGAGCGTCCATGAAAATCCCTTTGCCGAACCCCCGGATCCGCAAATTGTTGAACCTGACGAAGCTTAGTCTGGATGGGGTGGAAGCAGCGTCGAAATGAATGCCGTTTCCCGTATTGTTCAGCACGTTGCCTTCGACGCGGAGCGTCTCGATATAGGCATATTGATAGGACACGCCGGTTACGAATGCGGCATTGAGGTACAAGGCGGACTGCGTATAGTTGCTTACATCGATATAAATATACGCTTTTCCCAACAGGGCCGTATCCTGCTGCATGTTCAACGCCTTCGTATTCGCTTTCAAATTCAGTCTGGCGCCCTCGACAAAATAAAGAGCGACTTGCCTCTTCAAGTCGATCATATTCGTAATGAGATGAATCCCGCTCAAAATCAAGGCTCCTCCGCCGTTTGACGCGATAAAATCGATTCCCGCCTGAATCGCCGCCGTGTCGTCGGTCAATCCGTCCCCTGCCGCGCCAAATCCGCTTGCATGTAATCCACGCCCGTCCACATCCTGCTGCAACGCGTCGATCCGCTCCTCAATCCCGTCGCAGCAAGTGCCGTAAACGCTCTCCGTTACGCTCGGATCCGCGAAACCCGTCTGCAGCAAAGACTGCGAACCCAATACCGCCGCACCGGCGACCCCCATCGCCGCCAAAAGCTTTCTTCGGCTTATTTGTTTGTCCGTGTCCAATGGTTGCATCATTTTCCCTCCTTGTCGTAAAGGCGCATCGACGACAATCGGCATTGCGAGAACGATCCGCCTCTCTTCCTTTAACATTGCGGCATCGGTGCCCGGACGTATACTTGCAATTCGTCTTTCGCATATTCAAAAAGTTACAGTGTCTTGTCATCCGGAATGCGTTACCATGTTGCATAAGAGGCTTCCTTGTCCGATTCCGTAAAACAAGCGGCACAATCCGCGAGAAATAGGGGAACGTAACAAATTGAAAGTGCGAAACACAAATTGCGACTGTACGATCGGGCGCCGGAACAGCCATTATGGAATCGGGGATTCCGTCCGCACCGGGCCTTTTGTATCGGGAGAAAAGGGGAATTGCGTATGAGAAGCGGAACAATCGGGATAAGGGAAGGAGGGCGGGTAGGCAAACGGATGAGAAAAAGCCGGACCGTGCGGAAGTTGGCGGGGCTGTCGGGCTTGCTGTTGTGTGTACTGCTTGCCGTCGGCTGCGAAACGAAGGAGGAGGCGAACGGACCGCCGCCGTCCGGTGGAACGGGACCAACCGCGCCGGACAGAGCCGCCCCGGCGCACCCGTCGCCGGTAACGGTTGACTTTTACCCGGCGATGCCGCTTACCGATGCCGATTTCGACAAAATCGTCGTACAGCCGGTCCGCAAAAAATATCCGCATATTACGGTCAATCGGATGGGCGGCTATTTGGCCAATACGTTCGCCGCGGGCGACATACCCGATTTGATTCAGACGCATAACGGATTTTTGCAGGAGTTTTACGACAAGGCCATGGTCGGCGACATAAACGCTCTCGTCCGCAAGCACGGCATCGATCTGAGCCGGTTCGACGGCGCCATTCTCGATTCGCTGCGGACGGACAAGGGCGAGCTGCTCGGGCTTCCCTACGCGGTTAATTTTACGGCCTTGTATTACAACAAGGCGGTGTTCGACAAGTTCGGCGTTCCCTACCCCTCGGACGGCATGACCTGGTATGACGCGATCGACATCGCGAAGAAGCTTTCCCGACGCGAGGGAGACGTCGCGTATCGCGGACTCGACCCGGAGGGAGTGGGCCGGATCGCCCGTCAAGCGGCGCTCGATTACGCCGATATGAAGACGATGAAGTCCAATATGATGAACCCGGGCTGGAGGACGGTATTTGAAATCGCCAAGACGATCTATACGATTCCCGGCAACGAAGTGAAGGACGTCAACGCGGGCAACGGAGCCGCCGATTTTCTGCAAGGCACCGTAGCCATGATGGCGACCGTCAATCTGTTCGACCAGCTTGGGGACGCGACGTTCAAAGGGCTGGATTGGGATGTCGCCGAATACCCCAGCATTCCGGGCGCTCCGCATGTCAATACCGATGTGGACGCGCACATTCTCGTCATTCCGCCTACGGCGAAACACAAAGACGCCGCGATGCTCGTGGCGGAGGCGGTTACTTCGGACGCAGCGCAGCTTATGATGACCAAGGAAACGGCGCGGTTGTCGCCGCTTCGCGACCCGGCCTTCAAGAAGGCTTTTTCATCGGATATGGACTTCGTAAAGGGCAAGCGGATAGAAAGCATTTTCAAAAGCCGGATGATCCCCGCGCCGATTCGAACGAAATATTATTCGGATACGAGAGCATTCGGGGTGAGCAATTTCAAGGATTACGCCTTGGGCGCGAAAAATTTGAATACGGCTTTGCGCGATGCCGACGAGCAAATCAACAGCTATTTGGGCACCCAGCTAGGGAAAAAATAATCAAGCTTACTAGGGGGAAAAGACGATGTACAAGAAGTCGGGGTTGGTCTTATCCGTAGTAGTGGCGGCGACAGCCTTCTTGGGGGGATGCGGCGGAAAGCAGGCGAACGCGCCGGCGCCGGAGAACGTTCAGGAAGCCGCGGTCAATACGGAGCCGGTCACGATTACGATCCTGAGCACGGGGGGCTTGCCGGAAGCCGAGCTGGATATGATGTACGCCTTGGCCATGAAGCAGTATCCGCACATTACGATCAAAAAATTAACCGGAAAAATCGAAAATTTGGTCACGACGGGCGATACGCCGGACATTATCATTACCCATACGGGGAACATCGACTCGTATCTCGATTTCAATCTGCTGACCGATATTACCCCGTTGGTCAAAAAGTACAAGGTGGACTTGAGCAGGCTCGATCAGGTCGCCCTGAACGCCCATCGGGTGACCAAGGCGGATGAGCTGAACGGACTTCCATTCTGGGAAAACTTTATCGCTTTATACTACAACAAAGATATTTTCGATAAATTCGGCGTGGAATACCCGAGAGACGGGATGACTTGGGACGAGACGATCGAGCTGGCGAGGAAAGTGTCCCGGGAGGAAGGTGGAACCCAATATCAAGGATTGGCGCAATACGCCATCCAGCGGTTCGGACGCATTATGGGAGCTTCCCTGTACGACACCCGGAATATGAAAGGGACGTTTGAGACGCCGGAGTGGAAGCAGGCATTCGAGCTGGTCGACAAAATTCATTCGATCCCGGGGAACGAGGCGCCCGTACCGTTTACGACGGTGAGAAACGACAGCTTCCTCAAAAACCGGAATTTGGCCATGTTCGCTACGGTCAATCTTCTGACGCTGCTGGCCGAGGCCGGAAAGTCGGGCATGAATTGGGACGTCGTCCAATATCCGAGCTTGCCCGGACACAAAAACGTATTCGACGAGGTCAATGCCGGCTCGCTCGCGATTACGAGCACGAGCAAGCATAAGGATGCGGCGATGCATGTATTGATGGCGTTCGTATCGGACGAGATGCAGTCCATGATCGCGCGGAAGCTGGCCAGACAGACGGCCATGCAGGACCCGAAATTCAATAATGAGCTCGGCGCCGATATCCCGGAGCTGAAAGGAAAAAATATTACCGGCATTTTCAAAAGCCATGCCGTCGATTTGAAAAACCGCGGGAAATACGTCGGGCAAGTAGGCACGATACTGGAAAAGCATTTTGTCGACTACTACAATAAACAGGTCGATGTCAATACGGCGCTTCGGGCGGCGAACGAAGAAGCGAACAAGCTTTTGCAAGCGGCGAAATAGGAAGCGGGGATACGCCGGCTTCGTCCGGAGAACCGTCAGCCGACCCTATATACAAACCTGCAATCATCCGTTACAATAGGGGCGACACGCGTTAGACGGACTGGAGGCGGGGCATGAAGTCGACAACCAGGAAGACCGGATTGGCGGCGACGGCGGTCATTCTGCTCGTCGGGGTCTGTGCGCTTGGCATGACGGCGGCATGGCAGAACGGAAAACCCGCTGCGGAGCGGGAAGGCTCCGAAACGGAGAGCGTTCCTTTTCAACAAGAGCAATCGATTACCATAAAAGCGTTCGCCGGCTACTCCCCGGCCGTCGCCTCCGACTGGAGCCGTCTGCGGCTGTGGCAGAGCTACGAGAAGCTGACCGGGATCCATATCGACTGGCAAACCGTCCCGGCGTCGGAGGTCGCGGATCGGCGCAACTTGCTGCTGTCCCGCGGCTCGGAGGAGTGGCCGGACGTCTTGTACGGGACGCAGCTGTCCCCGCTCGAGCTGGTCGGTTATGGCGCGTCGGGCGTACTGATCCCGCTGGAAGAGCTGATCGACCGCGAAGCCCCGTTTCTCGGAGCGCTGCTGGACCGTTATCCGGATGTGCGCCGCGGGATGACTATGCCGGACGGCCATATTTACTCGCTCCCGATGCTGTACGATCCGGAATTCGGTTCCATGCTGACCGGCCGGAAGCTGTGGTTGAGCCGATCCTGGCTCGCCAAGCTCGGCGAGAAGCCGCCGGAAACGACGGAAGAGCTGTACCGCCTGCTGAAGCGGTTCGCTTCCCATGATATGAACGGCAACTACAAGCATGATGAAACCGCGCTGCTCGTGCAGGACATCGACTCCTTGGAGCTTGTGCTCAAAGGGGCATGGGGTTTGGGCAATCGGGGCGCGGAGCATCCGTTCGTGGACGTGAACCCGAGATCGGGAGCGTTAAGGTTTATCCCGACGAGCCCGGAATACAAGGAGCTGCTGCAATTTATGCACCGCCTGTACGAAGAAGGGCTGCTCGACAACCGACTGTTCGCCATTAACGAAAACGAATTTCTGCGTCTGATCCGCGAAGGGAACGTAGGCGCTTTCGTCGGCAACGGCCCTCCGCCTTCCGGTGAAGGCGAATATACGGCGGCCGCCGCTCTCGCCGGACCTCGCGGGGATCGGCTGTTTGCCGGGGTGACCCATCCGCTGCATCGCGCCGGCGCTTTCGCCATTACTTCCTCGAACCGTTATCCGGAAGCGGCGATCCGCTGGGCCGATTATTTCTATGGCGAGGAAGGGAATCGGCTGTTTTTTCTGGGAATCGAAAACGAAACGTACCGATCGACGCCCGCAGGGACGTTCGCTTTCACCGAAGCCGTGGCGGGAAAAGGCGACGACGCCAAGGCGGAGCGGATGATCGGCCGATTCCTGATTTGGCCGCGCGCCGAATACCCGGGCATAGTCAGACAATCCACGTTTATGGGGGCCGAGTCGTCCGCTTCGGCACTGCACGGGGCGGAATCGCTCAAGTCGGCGCTACCTGCCGAAGTGTGGCCGGACTTTACGTATACGCCGGACGAGAACGATCTGATGATCGCCTACAGCGCGGACATTCAAGGCTATGTCGCCGAGATGCGCGATCGTTTCATTACCGGCGAGGTATCGTTCGAAGCGTGGGACGACTATGAGGTGTCGCTGCGCCGAAAAGGACTGACAGGCTACATGGCGATTTATGCATCCGCTTACAAGCGGTTTGCCATGCATGATTCGAGGAGAGAACAGCCATGATCCGTTTTGCCGGAAGGGGGCTGGCCGGTTACGTACTGTCTTACATCGCGCTCGTATGCGTCGCGCTGCTTGTCGTAGGGATCGTTGTGTACGGGACGTTCTTCCGCTCGATGGAGCGGGAAATCGCCGGAACGTCCGTCTCGTTGCTGAAGCAGGTGCGGGATGTAACGGATGCGCGCATGATGGATATGAACCGTATCGCCCAGTTGATTGCCGGAGATCCGGATCTCGTGTCCGACGTTCCGGCCAGCGAAGGATACCGGATGGGCCAGAAGGTGCGAAGCTTGGCCAAGTTCAAGGCGGCCAACGGCTTTGCCGGCGAGATCGCGGTTTATTTCCGGGGCAAGTCGGGCGACCGTATTTATGCCGCAAGCGGCATGTACGAGCTGGATTCCTTTTTCGGAGAGGCTTACCGGTACGCGCACTGGGACAGCGATTCGTTTCAGGCGGAGTTCGGGCAGCTGCGTCAGCCGTTTCTCCGTCCGTTGGAGCCGGTTACGCTGAACGGCGTCGAGACGCGCAACAGGGCCACTTACCTGTATCCGCTCCCGTTGAATGCAAGCCGGCCTTACGGAGTCATCCTGTTTCAGATCGACGAGCGGGAATGGAGCGGCATGATCCGCAATGTGCTGAAAAACGATGCGGGCTATTCCTATATCGCCGACGACCGCGGACGGCTGATCGCTTACGCGGCGGAACGCGGCAAGGAAGGAGAAGCGGCTTCGCTGCTTGCCCGGCTGCCCGACGACCTGCCCCGGGACGGTGTGCGAACCGTAACGCTTGACGGTGAGCGGCTGTTCGTCACCCGCATCGTATCGGGTTATAACGGCTGGGCGTTCGTCAGCGTTTTGCCGGCGGAACGGGCGCTCGGGCCGGTCATCCGAAGCAGGGACGTATTCGCGGTTTCCGTGCTCGGCGTGCTGCTCGTCAGCGTGCTGCTGTCGTTCGTGCTCGGCGCGCGCCAATACCGGGCCGAGCGGAAGCTGCACACCGTCATCAAGAGCCAGTCGCGGATCGTCATGGAAAAGGCTCTGCTTGATCTCATTCGCGGAAAATCGAAGACGTCGGACGAAACGGCGCCGCCCTTCGAACCGGTGCTGGATTTCCCGTATGGCCGCTTTGTCGTCGTTCAGCTGCTGATCGATCATTACGGGCAGTATGGGCGCATCCCGGTCGGCGGAGCTCGCCCGGGAGCGGCCGTCATGACGCTCAGCTTGAAAAACGTGCTGGAGGAGCTTTCCGGCGATCTCGGTCAAGGCAGCACGCTGGAAGGGATGGAGCCCGGCGGCATCATACTGGTATTGAACTTGAAGGAGAGCTGCGGCGTCGAGCAGGTGAAGGAGCTGACCGACAAAGCGAACGGCTTCCTTGAGCAGCATTTCCGCTTCACGTTTACGGCCGGAATCGGCTGCATATGCGGGGACGTCGACCTGCTCTACAAATCGTATCTCGAAGCCAACTACGCGGCGCGCAGCCGCTACCTGCTCGGCGGAGGGAAAACGTTCGTCTACGCGAGCTTGCGGGAAAACGAACCGGGCCGATACCGGTATCCGTTCGATCTTCACCCGCTTCTGTCGGCGGCGATTCGCAAAGGCGACAAGGACGAAGCCGACTCGCGGATACGGGAAATCGTCGCCAGCCTGTCCGGGCAGCCGCTGGATGTCGACATGGGGGAGCGGCTTTCGTTCGATCTCGTCCATACGATTATGAAGACGCTTGCCGAATCGGGCATCGAACTGCCGGAGGAAGCGGCGGCCAGCTTGACGGAGCTGTTCGCGACCCGGTTCGAGACGATCGCCGAGCTGGAGTCGGCGGTCATCAAGTTTTGCCGGGGCGTATGCGACGATATCGCCTCCCGCAAGGAGAGCAAAAATGCCGGCCTGCTGGAGCAGGCGCTCGCCTTCATCGACGAGCATTATGCCGACGGGAGCTTGTCCTCGGAAGGGATCGCCGACAGGCTGGGCGTATCGCGTTCGTATTTATCCCGCTATTTCAAGGATCAGACCGGCAGCCCGCTCATGCAATATGTGGACGGAATCCGTATGACGAAGGCCAAGCAGCTGCTGATCGGAACCGATTTGAAAATCAAAGACATCGTCGAGCAAGTCGGGCTTACCGATCCGAATAACTTTTTCCGCAAATTCAAAAAGCGCGAAGGCGTCACTCCCCTGGAGTACCGCGGCTCAAGAGGAGGCGGGGAAGCGGGTGCGGCTTCCGGAGACGGGGCCGGAACGATCCGTTCGTAGGCGCGCCGCGTACGACCGCCGGCTATGCGCCGGAAATAACCGAATACGATGGGTATGGGGGACGACGGCCGGTTCCGTCTCGTCCTTCCGCCAAGGAAACAGCCGACCCCAAGGCTGCCGGATCATGCTCCCCGGCAGCTTTGGGTATTTTTTGCGCGCTTTTTGTTGTTGAATTCGACGGTCGCCTTGACCGATTGTTCCTCGCCCTTGAAACGAAGTGCATGAAACATGACGTTATTATCCATAGGCATGGGTAGAGCTTTTTTATACGATACATGGGAGCGCTCTCAATATAAGCAATACACATACGAGGAGGGGGGAGCCATGGTAAAGATCAAGCACGCAACGTCATTGTTGATTGGAATTGCCCTGATTACGGGCTGTGGTGGTCAGGATGCGGCCCGAAGCAATGCGGATGGCGGCGGCAATCCGAAGGAGGTCAAGCTTGAGCCGGTGACCGTTACGGCGGCCGTCGACGGAACGTACAACGAATTATTCGATAACTTGCTCACCGAGCATGTGAAGAAAAAATATCCGCATATTACGTTGAACATGATGCGTCCCGCGGACGGAAACACGCTTGACAATTTGATGATCGCAGGCACGGTTCCGGACGTCATTTTCACCTTTAACGGCAATCTGAGCTCCTATCGCACCAAGGGCCTGTTGTACGATATGAGCGGATTGATCAAGGAGAACAAGTTCAGCCTGGACCGTTTCGAATCGAACTATATCGCCGATGTCAAAATTGCTTCAACGAACGATGAATTGTTTGCTTTGCCTTATGAAACTACGTTTCACGCCCTTTATTACAACAAAAATATTTTCAATAAGTTCGGGATCGATTATCCCAAGGACGGGATGACGTGGGAGCAGACGGTCGAGCTCGGAAAAAGAGTAACCCGATTCGATGGCGGTACGCAGTACCGCGGGCTGGATCCGGGGAGCGGGATCATCTGGATATCGCAGCCGTTGTCGCTTGCCGCGGTTGACTATAAGACGGAGAAAGCCGCCATTAACAACGATCAGTGGAAAAAGGTTTTCGAGCTGGTGAAGACGATTTATTCCATCCCCGGCAATAAGCCGGCAGGAGCCGTCTTAAACGAATTTACGAAGGATAAGACGTTGGCGATGGTCGGTCACCTGAATATTTTCTCTGCGTTGGAAGCGGCCGAGAAGGAAGGGCTGGAATGGGATGTGGCGCAATATCCCGGCTTTCCGGAGAAACCCGATACGTTCGGGAATGCCAGCGTTTATGTCGGTACGATCACTCAGGCAAGCAAGCATAAGAAAGAGGCGCTGCAAGTTCTCGACGTATTGACCTCGGAATCGTTTCAGATCCTAAGATCGAAGTCGGGGAGCATCTCCACCTTGAAAAGTGCCGAAGTGGCGAAAGCTTTCGGCGCCGATATGGCTTTTCTGAAGGGCAAGCATGTGGAGGGCATATTCAAGAGCAAGCCCGTGCAGTATCCCGTGGCTTCGGAATACCGAACGAAGGCCGAGACTATCGCCAAAGCGAGATTCAATGATTATGCGGCAGGAACGATCGACGTCAATACGGCGCTGAGCCGTGCGGAAGAAGAAATCAATAAAATGATCGATGCGGAGAAAAAGAAATAAAAGTTTACATGAAATGGGCTTTGCGATATTGCGACGGACTGATGTTCATCTTTTTGGAAAAGATCCGGCTCAAGTACAGCCCGTTCTCGTATCCGCACTTCTGAGCAATCTGGTCCAGCGTCATCTTCGTCTCCGCCAGCAGCGTGCGGGCGCGACTGAGCCTAAGGGAAGTAACGTAGTCGGAAGGCGTCATCCCGTATACCGCTTTGAAGCGGCGCGTAAACTGGACGGCGCTTAAGCCGAGCTCGCCCGATACGTTTTTCATGCCGAAGGAGGCGGAGCTGGCTTCGCGAAGAAGGCTCTCCGCTTGGCGCATTAAAGGGTCAACCGGTAGCTTTTGTTTGTCCTGCGACGCGGAATTCGATTCCCAAGCATACAATTGCCACAAGTCTTGCAGCAGAAAGTTTCTGCGGTACACGCTGACCGAATCTTTTTGATGGATTACCTTTTTCAAATATTCGCAAGTGGAAGACAGCCGCTGCGTATCCTGCACGACGCATTTGCCGGCAGCATCGGGCAGCAGTTCATGTTCACTCTCAATCTTGTGTCCGCCATGCGTGTACAAATCGAAATAAATAGCCAGGAAAGTGAGCGGGGTTACGACTTCCCGCTCCATCAGCACGTCCGGAGGGCAGAGCACCAGATCGCCGAACGTCGCCGTTCCCCGGTGGCTGCCTATTTCGAACAGGAAGCTTCCGCTCTCGGGAATGAAAAGCGTCCAAGTCTCATTCGGTTCTCTATCGTATACAAACTGCTTTTTGTTATTCCATCTGACTATGATATGGACATGGGGAGACAGCTCCCCGATCGAATATTGCTTCATCGCCCGTATCTCCTGACATCCGTGTATGTACACGAATTATAAATCAAAAACGAAAGGAAGACGACCTGTTGAACACGATTCCCACCCTGATACCGGCGCCGAAGCGGATGCGCTACGACGGAAAGCGGCCGCTTGACAACAGCCGGACCGTAACGATCGAAGCGGGGACACGGCCGGCCTCCGTGACGCAATCTGCTGCGCGCCAATTGTCCTCCTGGCTAGGGGAGCATTGGAGAGGAAGGGTACTTGTACGTCCTAGTGAGGCTGATATAAGCGATGGAGCGGAAGGAGAGCTTCCCTATCGAATTCGGCTTATTGAAACAGGGACTGAAACGGAAACGGAGAGATACAGCCTCGTATCCGATTGCCACGAAATGAGCATTGCCGGGTCGCCAAGAGGAATTTTGCATGGCGTACAAACGCTGATTCAATTGCTGCAGCCCGAGACGTCCTGCGACTTGCTAAGTCTGCCCCTCGCGGCGATCGAGGACGAGCCGGATGTATCGGTGCGGGGGATTTTCGCAGAATGCTTCTGGGGCTCCGATTTAATGGAATTGGCGGACTGGAAGGCGATGATCGACGAGATGGTGTCCTTCAAGCTTAATACGCTCAGTGTCGGGATATACGGCTGCTGGTCCAGCCGTTACCCGACGGACGCCAACAGCCGCTCCGAATTTTTGTTTGCGCCGATTCTCGATCATCCGGAGCGACTGCCGGATAGACGTATCCATTATTTCGATCCCTTGACCAAACAAACGGCGACCAAGACGTACCGTCCGGCTCTGTACGAAAACGACGGACTGGGGCAGCTTATAGCTTATGCGGTGGAACGAGGCATCCGCGTAGTGCCGCAATTGAACGGGCCCGGGCATTCGCTGCTGCTGCCTCGGCTGTACCCGCATATTTCGGCGATCAATAATAAGGGCGAAGCGACGGGCAGCGGTTATTCGCTGACCCATCCGGACACGTTTCCCATGCTGAAACGGATGTTCAAGCGCGTCATCGATCGGTACATGCTGCCGTATGGGCAGACTTGGTTTCATATCGGCATGGACGAAATATCCGGTTGGAGCAGCGTCGATTTGGCAGCCTATTCTCCACGCGGGCTGCTGGAGCTCTATTTGGTGGAAATAGGCGGATATTTGATTGAGAACGGCATGGACAAGGTCATCATTTGGCACGATATGGCGGAAAGCCTGACCGGGTTTGACGAGTCGTTTGAAGAGCTGCTGGAACGGCACGGACTTGCCGGGAAAATCGTCATTCAGTGGTGGAATTATACGATGCCCGCGTTTTCGGTCAAAGCGGTTCGCGGTGCGGAAGGCTGGATGGCGCCGAGCACGGGATATTTGCCGGGCATGTTCTACCAGGATTACGTGGAGAATGTGGAGAACCGGGTCAACGAAGGAGTGGAGCAATCGTTCCAGGGCGCGTTAGCCTACGCGCTGTATTCGCCGACCTTTCGGCGGAACACGGCCTATTTGGCGGAGAAAAGCTGGAATACGCGGAAACGGGACGCATCCGAATTCGATCGTCAGTATGCCGAATGGATCGTGTCCGACGAAGCGGAGCACTGGGCCGGAGGGATGGGCGATATGCGGAAGCTGTTCCAGTACTCCTCCACGTTTGTCCTGCTGCTGGAGATTGGCGTTTTCTCGGGCAATTCCGATGCCGCCCGCCCTTATCCGGCCAGAATCATCCGCAGCGTGCTGGCTACGGACGGGACTCATAAAGCGTATAGGGTAACTCGGGCGCTGGCCCTCAATGCGCTGCTGTCGTTCGAGCGGGGAAGCGCGGTATCGGGAAGGGAATACGAATTGCAGGTCATTCGGTTCGAGTGCAGGAGAGTGGTCGGGCTGATCGATGCGCTGCTCGGGCTTGCCGATGCGGTCCGTGACCAGGAGCGGATCGCTAACGGTCCGATTGCGGGACGGAGCGGGCTGGCCGGCATCGGGGGGCGGCTGGAGCGGGAATTGGATAAGCTCGATGCGCTGCTGGTCGAGATGCGGGAGGTTTTGCCCGGTTACATGGTTTATGTCGGTTGGAGGGAATATATGTTTTTGCGGGAAGCGATCCGGGTGCAGATGGAGCAGTTGAAGCGTCTTGCCGGAGATCGGGCCGTACTAAGCGGAGAGGCCGAACTGTCGCGCGCCGATTGGCTGTGAACTCAGTCCGAACCGTCCCGTCTGTCGGTCAAGCGACCGGCGGCGGAACGGTTTTTCCGCGTTCCGCGCAAAGATAATCCGGTTATTATGAAGTTTTTGTCCATGTACTTCATGCGGGTCTGCGGTTATGCTAAACGAAACATGCCTTTGGAAAGCGCAATCGGCAGCATGCATACATGGAACGACTACTGGATGACGGAAACGGAGGCGGACCGATGAAAGCGGACGACGAGGGACGTCGGCAACCGACGGTGCCGACAAGCGGAGAACGGAGCGACCTTCGTCATGCAACGCGGGGCCGCGGGCCGGAAAGTGAGCACGATGAGGCGGAGCGGGAAGGCGTATCGGAAGAGGCAGCCGCGTCCCGTGAAGCGCCGGCAGCCGCACAAACGACGGACAGAGGCGAGCGGCGGACCGACGACGCGCTTCTCGTCGACCCGGACGACAAGAAGGCGGTCCGGCAGTCGATCTTCCGTCTGGCCGGTCCTTCTCTTGTCGAGATGATGCTGGCGAATTTTACGCAAATGCTGAATATGATTATGGTCGGGCGTCTGAGTCCCGAAGCGGTGGCGACGGTAGGCTTGACCAACCAGCCCTTTTTTCTTTTTCTGGCGATATTCTCCACGCTCAACGTCGGCACGACGGTCATCGTCGCCCGTTCGATCGGGGCGGGCCGGCTGGACGAAGCCGACCGGGCGGCCGGGCAGGCATTCCTGCTCAACATTATGCTGTCCGTATTGATGATTGCCTTCAGCTACTCGTTCGCGGCCGACCTGTTGCGTCTGATGGGCGGCTCGGAGGAGGTCGTGGCGCACGGGCTCTCTTATGCGAAGTTCATCTTTTTGTCGATCGGCTTCACCACGATCTCGATGTCGTTCTCGGCTACGCTGCGCGGGTCGGGGGATACGCGTACCCCGATGAAGATCAACGTCGTCGCCAACGTATTGGTCGTCGTGATCGGTTTTCCGCTCATTTACGGGATCGGCGGCTATTCCGGGATGGGTATCACGGGAGCGGGGGTCGCCACCTTTGTCGCCCAGCTCGTCTCCATGACATGGGTGACGACCGTCATGTTCAGCGGCAAATTCAAAGTGCGGCTGTCGCTTAGGAATCTGTTCCGGTTCGATCGGGCCATGATCGCCAGGATCGGCAAAATCGGCTTCCCCTCGGCGCTCGAGCAAATCGTCATGCGGCTCGGTATGCTCATCTTTATCAAAGTGGCGGCGAGTCTCGGGACGATGGCGGTGGCGGCTACCCAGATCACCTTCACGATATTGGGACTCTCGTTCATGCCGGGGATGGCGTTCGCGATAGCCGCCTCTACGCTCGTCGGCCAGGCGCTCGGCGCGCAGAAGCCGGACCTCGCCGAGAAATACGGATGGCAGGTGCGTAAGATCGGCGCTTACGTCGCCGGCTTGATCGGCGTCGGGTTTATTATTTTTGCACCGCAAATTATGAAGCTGTTCACGATCGAACCGGAAATTATCGAGAAGGGCGCGCTGTCGATCCGCATTATGGGCTGCATCCAGGTGTCCCAGGCGACCCAGTTCATCCTGAGCGGGGCGCTGCGCGGGGCGGGGGATACGCGCTATCCGCTGTATTCCACCTTTATCGGGGTATGGGGATTCCGGGTTGTGCTGAGCCTGCTGTTCGTATACGGCTTCAAGATGGATTTGTACGGCATATGGCTCGCCGCGGCGGCCGACCAGTTCGTTCGCTCGTTTCTGATCCTGAGCCGGTTCAAGAAGGGAGCTTGGAAGACGTTGCGGGTGTGATCTCGAGCATGAAGTGCTGCATTTGTATAAATGGCGGAAATTGCGCCTAATTGACTATCTCGGTCTTGCTCCGGTATTCGCTCGGAGTGAGGCCGATTTTTTTTTGCAAAAGGCGCGGTGGAAACAAGAATAGCTGTGGAAGCCCGACATTCCCGCTATTTGCTCGAGCGTGTACCCGGTATCCAGTATCCGGTCGCCGGCCAGCAGCAGCAGAGCGCAGGATGCAAGACACGCCATTCGCCATCGATCGGCACTTTTTTGCCCGTTCTATCCTTGTATAGTTTCGGTATAGGCAGGTTTGCTATGTTAAGCGAATATACGGATCAGACGACTGAAGGAAGGGGCAACGTTCGAATGGGACGGCCACGATCATTAAAGCCGAGGCGATGTCACATAAAGGGATGCCCCGCAAAGCACTACGCCAAGGGGTATTGCAGAAATCACTATCACACTTACCGGCGGGCTCTTCGCAGGGCGGCAACCATTTCGGTCCAGGGGAGCGATGGCAACGGTTGAAGCTATGCATCGCCAGGCCGAGTAGCCTGTATATGTTTCGTATAGGTGCCCTTGCTATACTTTCTTGTAACTGCGGGAAGTAGACATCTGCCGATTTTGTCGTCCAATGAAAGATTTTGAGTGTACAAGCGATGAAAGGAGTATACAGGTATGAGCAGCCGTTTGGACTGACAATCGGAAGTTGCAGGCAAGGAAAACCGTTCCATATACAATGCGAGAAGGAATTGCAAAGAAACTGGAGGATGGAAAGAATGGCAATGGCAGACATAAAAAGGAGCTGGAAGAAAAAGCTCTCTAAGATGCTGGTCCTTACGATGGCAGCCGGGAGCTTATCCAACGTAGTAGCGCCGCGCGAGGCTGCCGCTGCTCCTGGCGGTCCCCTTCCGACGTGGGCAAGCAACGCCGAGTTCTGGCTGAAAGCGGATGAAGGTGTTACCACAGCGACTTATGGTGCAGGACCCGGTGTGGAGAAGTGGGACAATCAGGCGGGAACGGTCCAATTTGACGTATATGGAGGTCCGGGGTACAAAGTCGCCGGAACTAACTTTAATCCGGTTGTGACGTTTACCAATACGGGAAATGCGATCAGTCAACTGAGTCAATATTTGCTCGGCAATGGGCAGATAACCTATGCGGATGCGTATGCGGTTTTTAAAGCCGACTCAGGAAATAGCGGGGCGGTCGTAGGTTCCACCACCCGGAGTAGCGGGCATGGTGCCGCCTTATTTGCGGTAGACAGCAATGGGCTTTATCTGGGCCACATCAATGGTCAATTTAAAGCCGTAAGTTATCCCGCTGCGGAGTCATCCCGTTATCAATTGGTTGAATATGATGCCAGCGGGACCACGGATACGGTGACAGTGACAGGAGACAAACGGAATTTACCCGATCCCGACTATTCGACATTCTCCTTTACGCCATTGATCGGCGGAACGAAAGAGGGATCCAGCGGTAGAAATTACTATAACTACAATGGAGAGCTGGCGGAAGTTATCGTCTTCTCCGGCAGCACCGCTTCCAATCGGAACCAGATCCAAAGCTATCTGGCGCTGAAATACGGCTTAACCTTGAATGGCGGCGGATCGGACTACGTGGACAGCAATGGAACGACGGTTTGGTCCGCTGCCTCCAATACCGACTATAAAAATCGGATTACCGGTATCGGTCGAGATTCCGGAAGCACGCTGAATCAAAGACAGTCCAAGTCCCAGGATACGGGAGCGCTTGTGACGATTGCGGCGGGCAATGCCATTCAAACGTCCAACCAAGGTATTGCGTCAGGCATTATCGACAATGGAGATTATCTGATCTTCGGCGATAACGGCAACAGCAGTAGCACCGCATACCAAACAGCCGTAGCCGGTACGAATATCAAACGTATGGATCGGGTGTTCAAAGCAACCAAGACGGGCAATTGGGCGGGCAAACAGATTACGTTCCAACTGGGCGCTGCGGCCCCGGCAGGTGCAACCCACTTGCTGGTCAGCGGCAATGGTACTTTTGACAGCTCCAGCGCCAAATACCAGCTTTCTGCCACGGGTCAAGTTACTATTAACAGTGGCGACCTGAGTGCAACCAGCTACTTTACGTTCGCCAAGGAAGAAGCGCCTGTCCAGGCTCCCGGCGGAGTGGCGAGCGGTCTTCTATTGTGGCTCAACCCCGCATCGGTTGGCGCAACCGTCGCGAACGGCGGGGCCGTAGCCGAGTGGAAAGATTTGAGCGGCACGGACAACCATGCGGTCCAGGCCGTGAACGGCAATCAGCCTGTATATTACAACAATGCGGCGAACAATGTGAATTTCAACCCGGTTGTCAAGTTCGACGGCGCCAACGAATACTTGGATCTTCAAGGAAACAAGCTGCCGCAAGGAACGACTCCGAGGACGATCGTAGCCGTAGGGCAAACGGCGGCAGCAAGTGCCAATAAATATTTGATTTCGTGGGGCACCGGTTCTCCGAATAGTATGATGGGCATGATGCAGCTGGGCACCAAAGGAGCGTTGAGCGGGTATGGCGCACCTTACGCAAGTCCTGACGGGTTCTGGAAGCAAGGTATCCCGAACGAGCTGTTCGGAATGTGGGAAGGAAACGCGGGAGGCAAACTGGCAAGTTTGTACAGCAGGATGGGGCTGTTGGACAGCTCGCAGATGACTACATGGAATACTAGCGGCTCCAGCGCAAGGGTCGGAGCGATCGTAGGCAGCTTGAGCGAGAATTGGCAAGGCGCAATCGGGGATGTAATGGTGTACAACCGCGTTCTCACCGACAGCGAGCGTCAACGCATAAGCACTTATTTGGCACTCAAATACGGATACATGATCGATCAAGCGCAAGGCCAGCTCAGCAATTACATCGCTTCCGACGGCACTGGCGTCGTATGGGACGCAGCGGCCAACTCGGCGTACAAAAACAATATCGCCGGTATCGGCCGCGATGACACCGGCTTGCTGAACCAACGGCAAAGCCACAGCACGAACAGCGGGCAGCAAGTTACGGTCGGCTTGAACGCCATCGCGGCGACCAATTCCGACAATGCGGCGTCGTTCCCGATGGACAAGCAGTATTTGATCTGGGGCGACAACGGCAAGACGCTGACAACGTTCGGCCAAACGATCCAAATCGCGGACAGCAGCTATTGGAAGCCTGCCGAGCGCGTCTGGAAAGTACAGAACACGAACAATGTCGGCGCGGTCCAGTTTAGCATCGCGAAGAGCGCGTTTCCGGCCGGAACGACGGCGAGCGAGATCAAGCTGCTTGTCGGCAGCGATGCGGGCTTTGCAACCGCTGCGGCAATCGCGGTTCAAGAAAGCGGCGACGCTTTTGTAGCCGACAACGTCGTGCTGCCGAATGGATACTTTACATTCGCCAAAGTACAAGCACCTACCCTAGCTCCCGGCGGCGTAACCAACAAGCCGGTCATTTGGCTGAAAGCGAAGGATGCGGTTCCTGCCGGGAACGGTTCCGAGCTTACGGGTTGGTCGAACAAGGCCGGCGATGCCGTATTTACTGTCGATGGAGCATTGCCCGGAAAGCCGAGCTATCTGACGGCGGGCGTCAATTTTTACCCCGTGGTTGCTTTCAACGGCAATGCCCGCCTTGTGGGCGATCAAAACGTTACGATGGTCGAGGCCTACACGGTTACGGCATGGAATGGCGCGAAAGACACCAATCGGGGAGCCGCTATAGCGCCGACCGATCTTGCCGGCGACGGCTACGGGAGTTATTTCTTTGATTCAATCGGCGGCAGTCTGTATGCGGGTAACGGCAATGGAACTTATTTGCAAGCAGGTGCGCCAGAGAATGGGGAGTACGGACTTTGGACGGCCTCGTTCCCTAATACGATGCGGAAGAATGGTCTGAGTGCGGGGACAGGTTCAACAGGCGCCGCTATGACAGGTATTCCTCAAATCGGAAACCGCAAGGTTGATGCGACAGTAGAAAACTATCTCAGAGGCAATATTGCGGAAGTCATCGTATTGAACAGCGCGGCAACGGCGGATGAACGGAGCCGGATCGAAAGTTACTTGGCGCTCAAGTACGGCTTGACGCTGAACGACGGCGCGACGGATTACGTAGCCAGCAACTTCAACGGTACGACCGGAACAAACATGTGGACGGCTGCGAAGAACGCCGGATACGGCAAGCGCATTACCGGTATCGGCAAAGATACTGCGAGCGGCTTGGAGCAAAAACAATCCAAGTCGCAGGAAAGCGGGGCGCTCGTGACCATTGCCGCAGGCAATGAAATCAAAGCCTCCAATGAAGCGTATCCGGACAACACCATTACGAACGACCGCTCGTTCCTGACGTTCAGCGATGACGGCGGAGATGCGGCATATAGCGCGTTTATCGCCAGTACGAACCTGACACGGATGGCGCGCACGTTCAAGGTAGACAAAACGAACTGGAACGATGGCAATGTCACCTTGCAGCTCGACGGCACGCAAGCCGGTCAACTGAATTATGTCATCATCGGCGGCGACTCCGGCTTTACCGGGACGTTGAAAACGGCACAGCTCGTTGACGGAAAAGCAACGATCAACAGCTCCGATCTGGCCGATGGCAGCTACTTCACATTCGCGCGGACCAACGTGCAATCGAAAGCTCCGGGCGGCGTAAACGGCGCTTCCTTGTGGATCAAGGCGGATAAAGACGCTGCGGCTGACGGAGCGGGACAGCTTACCGGCTGGACCGATCAGACGGGTACGAACCAATTTACCGTAAACGGCGCACCTGCCTTTAAAGCGGACGCAGTCAACTTCAATCCGGCCGTGACGTTGCACAATACGACCACGCCAAGTCAAAATCCGAACGAGTACTTAAAGGGCGATACGCCGATTGCGTATCAGGACGGATATGCCGTATACAAGCAGCAGGACGGGACGATCGTCGGATCGGCGGCGCCTCGCGCGGGCGGTTACGGGGTAGGCATCTTTACGAAGTGGGGCAGCAAAACGTATATCGGCAACGGGGGGAACAGCAAGTATCGCGGTTTCGCCTTCAAGGACGCTTCCCGCTATTATATGGCATCGTTCGACGCTGCCGCAGACATTGCTGCACAAGGCAAATTGAACGGAACGGCCCAAACCGTTGCGGGAGACAATTCGTTTAACAAAATCGATTTCACTCCTGTAATAGGAGGTACGTTCGGCGGAGGAAGTCCGAACAACTGGTCTCATTATAAAGGGGATATCGCCGAAATCGTGCTGTTCCCGGCGAGCAATACTCCGCTCGAGAAGCAGCGGGTCGAAAGTTATTTGGCGCTGAAGTACGGCATGACGCTGAATGGCGGGAAGTCGAACTATGTGGCAAGCAACGGCAGCGATACGATGTGGACGGCGGGCAATAACGCCGGCTTCGGCAACCGGATTACCGGCATCGGCCGGGACGACGGCAGCGAGTTGCTGCAAAAGCAATCGAAGTCGCAGGATAAGGAAGCGCTCGTCACGATCGCCTTGGGCGATGCGATCCAGCTGACCAACCCGCTTAATGCGAACACGATCGATGCGGATATGTCTTTCTTCACTTTCAGCGACAATGGGGCGATAGCCAAGTACGAAGAAAGTGTACTGGAGATCCCGGGTCATACGCTGAAGCAGTTGAACCGCGTATTTAAAGTCGAGAAAACGAAATGGCAGGACAAGAACATCACTTTGAAGCTGAATACGACAGCAGAGAATCCGGCAGTTCTGTACTATCTCGTCATCGATGGAGCGAATACGGGCATGAAGCTGGATGCAGCGGATCAAGTTACGATCGACAGCAGCATGCTGGCTAACGGCTCCACATTCACTTTCGCCAAAGTGTACAAGAATTTGCTGAAGGCGAAAATAAACGAAGTCAAAAGCTTGAAAGAAGCGAACTACACGCCTGACAGCTGGGCTGTACTGCAAAATGCGCTTGCAAACGCCGAAGCGGTATTGAACAATCCGGGCTCGACACAAGAGCAAGTCGATGCCGCATTGGCCGCTTTGGAAGCCGCGCGTGCAGGACTGAGTACCGGAGCCGACAAGCTAAAAGCGAAGTCGGACGAGGTTCAAAACGAAATTACGCTCGGCAGCCTGAAACCGGGCGATTATACGGCAGGCAGCTGGCAAGCGCTGACCGGGGCATTGGATGAAGCGAAAGCTCTGCTTGCCCGCACGCCACAAGCGACGGCGGTCGAGCTGGGACAAGCGTTGGCCAAGCTGGAAGCGGCCAGAGGCACATTGGTAGACTTGAGCCAGCTGCGCGCGAAAGAAGCGGCGATTGTCGGCGAGAATTTGCAGGCCGGCCAATATACGGCAGACAGCTGGCAGGCGCTGCAGCAAGCGCTGACCAATGCGCGTGCGGTATTGTCCAATCCGAATGCGACGCAGGCCGAAGTCGATGCGGCGAAAGCGGAGCTTGAGGCGGCAAGGGCGGCATTGGTGCCGGGAGCGGATAAAACCGCGCTGTTGGCGAGAGCAAATGAAGTGAAAGGCTTTACGGAAGCGAACTATACACCGGAAAGCTGGGCGGCTCTTCAACAGGCTATGTCCGTAGCCGATGCCGTACTGAACGACCCGAATGCGACGCAAGCCGAAGTCGATGCGGCCAAAGCGGCATTGGAAGCGGCCATAGCGGGACTTGGCAGCACGCTTCCCGGTCTGCAAAACAAAGTAAATGCCGTTAAAGGTGAAATCAGTACCGAAGTTTTGAAGCCGGGCGATTATACGGCAGACAGCTGGCAAGCTTTGAACGGAGCGCTCGCTGAAGCCGAGGCGCTGGTGAATCGTACGCCGCCGGCTTCCGAGAGCGAGCTCGGACAAGCATTATCCAAGCTGGAAGCGGCAAGAGGCGCATTGGTCGATTTGAGCGGATTACGTGCGAAAGAAGCTGAGGCATCCGGGGTGACGGCAGCCGTCTACACGGCCAACAGCTGGCAAGCGCTGCAAGTCGTATTGACCGACGCGCGGGCCGTATTGGTGAAGCCGAACGCAACCCAGACCGAAGTCGATGCGGCGAAGGCATCGCTCGAGGCGGCAATCGCGGCGCTGGTACCTGCGGCCAATAAAGCGGCTCTGCTTGCAAAAGTAAACGAGGTTAAAGGCGAGAACTTGCGGGATGCCGATTATACGCCGGAAAGCTTGGCCGCGCTGAAGCAGGCGATTGCCGCAGCGGAGGCCGTTCTGAACGACCCGAACGCCACGCAGCAGCAAGTCGATGCGGCACGGGATGCCTTGGACGCGGCCCGCAAAAATATCGTTGCAAGGGGAGCAAAGCTTTCGGCGTTGACTGTCTTCGAGGCCGACAGCGGCAAGCCGGTCGCGTTGTCTCCGGCATTCGATCCGAACCAAAGCCTGAACTATGCGGGAGTCGTATCGAATGCGGTATATGGAGTCGGTATCGTGCCGACGGCGCATACCCCGAACAGCACGATCAAAGTATCCTTGAACGGACAACCGGCGGCCGAAGCCGATTGGAGCAAGCTTCCGCTTAAGGAAGGCCTCAATACGGTCAAGGTGGAAGTGACGGATCCGGAAAGCAACAAAAACGACTATACGATCGAAATCATGCGTACGACAAGCAAGCTCGTCTCGCTAACGCCTTCGAGCGGAAACCTCGAACCGGCGTTCAATCCGGACACCGGCGCTTATACGATGAGAGTATCCAACGGCGTTAACGAGCTATCCTGGACGCCGGTTGCGCTCGATCCGAATGCGACTATTGAAATCAGTGTTCGAGGCGAAAGCTTTACACCGGTTGCGAGTGGAGCGAAGAGCATTTATTACGGACTGTTCGTCGGCGACAACACATTCGTCGTTCAAGTCACGGACCGCAATGGAAAATTCCGTCAATACACGATTACCGTAACAAGAGCAAGCTCCTCCGTGTGGGGAAATGGCGGAACTACCGGAACCGGCACGGGATCCGGCAAATCGGCGGATATTGCAACCAACGTGAACGGAAATGAAGCTCCGTTTGCAACAGGAACGGCGGGACAAACTGCGGGTCGCACGCAAACGACCGTTCAGATCGATCCGGCCAAGCTGAATGATATTTTATCGCAAAGCAACGGACAACAGCTCTCCATCCGGGTTCCGAATGACGGCGATGTCGGAGTGAACGGCTTGACGGCTGCGCAGGTGAAACGCCTGGCGGACAGCGGGTCAAGTCTCGAAGTCGGCAATCATCTCGCGATTTATCCGGTTCCGGGCGGCCAGATGGACTTGAATGGGGCCTCTCAGAAATGGAACAATGCACCGTTTGGCGATATCGAGGTCCATGTCGGGATCAAGCGGGCATCCGACGCGTTGATCGGCACCGCCAAGGATAAGGCGAAAGGACAAGGTTATGAGCTGCTGGTCGACCCGGTCGATCTGGAGCTGAGCTACAGCTACAAAGGCCAGACAGTCGGAGCGGGCGAACTGAATGGGTATGGCGTAAGATATATCGCTCTGCCCGACGGGATCGATCCGAACCGGATCACGACAGGCGTAATCGTCAATCCGGACGGAACGATGTTTCACGTCCCGACAGTCGTAACGAAAATCAATAGCCGCTATTATGCGATGATTAACGATTTGCGCAGCAGCGGTACTTATTCCGTCATCTGGAACCCGCAAGATTTCGATGACGTCAGAAACCACTGGGCGAGAGCCGCCGTGAACGACATTGCGGCGAGACTCGATTTGGCCGGGACGGGCAACAATACGTTCTCGCCGGACCGCAACGTGAACCGTTCCGAATTTGCGGCGATCGTTGCACTGGGAATGGGCTTGATGCGCCAAAACGTGACCGAAAACATGTTTGGCGATGTTACGAAAGCTGCATGGTATCATGACGCGGTAACGATCGCAAGCGAGTTCGGCATCGTGCTCGGGTACGAGGACAGTCTGTTCCGCGGCGACCAACGGATTACGAGAGAGCAAGGCATCGCCATGATCTCTCGCGCCTACAGCTTGGTCTCGCCGCAAAATGCGTTGAGCGGGGCGGAAATCGAAGCGCTGCTCGAGCCTTACGGCGATGCCGCCAACATTTCGGGATGGGCAAGAGAAGCCGTGGCCCGGATGGTTGCGGTCGGACTCGTCGAAGGAAGCGACGGACAGCTGCTGAAGCCGCTGGACAGCATGACGCGTGCGGAAGCGGCCGCGTTGATGAGAAGATTGCTGCAAACGACGAAACTGATTGATTAAGGCATGACGGATTGATTTTTGCATGCACGAGCGCCACTGCCGGCGGATTTAAGCCGGCGGTGGCTGTTTTTTTCGCGACGGCAGCGCGAAATAAGCATGATAAATGGAGACGGGAACCGCTAAATCCCGCAAAACGGCTGTACCGGGGTGGAGATCATTTCATGCGTGCAATACTAGTTGACGACGAGAGGCTGGCTCTGGCCCAGCTCCTGACAAGAATCCGGAACGTCTGGAATACCTTGCGGGCCGTCCCCGAGATCGGACTCGTCTGCTCCTACTTGTTTATCGAGAAGGAGCTTGCGCTAAATCGCGGTCGCTCATCCTTGAAGCACGTCGATAAACTTTTTTCCTAATGCGGGAGCCTACTCCCGTTTTGTCCGCTTCGAAAATGGCAGTCTGGTAGAAGACAGAAGGTGCCAGATAGCGGAACTCGAGTACGTTATTTGCCTGAATACCGGTGGCGACAACAAAATAGCGGAACAGCGTTCCGTTATTCCGCTGTTTACGAGATTTTTCACACCGAAAAGTGGAGATAACGGAGCTCTGTGCCGCTATTCTCGGAAGCGTCGCGGAAATCGGGATCTTAGCGGAAAAGCGTTCCGTTATTATTTTCGCTAACGGGTTGTTGCAACTAATGGAGGCGTTTCCATTAGGTTTTTGCAAAAAGCGAGGAACGGCTGCGGAATCCGGACTGAAATTATACAAATGGGGACTTTTTGTCGAGTGTCATTTCGCTATTTTTCCGTTACGCTACAAGAGGAGTTGCGCAACCTGTTTCGTATTCCTTTTCGCCAACGCGTAAGGATTGCGTCGTAATCTCGGAAATTCATCCGCTTAATTGCAAATACGGATAAGGATAAGGATAAGGAGGGAGGGAGATGCCGATGACGAGCGTACAGCGAACCATTTATTTGGCGGGGGGAGTATTTGACCCGATACGTCGAGACCGCCCGCAAGCATGGAGCTATCCCCGTACTGCTCACGCCGGTCGGCAAATGTCTGTTTGACGGGAAAGGGCATCTCGTACGGACGCTGCCCGAATATGTCGAAGCGGTTAAACAACTGAGCCGCGAACTGGACGTTGCCGTGGTAGATTTGAACGCCTCTAGCGAAGCGCTGTTCGCAAGACTGGGCCAGGAATGGACGCGAAGGCTGTTTCTGTGGCTTGCGCCGGGCGAGCATTCTAATTATCCGGACGGCAAGAAGGACGATTCCCATTTTAATGAGTACGGTGCGACGGAGGTAGCCAAGCTTGTTATCAAGGAAATAAGGGATCGGGGGCTGCCGTTAGCCGCTCTGTTACGGGACGACGCTCGCACTCCATAAATCCGGTCGGGCTTTTGCATAAGGGATAACGAATAGTGCCGAATATCTGGCGGCGGGCTTGCGCGTAAGCGCAGGCTTGCCTTTTTGTTTTTGTTTTTGTTCGTTTGCGAACCGGGACTGAAATTGCACAAATACGGTCCTTTTCCGTAGTGTAATCTCCTTTCTTTTCCTTTACGCTACAAGAAGAGTTGCGCAACTCGCCATAACGAAAAAGGAGGGGGTCGCCATGACCCGTGTCACCCATCGCTTCCAGCCGTTTCGATTCGCTTGGGCCGTCTTGGCATCATCGATCGCCTTATCGGCCTGCGGCTCGTCCGGCACGACCGAACCTGCTATTCCGCCTGCCTCCGACGGCCAAGGCAGGCAAGCGGCCAATCTGGACGACGAGCCGGTCGAACTCGTCTTTCACTCCAACACGGGAGATCCGCCCGAAGCGTTCGACAATTTGTTCGGGAACGCATTGAGGAAGAAATTTCCGAACTATACGATCACGTACATTCAGTCCAAAAAGGGGCAAACGCTGGAAGAACTGCTTGTACAAAACCAGCCGGTTGATGTTTTATTCTCATCCATTTCCAATATTTTTGGATTGATCATGGAGAATAAGCTGGAATACGACATGGCGGAGCTGGTCAAAACGCAGCAAATCGATATAAGCCAATTCGAGCCTACCTTGATTGACGGTATCCGCCTCTCCGGCAATGGTAAGTTGTATGCGCTTCCGGTAACGAACATGGTTCAGGTTATGTTCTACAACAAAATGATTTTTAATCGCTTTGGCGTCCCTTATCCGATCGACGGCATGACGTGGGAGGAGACGACCGCGATGGCTCGCAAGCTTACCCGCAAGGACAACGACAAACAAATTCTCGGCTTCTCCGCGTCCCCTCCGCACATGTTTCGCGGCAATCAGCTCTCCCAGCCTTATCTCGACCCTGCGACGGATAAACCGACATTCGGGCATGAGGCGTGGAGCAAGCTGATTCAAACGTATTTCCTGGCACCGGGCGCCGAGGAAGCGTACAAGAGCAAGTCGTTTCAATTGAAACGTCTGCCCAACATCAGAGACTTCACGAACAGTCAAGATTTGGCGATGTTCGTGTACAATTCGCAGACCCCGTTCACTACGCTGGAGATGAAAAATGTCGATTGGGACCTTGTCTCGCTTCCGGTGTTCAAGGAACAACCGAAGCTCGGCATGGCCGCGGCCCCGTTCACATTGGCGATTACCTCGATCTCGAAGCGGAAAGAAGCGGCGATGAACGCCATTCGTTTTCTCGTATCCCGACAAAATCAGGACGAATTTTCCAAAAGGGGGATGATGCCGGTCATTAAAGATGAAGCCGTCAGAAACGCCTACGGACAGGAATCCGAATACAAGGACAAAAACTGGAAGGCGGTCTATTACAACGACTACGCGGCCCTTCCTGCATATTCGAAATATAATCTGAAAGTGCAGAACGTCCTGAATAATGTTCCGTTTCAGTTGATTACCGGTTCGAAAGATATGAATACCGCTCTTCGCGAAGCGGAGGAAGAAGTGAAGAAATTGCTGGATGAGGCTAAAAGGTAATCATTACGAATACGGGGGAGGAATATCTATGTCGGCGGATAGTTCCCGAATAACGCGCCGCAAGCTGCTGGCCGCGATCGGAATGACCGGCGTCGCCGCGGCGGCAGGCGGCATCTTGTCCGGAGGAGACGGGCCGGCGCAAGCCAGCTCGTTCATGGAAACCGTTACCCATCACATGTACGGCCCGGGAGGAAACGGAGGCGCGGGCTTCCCCGAGCTTATTCTCGTTGCGGATTCGGTAGAGGAGCTGCTCGATTTGCCACCGAACCTTCGAACGCCGGGGCGCATCGTGTTTATAGCCGGTTATGGAGCGGCAGGGGACGGCGGAGAAAAGTTTTTGCGCTGGGTGCCGGACAGCGCGAAGCCGTCAAGTGGCGCGGTGCACGATCCGTTTGGCGGTGACGGGACGCCGGGGCGATGGGAAACGATCGTCTTGGGCAGAATCCGCGCCGAAGCCTTGGGAGCGGTCGGCCCCGATCCTACCGACGGGGTAGCCTTCGCTTTCGCTTCGGGATTTCCGGTCCGATTCGCGGGCACTTATCCATGCAGGCCGTTTTCCGTATCCGATGCGGCGATCGACGCGGAATTTGGTCCGGAAGCGGGGCTCGTGTTCGTCCACGATAACGCGGACAGCGCCGTGTTCGACAACTGCAGCGGCTCCATCCAAGGGATGCGGGTCGAAGATGCGAAGGATGCCGTCGGGGCGGGCATTCTCGTCACGTTGCGGCTGAACGGATGCAAGGACATGACCTTGTCCGGCCTCATTGTCGAGAACGGCAAAGATTTGCCCGTGCTCCTCTATGAATGCGACGACACTTGGATCATCGGCGGCAAAGGCGTCGGCGTGACGCACAGGCCGTTTGCTTGGGAGTCGATCGGCAGCAAAAACAGCGGCTTCGACAAATGCCGGCTCGATCATTACCAATTCGGCTTCGTCCTGATCGGCCCCGGCTACAAATCGGGCGACATTGTAACGAATCGGAGCTGGGAGCAGACGACCGGGCAAAAGGTGCTTCACAGTTACGTTTACGATCATTCCGGACACGCCTTTGATATGAACGGTACGGTAGGATGCGAGATTTCCGGCTGCATCGCCGAAAAATATATGGGGACGGCGGGCAATTCTTCTTTCCAGATCAAGCAGTCGACAAACATTCCCGAAGAGCTGCGGGACGGCACGTGGATGAACCGGATCGTCGGCTGCACCGCTATCGACTGCGTAACGGGATTCGGCACCCAGCACGGGATGAATGCGCATTTCATCGACAACCAGGTCATCCGCGCGGCCCGCTATGCGGCGGCGTTCAACAGCACGCCCCGAGTGGCGGTGAAGGGACTTGCGGTCGACGGCTGGGGGATGAACTTGACGGCATGGCCTTTGCAGAACGGGGATACCGCCTGCTCCGCCGTCGCGTTGTGGACCGGCTCCACCAACTGTTATGTGGACGATTTGACACTGGTCGCAAGAGGGGATCATGCCGGAGTGGATAAGCTGACCGGCATTTTGGTCAAAGGCCATAATTGTACGATAGGCAAAATGACCGTCGTGAAATCGATCCCGGCCGCCATGCACTCCGCGATTATCATATCCGGGAACAACACCGTGATCAGCCCGGAGTTTCGCGTTGCCAGCCCGGCGTATTATTCGAACAATGCCGTAATCGACACGCTGAGCAACGCGATCTATCCGTTAAGCTGCGGTTTGACCTTGAACGTCGAGTCCGGGCAGTTTCACACGTTCGATCAGTCGCCATACCGGGGCATGATCGTCGGAAAAATCATCGTCACCCCGACGGCGGCTCCTGCGGGAGGCACTCCCGACTTTTCGGTCGGATGGGTCGGCAATCCGGCACAACTCGTTAGCATGCGGGCCGCGCCGGGGGCAGCCACGGCTCTGAACGCGGCTGCTTATGTTCCGGCCGGCTCCATCCTGCAAGCGGAAACCGTGTTGAACGGAACCGTCTCCGGACAGTACAACATTCGGGTCGAGGGCGTTCATTTATTGTGATCCGATCCCGAATAGGCAGAAGCCAAGACTTGCACCGGTCTTGGCTTCTGCCGTTCCATCCGCATATACGGCTACTTTACCGCTTCGGCATGCCGTCGTATCTTCGAGTGTACGGTTTGGGCATATTCGGTCGGGGTCATTCCCGTCGCCTTCTTGAACGTGTTGAAGAAATAGTGGGAGCTGCTGTATCCGAGCCGTTCGGCAATCTCCGTGTACGTGTATGCTTCCTCGCGGATCATCGTTTTTGCTTCCTCGATTTTCAAATGATTGTAATATTGCATAACCCCGATGCCCACGTCTTCTTTGAACAGCGTTTTCAAGCGAGTTTTGCTAATGTAGAACTTCTCGCTGATGCTGTCCAGTGACAAGTTTTCCGAAACGTTGCTTTTCATGTAGGACTTTATATTGCCGAGCAAGCCTTGTCCGGTCGGATTCATATTCATGATCAGCGGTATGGAATCGGCCCCCGCCTCGATCGACTGCACCCGGCGAAGCAGCTTGATGATCATCATCTCCAGATAGGTCATGATGAGATGCTCGCAGCCGAACGCCGACTGCCCCCTTTTGCCCAAATACATTTGGAATAATGTAGTGATCGGCGGGTCGAACGCTTCATAGCCTTCCTTCAGCATCTCCGTCAGTATAAAGCGCTCCTCCCGGGTCAAACGAAAGGTCTGATTGACCAAAGCCGACATGCACGTCGCCGTCATATCGAAGGAAACGATCATCAGGTTGGTGGCCTGCTCGACACTGACCTTGTGATGCAAGTTCGGGTGATACAAAGTCATATCGCCCTGCGTCATCACGAAATGCCGGTCGTCCGTAAACACTTCGAGCTTCCCTTTGTCCACGTAGACCAATTCCCAGAAATCGTGCTTTTCCCCTTTCGTATAAAAGCTTTTGGACAGCTCGTAGTAGTGAAACGTATACAATTTGTCGATACAAAACTCGCGTTGAAGCGCATACTGTCTTCGACCTCTGATTTCGCTCCCGTTGGCCAATTCAAGCGCCCCCTGACCGGTTTACCGCAGTCTTGCTTCGATGGTAACATATATTTGCAAATAAGTCGTAAAATCGGAAAAGAAAAGGCCGTGTCCGGAGCATTGCTCGGATTACGGCGCGATAGGAGAGATTTCCGTCCAGGAGATGACCAGCGATACTCGGGCGGGTGAATATAATCTCGATACTTGTCGGAGACTTTGCTCGTGGACGTATCGCCTTCGTGAAAATAGAAGCGGTGCCTGTAATGGATCGATTGACCTTTACGGAACATTGCCTCCGGAAAAATATAAGTTATTCGCGCCCAGCAGGCCGAAATCGCGAACTTGCCAATAGGTCGGGAAAGGAAATCTTCGTTCTCCGGATAATCGAAGGCGGCGATGCCAAGCGTTATGCCCCCCGCTTCGCCATAATAATCGCACCATGGCGCCCGTTGCCCCCAGCATTCCTTCTCCCTCCCCGACAGAGCCGAAAGCGTTGACGATCGTGCCGCCATTTTCCGCCCTCATCGACTCGGCGACCCGGATTCCGAGCGGGCCGGCCTCTTTCGTTGCTCCGAGTTCGACCCGGTCTTGATCCGCCTTAATCTCGAAATCGAGATCGATCAACCTTTATTCCGGTTATACTGCTTGTTGGCAATTCGTTCTCGTTTATTTGTTCTTGAACTCGGCGATCGCTTTGACCGATTCTTCCTCGGCGGCGCGCAGCGCGCTGTTCAGATCGGTCTGCCCGAGGGAGGCCGCTTTGAAATGCTTCTGGTAAATCGCATTGAGCTGCGAGTAATAAGCCGGTCTGAGGGCAAGCGGGGCGAACTTGTAATGCATGAGCGCATTCCAGTTGCGGTCCTTGTATACGGAGTCCTTGCCCAGCTCCTTCTTGACCGCATCGGTCGTGACGATCGGCGTGATGCCCTTGCGCGCCAGCTCTTTCTGGTGCTCGTCGGACAGCAAATACTGGATGGCGATCATCGCCGCGTCCTTGTCCTTGGCCATGGACGTAATCCCGAACAGCTTCGGCGTCGCCATGCTGCCTACTCCCGGCTGTCCGGGCATTGGCGGCAGCGCGACGATATCCCAGTTCAAGGCCTTCAGCTGCTCCTCCCAGACGTTGATCAGCCCGGACTGATAGGCGAATATCGCTACCGTCTGGTCCTTGACGAACATATCGAGCGTAGGGAAGCCTTTGATCGCCTGAATCGCATCCTGATAGCCCGGCAATTTGTTCGGCTGCTCGTAGAAATAGTCATAGAACCGTTTCCACCGCTCATCCTTGTTGATCGTGGGCGTATCCGTCTTCGGATCGGCGAGCGGAATGGAGAGCGGGTTCATGCCCTGGATCGTGCTCGAGTTCGTGCCGAAGCCGAAATATTGCACCCCGCCTTCCTTGCGCGTCAGCAGCTTCGCCTTGTCCCACATCTGCTCCCAGGTCATGCCGTCGGTAGGGTAAGGGACGCCGAATTTGTCGAACAATGACTTGTTGTAGTAAAGCACCATGCCTTCCAGTTGAATGGGCAGAAAATAAGCTTTGCCCTCCGAGCTTTGCTTGACGTATTCCACGGACGCCTGGTCCAGACGGCTTAAATCGAGTTGATGCGTTTTGATCAGAGCCGTCATATCGTACTGGATGCTGGCCGGATACGCTTGAGATTCGAAAAATCCCGGACCTTGCATGAAGACGTCGAACCGGGTTTTGGAAGCGAGCAGCGTCTCCAGCGACTGGCCCTTGGCGCCGCTCAAAATGTACTTGATCGTGTATTGCGGAAACTTTTTGCGCAGCGCGTCGCCGTACAGCCGGTTGAAGTTTTCTTCGGAGTCCCCGTTGGACGTGTAAAAGACGATCTCCGCGGGACCTTCCGCCGCTTTCTTCGCCGCTTCCCGCGCGGCGTCTTCGGTCCCCGCGTTTGGTTGCGGGGCCGCGTCTCCCCGGCCGCAGGCGGTCGTAACCGCTGCAGCGAGCGCGAGGCATAGAGCGATTCCGGACATTTTTTTGGCAAGCATCGTGATTCCCCCCTGATTGAATATGGTTCTTATTTCCGCCATCCCCGCAAGTCCGGCAAATCGCAATGCCGCAGCAAGCCGGGCAACACGTATTCGCCGATGCCGGTATTGTCGTAGTACTCCGAGCGAACCCACGAGGCGACGGATTCCCATTCCTGTGCGATCTCCAGCGGTACGGTATCCGCCTCAAGCAGCGCATGGGCCCATTCCGCGTATACGCCGAAACGCCCCTCGGCATACAGGCGGATTCTCGCCGCGTCTACGTCGTTCAGGCGGCGGGCAAACTCGACGGCACGCAGCACATCGTAGGCGCGCAAGGCGGCCAGACTGTCGCCAAGCCACAGCAAATCCATATTCAGCTTGTGCAAGGTGCCGAATACGCCGCGCAGCGGCTTGCCGTTGATCGCATTCGGTGCGAGCGCTCCGCTGCCGACGACGTCCAATACGAGAACGGCCTCCCCGGCGGCGCAGCGGCCGCGTATCCAGTCTTCGTGCGCTTGCAGCCGTGTCGTGCCATCCTCCCATAGCGCGATCGTCAGCGGACGTTTCGCCGGGCCCGGGTTCGCGGCGGCGAACAGGAAGCCGTGGCCGAACAAGCCGGGCTGCGACCACCAGATGCTGCTCTGCACGGTCAGTCCTTGCCACGAGCCGATCCGCTGATGGCGTGGGTTCAGGTCGCAGACGGGGCGCGGATCGCGTATCCGGCCGCCGAGCCAGGCGAGCGCCTTCGCCTGCCGCTCCGCTTCGGGCAATGCTTCGCGGGCCAGCTCCAGTCGAGCCAGCCGCTCGCCGTTCTCGTGGTACACTTTCCGCGCGTCCGGATAATCGTCGACAATTTGCCCGCTCGCCGTGCACCATACGTCGCTTCCTTCCTCCGTGACGAGTCCGTCGGTATTCACCTCGATCGGTTGGCCGAGCAGATGGAGAGAGAAGAACGAGGCGGCCGCCCGGGCCAGCGGGATCGTGTACATGTGCGGCGACTCGTCCTCCGCGAGCTGCAACCGGTCGCCGCAGCCGTACATGTCCCAGAACCGTTTGCTTCGCTCTACCGTCCTGCGCGTGCCTTCGATCGGGAAGATGTCGCCGGTGACGGCGAGCACCATGACCGGGCGCGGGGCCATGGCGAGCAATATATCTTCATGGTCGAAGCCGCAAGCCGACATGTTCGGCCATATTTGCTCCGCGTCCTGCGCCTGTCCGGCGAATAAATACGATTCCCGGTTCATGATGAACGTCCCGGGAGCGGCGGCGACGATCCGCGGCTCGCAGATCATCGCTAGCGCCGTTTGCGTGCCTCCCCCGGAGCTGCCCGTCATGCCGATTTTGGCCGGATCGACCTCGGGACGGGAGCTCAAATAATCGACGGCCCGCACGATATCGTGGATGAAATAGCGCGCCAGTCCGTCTCCGAGCGGCCAGCACTGCACGCCCGCATGCTCGTGCTCCGCTACCCGCCGCGCGAACGGCCGGTCGTCTCCGCGGTCGAGATAGCCAAGCCGCTCGCCCTGTCCCATCGGGTCGATGGCCAGCACGACGAGTCCGGCGCGCACGAGACATTGGCATACGTTCTGGTAGCTCGGGTACAGCTTGCCTTCCGGCCCGTGGCCGCATACGAACAGTACCGCTCCGCCCGGCGATACGCGGCCGTCCGGAATATACAAGTGAGCGGTCACGTACACGCTGGGCATGGATTGAAAAATAACCTTCTCGATGCGGTAGCCGTCTCGCTCCGCAATTCCGGTCGTGACCGGGCGAAGCGGCGTATCCCGGGTCGGAAGGCCGCCGATTCCGGCCAGCAGCAGCTCGCGCATATGCCGTCGGCGGGCTTCCAGCTGCTCCGTATTTGCCACCGCATCGCGCGCTTGATCTCCATCCGCAAACGCTTTCAAAGAATGGCCGTACACGTAATCCTTCAACTGGTCTTTTACATCATGAATGCCGATTCGAAATTGCTCCCAATCTTGCAGCATTGGGCTCGCTCCCTCCTTTTCTTCCCTTCCTTTCAAGACCCCGCAATGGTAATCGATATCTTTATACCGCGGTAAGCCAAGTATAGAAGATGCGGAGATGTCTCGTATATGGTATTTCATAACGAACGGATGTGAATTGATAACTGATTTGGCATCGCTATTTCATGTGATTCGATAACATTTTTCTGGCCGGCATGTTATGATGGAAGCAATGGAAAACGCCAAGGGGGCGTGGAGATGGACAGAGTGACGGATGCCCGGATTTCGTTGGAGAACGGGGGATGGATCGTGGCGGATGCAGTCGCTTCCGGCACCTTTCGGATTCGGATGAATGATACGGGGCTTTTCCCGGAGTCGCCGCTGATCCGGTATCGAATTGTAAACGCTATCACCGAGTCGGTAGACGAGAGCCTCTCAGTTGTATGCGGTGACGTCACGACTATACGGGCCGGGCGGGCAACGCTGCAAATCGACGGGAACGACGGGCAGCTGCGTCTGTACGGTCCGGACGGAAGGGAGCGGCTTCGCACGTGCTGTCCGCCCTGGTCCGGCTCGGCGGGGGGGTTCGGAGCGCGCTTCTCGCTGAATGCCGACGAGTCCTTGTACGGACTCGGCAACGTCGTTCCCGAGCAGTTGGATCGGCGCGGCTTGCGCGTGCCGATGTGGGCGGAGCAGGATTTGTGGGCGAGCGCCCCCATTCCTTTTCTGATGAGCTCCGGGGGATGGGCCGTCATGGTGAATACGACGTGGCGGCATACGTTCGACATCGGCGCCGCGACCGATGACATTCTGAGTATAGAAGGGCCGTCGGGCGAGCTGGATCTGTTTCTATTCGTCGGAACCGGCTACGCCCAACTGCTCGAAGCGTATACGGACGTTGCGGGAAAGCCGCAGCTGTTGCCGATCTGGATGTACGGTCTGAACTTCTGCCCGCGTGTAAAGTCGAGCGCCAGGGATGTGCTCGACGACGCGATCAAATTTCGCCGGTCCGGAACGCCCTGCGACCTGATCGGCCTGAGCGCGGATTGGATGGAGACGGTCAACGACTATTCGACCGCCAAGCGCTGGCATCCGGAACGGTTCCCGACGAGCACGAACGATCTTCTCCGTCAAGTCTCGTTTATCGGCATCTTGCAGAAGCAGGGCTTCAAGCTCAGCCTGACCCTGGGCTGCGATTACGATCTGACCTTGCTAGAGGAACGGTTGGCCGCGGACAAAACGGACGGGGAGTGCGAAGAACCCGAGGAGGCGTGGTACGATCATTTGCGCAAGTTTGTCGATGACGGCATATCCGCCTTCGTTCTCAGCATGAAAAACCCGATGTTCAGCCATCCGGACCGGATATGGGGCAACGGCATGACGAGCGCGGAGCTTCACCATCTGTATCCGGTTTTGCTCGGCAAGCAGATGCATCTCGGCTTCCGCCGGCAGACGAACAAGCGGCCGGTCATTCATATGGAAAAAGGCTATTTGGGCATGCAGCAGTTTGTCGCCAGTACGGCGGGCACGTTTTATAACGCCAGACATGCGATCGCGGCCGTATTGAATTACGGGCTGTCCGGTCATGCCAACGCGTCGACGAATATGCACCTGATTACCCGCGAGGGCATTCATTCCGATTTTTTGCTCGCATGGTCGCGGATCCACAGCCAGGATCATTTCCATCATCCGGATTTTCTGGAGCAGCCGCTGCAGGAGCTGTTCCAGCGGTATGCCCGGCTGCGCTATCGTCTCATTCCCTACCTGTATTCGGCGGCGCATGCAGCCGCCCGTACCGGGATGCCGATTACCCGCGCCATGCCTCTCCTGTATCCCGATGACCGGAATTGCCGAGAATTGAGCCGGCAATACATGCTGGGGGATTCCTTGCTGGTTGCCGTGTATACCGATCAAGTATATTTGCCGGAAGGGAACTGGTACGACTACTGGACCGGGGAGCGCTACAGCGGTCCGCAGTGGATCGCCTACACCGCTCCCCCGGGAGCGGGCGGCCCTCTGTTCGTACGCGCCGGAGCGATCGTTCCGATGTGGCCGTCGATGGACTATATCGGCCAATTGCGGGTAGAGACGCTTACTCTGGATATTTACCCCGGCCCGCTCGGCGAGTTTGTGCTATACGAGGACGACGGAGCCACCTTCGACTATTTGGACGGAGGTTTCGCCCGAACGAGAATGCTATGCGAGGCGAACCGCGAGACGACGACCGTGCGCATTTCGCGACGCGAGGGGGCTTATGCCGGTATGGTCCGCAACCGCAGCTACGAGCTGATCGTCCATATGGAGGGCAAGCCCGCGGCTGTCCGGGTGGGCGGACAGCGCCGTCCGGATCAGACTAGGAGGATCAAAGCGGATCCGTTCCGCGGCTGGCGATACGACCGGCTTGCGGGAACGGTGAGACTGCATGTGGAAGAGGCCGGATCCGGGGAATCGGAAGTGTACGTCGAAATCGTGCATCCGCCGAAGCGCATTCCCGCCGCCGTAAGTCGCTCCGGAACAGTGCCGGTCGACGGCGGCGTCGGAAGAGGAGAAGACGGAACGGATGAAGCGTTCGTCGCCGCTTTGGACACGGGCGTGCTGCATAATGCGGAACCGGCTCTCGCGGCATGGTGGAGGGCGAAAATGAAGACCGGGTCGTCGAGCGCGATCTGGCCGCTGCATGTCATGAATGCTTGCCACCTGATCGTCCGGCACGCGGAGCGGAGCGGATGGGATGCCGGAGACGTATTCGGCGGAGCGGCGGATACGACGGCCGCGCTGGCGCAGCTCCAATCGCCCGAGCAAGGGTATGAGCTGCTGCTGCGGCTCCTAGGACGGCTCGTCCGGCACACCGAAGAGCGCCGCCCTGCGGCGAAGCATCCGGTCGTCCGCGAGCTGGTCGCCATCGTCGAGCGCGAGCCGGACAAGGACTTGTCGCTGAATACGATGGCCGAGCGATTCGCCCTGCACCCGTTTCACTTGAGCCGCCTGTTCAAGAAGGAAACCGGAGCCGCCTATTCCGACTACGTCATGACGATCCGGATGACGCGGGCCAAGAAGCTGCTCGAAGCGGGCCATAAGGTATACGAGACCGCTTCCCGTTGCGGCTTCAAGGATGCCGGAAATTTCTCCAAGGCGTTCAGCAAATATTGGGGCGTCCCTCCGGTGGGCTTCAAGCCGAAGCGCGAGTGAGGCGCGACCGTTATCGTGTCGGGAAGCAGTCGCCATGTGGTCGATCGACCGCAATCATGCAGTAAAACACCGGCGCCGGGAGCTGCGCGCGATGCGAAAGGGCTTGGCGCGCTACTTTTGGAACGGCGGCGATGAACTCCAAGCAGAGCGACGGAATTACGCCAACGGAAGCTCGTCCCCCATATACTAACTGTAAAATATCAGGTTGTTGAATAAGTCAAAAAGAGAGATTTGCACTACAAAAAGAGGTGGGGGAAATGTGCGGAAAGCGAAGCGGTTGACTTTACAATCGTGTTGTAACCGTAAAAAAATTTTAAATACAACACGATTTTAATGGATGTAGAGCGCCTTCCTCCACCTCTTGTCTCCGGCGCTTTCTCGCTTTGCAGACTTTTTCAATAGCCTCAAAATATGTAGTTATATTCAGGAAAAACGCGAAATTTGCTGAAATAACTGGAAAATATGCAGGTGAATTGCCATCACACCGAGAAATGGGCGTAAACGATCGAAATAACTGTACATTTTCCAGTTCACTACGGCAGCCAGGCAAGTCTTCACCAAAATAACTGCATGTATTCCAGTTCGCTCGAGTTGTCCACCGGCCTTTAAGGGGGAGAAGCTCACACACTCTCTCTCTTAGTCCAACTGCTCGATCCTCACTTCTTTGCCGGCGAAGGCTATGACGAGCAGCACGATATCGCGGACGCCGCTATAGCATAATTAATGAGACTACTCGCAGAGGGATGGCGGACTTTGGCTGCCGTCCTTCATTAGGCGGCGCGATAGTTCACGCAGCTGTGATATAATGGAAAATACAGGCGGAAAGGCGGGAGATATCGCATCATCCACTCGAGAGGCGAGTGGTCGAATCCTAATCTGATGAAGGGGGAACGTAATGGAACTCAACAAGGTTGCATACAGTCAAATTGCGGATCAACTGGAAACGGGCGATCTTTTATTTTGCCATGGGATCGTGGCGGGAAGCCGGCTTGTCGAAAAACTGGAAGATTGTCAATGGTCGCATGTGGGCATGGTCGTACGTACGGCCGACGGGCAAAATTTGCTCTGGGAATCGACAACGGCCGATCAATTGCAGGATGTCCGGTTCCACGTCGAGAAGACGGGTCCGCAGCTTGTCCGACTGATCGACCGGATTGCGACCGATGTAAGCAACAATACGGATACGTTGTTCGCCATCCGAAAGCTGAACGTTAAGCGTTCCCCGGAGATGATCGACGCCTTGAACGCGTTTATCGGCGAAGTTCACGATGCCGTATTTCCCAGCGAGGCCAAAATGTACTTCGAGGTGTTGGAGGGGAAGGTCGGCATCAAAACGTCTTATGCGGATTTTTTCTGCAGCAAGCTGGTCGCGGCCACCTATATCCGGATGGGGCTGCTGTCCGAAGAACGGGTTCCCAACGACTACGAACCGAAGGATTTCGCATCGCCGGGCCATATTCGCCTGCAAAACGGGGCCAGCTGGGGCGAGGAGATGCTGGTAACGCCATGAGGCTTGACCGGCTGCGGATATGAAGCATTTCTGGATGTCCGGTCTGATCGTCTTTATCGTCTTGTTTGCGACAGCGGCGGAGGCTCAGGCGGCGAA
This sequence comes from Paenibacillus hemerocallicola, assembly GCF_006265175.1. Lineage (GTDB taxonomy): Bacteria > Bacillota > Bacilli > Paenibacillales > NBRC-103111 > Paenibacillus_AB > Paenibacillus_AB hemerocallicola. Next base: position 65,879 of record NZ_VDCQ01000018.1, on the reverse strand, counting down.
CGGGGGCTCCGTTCCCCCCTCGGTACGCGAAGGGGTATTGAATTTGTCCGAGTGGGATTTGGCTTCGGACGGTCCGGTTCCCCTTGAAGGGGAGTGGGAGTTGTATTGGAACCGGCTTCTGGCGCCGAATGATTTCCTGAACTCCCGACCGCCCATAACCGGTTTCATCGGCGTGCCCTCGTTTTGGAGCGAATATGCGGCGGAGGGCGGCCATTTGCCGCGCTACGGTTATGCCACCTACCGGCTTGTCATTACCGGCAATCGCAGCGAGGCGCAGATGGGCATCAAGCTGATCTATGCTTATTCCGCCGCCAACATCTGGGTGAACGGCAAGCCGGTGCGGTCGTTCGGCCAGCCCGGCCATACCCGGCAAGAGGAAGTGCCGCGGTTCGCTTCCTCTTCGGTCATCGACATCGGCCCGGTCGGCGACCGGATCGAGATGGTGATCCAGCTGTCCAATTTCAACAATCCCCAAGGCGGGCTCGTCAGCGGATTCGTTATCGGCACAACGGAGCGGCTCCATGCGATGAAGCAGCGGGAAGTGATGGAGGACTGTCTCGTTTTCGGCGCGCTGCTCATGATGTCGGGCTATCATGTTATTTTGTATGCGCTGCGGCGAAAGGACAAGTCCCCGCTTTATTTCTCCCTGTTTTGTCTGTGCATCGCCGTCCGCACCCTGCTCTCGAATTCCAGGTTCGCGATCGACCTTTATCCGGGCATTTCCTGGGCGTGGTGGGCCAAGCTGTCTTATTTGACCGTTTATGTCGGGCTGTTCGCTCTCGCGTCGTTTATCTATCATTTGTTTCCGTCCCACGTAGCCAAATCGATAGCGCGGTTTATGCAATGGTTTTGTACCGCATTGGCTTTGCTCGTAGCGATGAGCGGCATTCGCGTGTACGACATAACGCTGCTGCCGTTCGAAATCGCGGCGCTGCTCTTCATGCTTTACTCGATCTACGCCGTCATTCGGGCGGCGCGGGCCCGTCAGGACGGGGCATATTTGTTTCTTGCCGGTTTTATCGTCATTTTGCTGGCCGCGCTGAACGATATGTTGTCGCGCCTGACCGTAATCCCGACTCCGGCATTGCTGCAATACGGGGTGCTCTTCGTCATCTTTTTGCAATCGGTCATTTTGTCGATCCGCTTCTCCAGATCGTTTGCGCAAGTCGAGCGGTTGTCCGAACGATTGCTGTCGCTGGACAAGCTGAAGGACGAATTTCTGGCCAAAACGTCGCATGAGCTGCGGACTCCGCTCGTCGGCATTATCGGCATAACCGAATCTTTGCTGGACGGCACGCTGGGGGAACCGTCCCCTCAGGCCAAGCGGATGCTTCAATTGATCCGGACGAGCGGCAGCCGGCTGTCTCATCTGATCAACGACATTCTCGATTTTGCCAAGCTCAAAAATAAAGATCTCCATATCCGGCCGGTCGTGGTGGACGTCGCTAGAATGACGGAGCTTGTACTGGCGCTGCTGCAGCCGATCGCTTCCAAAAAGGGGCTTGCCCTGGAAAATCGCGTCCCGGTCGACTTGTTCGTCCATGCGGACGAGAATAGAATGCAGCAAATTTTGCATAATTTGATCGGCAATGCGATCAAGTTTACGGACGAAGGCTTCATAAGCGTGACCGCACAGCCAGGGGACACGTATGTCGCCGTACAGATCGCGGATACGGGCATAGGAATTCCGGAAAGCGGACTGAACCGGATTTTCGAGTCGTTCGAGCAATTGGATTCGGTGATGGAGCGTCATGGCGGGACCGGCATCGGACTTGCGATTACGAAGCAGCTGGTCGAATTGCAGCAAGGCAGCATTTCGGTTAATTCCACCGTAGGCAAAGGCTCGGTCTTCACCTTTACATTGCCGTCGGCCGTTCCGCCGAAGGAGCTTCACCCGGAGCCTGACGAAATCCCCGCAGCGTCGGAGGTAGCGGCGGAAAAAGAGATTGAAATAGAGATGGAAGGAGAGACAGCGGCAGCGGTTCCCGCGCCGGCGGCGAAACCCGTGCGGGACGGGCAGGCGGAAGCGCCTACCGTCATGATCGTCGATGACGATCCGATCAACATTCAAGTGCTCGTCAACTTTGTTGGCGGAACATACCGAATCATGGAAACATGCAACGGTCTGGAGGCTATCCGCTGGATTCGGGAAGGGGTTAAGCCGGATATCGTTTTGCTCGATATTATGATGCCTCATATTTCCGGCTTTGAAATTTGCCGTCAGATCAGAACCGAATACAATTCGGGGGAGATGCCCGTCTTGTTCCTGTCGGCCAAAAACCAGATCGCCGATTTGACCGAGGCTTTCGAGCTGGGAGCCAACGACTATATCCCGAAGCCGGCCGACAAGCGGGAGCTTTTGGCCAGGATCGGCATGCATTTGCGACTGGCCCAGTGGAATCGTTCATTGGAGAAGGAATTGACGATTAGGACGGACAAATTGGAAGCCGTAATGCGGGAAACGGCGCGCGCCTTGTCGGAAATTTCCGTATTGGAGGAACGAAGCCGCATTGCGCGGGACATTCACGATAAAGTGGGACATACGCTTACCGCTTCGATCGTACAGATGGAGGTCGCGATGATGATGACGGAAAAGGATGTCCGAACGGCGGCGGAGAAGCTGCAATCGGCTTGCGAATTGACTCGCCAAGGGCTACGGGAAATGCGCCAGTCCGTCCATATGCTGTACGAGCAATCGGATGATTTGGATTTGTTCTCCTCGTTGATCAAGCTCGTTCAGGATACGGAGAAATACGCGGAAGTCGTCATTGAGCGACATATCGAACCTATCGCGCCCGCTCTGCCGCCCGAGCAGGAAAAATGGATTTACCGCGCTCTTCAGGAGGGGATAACGAACGGCATCCGTCACGGCCGATGCAAGTGGTTCAAATTTGCGTTAAGGCAGACGGGCCGTCATATCGAGTTCGTACTGGAGAACGACGGGCTTCCCTACAAGCCTGGCAAGCTCGGACTCGGTCTGACCGCTATGAAGCGGCAAGCGGAGCGCTGGCATGGCACATTCCACATCGGCACCGACGGGGTGACGGGCTGCCGGCTCGAAATCATCCTTCCGATCGAAAGGAGGTAAGCGGGCATGCGAAAAATCCCGATTGTCATTGCCGAAGATCAAGCGATCGTCCGTGACGGGTTAGTCGCGATTATCCGGATGCAAGAAGATATGGAGGTGGTCGCCGCCTGCTCGGACGGCTTGGAAGCGTACGAGTCCGTTGGGCGATGGCGTCCGCGCATCGTGCTCATGGACATTAAAATGCCCGTGATGGACGGCATTGCCAGCACCAAAAAAATCAAGGACGATTACCCGGACACGATCGTTCTCATCTTGACCACCTTCTCCGAAGATCAGTACATCGTAGACGGACTGGTGAACGGCGCGAGCGGCTTTCTGCTGAAAGATCTGCATGCGGCGAAGCTGGTGTCGATTATCCGGGAAGCGGACAACGGGGAGTTTTTCGTCCCTTCGGCGATTGCGGCCAAGCTGGCCGGGCGTCTGAGAGAGATGTCGGCCGGTGCCGTCACGCCGCTGGCGGAGGAATTCACTCCCCGGGAAATCGAAGTGATCGAGCGGCTCATCGAGCGCAAGAGCAACCGGGAAATCGCCGGGGAGCTTTACCTGACCGAAGGGACGGTAAAAAATTATATCAGCGTCATTTACGAGAAGCTCGGGACGAACGATCGCGCGAAAGCGATCACGATGTTAAAAAGCATACGGTAGGCGGAAGAGCAGATGTTCAGTTCTCACAAAATAAACGGAAATGGTACAGTTAATTACAGGTAAAAGAGAAATTAAGAGAAATAGATGGAAAACATGCAGTTAAAGCACCACCAAACGGTCAAATGGGCGAAAATGGGCGAAAATAACTGTGCATTTTCCAGCTAACAACGGACTACAAGCACTCCCCCCAAAAAATAACTGCGTATTTTCCAGTTGTTGAAAAAGTCAAAAAGAGAGAGTTGTCATACAAAAAGAGGTGGGGGAAATGTGCGGAAAGCGAAGCGGTTGACTTTAAAATCGTGTTGTAATCGCTAAAATCTTAAAACAACACGATTTTAACGGATGTGGAGCGCATTCCCCACCTCTTGTCCCCGGCGCTTCCTCTCCTTGCAGACTTTTTCAACAGCCTCGTATTTTCCAGCTACTTCGAGTGATTCACCGACTTTTCGGAAGGAAGGTTGGTCGGTGCATCGCCCCGCTCCGAGCTCGGAATGTGTGTCACCGAACGCCCGCTGTTCCCGGATTTTCTTTCGGATCGAATAGGTCCCGATTCGATGAAAATCCGGGGACGAATTCGAGCGCCACCGCTTGTACCGCCTCATTCCGGCAGGGAATAGCGTTTCTTTTCGGCTTCGTCAGCCTTAATGATTGTACACTTTATCGAACGTGAGCCCTTGAAGAGGCAGCGAGTCCCAGCTTACATTTTCCGTTGTGGCAAGCCGCTGCTTCGTTTGGGTATGGAATACCCAGTAGGCGCCTTCGTATTTGATGCCGTTTCCTTTGCCGCCCTGCGCCAGCAGCTGAATCGGCTCATTGTCCAGAATGTGCTGCACGCCCTTCTGCGTATCATCGTTGCATTTGCCCCAGGCGCTGTCCGTGATGCAAATGTTGACGGCTATTTTCGCGCCGCTCGGAGTTTGGCATTGAATCATTTTGGCGATATGCATGCGCTGCATCTCCTTTATGAATAAGTAGGGTTACGTATCTTGTCATCCGGAAGCTGATACTCAGTTAACGGACAACGGTACGTTCAACACAAAATCCTCGATATTTTTGCCGAGTCTTTTCTGCACGGCGTCTCTGACGTTGGCATACTGGCTTTCGTTCAGAGTCATCGTCTGGACGCCCTTATAGATCGTAGTGCTGGAGCTTTTGTAGTGGGCGAACAGGAAGTCGGTCTGCGTATCGGAGGAACTGAAGTAAGCGCCCAACGTATGCATCGCCAGCGCTCCGTTCGTTTCCGTAACCGCGCCGATCTGGAAATTGCCCGCATTGCTGCTGACCGCATTATGGCCGAACAGCTTGATCCGGCCGTCGTCGTCCTTCAGCTTCTTCAGCGCATCGATGCTTGATTTGACGACGGCGTATTCGTCGGCGGTAAATGCCGCCTTCACAATATCGAGCACGACATCGTCCAACTGGAACGAGCTGCTGGATACGCTATACTGCTGAAAGTCGAAGCCTTGGGAGGTCCAGGCCAAAGCCCCGAGCGTGTTCAAATAAGTGCTATACCAGGCTTGCGCGTCCGTTTCGCGATTCGCGCTGGCATTGGCCGCAAATTGGGCGAACAGGGTGGAATCGAGCACGTCCTGACGGTTCTGCCCGGATACGCCGCTTACGAACGAGATTACGCTCCCGGCCGTAATATCGGCCGAAGAGTCTTTTTTGCCGTGCTCATCTTGAGCGATGGATGGCTTCCCGGCAGCGTTCGCGCCTGTCAAGGCAAGCGGAGCAAGGTCGGGAATCGACAGCTTGACGGATTGAATGAATGCGATCGATTGTTGTACGTCGGCAATTTTCATAATGATACCTCCCGTAATTTTCGCTGGATCAGCTTAATGGAATCGTAACGATGAATTGGCTAATTTGCGTATTCAACCTGCTCCTGACGGTGCTTCTCATGCGGCTGTAAATGTTGTCGTTCAGCGCCATCGTTTGCGACGACACGAACAAATTCATGGAAGCGGCCGTGTATCGATCGAATAAAAAATCGGCAGGGATTCCCTGGCTATTGAAGAGTACGGCCATTGTCTGCATTTGAATTTGATCGCTCTTGGCATTTTCCGCGACTCCCAGCTGAAAATTGCCCGCGCTCGCGGCGACCGAGCTTCCGCCCAACAGTTGGATGCGACGATCCGTGCTTTTGAGGCCGCCGAGCGCCCGAAGCATGGCAGTCAGGCTGTCCTGCGCGCTTTTGGTCCATAGGCCGGAGGTCAGCTCGAGAATCGTATCGTACAATTGAAATTGTTCCGGCAAATGCGCGTACTTTTGAAAGCGGAATCCGACCGTATTCCAACCGAGCAAATTTAAAGTTTGGACATAGACCGAGTACCATTGATCGGTTTGGGTATCCCTCTGATAACGGCCGTTGGCCGCAAATTGGGCAAACAGCGTGGAATCGAGGACGTCATCCCGATGCTCGTCGCAAATACCGGCGGCGATGGAGACCAGACTCCCCGCGCATACATGGGAGGAGCCGCACGATTTGTCGGCCCGGACCGCGGCTGGTTCCGCGTCCCCTGAGAGAGCGATCCCCGTCAGTTCGGGATAGCGAAGGCTTACGGCGCCGATCAAGCCGAGCCTCTCCGTCAGATCCATCGGGCCGGGTATACGGGAGACGGCATTAGCCGATTCTCCTTCGGGAATCATGTTTGATTCACCTCCTTCTGTTCAAATCATAAGCGGAGCTGCGCGAAGAGAGTAGTGACCGGAGGTCATGCTTCGGTCATGGAAAAGTCAGGGGAGGTCATGAAGCGGAAGGAGATAAAAATAGCCGGACGTAGGGAATTCACTACGCCCGGCTTATTTGCATGCAAGAGCTGACCGCTTCCTTTATGCATACCGTTACAAATTATTGTTGATCCAGCCGTTTCTATGAACCAGTTCTTCAAATAGCCGATGGTCGCTTTCCTTTTTGAAATTCAGGTAAACCTTCTTCAGTTTTTTCAGTTTTTCCAACTTGGTTATTTCTTCAAATGGAATTACCGTATGTTCATTCATTACGAATTTCTCCAGATTTTCGTATTGAAGAATTCCTTCCATATCATTGAATTTGGGCGTGTTTATCAAAGTAAGGCTTATGATTTTTTTCGGATTCGCCACCTGCGGAAGTTTAACGAGTTTTGTAGTATATCCGACCGACAGCTCTTCCAGGCTTTTAAACGTTGAAATAAAATCGAATGACTGCATTCCCTTGGCATGGCTGAAACTGAACTTTCTCATGTTGGGGAAAACTCAAAATCCTGTAAAAGAAACCAGCGTATCGATACCTTATAGTTCTGTTAGGCTTTCAAGTGCTTCGGAAGCAAAACACAATAGGCTTACATATTTTACATTCCCAAGTTTTTTGACGATTTCCAAGTTTGCCGATTCCCCGTCCATTTTCACAACAGCGGGGTCAACGACCAAAGCGATTTTGATCTCGTCATTTCTTCTAATCAAATTTCTCAAGAGATCGAGCTTTGGATCGCTTATTTTATTTTCAATTAATACGGGAGTAATATCCGAAGGGTTAATCTTTTCCAAATCATCAAGACTTACTTGGTTTACTTTAGTTATCACAGGGAATCCTCTCATCCAATGAAAATGCGGAGCAGTTCGGGCCATATACGCTAAGGCCTCTTTCCATATCATAGGGGGCAAGCTGCCCATCCCAAATTATACCTGAAGATGGAAGAGACGCAAATCCAACCCAAATCCTATTTTCCCCCGTCGCTACAAGCCGTCTTTCATGATCCGATAGGCCAGGCCGGGCGCCAGTCGATGAAGCGCATACAGCAGTCTCGTCTTGCCTATGCGCATCGTATAGCGATCGCCCGCCAAGCCTGCGACGAGTCGGCTTGCGAACGCTTCGGGACTTATTTTGCCGCGGCCCCGACCTTCCGTCATGGCAGTGTCGACTAGCGGGGCGAGCACGTCGAATACGCGGACCGGGGTATGCTCCAGCTGATAACGCAATGCTCTGGCGAAGCTGGATAGAGCGGCCTTCGTGGCGCAGTAGACGGGAGCGTCCGCCTTCGGGGCGATGGAGAGGCCGGACGATATATGGATCAAGGCCGCTTCCTTTTGCTGCCGCAAGAGGGGAAGTAGCATGGCGTCGAGCCGCACGGCGGCGATGAAGTTGATCTCGACCTCCCGGGCGATCGTCTCCAAGGATGGCGGAGCGGAGTCGAACCGGCTATGGCATTGAATTCCCGCATTATTGACGAGCACGCTCAGACGCGGATAGTCCCGTTCGAGCAAGGACACCAACGATTCGCGCTGCTCCTCCGATCCGATATCGCAAGACAGGGCCGTCAGGCCCGGTATATTCTCTTGCGCGTCCGCCAGCTTCCCGCGGTCCCGACCGACGACGATCACTTTATTGTCCATCCGCGTCAAGGTCCGGGCAAGCGCCAAACCGATGCCCGAGGCGCCACCCGTAATGAGCACCGTATGCTCCGCAAGTTTCATTCCCGCTGCTCCCTTCGAAATCCTGTGAATGTCTCCACTCATATACACAGCATAACTTGCGAGGAGCTTTCGTTCATTAACATAGGTTAATTCCGCTGACGGTTTACGATCCGGCTTAAAGAGACGGGACTTATGCCCAAATAGGAGGCGATATGGTATTGGGGGATTCGGTTTTCCAGGCCGGGGTATTTGTCCCGGAACAGCCGGAGCCGCTCTTCCGCGTCCAGATAGAGCAGCTGTCTCTCGCGCTCTTCTTTCTTCAGGTACAACTGCTCCACGCTGTGGCGGACGAATCTTTCCCATGAATGACTCCGGTCGGTCAGCTCTCTCAGCAAGGCGTACGGAACCTCGATTACGGCGGAATCTTCGAGCGCCTGTATCGAGAAATAAGAGGGCGTGCCCCGGATCATGGCGCCGTAAGAGGTAACGAAGTCGGGGGCACGCGAGAAGCTTTTATTGTATTCCTTGCCGTCGTCCAAAGCGTAATACAGACGGAACAAACCCACGCTGCAAAAGTAGGCGTGCTTGACCCCGTCTCCAGCGCGGACCAGGTGCGTTCCTTGACTTATCCGTTTCAGCTGCGTCCGCTCGACGAATACGTCCCATTCCTCCGGCTCGGCGCACAGCTCGAACAGCTTCCTGATCGGTTCGTAATGTTCCTCGCATCGTTTCATCGGCAGGCTCCTCGTATAGTTCGCTACACTTGTTTTCGGTAGGGAGCAGCCGCATTCCTGTCGGCTTCGGCGGAATCTTGCCCGTAACCCCGACGAGGCAGTTGCCATTTGTTACGAAACTGTTCAAACGTTACGATCGGCCCCAAAGATGCAAGCTATCGTGGAAGGTGTGTATAGGAGGGAAGCGCTTGCCCGCTTACACTGAGGAGGAATCGACGGTGAAGGGGGCAGGCGAATGGCGAAGACCGGGGACGAACGAGCGAGAGCAACAGCCGAGGCGGCTGAAGCAACAGCGGCCGGAGAAGGCGGTATCGACGGGGGCGAGAGCAAAGCGGGAGGCAGGCTGTGGAGCCGCCGGGAAATGATCGCAGCCATCGGCGCGGCGGGCGTGACGATGACCGCGCAAGCGATTATCGGGGGCAAGAGCAGCTATGCAAGCAACGGAACCGGAAACGGCGGCGGAAGCGTAACCCAATCCGTATACGGCGGACCGGGCGAACACGCGGACCATTCCGGCAAGCTCGACTGGCATAACGTGCGCAAGCAAGGAGCGAAGGGCGACGGTGTTCACGACGACACGGAGGCGATTCAACAGACGCTGAACAAAGCGCTGGCGGAGGGCGGAATTGTAGTCTACGTGCCGAAAGGCGTGTACAAGCTGACGGCCATGCTGCGCATCTATCGCAATACGAAGCTGCAGCTGCATCCCGGCGCGGTAATGCTCAGATGCCATAACGACAGCTTCTTGCTGAACGGCGACGTCGGTGCCCAGTATGACGGGTATGAAGGCCATGGCAGCCTCATCATTGAAGGGGGCACGTGGGACGGCAACATCGTGCATTATCCCGATGCTTATGTCGGCTTCAATTTCGCCCATTGCCGCGACGTAACCGTGCGCGACGCGACGATCAAGGATGTCGTCTGGGCGCATGCGATCGAAATCAACGCGAGCCGCGACGTGCTGGTCGAGCATTGCCGCTTTGTCGGCTACAAAAATGCCGATGACGGATCCCGTTATTTCTCCGAAGCGATCCAGATCGATGTCCCGACCCGGCTCAGCTTCGCGGCGTTCGGCAAGTACGACGGCACGCCTTGCCGCAATATTACGGTGAGGGACTGCTACTTCGGGGCGAGCGGGACGCCGGGGACGACCGCCTGGGCGTGCGGAGTCGGCACGCACGGAGCGATTCACGACGTATGGTCGTGCGATATCCGCATCCTGAACAATACGTTCGAGGGATTGACGTATTGGGCCGTGCGGCTGTTTAAATGGAACCGCTGTCTGGTCGAAGGGAACGCCTTCTTGAACTGCGGCGGCGGCATTACCGTCAGCACGCCAACGCCGAACAGCGAGTCGACGAAGGACAAGGACGGCGTCCAGCGAGGAGCTCCGCAAGCGGGCCGCAGCATTCGGATCGCGGGCAATTTCATCGCGGGAGCGTCGGCTTACGGCGGAATCGCCTGTTACGGGGATCAGCAAGCGCGGGTCGAGGACATCTCGATCACCGACAATTTCGTATACGATGCGGGCACGAACAAACACGCCATATCGTTGTCGTGGTGCCAAAATGCGATTATCGAGCGGAATATCGTGAGCAATGCCCGACGCGGGGTGTACGTGGACAATTCCGGCCTCTGCCAAATCGAGGGCAACCGGATCGCGGGCATCGCCGTCAACGGCATCGAGTCTTCCAAATCGGCCAATATCACGGTCGGCGGCAACGATGTGAGAGCGTGCGGATTTTACGGAATTTCGTTCAGCGAAACGTCGCTGTTTGCGGTCCGCCGCAATACGGTGGAGAACGTCAGCCAGAGCGAGCACAACCGGTATGACGGGATTATCGTAAGCTCGAACAATAAGGACGGGTCGGTGTCGGACAACAGGGTGCGCAAAGGCGATACGGGCAACCAAAACCGGTACGGGCTGAATATTGCCGCAAGCAGCCAGCGGATCGAAACGAACGGAAATGTGCTGGAGGGCGTATCCGCGGCCTATTGGAACGCCTCCTCCACATCGTCGGATCACCTGCGCCTATACACGGCGGCGGGAGCCTGCTACAAAGTGACGGTCGACGCTTCCGGCGCGCTGTCGGCGGTTTTGCTCTAGCTCGGACAAATAGACGCATCATCACCCGATTAGCGACATTGCATTCAGTACATGAAATTAGATTCAGTATGGCTAAGGCAGATATTGACCATTCAGGAGGACTCATAGAGATGAAAAAGTGGACTTCAGTAATCGCGACCGGCTTGGTAGCGACAACGGTGTTGGCAGGATGCGGCGGGGCGGACGGTAGCAAGGGCCAGAGCCAGTCGGCGGCGAATGAAGAGGAGAAGAAGCCCGATCCCGTGACGGTGACGATCGGAGTGCGGGCGACGGGGTACTTGACCGAGGACGAAATTCAGCGATACATCGTGCAGCCGGTCGCGAAAAGGTACCCACACATTACGATCAACCGGATCGTGCTGGATGACAAGGCGAATTCGTTCGAAAATTTGCTGGCTAGCAACTCGCTGCCCGATATCATTTTCCACACCTCGCTGCTGCTGCCGGATCTGAAACGGCTGAAAGCGGACCAGGATTTGACCGAAACGCTCAAAGCGGCGAAGCTCGATCTGAACAAATTCAACCCGACGGCGCTCGAGGCGGTCAAAATTACGAGCGAGAACAGCTATTTGATGGGCGTGCCGTACACGATGCACTTTAATGCGCTGTATTACAACAAAGATATATTCGACAAGTTCGGCGCATCCTACCCGAAGGACGGCATGACGTGGCAGGAAGTGACCGAGCTCGCCAAAAAGGTGACGAGAATAGAGGACGGCGTCCAATACAGAGGCTTCGAGCCGGATTCGATTTACCGCGCGGGCTCCCAGCTAGGGCTGCCGCTCGTGGATCCGAAAACGTTCAAATCGCTCGGCAACACCGACCCATGGAAAAAAGTCGTGGAAATGGCCAAAGCCGCCTATGAAATCGAAGGCAACTCGACGATCCAGACGTTCAGCTCGGGCGTCAACGCTTTCGTCAAGGACCGGAAGCTGGCCATGCTCGCGGGCTTGAACTGGCTGCCGAACTTGGCCGAGGTGAAGGACCAGTTCCCGAATTGGGATTTGGCCTCGTATCCGACCTGGAAGGAACAGCCCGGCGTAGGCACGCAGATCGACCTGCACGTCATGGTCGTGCCGAACACGAGCAAAAACAAGGAAGCGGCCGCACAGGTCATCGACACGGTCGTATCCGATGAGGTGCAGCTCGATATGGCCCGCAACGGAAGAGTGTCCGTCCTGAAGGACAAGAAGTACCAGGACGAGTTCGGCAAAAATCTCGATTTCCTGAAAGGGAAAAACGTTCAGGCGATATTCAAGTCCGCGCCGACCAAGCCGTTCCCGTCGACGGTCCATGCGAATAAAGCGTTTAATGAAATTACGAAGGTCATGACCCAGGTGGTCAAAAACAAAGTGGACGTCAACACCGCTTTGCGCAGCTATGACGAGCTGATGGACAAATATATCGCCGAGCAGGGCAAATAAGCCGGGTCGTTTTTGGTATAATGCTAACGTAGAGATATTACGGAAGCGGAGGAGAACGGATGGCCCGAACCGGAAAATGGATAACGGCTGCCGCGGCGGCGCTGCTCGTCGCCTGCTCGCTCGCATGGATCGGCGGCGAGCATACGTATAACGCCGATACGGCCGACGAGCCTTCCCTTCTGCTGCCGCAAGGCATGCCGATTATGAGCAAGCCGGTGGAGCTGACGTTTCTGGCCGGCAAATCGGCGACCAGCGCCTCCAATTGGAACGACGTGCTGCTCTGGAAGCGGTACGCCGGGATGACGAATATAAACGTCCGGTTTCAGCTTGTTCCTTTCGAAAGCTTGGGAGAGGCCAGAAGGCTGGCGCTTGCCACCGGAAATTATCCGGATGCGTTCTATGCGGCGCGTATGACCGTATCCGAGCTGATGAAATACGGCAAGGACGGAGTACTGATCAAGCTGAACGACTTGATCGACAAATCCGCACCGAACCTGAAGCGGCTGCTGGAGCGATACCCCGATTTGCGCCGAACGCTTACGATGCCGGACGGCGGCATATACTCGATTCCTTCGTTCTACGATCCGGAGTTTTTGTCCATGCTGATCGGGATGCCGCTATGGATCAATCGGGACTGGCTGGAGGCGCTGCAGCTGCCGGAGCCGCAAACGACCGACGACTACTACGCCTACTTGAAGGCGGTCAAGGAAGGCGATCCGAACGGCAACGGCATTGCCGACGAGGTTCCGTTCGCCAGCATCGGCATCAATGAGCTGATTCATCATCTGAAGGGGGCGTGGGGCCTGGGCAACCGGGGCTTGGCCCATACGCTCGTCGACTGGGACGAAGCGGCGGACCGGCTAAGGTTCATTCCCGCCGATCCGGCCTACAAAGAAGTTCTCGAATATATCCACAGGCTGTATGCCGAAGGACTGATCGAGAAAGACGTCTTCACGATCGGCAGCAGCGAGTATTATGCGAAAGGCTCGCAGCGCTTGTACGGCTCCATGGTCATGCCGAATCCGTTTACACTGATGAAGCAGACCGGCTACATCGGCCTGCCCGCCCTGCAAGGACCGCACGGCGACAAGCTTTATTCCCATGTAAAAGCTTCGCTCGCCCACATAGGCGCCTTCGCGATTACGAGCAAAAACGAGCATCCGGAAGCGACGATCCGCTGGATCGATTACTTGTTCGGCGACGAGGGAAGCAAGCTGTTTTTCATGGGAGTACCGGCCATTAGCTACGAAGAAACCGCGGACGGAGATCTCCGCTATACGAATGCGATTATGAACGACCCGGACGGCCTGACGATGGAGCAGGCTCTGACGCCTTATGTGACTTGGCTCGGAGGCAGCTATCCGGGCTATGTCCGGCAGCCGCTGTTCAGAGGCTCGGAGAGTATGCCCGAATCGTTGGAGGCGGCCCGCAAAGTGAAGCCTTACGCGGTTAAAGAAATATGGCCCCCGTTCAACCTCGCCCCGGGGAGCTTGGGCACGGAACTATTTTCGTATGTCCACAATATGCAAGCCAAGTTCATTACCGGGGAAGTGCCGTTCACCGATTGGGACAAATACTTGGGCGGTCTGAAGATGATCGGGCTGGACAACTATATGAGCCTGTACGAAGATGCTTATCGGGCTTATGCGGAAGGCGGGTGAATAACTGAGCGGAGGGGTTGGAATGAGGTCGTAGAAGCGGCAGCGTCCGCATTGTTTCCGGATATCGGAGGCCCGTTCCAAACCCGCAGCGGGGTTATTCACCTGTCTTTTCCAAGCGGGAATACACGCGAAAAGCCGGACTACGCTTGCAGTCCGGCTTTGCTTTCGAGCGCCGACCTTTTCCGGAAATCTCCCGGAGTAAGGCCGGTTATTTTTTTGAACATCCGGATGAACGAGGTGACGTTGCGGTACCCGATTCTTTCGCCGATATCCTGGACGGAGAGGCTCGTGCCGTACAGCATCTCCTTCGCCTGGCGGATGCGCACATTGTTCAGGTGGTCGCTGAAGTTCGTTCCGGTCTTTTCCTTGATATAGGCGGACAAGTAGTTGCTGGACATGTTCATCCGGTCGGCTACCGAATCGAGCGACAAATCCTCGGCATAATGCGATTCCAGATAGTCCGCGAAAAACTCCACGACGGGATCCTTCTCGTCGCGCTTGTGCTTGATGGAATCGGAGGCGACCGTAACGAAGCGGTCGAAAAAGCGTCTATAGTCGTCAAGCGTATAGCATTCCTCCAGCTCCGCCAGCAGCGCGATCAATTGCTCCGACCTGTCGGGGTCCACCTTTGCTTTTTCCGTAAGCTTGAGTATTTTGGCGGCCGTATCCTGGGCAAATGCCCGCAGCTGGAGGCGGAATGCCGCTTTCCCGTTCCTATGCTCCAGCATCCGGTGAATGAGCTGCCCGCATGCCGCCCCGTTGCCCTCCTGCATATTGGCGTAAAACTCCCGCTCCTGCTCCAACGCGAACCCGAAATGGCTCGCAAGGGGGGCATCCTCCCATATTGTTTCCGTCTCGTCCCGAAGCCCGGCCTGCTTCACCCGGTTCGAAGCCTGCATATAGGCGCGGTTGAAGTCCGCTCCGGCGCCAAACATCGAGCTGACCGCCATCGTAACGAGATAGTGGTCCTTATCCCGGTCGAAAATCGTCTTCAGCGCCTCCAGCGCCTCCTCCAGCCTTGATCGGGCGTCCTCCCCGTAGACTACGGTTACGAGCTGACTGCTCTCGGTTTGCAGCGTCCGGGAATGCTCGAACCGGTCCGACATGGTCACATCGACGCATTCGCGGGCGGCGTAGGTCAGCCGGTCCGCCTTCAGTTGAGCCGCCTGAAGCCGCGCATGGCGGAAATTCAATTGGAACAGGACGATCCGGAAAGGAAGCGTCTGTGCAATCGCTTCTTTCCATTCGTTCGCGCCTGCTCCCGTCGCGATCATTTTCAGCTTGCTGATATAGCGGAAATCGGTCAGCAGCGACGTTTTGCTTTGCAGATCGTCGTGAATGTCGTTCCGCTCCTGAATGAGCTCCCTCGATATTTCGTTGATCAGCGTAAACTCGTAAATGCTGCTGCTCACGACGTCGGGACTGCGATGTCTGAGCGAGGCGATAATCTGCTTCACCGGAGCGTTGATTCTCCGGCTGAACACGACGGACGCGGCCACCGCGATGATGACCGACAGGACGAACAGGACGAGCAGCGTCCATTTCAGCTTGGCGATTTGCGCGGCAATGGTCGAGTAGGGGACCGACGTCATATACGTCAAGTTCGATTCCCGGCTCTTCTTGTAGAACGTATACGTATCGTCGCTCGCGACGAAGTCCTTGTCCTCTGCGGGAATAAGCCGCTTGCCTGTCGGAGCGGGACCCGAGGAGTCGAACAGGACGGTTCCGTCCTGATGCAGAATGGAGAAGGCCGGACTGTCATTGCTGTAGAACGATTCGAACAGCTGCCGCGCATCGAGCAGGCCGATGACGAGGTGATTGTAGCCGGGCAGCTTGACGGCCATCGGAAACAGCTGCTTGCTCTGTATATCCGAGGAAACGATGGAAAACATCCGGCTCGGGTGCAGCTCC
This sequence comes from Paenibacillus hemerocallicola, assembly GCF_006265175.1. Classification (GTDB taxonomy): domain Bacteria; phylum Bacillota; class Bacilli; order Paenibacillales; family NBRC-103111; genus Paenibacillus_AB; species Paenibacillus_AB hemerocallicola. The sequence goes on along the minus strand of NZ_VDCQ01000018.1, from coordinate 49,917 downwards.
GACGTATACGGCCGCTTGAATTGCTGCTGCCAGAAGTCGAGGCCGTACGGCTCTCCGACGTAAAACCGGGAGAACGTTCTGGCGGCGTCGCCGGTGCCGTTTTTGTCCACGGTAAAGGAAGCGGGATTGTAGAACACGATGATGTTGTCCAAATACAGAAACGGATTGTTGACGTCGCGCCGGATCTGCTCCATCATGTCGGCCGGCTTCAAATAATTGACCGGCGCCGTATCCTTGGCGGCTAGCTGCCTGCCGAACGAGACGACGTTCTCGTCCTGATACAGCTTGAACAGCAGCGTCTGGATGATCGACAAATGCTTCTCATACCGGTCTGCCGCATTGTCCAGAGCGATCCGGTTATGCCGGATCATTTCCCGCTGAATGTTCGTTTTGAAAAAGGCGAACGACAAAAAATTGAAAGAAGCCAGCAGCACGATGATCGCCATAAAGCTGATCATGCTTTTAATGAATAAGGAATTGATATTGATCGGTATTTTCCGCAAAACGAAACGAGCCCCTTTGCATGAGAAAGCGCTTTATCTACGTAATGTCTTCATTGTACAGGAAAATCGGGCAATGGAGAACCGAAAGATCGCCATTCCGTGTTAAGAGATCGTAAAGGCGCGCGGAATAGGCGGTATGGCAGACGTTGTCCGTTCCGCCGATTTTTTGCCGGACGATAGGCATATTTCGCGGAGAGCCCTCGTATTGTTAGAAGTACCATGGAAAAGAAAGGAAGGGGAATCCATTTGCACGATCATAGGCTGGAAGACTACGAAACTCCCAGCGCTTACCGCAAAGACAGGCTGCGCCTGCTCGTTCGGGACGCCCGCACGCTCCACGCTTACTGGGAAGTGTCCGACCGGAGAAAATGGCTGACCGCGCAGCATTTCGAATGCGATTATGGGCAATTGCCCAAGGTGCTCCGGATGTATGACGTCACGTACGTCCTGTTCAACGGGCATAACGCCAACCGGGTCATCGATATCGATCTTACTCCCGAAGCCGACAATTGGTACATCAACGGGCTTGACGCCGATGCGGTCTATACCGCCGATCTCGGGGTGTACACATGGGAGCGGCAATTCGTTCCTCTACTAAGATCCAATGTCGTGCAAACTCCGCGCGATTGTCCGGCCGGCTGGGGGCGGCCCCTCGTCCCCGTCGTCGCCGAAGCGTCCGTTCCTCATCCTAAGGCTTATATTCCTCCTTATGCGCTGGAGCATTTCGCGCCTTACCGTTCCACCTGATCGTTTCCAGTATCGATATCATACACAAAACGGGGGTTCCGATGCACAAAAGATGGAAAGCGAAGCCGGAGCATAAAGGCTACATGGCTTTGGTACTGCACGCCCATTTGCCTTACATCCGTCATGCCGACCGGGATGACGTCATGGAGGAACGGTGGTTTTACGAAGCGATGACCGAGACGTATTTGCCTCTGATCGAGGTGTTCGATCGGTTGGCGGGGGACGGCATCGACTATCGCGTAACCTTCTCGATGACGCCCACCTTGCTGTCGCTGTGCGCCGATCCGCTCATGCAGCGGCGTTATGCCGCCCATTTGGAACGTTTGATCGGACTCGCGGACAAAGAGGCGGAGCGGCTCCGGAACGATGATCGGCTGCACCCCCTCGCCGCGATGTATGCCGCGCGGTTCCGGCAGCTGATGGAGCTGTACGAAAGCTGCGGCAGAAATGTCGTTGCGGCATTCCGCCGTTTGCAGGACGACGGGAAGCTGGAAATTATGACGTCCGCGGCCACGCACGGCTATTTGCCGCTGATGAAGACGGAGGAAGCGATCCGCGCGCAAATCCGCACCGGCATCCGCGAATACGAACGTCATTTCGGACGCAGACCGACAGGGATATGGCTGCCGGAATGCGCCTATACGCCGGGTATCGACCGGCTGCTGAAGATGGAAGGCATTCTATATTTTATCGGCGACGCCTCCGCCGTGGAATATGCATCGCCCGCCCCGAACCGCAAGCTGCTTGCGCCTCTCATGACGCCTTACGGCGTTACGGTATTTCCGCGAGATCCGGAATCGTCCGAGCAAGTGTGGAGCGCGACTGACGGATATCCCGGACATTACGATTACAGGGAATATTACCGCGACATCGGATGGGACCTCGGCTGGAACGACGCGGAGGAGTGGGAGTATATACGGCCTTACGTGCTGCCGACGAAAGAACGCGTCAACACCGGCTTGAAATATTACCGCATTACCGGCAGCGGCCAGCACCGCGAGCCTTACAATCCGGACTGGGCGCGGCAGGCGGCGGCCGATCAGGCCGATCATTTCCTCCGGTGCCGCGAACGGCAGGCGGACACCTGGAGCGAATGGCTGGACCGGCTTCCGATCATCGTGTCGCCTTACGACGCGGAGCTGTTCGGACATTGGTGGTACGAAGGCCCGACCTGGCTCGAGATGCTGTGCAGGAAAATGTACCACGACCAACAAAGCGTCCGAATGATTACGCCCGGGGAATATTTGCAGAACTATCCGGTCGCGGACACCGGCAGCGTAAACGAGTCCAGCTGGGGCCGCAACCATTCCTCGGAGGTTTGGCTGCAGCGGGACAACGATTGGATATACCGCCACCTGCATGAGGCCGAGGATCGGATGATTGCGATCGCCACGCGGCACGCCCGTTTAAAAGGAAGCGCGGCGATACCGACGGCGCAGCTGAAAAGGGCGCTGAATCAGGCGGGGAGGGAGCTCCTGCTCGCGCAAAGCAGCGATTGGGCGTTCATCATGGACAGCCGCACGGTCGTCGATTATGCGATCCGCCGAACGAAGGACCATTTGGGTTGCTTCAACCGGCTGTGCGGCATGATCGAGGACGGACGGATCGAAGAGACGTTTCTCGGCGCTCTGGAACGACGAAACAATTGCTTTCCCGAGCTTGACTATAAAGATTACATATCGGTGCTGCCGGCTTCCCCGATCCCGCAATTGCCGGATGTCCGGGCCAAACCGAACACCTTTATGCTCGCATGGGAGTATCCGCCCAAGTACGTCGGCGGGCTGTCCCGGGCCGTCGCCGATTTGGCCGAAGCGCTCGCGGCCCGCGGGGAAACCGTCCATGTCGTGACCACGTCGTTCGAGGGCGCTCCGGCCTTCGAGCTCCGCAACGGGGTTTACGTGCACCGGCTGCCGGTGCTGTGCTCGGGCGATACGGATTTTTACCATTGGACGTTCGAGATGAACTTGGCCATGGTCGATTACCTTGTCTCCTGGAGAGAAGACGGGGGGCGAATCGACCTGCTGCACGCGCACGATTGGATGGTGCTCCATGCCGCCAGGGAGCTCAAGCACAGCTACGGACTGCCTCTCGTCGCGACGATCCATGCCACGGAATGGGGGCGGCAGCAAGGCAAGCTGCACGGCGAGCTGCAGCATCGCATACACGGGCTGGAGTGGAAGCTTACGTACGAGGCGAACCGGGTATTCGTATGCAGCCGGCATATGAAGGAAGAGGTCGTTCGTCTGTTCCAGCTGCCGGATGACAAGGTGGACATTATTCCTAACGGGATTCACATACCCGGGCGAAGCGGCGGGGACGGACGACCGGAATGGCAGGATCGCATGGAGCGGTACGGAGCCGGGGCCGTCGTATCCGACGCCAGAAATCGCTGGTTCGATCCCGGAGACCGGATCATTCTGTTCGTCGGGCGTCTCGTTTACGAGAAGGGCGTGCAGGTGCTGCTGGATGCGATGCCTTCGGTGCTGGCCAGGGTGCCGGGAGCGAAGCTGGTCATAGCCGGGGCGGGACCGATGCGGGGTACGCTCGAGCGGCGGGCCGCCGAGACGGGCGCCGGGCACCGCATCTCGTTCTGGGGCTTCATCGACGACGAGACGAAATCGCGTCTTTACGAAGCCGTCGATTTGTGCGTCTTTCCGAGCCTATACGAGCCGTTCGGCATCGTGGCGCTGGAGGCGATGGCTTCGCGCAAGCCGCTCGTCGTCTCGGATACCGGAGGTCTCGCCGATCTCGTCGAGCACGGCAGCGACGGCTATAAGGCGCTTCCCGGCCATGTGGAGTCGCTCGCCTGGCACGTGACCGAGCTGCTGTCGGACCCGGCCGCCGCCGCGGAGATGTCGGCCCGCGCCTATGAGAAGGTGCTGTCGAAGTATGACCCCGCCGCGATTGCGGAGCAGGTCCAAGCGCACTATGATCGGCTGACCGGCCGGATGCGCCGCCTGGTGCCGGAGCCGATAATGGTTCCTCAGAAGTGAAGTGGGGCTCGCCCGCGATAGAGGAACAGGTTCAGGCGCACTACGATCGGCCGACCGGCCGGATGCGCCCGGCGCCGGAACCCATAATGGTGCATCAAAAGTGAAGCGGGTCTTGCCTCAATAGAGGAACTTCGTTCCGCTATCGCGCTTAATCTCGGTTGCTTTGCACGATTAACGGAACTCTGTTCCTCTAAATTGCACGTGAGGAGTATTCAGGACCGTTTCGCGCCTAATAACGGAACCCAGTTCCTTTATTTTGGGGGTTCCAAACATAGCTCCCCCGATAGCGGAACTCCATTCCGTTATTACGCAAACATCATGTAGTTTGATCGCCTTTTGCGCCCGACGCGCCTTATGAATGGAACGTAATCATTTGTTCAACTTATATAGCTCACAGGAAACGAAAAACAGGGGGGAAGCGCTTGAAAGCAGTCATCATGGCAGGCGGTAAAGGAACGCGGCTGCGTCCGCTTACTTGCCACATACCGAAACCGATGGTTCCGCTGTTGAACCGTCCGTGCATGGAATATATTATCGATCTGCTCCGGGGGCATGGCATTACGCAAATCGGCGTAACGATGCAATTTATGCCCGAGGTCATCCGAAGCCATTTCGGAGACGGCCGCGATTTCGGCGTCGAGCTGCATTATTTCGACGAGGAGTCGCCGCTCGGGACGGCGGGCAGCGTGAAAAACGCGAGCGCTTTTCTGGACGAACGGTTCGTCGTCATTAGCGGAGACGCGTTGACCGATTTCGATTTGGGACCGGTGATCGATTTCCACGCACGCAACGAGGCGCTCGCGACGATTGTGCTGACGCGGGTGGAACGTCCGCTCGAGTACGGTGTGGTCATGACCGATGAAGAAGGGAAAGTGGTACGTTTCCTGGAGAAGCCGGATTGGAGCGAGGTGTTCAGCGATACGGTCAATACCGGCATTTACGTGCTGGAGCCGGAAGTGCTGCAATGGGTCGGGGAAGGCAAGGAACAGGATTTCAGCAACGATTTGTTTCCGCTCCTGATGAAGCGGGGAGAGCCGTTGTACGGCTTCGTCTCCGAAGGCTACTGGTCGGATATCGGCAATATGGCGCAATATCGGCAAGCGCAGTTCGACATGCTGGACGGCAAGGTGCAGGCGGCCATCAAGGGGAGGGAGCTGTACCCGGGCATATACGTCGGGGACAACGTATCGCTCCCGGCCGAAGCCGCCGAGTGGAGAGGTCCGATCTATATCGGGGAAGGCACCGTTATCGAACAAACGGCGACGCTCGATCGGTACTGCGTCATCGGATCGGGGAACCGGATAGCCCCTGGCAGTACGCTTCGCCAAGCTATCTTGTGGGATCACAACCATATTGCGGACCATAACGAAATTGCGGGCGCAACGCTGTGCAGCAGAATCCGCAGCTATCCGGACGCCGTCATGGCCGAAGGCGTCGTCATCGGGAGCCATTGCACGATCGGACCGAAGACGCAAGTGCTGCCGCATGTGAAAATATGGCCGCATAAACGGGTGCGCGAGCACGCCATGCTGAACGCCTCCGTAATTTGGGGCGAGAGCGCGGTAAAGCCGCTGTTTACGGACGGGGCGGTCCGGGGCTTCGCCAATGAGGAAATAACGCCGGAATTCGCGGCAAAGTTCGCCGGCGCTTACGGCGGCAGCGTCGCCAAGGGCAAGCGGCTTGCGGTCAGTTCGTCCGCCGACGGCTTTGCCCGATTGATCCGCGCGGTCGTCATCTCGGCGCTGCAGGCGGTCGGGGTGGGCGTAATCGATGCCGGGGACAGCTCTTCGTCCGTCGCGAGGTTCGGCGTCAACCGGTTGGACGTCGACGGGGGCATACATGTGCAGTGCTCCGATTCCGGCGGTCGTACCGTCTGCCGCTTGGAATGCATGGATGCCTCCGGCCTGCCGATCGGCAAAAGCGCCGAACGAAAGGCGGATAACGCCTATGCGATGGAGGACTATGGCCGCGTGGACGTGGCCGCTATTCAGGAAACCGGAATAGCGACAGGCCTTGTAGAAGCGTACGGGAAGAAGCTTATCGCCGAGCTGGGCTACGGGAAACGCAAGCCGCTGCGAGTAGCGGTAATGGTGGCGGACCCGGTCGTACGCAGGCTGGTCGGAACGTTGGCCGCTTCATTCAGGTGGGATGCGGCCTATGTCGAGGCGCCATTTACCGATTCGGGGATGCGGACGGCGGTCGAAGCGCATCAGGCCGCCTTCGGCGTCAGGTTCGATCAGGGCGGCCAGTCGCTCCAGCTGTATGACGAGTGCGGCGATCCGGTGCCTCTCGAACGCGCCGAGGTGCTGCTCTATATGTCCTGCTTCCAATGCTTCCGCGGCCGGTCGGTCGGGGTCCCGCTCAGTGCGCCGACGTTCCTCGATTCGGCCGCCGACGGTCTCGGCAACAGGGTCGTCCGCACGAAACGCTGCTCGCGCGCCGTGCTGGAAGCGTCGTTGGGCCATCCGTTCCATCCGGTGTACGATGCGTTGTTCGGTATCGGACTGCTGGCGCGGAATTTGCTCGAGAGCGGGCTGACCGTCTCGCGGCTGCTCGCCTTTTTGCCGGCGTATTCGCTCCACAGTACCTTCGTGGAGGTTCCGTGGGACGAGAAGGGCCGCTTGATGCGGCTGCTGACGGAGCAAGCGAGAAATCGGCGGGCGGATTTGCTGGACGGCATTAAAGTATATGACGAGACGGGCTGGGTGCTGCTGCTGCCCGAATCCGACGAGCCGCGCTTCACGCTGATCGCCCATGGGGAGCAAGAGGATGCGGCTATGAAGCTGGCAGAGCGGTACAAACTGGAACTGATCCGCCATTTCCAGTGAGAAGCCGAATATTAAAAGGAGGATGCGGCGAATGAACGTGATTCCGATCGAATCCAAGCAAATCGGATACGTCGAGTACGACATCGAGCGTTCGTGCATGATCGCTCATTTCACGACGGGGGAAGTGCGGGTATATCCCGTGTCGTGGGAAGAATATTCCGTTTTGTGCGCATCTTCCAACAAATACGATTGCTTCGTCCGGATGACCGGCGGCCATACCGTCCGTCCTGCCCCCGATCTCTCGTATCGAAGGGGAGCCGACAGAACTTGACGAAAAGCCGGTCGGGGAGCGACCGACGCTTGACCGGATCGAGTATAACGAGCAGTCCGCTGGACCGTGTCCGACCAAGACACGGTCCGGGTCATTTCATCCGGAAGTTTACGGAAGCGACAAGAAAGGGTGAGCCTTTACGATGCCCCGCCATTACGCCATAGGCAACGGCACCATGTTGATCAATTTGGATCGGTTTACGCGTATCCGCGATCTGTACTACCCGTACGTCGGGCAGTTGAACCACGTTGGAGGCTATCCGTGCCGGATCGGTATTTGGGTTGACGGCGCTTTCGTCTGGCTGAGCGACGAAGGATGGCGCTGGTCGCCCGGCTATGTGCCGGATTCTCTCGTAACGCGGGTGATAGCGGAGCACGACGGGCTCGGGATCGCTCTGGAAATCAACGACGGCGTCCATCAGAGGGACAATATTTATTTGAAGCGGATTCGCGTCGCGAACAAGGCGGAGGGCGAGCGGGAAATCCGGCTTTTTTTCACCCAGGATTTCGCCATCAACGAAACCGAAGTCGGCGATACGGCCGCTTATTATCCGCATAACCGCACCGTTTTCCATTACAAGAAAAACCGTTACTTTATGGCCAACGGGCAAAGCGGAGGAGAGGGCATCTCCCAGTATTCGATGGGTGTCAAACGGTTTCATCTGGCGGAAGGCACTTGGCGGGATGCCGAGGACGGCCAACTGGGAGGGAACTCGATCGCGCAAGGATCGGTCGACAGCACGATCGGCTTCCGCATGCTGCTGGGAGCGGGCGCGTCGGACTATTGCTATTATTGGCTGTCTATCGGGGATTCCCTCGAGGAAGCGAAGCGGCTCGACCGGTATGTGCAGGACAACGACCCCGGCAAGCTGTTGGACCGGATTCAGGTGTATTGGCAAAGGTGGTCGAACAAGCTCGATCGCGATTATGCCGATTTGCCGGTGCCCGTCGTCTCGATGTTCAAGCAGAGTCTCCTGCTCGTGAGAACCCAGACCGATGCGCGCGGTGCGATTATCGCGGCCAATGATACCGATATCATGAATTACAATCGCGATCATTACAGCTATATGTGGCCGAGGGACGGGGCGTTGATCGCCTATGCCATGTCGATGGCGGGGTACCACGAGACGGTCGTTCCTTTTTACTTGTTCTGCGCCGATGCGCTCACGTCGGACGGGTATTTGCACCACAAATACAATCCGGACGGCACGGTCGGCTCCAGTTGGCATCCGTTCGTCGTGGGCGGTCAGGCGCAGCTGCCGATCCAGGAGGACGAGACGGCGCTCGTGCTGTTCTCGTTGTGGCAGCTGTACCGGCAATCCGGCAATATCGAGCTGTGCCAGTCGCTGTACGGGAGCTTGATCCGCAAGGCGGCCAAATTTATGCGCACGTATATGGACCCGGAGCTGAACTTGCCGAAGCCGAGCTACGATTTGTGGGAGGAGCGCTACGGCATCTATACGTTTACCGCATCGGCGGTATATGGAGGGTTGACGGCGGCCGCCAATTTTTGCGGCTTGTTCGGAGACAAGGAGCGGAGCGAGCGGTACGCGAAGGTGGCCGAGAGCGTCAAGTGCGGCATCCTGGAGCATCTGTGGGACGAAGACAGCGGCAGATTCGCGCGCGGGTTGTTCCGTCAGGACGGCGCTTGGGTGAAGGATATGACGCCCGAGAGCAGCGTATACGGCATATTCGAGTTCGGCGTGCTGCCGGCCGACGAAGCGCGCGTCGTCAGTACGATGCGTTGCTTGCGGGAGCAGCTGACGGTTCGGACCGGGGTAGGCGGCATCGCCCGGTACAAGAACGATTACTACTTCCAGCGCTCGCAGGATATCGAGCGAATCCCGGGCAATCCGTGGATTATCTGCACGTTGTGGATGGCCGAGTGGGAGATCGAATGCGCCAAATCGCCGGACGATTTGGCGGGTCCGCGACAGACGCTGGAGTGGGTGACGCGCCGCGCGCTGGAGACGGGCGTGCTGCCCGAGCAGCTCGACCCGTTCGACGGCGGACCGCTGTCCGTCGCGCCGCTCACGTGGTCGCATGCCACGTATGTGTTGACCGTGGTGAAATATTTGAACAAGGCTAGGGAGCTGGCGGGGCGCGGCATATAGAGCGTAGGCAACCGCCGGTAGCTGCCTCTGTCCGAGGCTCATTGGAGCAACAGTGAAAGTGAACCCAATTTCACCATTAGTTACCCGGATTGCGCTATTTGCCGGATAAAGGACGAAAAAAACGATTAGTGAACCTAACTTTATTATGAATGAACCTAAGTTCGCTAATAGTAAATACGGTTCACTAATGTCCGGTTCGAGCCGAATGAGCGGCAAACAAGCAAATTACATTCCGTATTAATAAAATTAGGTTCATATAGTTGCAAGTTTGCCGCCGCATTTGCTTTGCTCTCCTCGGATATAATATGCTTTCTGAAAAAGGACATAGGATCGGTGAAATCCGTTCCGGGGGAGAGCGAGCATGAACACGTCTTATCAGATCGAGCAAATCAAGAAGCTGAAGCATACCGTGACCCGGTTCATGATGGTATACAAATTCGCCTTGGACGAGATGGAGACGAAGATCGAAATTTTGCAGCAGGAATTTCAGATGCTGCACGATTACAACCCGATCGAGCATACGAAGTCGCGCCTCAAGTCGCCGGAAAGCATCATGAAGAAGCTGCTGCGCAAAGGCTGCGATATTACGCTGCCGAGCATCAGAAGCCATATTAAAGATATCGCGGGGCTGCGCATCACGTGCTCCTTCCTGTCGGACATTTATCGCGTAAGCGACCTGCTGTGCGGACAAAGCGACTTGACGGTGCTTGAGATCAAGGATTATATCCGGAATCCGAAGCCCAACGGGTATCAAAGTCTGCATGTGCTGCTCGAAGTGCCCGTATTCATGTCGGATCGGCAGGAGCGGGTGTGCGTGGAGGTGCAGATCCGGACGATCGCGATGGATTTCTGGGCGAGCCTCGAGCATAAAATTTTTTATAAATACAACCAGTCCGTACCCGCCCGGCTGCTCCAGGAATTAAAGGCCGCTGCGGATTCCGCGGCGGCTCTGGATCGGCAAATGGAGCGTCTCCATAAGGAAATCGGCGAAATCAAGGAGGAGCGGCACGAAGAAGCGGGCGAGGAGGGGAAGCGGATCATGATCAATAACCAGCAGTTCACGATCCCGGCGCCGTTGCTGGCTCTATTGGAAGACGGAAAGGAGTAAAATCGTTACGTAGATCCGCCCTTGGAAGAAACGCGTTATTACTTAAAAAAATGCTGAGAAGCGCTCCATTCAGAGCTTTTCCGCCACGAGCGTAAACGTCTTCGGGATGCCTTTGTCGAACACGTCGGACGAAGCGTTCGGCTCCTCCTCGAGCAGGCGGACGAATAGGCCGGCGCCTGCTATGCCGGTAACGATTTCGCCGAGCGTCCATTTGCGCAGCTTCACCTTGTGCAGCCGGGGCTGGGCGGATTCCGGGACGAACTTGGCGTAGGCCACGTCCGTTTCCTCCAGAGAGGCGTCGAAGTAGTCCCCGGTTACCTTGTGCTTGCGAATGTTGGCCGTCGTCCCTTTCGAGGAGATCAGCTTGGTCGATACCGGGTGGAAATCCTGGAGCACAAGCCGTCCGCCCGGACGGAGCAGCCCGGCCACCGTCGCGGCCAGCGGCGCGAGGTCGAGAAAATAATGGAGGATGCCGAATTCCATGATGACGAGATCATAATCGCCGGTCAATTCCTCCGAAGGCAGCTCGAGCACGTCGGAGACGACGTACCGGATCGTCACGCCTGCCGCTTCCGCGAGCTGCTGCGCATACCGGGCGTTCTCGGAGGCGAAATCGACCACGGTCACCCGGGCGCCGAGCAGCGCCATGGCGACCGCTTTATGGCCGTGCGATCCTAGCAGATTGGCGACTTTGCCTCCGCTCAGGCTGCCCGCAAACTTGGCGAACGAGCGGATTCGCGCTTGCGGATCCTGCACGATTTTGGCCGCCGCGGCCTCGGGGGTGCCGTACCGGTTTACCCAGGCGTCATAAGCTTTTTGATTCCATGCCCGTTCATTCCCGATGTTCAACTCTTTTTGCACAATCGATTCCTCCGCCTCTTCTATGTACCGAGCCGCTTTCGGCTGTTCCGTTCTGTCCCCGCTTTATTAGGTTTCCATTTTCCGGGCGATCCCAAACACCGCTGTCCGGCCGATCAAAGGCCGGGCAGCGACCATGCCCGAGAGCCGACCTGCTGCTTGACAAGCAAGATCCGTCCTTCTTCCACCAATATCCCCGTCACCCGCACGCGAAAATCGTAGCTGCCCATTCCTCGTCCCCCCTTGGCTGTAAAACCACATTCCTGTATCATACCAAAAACCGAAGGTTTTTGCGGAATTTGTTTGAAGAATTCCGGCATTTGCCGCCTCGAATCGTCCGGAGACCGCGATGAGTCTTGGTTGAGCCATATAAGCCTGACCGCGAAATGGGTGACCTGTCCTGCGAGCGGACATCGGAACGAATGGCGCAAGCAAACGGTTGAGCGGCTGTTCGCCGGTCATCTGGCCCGGCTTTTTCATTCCCTCTCCAAAGCAGCCCCGATCCCGATGCCTATCCTGTGGGAGAACGCGGCTGTCCGCGTGTACTCGTTGTATGAGAAGAGAATTGGACAAGGGGCCGGGCGCGATGAAGCATTTCGGATACGGGACGATTTCGAGTATTTGATCTCGACCGCTCCGGCCGGACTGTTCGGGGAAGCCGGGAATCCGCTTGCCAAGTTTTACGGTACGGCAAGCGCGGCAGCCGCTTCCAATTCTCCCGCTTCGTCAGCGCGGATTCGAAAAACATGTCTCTATTATCGGGTGCGCCGGATGGAAGTTATTGTAATGCATATCCGAAAGCGCAACATTGTTCCAGATTGCGAATCCATGCGGAGCGGTAAACGGGTCTCCCGTTTATACCGTACGGATTTGTTTGGACATATGAATAATTGAACCTCGCATCCTCGTTATCGTATAGAGACGGGTGAGCGAAACTATCCCAAATTGTGCGTACGTGCAGAAAAAAGCCTGACGGAATAGATCCGACAGGCTTTTCGTCATTCGGTTTCGATCAATTGCTTTTCCGCTTGATCACATACGCCTTGTCCGCTTTCTCGAAGCCGATCCGCTCGTAGAAGCCGGCCGCTTTGGTCGTCGAGGTCAGCACGTACTGGATTTCCTCCTCGCCGAGCTTGTCCTTCAACAATCGGACCAACTGCTTGCCTATGCCGTGCCCCTGATAATCCCGATCTACCGCGAGATCGGATATGTAGCAGCAGTAGGAGTAGTCGGTGACGGCTCTGATCAGCCCTACGAGGCGGTCTTCATCCCAGGCCGTGAACAGCTCGTCGGCGTGATCGATCATTCTCCGGATACGTTCCAAATCCCCGATAGGCCTTCTAAGGCCCGCTTTGGCAAAAAGCCCGGACACGGCTTCGGGACCGATCGGCCCACTTGTTCTATATTCGATATGCATAAGATCCCCCATCACGACCGGAATCCGGCGATGACATGCGCCAAGCCGCCCTCTCATTCGTTCCGCTTAATCCGTCCAACAGCGAAGACCACCTTTCTTGGCGAAAGTGACTGCACGTCCATTGTCCCATATTGGCGGGGAGGAGTGGATGACAATTTTTTGAAATGATGGTGACGAGCCGCCGTCTAAGGCAGCCCCCTGCGTCTCTGCATTCGCCGCTAGATGGTGGGTTAATGAAAAACATGGCATTCAGCCGTGCACGGGCCGATAATGGGTAATAGCCAATTTATACCCCTTTGCCATGGCTGCATTTTGATACAATAAGAGAAACAAAGCCGGAGGTTATGGGATGACCGTACATATGCGCAACGGGGATTTTGAACTGATACCAGCCGATCCCCGACAATTCGCGATTCATTGCGCCGCTTATCGGGAGAACGTATTTTTCAGACAAAGCTGGGAGAGACGGTTGGCCGTATTCGGTGCAGACCCGTCCTGTTATTGGATGATGCTCGGCGAACGAAGAATCGGCGGGGTGTCGCTCAAGCCGAATACGGTATGGAACTTATACATGGAGCCGCCTTTCACCGATCTATACCGGTTGCTGGCCAAGCTGAAGCCGCTCATGATTAGCGCGTCGGACCCGACCGAACCGATCGAGGTGCACGGCATACTGCCGATTCAGAGCGAGCCGTTTTACCGGCTCGGCTTCGTGCCTGTCGAGACGAGACGGGTGATGATAAGGCCGACCGAAGTGTTTGACGCTACGGATTGGAAAGGGCTCAGTCTTCGGAGTCCGACAGCGGACCGGCTCGAGGAATTGGCGTACCTTTCTTATGAAGCTTATTCGGGAAATGACCGTATCGGCTATCCGGCCGAGAATACGCTCGACAACCAATTATCGGCGCTGGAACGTTACTTTACGGCGGATACGGACGAATTTCTTTTGAATGCTTCCAGCATCGTCCTGGATCTTAATGATGAGCCGGTAGCGTTTTGCCTGTTATCGATGTGGGAGGATCTTCCGTTAGTGTCCAATATAGCGGTAGCTCCTGAATATCGCGGTAAAGGAATCGCTTCCGGTATGCTGAGAAAAAGCTTAACCGCATTAAAGGAGCGGTATGAGGTGGTGAGGCTTTTCGTAACGGTCGGGAATGCGGCCGAGGCGGTCTATTACAATCACGGCTTTCATCCCGGCGCTTCGCAGACGACCTTTTCCTTGCCGGCGAGAAGCGGCTAGCGGGCCGTCTTAAGTCATGAACGCCAGCCGCGGCGAATCGCGGCTTTTTGCTCGACCGGAAGGAAATTCCGGTCGTCTCGCGAATGATTCATACAGGAAAACATTTCGAATAAACATGCTGCGGCAATGCATTTAGCGAAAAGGCGACATACGGCCAATAAATGGAACGACGTTCCTCTATTAAGAACTAAAAATCAAAAACCGCAAGGGACAACAGCAAGCGCAATAGAAATATACCGACTTTATTGGGGGTCCATAAATTGAAATCGCTTTCGGTCGTCCGCTCCAAATGGTTTTACCGTTACTTGTTGTCTTATATCGCGATATTGGCCGTTCCGCTGTTGGTGATCGGGCTGATCGTTTATAACGATTTTATCCGTACGCTGCGGGCGGAAGTGACCGGCAGCAATTTGAACATGCTCAGTCAAGTGAAGGAAATCGTCGATGTGAAAATCGACGAGCTGGATAAAATCGCTTATCAAATTTCCCAAAACCCGGAATTGACGCCTTACATGGCGACCAAAAATGCTTATCAGGGGATGAATACGATCCGGGAGCTGAAAAATTATGCCGCAGGCAACAGCTTTATATACGAAATCGTGCTGCATATGCGGGATCATCCGCTGCTGTATTCGTCATTCAGCTCCTATCCGGCGGATCGGTTCGCGAGCGAGATTTACCGGTTTCGCAGCTGGAGCCAGGAAGAGTTCGAGCGGGACCTCGGTCGCGGCAAAAGCTCCTTGCTTCGTCCGGCCGAGGAAGCCGGCATATCGAAGGAGGGCCGGATCATTCCATACATGGTGCCGATTCCGTACAAGGACGAGGCGCCGTACGGCAACGTCCTCTTCCTGCTGACGGAGAAGTCGGTAAGAAGCCTGATCCAAAATATTTTGCGGGATTACGGCGGGAATACGTTCATCGTCGATGCGCAGGGCCGCATCGTGACATCGCTTGCGGACGATTCGAGGCTGGACATTCCGGGCCTGTTGTCGAGCGTCGGGGCGGATGCGGTGCGCGGATCGACTTCCGTGGAGCTTGGCGGCAACGACTATTTCGTAACGTATATCCGCTCGTCGCATACGGGATGGACTTACATGACGCTCGTCGAGAAAATCCGGGTGATGGCCCCCGTCGTTCAAATCAAGCAGATCGCTCTCGCGGGGCTGGCTATTACCCTGCTGCTTGGAGCGGCCGTCATCTACATGCTGATGAAAATGAATTATAATCCGCTTCGCCGTCTGAAAGATTTCGCGGAAGCGCTGGCCGGCCGCAATACGACTGGGAGCGACGAGATCGAGGCGATCCGTCTCGCCGTCAGCGACATATCCGAGGATAGCCATATGCTGCGCCAGCAGCTGAAGCACAATAAGCCGGCGCTAAAAGCGTTTCTGCTCGACAAGCTGCTGAAGGGGCATATCCGGGACATCCGGGAATTCAACCGTTCCGGGAGCGGCTGCGGCATCGGATTTACCGGCACCTTTTACCGGGTAGCCGCCTTTCTGCTGGGCAGTCCCGACGATGGGCAAGACAAATCGGTTAAGGAGACGATTATCGCTTATTTGGAGCGGCATCTGCCGGAAGGGACGGAGGGTTACGGGATCGACACCATGGAGAACGACCGTTTTCTGTTTCTCCTGGCGACGGACAGCGCCGATGACGATCCGGTGCTGGAGGCGTTGGAGCGAAGCCGGGAAGCGATACGCGCGAAATGGCGGCTTCATGCGACCGTCGGCCTGGGAAGCGTATGCAGCGATGTCTCGCATATCGGGAAATGCTGCATCGAGGCGACGACGGCGCTGGAGTACAGGCTGGTGAAAGGGAAAAACCGGATTATCCCGTTCGGAGACATCGGGGAGTCGGTGCCCGGCGGATATTCCAAGAAAGAGCTCGCAGAGCTGGAGCTTTCCTTAAAGCAAGGGGATGCGGACAAAATCAAGGAAAGTCTGGACGCGGTCATCCGGCTCATTCACCGGAATGGTCCGTCGCTGTTTATGGCCAGATCGATTTGCTACGAGCTGATTCATACGATTTTGCGCCCGCTGGACGAAATGAATATGCGCGAAGACCGGAAGCCGCTTCCCGACGTGCTGTCGCTCTTCGCGTTCGAGACGGTGGAGGAGCTGTCCGAGCTTGTCCGCAAAATCAGCCTGGACATCGGCGGACGGATCAAGGAAAGCAAGGAAAGCCGCAATTACGCTTTGAAGGAGGAGCTGATCGGCTATATCGAACGGCACTATGCCGATTACCATTTTTCCTTGCAAACGATGGCGGAGGCGCTGTCGATGTCGTCCTCCTACTTGAGCCGGTATTTCAAGGATCAGACCGGATATACCGTCTCGCAGTATGTCCATGAGGTGCGGCTGAACAAGGCGAAAGAACTGCTGCGCACAGGCGACGATAATATCCGGGAATTGGTTGGGCGGATCGGATATGCGAGTCCGTCCAGCTTTATCCGCAAATTCCGCGAGGCCGAGGGCATGACGCCGGGCGAATACAGGCGGCTGTATGTAAAGGACGGCACATCCGGCTCCGGCTGAACAACGGCGCGAATGTAACGGCTCGCATATGCGGACGGCAACGGATGATTTACAGCTTCCCCTCCGAAGACTGTATAGTGGAGTTGCATCCGAAAATGGA
Source organism: Paenibacillus hemerocallicola (assembly GCF_006265175.1). Taxonomy (GTDB): domain Bacteria; phylum Bacillota; class Bacilli; order Paenibacillales; family NBRC-103111; genus Paenibacillus_AB; species Paenibacillus_AB hemerocallicola. The sequence continues at coordinate 33,202 of NZ_VDCQ01000018.1, read as the reverse complement.
AGTGCGGGGAGGGGACACAAAAGGGAAACGGGAGCGTGGAACGAATGAGGCGGCTGATCCCGGAAGGGCGAATGGTGCGAATGTCATGGGTGAAGCGGATGACGCGGATGAAGCGGGTCATGGGGACGAAGACATTTCTGCTGCTGGGTGGCGCAATGGTTGCAGCGGCGGCATGGGTCGGCTATGAAGGCTTCGAAGAACGAACGGATGACGGTACGGCCGGTTCGGGCAAATATTCCGCAGCGCAGGGAGTGCCGGGCTCCGGCCTTTACGCATCGGGGCTGCCGATCGTTGGGGAACCGATTACCCTGCGCGCTGCCGTAAGGAAAACGGTTACGCATGGAGACTTCTCTCGCATGCAGACGTTCAACGATTTGGAAAGAGCGACCAACATCAAATTCGAATGGGATCAAATTCCGAGCGAAACGTATACCGAGAAGAAAAAATGGATGTTTCTGAACAACGAGCTGCCGGACGTCTTCTTCTCCGGTCTGACGTCCAGCGACGTCGTCCGTTACGGCAGTCAGGGCTTGCTCATTCCGCTGGAAGATCTGATCGACAAATATGCGCCCAACATCAAGAAAGTATTCGACGCCTATCCGGAAGCGAGGAAAGCTTCGACCACGCCCGACGGCCATATTTACTCCTTGTCGTTTATGGAAGCGAACGACTACATGGTATACCGCAACCATTTGGCGATCAACCGGGAATGGCTCGACAAGCTGGGGCTCGAGGTTCCTGAGACGACCGATGAATTGTACCGGGTGCTTCAAGCGTTCAAGGAGCGGGATCCGAACGGCAACGGAAAACGGGACGAAATTCCGCTCGCCTCGCTGTACGGCGGCATCAATCAAAATTTCCACGCCCTGTTCAACGCGTTCGGCGTACGGAATCCGGACGGCAACAAGCTGGCGGTCAAGGACAACCACGTTCGCTACGAGCCGGTTCAGCCGGAATATAAGGAAGCGATCAAGTACATCCATAAGCTGTATGCCGAGCAGCTGATCGATCCGGAGACGTTCACGCAGGACGCGAAGCGGTTTATGGCAAAGGGCGGCGCTCCGGAAATCGTCTATGGCGCTTTTACGGCGTTTCTGGGCAACGTCGAGCTCGGATCGCTGGAGCGGTTGAAGCGATATGCTTTCGTTCCCCCGCTGACAGGTCCGAACGGAGACCGTACATGGCGAAGGCAGGATAACCGGATTACGCCGAATACGTTCTCCATTACGTCCGCCAATAAATACCCGGAAGCTACGATGCGTCTGATTGACGCCATGAACGAGGAAGATACCGCGTTCCAGCTGTGGCGGGGCCCGTTCGGCAGTCACATTCGGAAGGAGGCTGACGGCAAAATCAGACAAAATCCGCTGCCCGCGCGCGAAACCGTGTTGGAGGCATGGATCGGCGAAGCCGCTCCTTACAATTCCGTTCCTCTCTATTTCACCAAATCGATGATGGACAACTACGTGCTGGACGAGACGAGCGGCATGCGGAACGAAGCTTATAAGCTGTATAAGCCGTATATAGTCCCGGAGGAGGAGACGTATCCTCAGTACCTGTATTATACGGTCGAGCAGCTCCAGCAGTTAAAAGTGCTGGATGTAGACATCCAATCGTATCAAAGCGAGATGGAAGCGAAATGGATCGTCGAAGGCGGCATCGACGAGGAATGGGAGCGTTATATCGCCGAACTGCACAAGATGGGCTTGGCCGACAAAATCCGGATTCATCAGGACGCCTACGACGCTTATCGGCAATTTTGATTCGTCATGGAAACGGGGCTGGCGACGGGTGTCGGCGACGATCGGCGGGATTACTGTGGAATCCCGCCGTCGGGACGGTATCTCCGGCATGAGAAGGGAACTCTACGTCATTAATTTACAAATATATACTTAATTACAAAATAAAGTTATATGCTGCTTTCTGCTTAGCAATGAAGTGCGCAGCAGTTGGGTTCAAACGAATATCTTTACAAGTCCCGTCCGTGGATTCGATGCGCTTCTCAAGTAAAGCGTGACGCTATTTTTACGGATTTGTTCAACAAGCTGGCATGGCGACAATCAGAAAGGGAGGACCTAAATATGTTTACAAAAAAGATCGTGCTGACAGTAACAGCAGCAAGCGTCGTTTCATTAATATCCGGATGTGCTTCTGTGAAGGAAGAGAAAAAATCAGAGGCATCGCAGCCGTCGAAGATAGAAGCTCCTCAAGGCCCGATTACTTTTAAAGTCGCTTCGAACAGGACAAAAGAAAGTTTTGCAAGAGTAAATAAGGTGATCGGTACGAAATATCCGAATGTTACATTAGAACAAATGTCCAGCTACAAAAACAACGAGAAAACGCTTCAAGACATGATCTCTGCCGGTGACCTTCCGGATATTATCGACGAAGCTACCACCAATACCCCCTTGCTGCTTGATCTCGACTTTCCTATTGATCTCGATCCCATTATTAAAAAACTAAACTTAAACATCAGCAACTTAGATCAGCAAACGATCGAAGGTATTCGTTCCTATAACGGGAAGCTGTTTATGCTTCCAACGAATCTGACGCCTCCGTTGGTGCTGTTTTATAATAAGGATATTTTTGATCGGTTCGGTGTGCCGTATCCGGCGGTCGGCAATACGTGGGATGATAATATACAATTAGCCAAAAAGCTATCCCGCACCGACGCAGGAGTCAATTATATGGGGATGTCGACAGGTACGATAATCAACCGCATGGCGACGCAATTATCTTTGTCCTATGTCGACACCAAATCAGGAAGAGCGGCTATCATCTCGAATGACGGTTGGAAGAAAATGTTTGAGAAATGGAAAGAAATCTACGATATTCCAGGTAATTATCCGAGTGGCGCGAAATTCAGCAATGGCGTAAATGATTTCTTAAAAACCAAAAACTTGGCGATGTTTCCTCACTTTCTGTTGTTGGCGCAAGATAAGCTATTCGAAGATGCAGTTAAGAGCGGATTAAATTGGGGAGCAACGACCTATCCTACATTCAAAGAAGCTCCGGGAGTAGGACCCTCCGGTATTTCCGGCGGATTTATGATCACAAAAATGAATAAATACCCGGAATTTGCTTTGCAGGTCATGATGACGTTGTTGTCGGACGAAGGACAGATTGAAATGGCGAAGGATGGCATGGTACCGAGCGTGAATAAGCCGGAGCTCAGAAGCCATATTTACGAGGATTCCGCAATCGTGAATCAAATTCCTAAAGATGTGTTAGCCGCGATCTACAAGATGAAAGAAGCTAAACCCTATTCCCGAAGCAGATATGATACCGCTTCTCTCAATATGGTTACGAAATATATGAACGAGTATATTGGAGGAAAGATGGACTTAAATTCGGCGCTTCGAAAAGCGGATGAAGAAATCAATAAACTGATCGAAGCCGATAAAAAATAAAATCCGCAAACGATGCAGAGTGGTCAGCATGCTGTTTCATTGCGGGAAACGGAAGAGGCGACCAACAAAGCGATCGAGGCGGAGAAGAAGAAATAAATAATCGTTCGCGGCGTACCGCGCGAGAAGGAAGGTGCAGTGCATGTCGGATCATGCGGGCAAGATCAGCAGAAGAGGGATGCTCGTGAAAATGGGGGCGGCCGGGACCGCTCTGGCGGCAGGCGTTTTATTCCGGCAAGGGTCGATGGGAGCGGAGGGCGGACACTCGACCGTGACCCATCATACGTACGGCGAGCCCGGCTCCTGTGCCGACGACGGCTGCAGCGCCGATGGAATCTTGAATGTCATGGACTACATTCCGCCGGAGGAGCATGCCGGCATTCGCGCCGGAACGTCGTCCTACGATTGCGCCGCCGCGATCAATGCCGCGCTCTCCAACAAATGCTCCGTTTTGTTTCCGTGCGGCGTATTCGAAATTTCGTCTCCCCTCATTTTGGACACCGGCAATTACGTTCATGGCTCCGGCAAAGGGAATACGGTCATCCGGCTGAAAACCGGCTCCAACTGCGACGTATTCCGGACGAAAGATTTCGACACGCTGAAAGGCAATCCGAACGGGGCGGCGCTCGCCCCGAGATATTTCGGCATCGAGCATTTGACGATCGAGGGCAATTATATGGCGATTGGCTGGCGGGAGGACGGTAACGGCTATAACAATACGCAGGGCTCCGCCATTGCTATATACGGATGGGGGTACCGGATCAACGCGGAAGTATACAATATCGCCGCACATGCCCTGTACAGCGAATGCATGGGCGATCCCGGACAGCAGTTCGAACGATATTCCACGGTGGAGCTGCACGGGAGAATATCGGGGGAGGAGGCCGTCGTGTTTCGCGGACCCGGGGACATTTTGCTGGACAAAATCGTATTCGGCGTAGTCGGGGTCAAGCCGAGGCCGGACTATTACGCGATCGCGGGCAGAACGTCGTCGCTGTTCGCCGGCGATACGCTGGACGGGATCGTGCTCGACGAGACGAGTCCTTACGACGGCCATTGCGAGCTGGGCTTCGTGCATATTTATGGCGTCTACTACGGATACGGCATTCGGACGCGCGGCGTATGCAGGATCAAGGCGGAGCATCTGGTCAGCGAAAATAACCGCGGAGGGGCCCGCTTTCAGGACGGGGCCTGGGGTGTCGTCTCCATTCTGGAGGTGCACGCCAACGGGAGAATCCCTCCGGAGTACAAGACCGCGATCGCCGGGGCGCCTCCGCTGCCTCCGCTCGAAGGCTGCTTGTGCGAATCGTCGTGGGGGATGCAGATCTCCGGCCTGCACGTCCAGCGCAACGGGCCGAGTCAGGACGGCTGGCCTTCGCTGAAGGTGACCGGCGCTTACAACACGGTCCAGTTGACGAGCCGGGGATACGCGAACGCGTCGACGGGAGGTTATTACGCCGGAAGCGCCGCCGTGATCGAAGGCGTCAATCAGTCCGTCCGAGTCAATGCCCACCGCATCAATGGCGATGCGGTCGTCGTCCGGGCGGTCACTTCATCGGTCGAGCTGAACGTACGCGACGTGACGAACGGATCGGCGCTTGTCCGCGACGCCGGCAGCGGCAACGTAAACAGGGGCAACTGCATTACCGGCACGGTGAACGAGGCCGCTACCGGCTTTACCGCTACCGGCACTCCGACCTGCGAGAGCATCCGGCTTGTGTTGAACAATTCGTCGTCCAAGCCGCTGTTTGCCGGCAGCAGACCGGACCTGCAAAACCGGGCGCAGCAATGGGAAATAAGCGCGGCATGGAGCAACGTCCCTTACGGTACGCGTTCCCGGGTGTTCTTCACCTTCGACATGTCCATTGTGACGGAGCAGACGATTACAGTGCCTCATCGGCTGATCTACCAGCCGGATTTCCGCGAAGTGTCATGGAGCATCGAGGACAGGCTCGCGACATGGGACGGCCATATCGAATATATACGGCTTCAAGCCGTCGATGCGATGAATCTCGTATTCAAGCTCAAGCTTTCGCAGGCCGGCAGCACCGGGGCCGATGTGCGCATAGGCGTACAGATCGGCTAATTCCGGGCTGTCTCCAAAGTCATTTGCGATTTTGTTCAGCCCGCGCTTCGTCCGCGATTTCAAGGATAAACTAAAGCCCTCCAATCCCACTTTTAAAGTGGTTTTGGAGGCTTTTTCGTTCTGATTTCGGGACTGGCTCATTCGGCGTTACACTTTGGGGCAGTCCTATCCCGAGCCATCCGCTCGTTTTACCACGGCAGTCTGGAAGTCCGGCGAATAAATCGGAACTAACTGGAAAACATGTAGTTATTTCGGTGGAGAGCTGTCCCGCCGCCGTAGTAAACTGGAAAATCTACAGTTGTTTACCTTCGTTTTCGCTTATTACTTTGTCTAATGGAGATTTACCTGCATGATTTCCAGTTATTTCGGTAATATTCGTTTCTTTCCTGAATTTAACTGCATCTTTTCACGTTGTTGAAAAAGTCAAAAGAGAGGTTTGTCATACAAAATGAGGTGGGGGAAAGGTGCGGAAAGCGAAGCGGTTGACTTTAAAATCGTGTTGTAACCGTTAAAATCTTAAAAACAACACGATTTTAACGGATGTGGAGCGCATTCCCCCACCTCTTGTCTCCGGCGCTTCCTCTCTTTGCAGACTGTTTCAACAGCCTCATCTTTTACAGTTAGGGTACGGGACTCCATGTTCGTTGCTATTTGTTTGCTTTTCACGCCGGGGTATATTGCGCGCCGACCGTTGCGAAGGCAAGCCTCAGCGGCGAGTATAGATGACCGGAGCCTCGGATGGCCGAATTTATAAGTTTCGGGGTCCCCGCAATATATTGGATAAGCATCGGAGCAGAAGCCCCGCTTTGCGGGCTTATTTTGCCATGATCCGTCAAAGCGAGTAGGCGGAGTGGCGCCGGCAACAGGAAATAGCGGCGCCTCGAGCGAATATAGAAAAGGTGAACGACCAACGATGCGACACGGGAAGGACAAACGCGAGTCGAAAGGGGAGAGACGCTTGAACGAGTGGGGCCATTTGACCGAAGCTTCGAAATCGAGATGGGAAGACAATGCCGGATATTGGGACGATTACATGGGAGAGATGAGCAACCGGTGGCATCGCGAGCTGATCCGGCCGGCGACGGAACGCTTGCTGTCCGTACAGGAAGGACAGATGGTGCTGGATATCGCCTGCGGCAACGGCAACTTTTCGAGAAGGCTCGTCGAACTGGGGGCCAACGTCGTGGCGTTCGATTACAGTCCCACGATGATCGAGCGGGCGGAGCGGCGGTCGCAAGCTTATGCGGACCGCATCGAGTTCAAGGTGGCCGATGCGACGAGCCGCGACGATTGGGAGAGGCTGGCGGCCGAGGGGCCGTTCGACGGCGCCGTATCCAACATGGCTTTGATGGACATTGCGGATATCGCTCCTCTGGTACAAGCGCTCCGGCAATGCTTGAAGCCGCACGGAACGTTCGTCTTCTCGATCCCCCACCCTTGCTTCCGGCCTCCGGGCGCGAGACAGGCGTACGAAACGGAAGACCGGGAGGGCGAGGTCGTATCGCGCAGCGTCGTCCATATCGCGCAGTATGCGACGCCGGGATCCTATGAGGCTATCGGGATCCAAGGACAACCCGTTCCGCATTATATGTTCCACCGCTCTTTATCGAGCTATATCCGATTGTTCGGTTCGTCGGGGTTTGTGCTGGACGGTATGGAGGAGCCGACTTTCCGGAAAGATGAAGGCGGCGGCCTCGGCAAGTTCGAGTGGGACGAAATTCCCCCCGTTCTTGTTATGAGATTCAAGAGAGACGCATGCGCGACAACCGATTAATACGACGGGAACGCATCGCTGCGGTATAGAGATGAAGGACATGACGGCGGTCGGCCGTTAACGATCCAAACGACACGAACATGATAAAGGAGGAATCCGATGCTAGTCGACGTGAAACCCAAGCTGCGCGATGGCGCGGTCCAGGAGCTGATCGGCCAATCCGTCTTTCCGGACCCCGAACGTCTGGAGCAAACGATCCGGACCTATGAAAAGAATGACAGCCATGAGCTGTATGGCGCCGAAAAGGATGGCTCCGTTATCGCGGTAGTCGGAATCGTCATGGACGAAGAAAACCGTCTGGAAATCATGCATATTGCCGTGCACCCCGATCATCGGGGAAAGGGGTACGGGAGAGAGCTCGTCCTGGCCTTGATCGAGTTGAAAAATCCGCAACGGATCGCAGCCGAAACGGACGACGAGGCGGTCGATTTCTACAGAAGCATCGGCTTTACGATCGAGAGCCTGGGCGAGAAATATCCCGGCGTCGAGCGGTTCAGGTGCACGTACGTTACGGAACCGGAAGATTGAGGAGGCGGCTATGGCGGAGGAGAAGCAAGCTGGCGGATTCAAGATCGAACAGGTTCGGGAAGATACCCGGGACGAGGCCGCGCAACTGATTCTCGAAGGCTTGAAAGAGCATTTCGGCTTTCTGGATACTGCGCTTAATCCGGATTTGCGAGATATTATGGACAGTTATGTGTCTGCGGGGCATATTTTCCTCGTAGGCGTCTTGGACGGCCGGGTCGTATGCAGCGGCGCCTTGCGGGAAGTGGACGGGCATACGGGGCGGATCGTGCGAATGTCGGTGCGCAAAGCGTTCAGGAGAAACGGATATGCGAGTCTTCTGCTCGCCACGCTGGAGCGAATGGCGTTACAGAGAGGATACTCGACCGTCATGCTCAAGACGATCCATCATTGGTCGGATGCGGTAGGGTTCTATGAGAGAATGGGGTATGCTAGAAGCGGGCTGGAAGGCGAGAGCGTGACGATGGCAAAACGGCTGTCGGCCGATAAAAGCTCGATAGCGGTGCGCGGTAAGCTGATCTGAACGGAGGACCAGAATCGTCGCAAGGAGACATATGGCGGCATATGTCGGCCGTCGGATTCATGGATCATGAAGGTAAACATTCGAGCGGAAAGAAGGCGGTCAAGATGCTGGACAAAAGCTTGGACTATTGCAGGATTATCATGAAGCGCGCGGCGGGCGCCCCGATCCCGCGGGCCGAGCTGCCGGAAGGCTATACGTTCGTCATGTACCGGGACGGAGATGCCGGGGCCTGGGGAGAAATCGAAGCGTCCGTGCTGGAATTCGATCATGCGGAAGAAGCGGCGCAATACTTTCAAACGAACTACGCTCCTTACGACAGCGAGGTTCGACGCAGAACGATGTTTATCCAGAGGGAGGACGGCAAGAAAGTAGCCACGTTTACCGCTTGGTGGAATTATACGGGCAGCCGCCGCTTTCCGTTCATGCATTGGGTGGCGGTGAAGCCCTCGTATCAGGGACTTGGACTCGGCAAAGCCATCATCGCGAAGGGCGTGAAGCTGATGGTGGAGCTGGAGGGAGACTGCGTCATGTACATTCCGACCCAGACATGGAGCCACAAGGCGATCAAGCTGTACCGCTGGGCCGGCTTCGAGCTGGAGATGGACGAGCCGGAGGCCGGCGGAGTGATGAATCAGACGCGGCAGGCGTACTCGCTGATCAAGCACTTAATATGAGCGGCGGCCGAAAGGCGCGGGGCGGTATATATAGTGAGAGAGTCTATTTGCCGATAATTTGAGCGAGCCGCTCGTTGGCATTGCCCCGGTACACCCCTCCGTGGTAGCAGATGACAGTCTCGATATCGTAGCGGAGAAGCCGGTTCAGCGATTGTTTGGCCAGCCCGATGTCATAGGCGTGCTCGGGTGTTGGGCCGTACAGCTGTCCTTCCGAGACGATCAGGGCGTCCGCGGCGATCAACGTTTTGCTTGGCCCATGGTACAAGCTGATATGGCCGGGAGTATGTCCGGGCGTGCCGATAACCGTAATGCCGCCGCAGTAAGGCAGTTGCTGCCCGTCGGTCACCGTGCGGCTCACATTGGCGCGGGGCGGGTGCTCCAGCGTATGCTTGAACGCTTGGCGCCATTCGTTCGGCACGTCAGGCGGCAGCGCCACCACCGCTTGGGCTATCGCTTCCGGAGACAGCTTCACAAGCGGCCTCTCGCCTTGAATGTACGGCTGTTCGACAGCGCTGGCCAATACCTCGATTGCTTCGGACGTACTGTCCAGCAGGGCGGGGAGCGAGCCGATATGGTCCAAATCTTGATGGGTGATGATGATGTGCCCGAGCTTCCGGCCGGACAGTCCGACGTCCGCAATTTGCTCTCGGAATTTGTCCGATTGCCCGGGATAGCCCGTATCTACCAAAACCATTGTTTGCGAATCCCATAGAAGCGTCGGATATATCGTGTCCGTTCTTCCCAGCATGACCGTAGAAATGGGCAATGCCGCTATTCCGTTCGCGATTTGCATGGATAACCCTCCCTATTCGTCGGCATCGCGGCAGCGCGCGATAGCCGCTTTTTTTGGTAGCATACCAAAATGCAGAGGGATTTGTAAATAGTAAAATATTATATTATAACACAAAAATAAATATTTGTCAATATAAAAATTAGGCGCCTATAAGGGCAATCGGGAGAGAAAACGGTCCAAGATCAGCTTGTGGCTTCCCACGATTTCATCCGGCAGCCCGTCCAGCGGAAAGTACCGAAAGTCCATCGATTCCGACCGGTCGACGATCAATTCGCCGCGCGCTTCTCTGGTGCTGTAGGCGATCGTAACCGCATAAAACTCGTCGCCGTTCGGAGCGGTCATAAAAGTCCCGGGACCGGTGAAAACGTCAATGAGCCGCAGTTCCCCGATTTCGAGCGAAGTCTCCTCGTATACTTCTCTTCGCGCCGTATCTTCCGCCGATTCCCCCAGCTCCATCAAACCGCCGGGAAAGGCCCACTTCCCGCGGGGGTGCACCCGCTGCTGCAGCAATAGTCGATTATGCTCATCCATGATGACGACAACCGCTCCGACCAATATTAACGGCCGATGTCCCACGATAGCCCGAAGCTCCTCGATGTATCCCATTTCCTTCACCCTCCTAGTCGCATGCCGCGATCGTTCAGCCTAGTGTATCAAATTGCGTCCTATTCCAGAATAAACCCTCTGAAATCCGCCCTCGCCGACTCGCCCGAGAACGCTTCAAGCTTGTATAGCCCGAACTCCAGCCGGCCCACAATCGTTTCGGCCCCCGTCAAAGCTTGCAGGATTCCGTTCACCAGAACGTAAGTATTCGCGGTCTCTTCGGATTTATAAGCTTTCAAGGTCAGCCTTGTCCTCGAACCGACAAATACCCAGGCGGACATCAATTTTTTGTCGGCCGCATCGTCCTTCGTATAGTCGACGTATACTTTGAAGCCGTCCGCCGTCGGCGAATCCGGCATCGTCAGCCAATCTTCGGGCACGCTGTCGAACACCTTCTGGCTCGAATAGTCGATCTTGGTATAGCTGTCCGCTACGATCGTTCGAGGAGACAGCTGCGAGAAAATGAACTCCGCCTCCGCCTTGTGGCCGATATCCCCGAAATGAAGCTTGTCCGATATGATACGGCCGAGCGGGATCGAGGAATATTGCAGGAACAGCTCGGTGAACTTGTTCAGGTCGATCAGCTGCAGGCCGTACTGGGCCGCCAGCTCCCGCTTGACCTCGTTGGCGACGGAATGAATATGCTCGCCCGTTCTCATCGGATACGCGTCGGCGTATTGGGTCAGCACGCCCGGCTCCACGACGGCCTGGGTCGTGAGCAGAAACGGCTGGATTCCTTTGGAGCAGCACCAGCCTATCATGTGCTTGACCGCGTTCTTGAAGCCGTCCCGATACGCCTTCTCGTTCGGGTAGCCGAGCCGGTCGTTAATGCCGAAGCCGATCCCGACCATTTTCACGTCGCGGTAGGCGGACGTTTCGCCGAACTCCTCCTCCAGGACGGTGACGGCCCATTTCGCCGTTTGACCGCTGAAGCCGGCATTGTAAATCCGCAGAACGGAATTGTTCGTCGCTTGCCGCAGCAGGCCCTCCAAGATTCGCGAGAAAGCGTTGGGCGATACATTGTCGGCTCCGGGCGTATTGCGTACCCAATCCGTCGTATTGGAGCCGTCCACCGTACTGTCGCCGAAAAAGGCGACGGGAAATTTGCCGCCGGCAAGCCACTCCGTCCAAGCGTCGTTAAACGTATACAGGGGATCGCGAACGGGGATGCCGTCCGATCCGATAACAGGTTCGATAGCCATTGCAGGCGCCTCCTCGGGATGTCGTGCTAGGATGAAGAGCTGTACAAGGTGTTGCTGTACCGGTTTTGCCGGAAGGAGAGGGGCGTCTCGCCGATCTCCCTCTTGAAGAGGGTGCAAAATTGCCCGTCATTGGAAAATCCGCACGCGTTCGTGATCGACGATAAAGGCAGGTCGGTATGGAGCAGCAGACTGCGCGCCCGCTCCAGCCTCCGATCGATCAAATATTGAATCGGGGAAAGACCGAACCTCGCCTTGAACAAATGGCGGAAATGGTCATAGCTGTAGCCGGACAGATCGGCGAGCTCCTTGACCGAAATTTTCTGATTGAAGTTTTCGTCCATAAACGTCCGGGCATAGACCAGGTTGTCTTCCGGGCGGCCGGCTTCGCACGAAGCGACGTTGCGGAGATGCTCGATCACCATTTCGCTGATGCGCAATTGGAGCTTCTGGTCGTAATAAGCGGGCTTATCCCGCAGCTCCGCCATAATGTCGACGAGCGCAAGAAGGATCGGGGAAGCCGACGAGTCCCGGTACAGCCCCGGCTGCAAGACGGGCAGCTCGCGGCTCGCCAGACTGAAGCCGATGCAGATGACCTCGGTATCCTCGTCGCGGTATTCATCGTGCGGCATGGCGGGAGATATGACGGCATACGTGTTCCGCTCATAGCGGTATTCGGTACCGTTCAGTCGGGTCAAGCCGCTTCCCGTCTCGTAATAGACGAGCTCGTGGCAGCGATGCTGATGCAGCCGCATATACGTGCCGGCGATTCGCGACCGTTTGAACGTAAAATCGACCTGTGCCAGCATGAATGGCTCCCCCCGTTTCCCTATGCCGACGCTTCGCCGCATTATTGCCGTTATGTTCATTATAGCCGCCGGAGCCGCATGTTCAAGTGTTTCCCGGATCCGTTCCGATCGGTTGCAACAATAGCCGAATCGTATAATGATACCGCCGAAATGTGAAAGTTTGCCCTTCCGGGGCGCGGTAGAATGGCAGGGAATAAAGTGTGGCGCGCACACTGGAGGAGGCGAGCTTATTATTATGCGGTAAGCGGCAGAAGACTCGCGAGGGAACCGGGCGGTACGTTCTTTTTGTATCGAGAACGATGTTACGAAATGAAGAACTTGAAGCGGCGATCTACGCCAGTTTCGTAAACAGAATGAAGGGGGAACGCATGTATGCGGAAATGGGGAATCGGCTTGTCGACACTGCTGGTGGCGGCGTTCATGGCGGGTTGCGGCGGTAAGGAAGACGGGAAAGAAGCGCTAAAGGCGGCCGATCAGCCGGTCACCTTGTCCGTTTTCTTCAAGTGTTTTCAAGTGACGGACGAGGAGTTTGCCAAGTTTTACGTCAACCCGACGAGCAAAAAATATCCGCACATCACCTTGCAAAACGTGGCGTGCACCGGGCCGAATCAGTACAAGGACATGATCGTGACGAACAGCTTGCCGGACATTATCGTGGACGGGGTGACGAATCTGCGCGATCTGGTCGATGCGGAAATTCCGACGGATCTGAACGAGCTGATCAAGCAGCAGCAGTTCGACATCTCCTCGGTGAACAAGCAATCGATCCAATTCGTGAAAAATTTCGCCAAAAACGGCGAGCTGTACAGCCTGCCGATTACGCTCAACACATTCGCCACTTACTACAACAAAGACGTGTTCGACATATTGGGCGTGCCGTATCCGAAGGACGGAATGACTTGGGACGATTATGCGGGACTGGCGAGGAAGCTTACCGTCCAGAAGGACGGCATCCAGTATCTCGGGCTGCAGCTCGGCGCGTTTAACCGCTTACCCTCACAGCTGTCCCTGCCTTACGTCGACTCGCAGACCGGCAAGGCCACCTTGCAAAGCGAGGGCTGGAGAAACGTGTTCGAGACGTGGAAGACAATCCACGACATTCCGGGCAACCGGACGCCGGAGGCGAAAAATTTGTATTCCGGACGAAACCGGTTCGTTCAGGATAAAAACGTGGCCCTGTTCCCCGATATCGCCATGCCGGAAGGCAGCCTGATCGAATACGAGAAAAGCGGCGGCAAATGGGATATTGCCTCGTTCCCGGCGTTCAAGGAAAAAGCGAAAGTCGGAGTCGGCGTGTTCGCCAACGGCATGTCGATCCCGAAGACGAGCAAAAACAAGGAAGCCGCCTTCCGGGTCATCGCCAATCTGCTGTCCGAGGAGGCGCAGTCCGAAGCGGCGAAGAACGGCTGGATGCCGATTCTCGACAAAGCGGACGTGCAGCAACATCTGCTCGCGAATTCGGCCTTGTACAAAGGGAAAAACGTCAAAGCCTTCTACTATAACGAGCTGGCGGCGCCTTATCCGTTAACGAAATACGACGCGATCGCGACGTCCAAATATACGGAAGCTTTGCGCCAATACGTGTACGGCTCCAAGGATTTGAACACGGTGCTCCGGGAGACGGAGGAAGCGACGAATAAAGCGATCGACGCGGAAAAAGCCAAATAGTACGGAAACGCAAGTAACGCAAGCGCAAGTAACGCAAGCGGGCAATATTTCGACGAGCGGAGGGCGAGTATGATACGCGCACCATTCAAGTGGCTTGCCATTATCGTTGTGTGGGGGTTGATCTTCATGGCGGTTCCCGTCACGAGGACGGATAAGTTTCAAGCGGCCGCGGCGTCGGCCGACGGCACCGGGTATGCCCAAACCGTCGTATCGGAGGTGAAATTCATCGACGCCTCCGGGCAGAGCTACTTGGCTTCCCCCAGCCTGGTCCGGCTGGATGACGGAACGCTGCTCGCCTCGCACGACTATTTCGGTCCGAACGCCCCGAAAAAGACGACGTCCGTATACCGCTCGAGCGACAACGGATCGACCTGGACCGCTGCCGCTACGCTGAACGGTATCATGTGGGCGACTCTGTTCAAGCACGGAGAGGTCGTATATTTGCTGGGAACCTCGGGTCCGATGGAATCGATCGTCATCCGACGAAGCGCGGACGGAGGCGTCACATGGACGACGGCGGCGGATTCGGCCAGCGGTCTCCTCTTCCCGGGAGGGACGAATATGCCCTCCGCGTACCATACGGCTCCGACTCCGGTGCTGAAGGCGAACGGGCGCATCTATAAAGCGTTCGAGAGCAATACCCCGTACGTATGGCCGGAGAACTTCAAGGCGCTTGTCATATCCGCGCCGGACGACGCCGATCTGCTCGATGCGGCCAACTGGACAATCACGAATGAAATCGCTTACAATCCGTCCTGGACGCCGTCGTCTTGGGGCAGCACCGACCCGGGCTGGCTGGAGGGAAATGCGGTACAGGCTCCGAACGGGGAAATATGGAACGTGCTGCGCTTCAATTCCGCCCCGATGGTGGACAAAGCCGCCATCGTCAAAGTATCGGCGGATCATGCCGCCGTTTCGTTCGACCCGGCGACCGGATTTATCGATTTACCCGGAGGGATGAGCAAATTCGGCATCCGCTATGATGAAGGAAGCGGTCTGTATTTGTCTCTGGTCAACGACAGCACGTATCCTTCCAAGCCGAGTCAAAGAAATGTGCTGTCCTTGTACGCTTCCGCCGATTTGCGCCATTGGGAGCTTGTGCGAAGGCTGATCACCGACGATTCCGGCCTGTCCATGCTCGATTCGATCGACAAAGTCGGTTTCCAGTACGTCGATTGGCAAATCGACGGCGACGATATTGTTTATTTGTCCCGAACTTCATACGGCGGAGCCGACGATTACCATAACAGCAACCGGATTACGTTTCACCGGTTGACCGGCTTTCGCAGCTTGCTCGATTCGCCGGCGGGCTATTGGAAGCTGGACGAGAACGGAGGCTCGGTCGCCACCGACAGCTCGGTTTACGGCAACGTCTACGGAGCGGTGTACGGAGCCTCGTGGTCTCCGGGATATATTGGCAGCGCGCTAAGCTTCGACGGCGTCGACGATTACGTCGATTTGGGCCGGAGCATGACGGGACGGCTGGATGGGGCGGCCGCGTTGACGATTGCAGGCTGGTTCAAAGCCTCTACTCTGCCGGCGTCCGGGCAGGACGGCAACTGGCTGTTCGGCACAGCGGTCGGGCCCGGTCTGGCCGGAGCCGAAGCGTATATGCACGGCAATTACATCCGGATCGGCGGCAGAAGCGTATCGGGCGAAAGCTACCGGTATAAAGATTTTGCCTTCTCCTCCGCAGGCGAGTGGCATCATGCCGCCGCCGTGCTCGATTTCGCCAAGGAAGAGATCCGGCTCTTCCTGGACGGCGAAGAGCGCCGGCCGGTGCAGCCGGGAGCCGTCGGCTTCGAGTCTCCCGTATACGAGCCGTCGCCGTCGGGCTCCTCCGATGCGATAGGGCGAAGTCCCGCGGACGGCGGATATTTCCACGGCATGCTCGATGAAATCAAACTATATGGTAAAGCGCTTGCTCCCGCGGAAGTGCGCAACCTTGCCTACGACGGGCTGGAAGGGTATTGGACATTCGACGGGCCGGATGGCCCGCATGCTCTCGACGCTTCGAAGTACGGAAGAGACGCCAAAGTGATGGGTGCTTCCCGCGAAGCCGGCGAACAAGTCGCGAGCGGGGAGCAAAGCCAGGACAAGGCGCTTCGACTGGACGGCACGGTCGACTACGTCGATTTGGGCTATGACGTCGGAATGGCGTTGCGAGGCTCTGCCGGGATCACCGTGGCCGGGTGGGTAGAGGCGAAGGCGTTGGCCAATTCCACGGCGCATTGGCTGTTCGGCACGAGAATCAACGGCACGGCGGCGGGAGCGGAAGTGCTCATTTACGGCAATGCCGTCAGGGTAGCGGGCAGAAGCTCTGTCGCCGACGGCTACCGCTACAAAGAATTCGCTTATCCGGACGGGGAAGAACGGCACCATCTCGTCGCGATTCTGGACTATGCGGGCAACCGGATCGCGCTGTACGTCGACGGCGTCGAGCAGACCGCCTTGTCGGGTACCGCCAACTTCGGCAGCCGCACGTACGCTCGGATGCTCCCGACCCAGAGGGATGCGATCGGCAAAAATCCGGCCGGGACGGACACCGGCTTCCTGGCGGGCGTTATTGACGACGTCATGGTATTTTCCAAACCTTTGACGTCGGTTCAGGTCGAGCACTTGTACCGGGTGCGGACATCGCCGGATTAAGAGGAGCGCGTCGCACCGATCGGCAAAAAAAAGGCAGCCCGGAACGCCTAGGTCGCGTTCCGGGCTGCCGCCATGTGTTTACCGATTATCCACTTTCTCCGGATACAGATCGTGGTTCAGCAGACGGTGCTCGGCCATTTGCTCGTATTTCGTGCCGGGGCGTCCCCAGTTGCAGTACGGGTCGATCGAGATGCCGCCCCTCGGCGTGAACTTGCCCCACACCTCGATATATCTCGGCTCCATCAGCGCGATCAAATCGTTCATGATGATGTTCATGCAATCCTCGTGGAAGTCGCCGTGATTGCGGAAGCTGAACAAATACAGCTTGAGCGACTTGCTCTCCACCATGCGGCGGTCCGGAATGTAGGAAATATACAAGGTCGCGAAATCCGGCTGTCCGGTCATCGGACACAGGCTCGTAAATTCGGGACAATTGAATTTGACGAAATAGTCGCGTTCCGGGTGCTTGTTGTCGAACGTCTCCAACACATCCGGCGCATATTGAAACCGATAGTCGGTCCCCTGATTGCCGAGCAGGGTGATGCGTTCAAGCTCATCCTCCGTTCTTCCTGCCATATCGTCTCCTCCTTATAAATGACCGGTGAATCTGTCGAATGAACTGCAAAACATGGCAAAACATACAGTTATTTGGGTGGGAAGCTGCCCAGTCTCGTTGTTGACTGGAAAAAGTACAGTTATTTCCGCTCGTTTTCGACCATTTATCGGTCTGGCGGTGAATTAGCTTCATATTTTGAGGCTGTTGAAAAAGTCTGCAAAGAGAGGAAGCGCCGGAGACAAGAGGTGGGGGAATGCGCTTCACATCCGTTAACATCGTGTTGTTTTTAAGATTTTAGCGGTTACAACACGATTGTAAAGTCAACCGCTTCGCTTTCCGCACACTCCCCCCACCTCTCTTTGTATTCCAAATCTCTCTTTTTGACTTTTTCAACAACCTGATATTTTCCATTTATTTTAACATATTTTGATTTTTTATGAATTTAACTACTTTTTTTACAGTTATCTTTTCGGATGCCAAGCTTCGCATCTACTCGTCAGCCATCGCAAGGACGCTTCGCGAGAGTCATCTACCGGACCTTCAGACGCCTTTTTTGTTGCCCCATACCCACGTGTGCAGCTGGGGGAGCACGTGCACTTGCTTCAGCCCGGTGTGCGCCATGACGCGATCGATGAGCCATTCGTACCGTTCCAGCAAATACGGAAGCAGCCGTTCGGGCTCGGTTTCCGACAGCCGGCCGTTGCCCGCCTGCGCGTAGAACGGAACGTGCGGATACCGTTCATGGACTTCGGCGGCGTATTGCAGATCGGCTTCGTCGAAGACGACTATCTTCAGGCTGAACGATCGATTCCGCTCCGTCAGTTTGGCCACGATGTCGTCCAGTACGGGCCAGTCCGTTTCCATGCGGGAGCTGGGCGGTTTGGGGGACAAGGTCAAATCGTCGATATCCCAAAACCAGTTCTGCCAGCGGCTGCCCTGCGTCTCCAGCGCAACCCGGATCCGCTGCCCGTGCAGCAGTCCGATCAGCTCGCCGAGCTGCGGAAGCAAGGCGGGGTTGCCGCCGGAGATCGTCGCGTGCGCGAACGCCTCCCCGCCGATATGCCGCATTTCCGCGTAAACGTCCTGTGCCGTCAGCAGACGAATATCCGCTTTGCCGCTGCCGTCCCAAGTGAAGGCCGAATCGCACCAGGCGCAGCTGTAATCGCAGCCGGCCGTGCGGACGAACATCGTTTTTTGCCCGATGACCATGCCTTCTCCCTGAACGGTCGGACCGAATATTTCGATAACGGGGATGGGGCGGCCTTCCGTCATGCCGCTGTTCTCATGCATGGGCGATACCCGCTTTCGGCCGATAGATGCAGTAGCTGGTCGGCGTTTCGCGCAAATACACCTGAAGGCAGCGTGCGCGATTTTCCGTTCCGTCCAAGTGCCGCTGGACGATTTCGCAGATCGTGCGCGCGACCGCTTCCGTCGTCGGAAACCGGTCGGGCTCGTCGGCGCTGAAGCTTTCGGTATCGTCGTTCAGAACGGAATGGTCGAACCGTTCGTGGATAAGCTGCTTCAGTATCGCGAAGTTCACCAGAAAGCCGGCCGAATCGAGCGTGTCCCCGGCAACCGTAATATTCGCGAAATACGTATGGCCGTGCAGCTTACGGCACTTGCCCGCTTCCTCGGCCGGAACGTAATGGGCGGCCGCGAATTGCATATCCTTATTCAATTCGTACGCATACGAATGACTCGCTACAGGGTAAATTTGCTGCATCATGGGGAGCATGCCTCCCGTCCGGACAAGGCCGAATAGTCGTCGAGCCCTTTGCGGCGCAGCCGGCACGCCGGGCATTCCCCGCAGCCGTCGGCCACGATGCCGTTGTAGCACGTCAGCGTCCGATTTCGGACGAAATCGAAGGCGCCGAGCCGGTCCGCCAGCTCCCACGTCTCGGCTTTATTCAGCCACATGAGCGGGGTATCGATGACGAACGGATAGTCCATGGCCAAATTGAGCGTAACGTTCAACGATTTGACGAAGACGTCCCGGCAGTCGGGATAGCCGCTGAAATCGGTCTCGCACACGCCGGTGACGATATGCTTGGCGCCGATTTGCTTGGCGGCGATGGCGGCGAAGGACAGGAACAGCAAGTTGCGCCCGTCCACGAAGGTGGTCGGCAGCGAGCCTTCCCGCTGCTCGATCGCGATATCGTTCCGGGTGAGCGCATTCGGCGCGAGCTGTCCGAGCAACGACATGTCGAGCACATGGTGCTTGACGTTCAGCTCTCCCGCGATCGCTGCGGCGACCTCGACCTCCAGCTTGTGCCGTTGGCCGTAATCGAACGTGACGGTCTCCACCTCGTCGAATCGCTCCATTGCCCAGAACAGGCAGGTCGTGCTGTCTTGACCGCCGCTGAATACGACGACGGCTTTCGTGTTGTTCATTCGAGCATCTCCCTCTCTTGTCGAGAAGAACGAGATCCGTACGGCGTTTCCCTATTCAACCAAAGAATCGGCGCGAGACGGACTTGCCGCTTCGCGCCGAACGCAAAAACGACGATACCGGGAACGGGGCCATCGCTTTTGTATAGTTTTTTATAGAGGGAGTTCGCGAACCTCTCCCGGAGCGCCTCTGTGCGGAAGCATTCGTCCGGAATTCTTCTTTAGTTTTTCTCACGTACTATAGCACAGAAGCGGGCGGTTGTGAATAGGGGGCTTTTGGATTATATTTGCATGCGCCGGAAGGAAATCGGATGCAAGCTTCGAACAAATTAGGTCAAGGCCTAAGGAGGGATCTCGGTGAAATTGCGGCAATTCGACAGTGCCCGGACGTTTCTCGAACGGACCGGTCCATTTCTCGAACGGAACGAGGCGGGCAACAATTTGCTTCTCGGCTTGGTTCATATGCTGGCGCAGCAGGAGTCGAAGGGCGACAGGGCGGCGAAGGCCGTCATGGCCGCGGTCGAGGACGATGAGGGGAGCTTGGTTCTTGTCATGCTCCTGAACTCGCTCAATATGATCGTGGCCGGGGAAGAGGAGGAGCCGGAGCTCGGGCAAGCCGTCCGGTTGGCTGCGACGCATCTTACGGAAGCGGGAGCGGAAGTCCCCGGCATAGTCGGACCGCCGGCAATCGCCGGTCAGTTGGCAGGCATATGGGCATCCGCCAAAGGCAAGACGGCTTTCGTCAAAATGAATCAGCGCGTGTACCGGCTCGACGAGGCGAAGCCGATTCCGTACAGCTCCGGAAGGATCAGAACGGCCGATGCGGGCGATCTGGAGCTGGTAGCCGACTGGATTCACGAATTCGCCGTATCGATCGGGGAGAACGTAAGCCGGGACGACGCGGCTGCCAAGGCGAGCGAGAACATCCGGAGCGGATCGTTATTTTTGTGGGAAGACGGGCGTCCGGTCAGCATGGCCAAGAAAACGCGGCCTACCCGCAACGGCATCGTCCTCAGTCTCGTATACACCCCGCCGCCATACCGGAATAAAGGGTACGCCTCTTCCTGCGTCGCTTCGCTCAGCCGGCTGCTGCTGGACGAAGGCTACCGGTTTTGCAGCCTGTACACCGACTTGTCCAATCCGACCTCTAACGCGATCTACGCGAAGATCGGCTATATTCCGGTGCAGGATTCGGTGATGTACCGGTTCAGGTGACGATGAGACGAGAATGGACGCTGTAAGTCGTTAGCCTGGCGAATCGTTGTCATAATCGGGCATTTTGTCCGGCGTCGGCTCGGCGCTTGGAGTGGGGCATCGGGGCCAAATGACTTCCGTCACCGTGATGGGGAGGGGAGCGTTGCGCTCAATCCGATCACTACGATGCGTCGCCGCAGCTCGCGCTTGGGAGCTGCGCGGGTTGGAAATCGAATTAACTGTAAATCATGCAGTAATTTTGGGCGAAAGGCTATATTCTTGCTGCTGTCAACTGGAAAAAGTACAGCTATTTCCACTGAAATGGACAATTTAGCAGGATCATGTCGATTTAACTGCATGTTTTCCATTTATTTCACCGGATATCGCTTGAATTGCCGAATTAACAGCATGATTTACAGTTAGCGCTTAGGGGGGCTTTTTGCGATATGCACTGCTCGCCTCCTAGGGGTAACTTTATTTAGTGCGCAGTAACCGAAAGCTCCGCCGCCGTACCTGATCCATCGGTGCAGAGGTGGGGCATGTTACTTGTGTTTGTGCGCATATCTTCGTGCGGGTCCTAACGCTGTCATGCGTCGCCGCAACGCTCGCTCGGGAGCTGCGTGTTTGACTTGGTCCTCTCGATAATCCCCGCCCCATTTTCACGGTACTCTCTTCGCAACTGTATCGCACCCTCGCCGAATGTTCATCTTATCGGATAACGACGGACTTTTACCGGGCTTATTAGCCGATTGCTCTGACCTTCCCCCAATAGCGTTGACTGTAACCCCTTGCTTGTTATGGAATTCAGCAAAATGCGAACGACTCCCCATTATTAGCCGCCCGCCGGAACCGCCTTATCGCTTAGCACCGCACCGCAACACAGCCCCCGGCGTACGTTGCGGCACCAAGCGACAGCTCGATACGCATACGTTCCACGCTGGAACGGTAGAAGCGGGGGCTTACCGCAGCATACCCGGCTTGCGATGCGGCTCGCATGACCGTTGTCGACCAACTTGCGGAAGCTTTCCTCCGGATGATTACATTTGGTGGGTGCTGCGGTATACGGATGGGCTTGTCTCGAATTTTTTGGAAAATACGCGGCTTAAATAGAAGCCGTTCTCATAACCGCACTGCTCGGCTATATGATCGAGCGGATAGTTCGTCTCGAGCAGCATTTGCCGAACTTTGTCCAGCCGCAGCGTCACGACGTAGTCTGTCGGCGTTTTGCCGAAGCGGGCCTTGAACCTGCGGGTAAATTGCACGGGGGACAGTCCGAGCTCGGCCGACAGCAGCTTCATGCTGAACCGGCTGTCGTACGCGCGCGCTTCAAGCAGCCGCAACGCCTGCTGCATAAGCGGGTCCGACGGCTTGCCCGTATTTCGGACAGCCTCCGCCTCGATGCAGTACTGCAGCCATATATCGTTCAGCAGCAAATTTTGCCGGCGGCGATGAAGCTTGTCCCGCTTCGGCCAAAGACCGAGCAAATATTGATAGCTCGACGTCATCCGGCGGCTGTCGCGGAGCGTCAGCTTGCCCCGGGGGATGAGCCTGAGCATCGATTCGTCCTCGATCGCATGCTGCGGCTCGGGCAATGTCCATCGGAAATGAATGACGAAAAACGACAGCGTCCGCACCACTTCCCGCCATAACGGTACGCCCGGAGGGCATAACACGACATCTCCGTTCGTTGCGCTTCCTTGCAAGTGGCCGATCTTGAAATCGAAGCTTCCCTCGCACACCGCAAACATGACCCATGCCGGATAGACGTCGATCTCATTCAAGAAACGTTCCTTCCGATCCCAGTACAGAACATGGACGAGCTGGGGAACCACGTCCGCCGGACGATACGGCTCCATGCGACGGCCTCCCTTGAAATGGAGTATATGGTCGATGATAAACAATTGCATGGGAAAAGTAAATTGAATTTACTAGGCTGGAAGTAGCCCATTATCGAACGATAACAGGGCAAATCCAAGGCAAGGGAGGAGCGGAGGAATTGGAGGATCGGGTCGGACAGTTGGCTCGCGAATACGTTACGGTGTACGAATCGCCGGACCCCGGGAACGTTTATGTATACAGCCCCGGATTAGCGGTACTGCCGAACGGAAGGCTGGTCGCCACGCTCGATATGAGCGGACCGGGAATCGATGCGATACCCGGCGGGAAGCGGATCATAGAGGGAGGCAAGCCGTGGCTCGGCAAAGTGTTCGTCTCCGACGACAAGGGCCGAACGTGGCGGTATCGGACGGATTTTCCCTTTATGCACGCCAGACCTTTTACGGCCGGAGGCAGCTTGTATGTTTTGGGGCACTGCCATGATTTGGCGATCATCCGGTCCGATGACGGCGGCGATACGTGGAGCGAGCCTGTCTTGCTGACAAAAGGGCAAATGTGGCATCAGGCGCCGTCGAATGTGCATTACGCCAAAGGAAACGTGTACTTGGCCATGGAGCGGAACGTGCGGTCGGGCGGAGCGGGCTGGCCCGTCGCAGATATGGCTCCCGTGCTGCTCAGGGGACGGCTGGATGCCGATTTGACCGAGCGGGGCAACTGGACGTTCGCCTCCGAGCTGGCTTTCCGGGATGCGGTGCCGGAGGATGGGCTGGATTATTTCGGAGTTCCGTTCTATAAGGTGGAGCCGGACAAATCCGCGCGGATCGCCCCCGGCCGTTCGTGCGCCCGCATGGGCTGGCTGGAGACGAACGTGGTCCGCTTCACCGACCCGGACCATTATTTCCATGATCCGGACGGGAACACCTTCCATCTATGGATGCGCTCTCATACCGGCGGTACCGGATTTGCCGCTGTAGCGAAAGCGGTAGAGCGCGAGGACGGCACGATCGTTACGATGCTCGAACGGGCGCCATCGGGGAAAGCGTTCACCTTCGTTCCTTGTCCGGGCGGGCATCTGAAGTTCCATATCGTATTCGACGAGCGTTCACGCCTCTATTGGCTGCTCGGCTCGCAGGCGACGGACAGTATGACGCGGGCGGACCGGCTGCCCGATGACCGGTACGGCCTCGGCAAAAACGAACGGCATCGCCTTCAGCTGCACTTTTCGCGAAATTGCGTCGATTGGTGCTTTGCCGGACTTATCGCCGTCGGGGATACGCCGAGGCAGGCCCGTCATTATGCGAGCATGGCGATCGACGGCGAGGATCTGCTCGTATTGAGCCGCTCGGGAGACGAGCGGGCGAAGGATGCGCACAACGGCAATTTGATTACGTTTCACAGAATCGCTAATTTTCGCCGCCTAAGCTACTGAGGGGCTGTTGCGCAATTGCGGCTCCAGTATTCGGCGGGATACCGTGCATGGAAAAGCGACGGTGCCCGGAAGAATCGAGGCGTAACTCTTTTAACGAGGCAATTTATCAATGATCAACTATACAAAGGGGGACCCGTCCATGCGCAAGGCTGCCGTATGCATGGCTGTTGCAAGCATAATGCTTTTGTGGGGCTGCTCGGGCAACGGGCAGAGCGGTTCGACGGACAATAAAGCGAGTAAGGAAAACGCCAAGCCTGAGCCGGTCGCGCTGACGTTTTATTCCAAGCTGACGCCTGCCGAATTCGAGAATTATATCGCCCGGCACGTCAGAAGCAAATTTCCTCATGTCACGCTGCAGCAAGTGGAGCAGAAAAGCGCCACGATGCAGGACCTGATTACGGCCGGGAATGTGCCGGACATCATATGGGAAGGCGTCACCAACCTTCAGACGCTCACTCCGCTGAAGGTGATGGCGGATTTGCGGCCGTTCGCGGAGAAGCACAAATTCGACTTCGGGAAATACCGGGACGGGGTCGTGGACAACGTCAAATCGTATGCGGAGAACGGCGAGATCTACTATTTGCCGTTTAACGTATTCGAATTCGCGCTGCATTACAACAAAGACGTGTTCAATAAATTCGGAGTTCCTTTCCCGAAGGATTATATGACGTGGGACGAGGCGATCGCCCTGGCGGGCAAAATGAATCGCCAGGACAACGGGGTCCAATACGTCGGGATGAGGCCGCCGCTCAGCACGAATCGGATGCAGATGCAGCTGTCGCTTCCTTATGTCGATCCGAAGACGGGCAAAGCGGCGATCCAGACCGAGGGCTGGAAACGGCTGTTCGGCACGATCCGGAGCATGTATCCGGGCCCTTCGACGGTACGTTCCTTCTTCGATTACAGGGACGAGTTTCTGAAGCAGCGCACGGTCGGCATGCTGCCGGACATTTTACAGCTGCAAAATTCGGATATGACCGGGTTCGAGAAAGAAGGACTCGATTGGGACGTCGTCACTTACCCGGTGTTCGCCGATAAACCGAAGGTCGGGGCGGGGTTGTTTTCAGACGGCATGGTCATCTCGGCCGGCTCCAAGCACGCGGACCTGGCTTTCCAAATCATTTCGTTCGTCAGCACCGATCCGGAGGTGCAGCTGCAGGCTACCCGGGACGGACGGGTGACGGCATTGAAGGATCCGCAAATATTGGGCCGTGCCTTCGAGAACAACCCGTCGGCTTCCGGGAAAAATTTGAAGCCAATCTCCTCCTTGAGCTATCCGGCCGCGTTCCCTATGTCCGACTTCGATCGTAAAGGACTCAGTGTCGTCGAGTCCAAGCTGAAAAATTACGCAGCCGACAAAGGAGACGTCAACACGCTGTTGAGGGAAGCGGAGGAGCAACTGGAGAAAGCGATCGCCGAGTTGAAAAGCCAATAACCGGCTATGGACCGGCACAGACGGGGCGGTTTGCGAAAACGCGGGCGGCCGTGAAGGCGCCCCCGATCCTTTTCGAAAGCGGGTGCGAACGATGGACAAGAGGAACGGAAAGACGGAAGCGAACGAACCGAACGAACCAAATCCGAACGAACCGAATCTGAACAAACCGAATCCGAACGAACCGAACGAACCGAATCTGAACAAACCAAATCCGAACGAACCGAATCCGAACCGGCCGTCCCAGACGATCAGCCGGAGGAAAATGCTCTCGGTGCTCGGCATATCGGGAGCGGCGCTCTTGACCGCCGGAATGTCGGCGAAAGATTCCTCGGGCTATTCGGTTCAAGGTGCGGTATATGGCAGTCCGGAGGATGACGATTCGTCATGCTGCCTGCGGATGACGACCATTGCCGAACTCAGGGGGATGACCGGTCCGATCGGGGACTTGTTCTGTTATGTTGTCGATCGCGGCTGCGAAGGGCAGTTCTACTACGACGCGTCGGACACGGCGACGCCGGATAATACAGGGCTCGTGCTAGTGTCCGCCTCTGGCGCGAGGTGGAAACGGGTTCACCAGGGGGAGATCAGCATTGCCTGGTTCGGGGCGGTCGGGGACGGAGCGACCGACTGCACGCGTTCCATACAGGCCGCGCTCGACACCGGACTGCCGGTATTTTTGCCGGCCGGCGCGTACGCCATTACGAATACGCTCCGGGTCAAGGCGAACGGACAACTGCTCCGGGGCGGCGGACGCTTCGCCACGATCGTGAGAAACGCGTCAAACGCGAGCCCGCTGCTGCATTTCGGAGACAATACGGACCCGACGACGACCGGCTACGCGCTTTCCTGCGCCGCACGGGACTTTACGCTCGAAGGCAATGCCCTCACGACCGAGGGCGTTGCCTATTGGGACCGCAGGATGACATTGCGACATGGGGAGGCGCCTCCCGCGCCTGCCTGCTGGAAGGGCTGCGCGTGTCGGGAGTCGGGAACGGCCCGGCGCTGCGAGTATCCGCCTGGACCCCGACCGTAACGGGCTGCGAGTTCTGGAACAGCAAGCAGGGCATCAGGATCGGACAGCAGGTGTATGCCGGTCGGTTCATCGCCAACTATATAAGCGGCCATGCGCAGGAAGGCATTTATTGCGACGTTCCGGCCAGCAAAGCGTCGGCGCTGCTGTTTACCGGCAATGTGATCCAATGGTGCGGCAGCGCTGCGGGGATGATCGTGCTGTCGGGAGGCGGGGCATGGACGTTCCTGAATACGTATGTGGAAGTGCCGAACGCCGGCTGCAACGCCGTATGGGCTTTGACCAATCCGTGCACGAACGTCACGATCGACGGCGTTCATTTCAGTACCGGAACGGGTGAAAGCGCCATTGATGTCGTGTCTACCGAGATCAGGCTGTGCACCGTCCGCGGCCTGCAAATTTTCGGGAACGTCCGGCGCGGGGTGCTCGTCACCGGCACGCTGCCGATTACGACGATCGACAGCGTCAGACAGCCTTCGGGCTCGAGCAGCGTCGCTTTGATCGACGATCAGTCGACCCGCAAGCAGACCTTCGTGAACAATGCCACTACCGGAATCGAGACGGGAGCGGTCAAAATCAAAAGCTTGACGTCGTTGAACGCGATTACGACCTTGGATACGGCCACCGGTCAAACGCAATGGTTCGTGAAGGACGGACGCGTTTATTTCGGCGGCGATACGACCGCTCCCAACATCGGCGTTTCCGGATCGTCCCTCTCGGTCCGTGAAGGAACGGCGGAAGGGTTTCTGAAAGCGGCGGGCGTACTGCTCGGCGCGGACAATATCGGGATACGGTACGGCACGGGCAGCCCGGAGGGGGTCGTGTCGGCTCCCGTAGCGTCGCTATATTTGAGAGCGGACGGAGTGCCCGGCGCGACGCTTTACGTGAAAGAGAACGGTGCGGGAAATACGGGCTGGGCGGCCAAATGAACGCAACGAAAGGAATAGGAGTCCTTCCGGCGGGAACATTGCGTCGGTCGGATGCATAAGGCATGGAGGAGAGAAATGAGAGAAGAAACTGTACATTCCGATGTGACCGTCATCGGGGGAGGCTTGGCAGGGGTGTGTGCGGCGGTGGCGGCTGCGCGACTCGGCAGCCGGGTCGCGCTCGTCCAGAACAGGCCCGTGCTCGGGGGCAATTCCAGCAGCGAAGTCCGCGTATGGGTCAGCGGAGCCTCGGCCAGCGGCACTCACCGGTATGCGAGGGAAACCGGAATTATCGGGGAAATGCTGGTGGAGAACCAGTTCCGCAATGCGGAGGGCAATCCTTATTACTGGGATCTCGTCGTGCTGGAAACGGTACTGGCGGAGCGAAATATCCGGCTGTTCCTCAATACGGACGTGCACGAGGTGGAGGCGGACGGAACGGCCGACCATCGACGTATCCGCTCCGTGACCGGATGGATGAGCGGTTCGGAGCGGAAGCTGCGTTTCGAGAGCGGTTTGTTTATCGATTGCACCGGCGACGGGCTCGTAGGCTTTTTGGCGGGAGCCAAATACCGCATCGGTCGAGAAGCGCGGAGCGAATACGGCGAAGCATGGGCGCCGGAGCAAGCCGACGAGATTACGCTCGGCAGTACGCTGCTGTTTTACACGAAGGATGCCGGGAAGGCTGTCAAATACATTCCACCGTCGTTCGCCAAAAATATAGCGGAGACGCCGATCCCTTTGCGACGTATTATCCGCACGGGAGATTCCGGCTGCCATTATTGGTGGATCGAGTGGGGCGGGGAACTGGATACGGTCCACGATAACGAGCGCATTCGCGACGAGCTGTGGGCCGCCATCTACGGCATATGGGACTATATCAAAAATTCTGGCGGCTTCGAGGCGGAGGCGTTGACGCTGGAATGGGTCGGAGCGGTTCCAGGGAAGCGGGAATATCGCAGGTTGATCGGCGATTACGTGCTGACGCAGAACGATATTTTGGGCCAGGTTCCGTTCGACGATCGGGTCGCTTTCGGCGGGTGGTCGATCGATCTGCATCCGTCCCAAGGGATGTATGCGGCGGAGAGCGGCTCGAAGCATTGGCATGCGGACGGCAATTATCATATTCCTTTTCGCTCCCTGTACTCGGTCAATGTGGAAAATATGCTGATGGCGGGACGCAATATCAGCGCTTCGCATGTCGCATTCGGCACAACCCGGGTGATGGCGACATGCGCCGCCATGGGAGAAGCCGCAGGGACGGCGGCGGCTCTATGCGCGAGGAACGATGCGACTCCCCGCGAGCTTTACGGGAACCGGCTGCCGGAGCTGCTTCAGACGCTGCTTCATCGGGATGCTTCTGTCATCGGCTTGGTTAACCGCGATCCTCGCGACTTGGCACGACGCGCCGTCGTGAGGGCGTCCAGCACGCTGTCGGCCATCGCGGTCGAGCAGGCCGGGGAGCACGTGCCGCTGGATGCCGACATCGGTATACTGGTGCCGGTGGATCCGAGTCTCGGCGATCTGGAGCTGCTGCTCGATGCCGCGAAAGACACGACGCTGCGTGTCGAGCTGTGGGAAACCGGGCGGCGCGAGAATTATGTGCCGTTCCGGAAAATAAGCGAGGCTTCGGTCGAGGTTCGCCGAGGGAGCCTGCAATGGGCGGCCGTACCTTTGTCATGGAAGCCAGTCGAGCCGCAAAACGGCTTCCTGATCGTCAAAGCGAATGCGTCGCTGAAGCTGTGGCAAGCGCATTCGCCGCTGACCGGCGTGTTATGCTTCCGCAAAACCGAAAGGCCGAACGGAAACAAACCGGTGCAGCCGGTTACCGAATGGAGAATGAAAAGCTTCGTCCGCAAGCCGATTTGCTTCCGCCTTCGCGGGGAGACGCAAGCCTACGCTCCCGGTAAGTCGATCGACGGAGTGAACAGGCCGTACGGCGGCCCGCACATGTGGATTTCCGAGCCGATGCGCGGCGGGCGCGAGGAATGGCTGGAGCTGGAATGGAACGAGCCGGTTTCCGTCCGGGAGATCCATCTGACGTTTAACGACGATGTCAACGAATATTTGATCAACCTGCACTACATCGTTACGCCGTTCGAGACGATGCCCGAGTTGGCGTCCGACTACCGGGTAGAGGCGTTCGTTGCCGGCGAATGGGCCGTGCTGCACAGGGAATCCGGGAACCGGAAAAGGAAGAGGGTGCACGTCGTGGCCCCGGTTGCAACGACCCGTCTTCGAGTCGCGATCGAGAGGACAAACGGGTGTCCGCGCGCCGAATTGATCGATATCCGGTTATATGACCGCGAGACCGATTAGAGCCGGTTAAGGTCGAAACCGACCTTATTCCGCGAAAAGCGCACCTCTCAGGCACGAATAGTGCTTATTTCAGCACTGCGTGCCGGCTGAGGCGGGGAGTAGCAGGGAATAAGGTCGAAACCGACCTTATTCCGCGAAAAGCGCTCCTCTCGGGCACGAATAGTGCTTGTTTCAGCACTACGTGCCGGCTGAGGCGGGGAGTAGCAGGGAATAAGGTTGAAACCGATCTTATTCCGCGAAAAGCGCTCCTCTCGGGCACGAATAGTGCTTATTTCAGCACTGCGTGCCGGCTGTGAGGCGGGGAGTAGCAAGCCGCTCGCTGCGGACGGAGGACGTATGGTGCTGATCTCAGCAGGGGGACGGTTAGCTCAGGAACAGTTGGTTCAAACATAATTCAGACTGTTAATAGTTGACAATGCTGAACGTTTGCTGTATAAATGACAATAATCGTTTTCCATACAGCAAGCGTCGAAGAGCGGGACAGTAGTTCGGGATGGACAGTCGCAGCGAGCCGGGGGTGGTGCAAGCCGGTACGGATGTCACGAATGAAACGGCCCCGGGAGACGGTTCGCCCAAACCTAGTGAAGTAGGCGAATCCGGTCGGAAGACCGTTAACAAGCAAAGCGGCCGGCTTTCTCGGAAGTTGCGGCACATGGAGTGGTACCGCGGGACCTAACGGGCTCTCGTCTCTTATATAGAGACGGGGGCCCTATTTGCATGTAAACGAATATAACGGGAGGCGAACGTATGATCAGAACGGTGATTGCGGAAGCGGTAGAGGACATATTGCGGGATATCGCGGGGGAGACCGGCATGAGGCAATCCGAAAGGGTCAACGTCGTCGTCGAGCATCCCGCCAATCTGCAGCACGGGGATTATAGCGTCAATATCGCCATGCAGCTGGCCAAGCAACTGAGAAAACCCCCGCTAGTCATCGCGGGCGAGATCAAGGAGCGGTTGCAGCGGCATCCCGGAATAGCCGCTTTGTTCGGCCGCGTAGAGGCGGTCGCCCCGGGGTTCGTCAATTTTTATTTGGACTGGGGCAAGTGGGCGGCCTATACGGACGCCAAGCCGTTGAAGACAGCACGCGGGATGTCGTCAAAGGTGATTATCGAGCATACGTCGATCAATCCGAACAAATCGGCTCATATCGGTCATTTGCGCAATTCGTGCATCGGCGACACGTTGGCGAGAATGCTGCGGGCGGCCGGACATCCGGTAGAGGTGCACAACTATATCGACGATTTGGGCAATCAGCTGGCCGATACGCTTGTCGGCATACATCGCGTCTCGGCTGATCAGCCTTATTCACGGTTCGGCGATTTTTGCTGGGATACGTATGCGGGCATCAACAAGGCATACAAGCAAAATCCGGAGCTGCAGCACGAACGGACCGCCATTCTTCACGGCTTGGAGAAAGGGACCGGCAGTACGGCGTGGCTCGGCTTGCTCGTGGCGGAGCGCATCGTCCGGGAGCATATGGAGGAAATGAAGCAGTTCGGAATCGGATATGACGTGCTCGTATGGGAGAGCAGTATCGTCCGCGAAGGCTTTTGGACGCAGGCGTTCGAGCTGCTGAAGACGACCTCGGTTTTCCGGCAGGAGACCGAAGGAAAGCTGGCGGGCTGCTGGGTATTGAAGCAAGCCGAAGATGACGACGGCGTTGGAGACAACCCGGAGCATCAAGCGGATAAGGTGCTAGTCCGTTCGAACGGCGTCCTGACCTACACGGCCAAGGATATCGCCTACCATCTATGGAAATTCGGGGTGCTGGGCAAAGACTTCCGTTACCGAAAGTTTGCCGATCGGCTCTGGTCGACGCACGAGGGCGGCGTCCGGAAGAAGCGGATCGGGCAAGCCGATACCGTCATCAACGTGATCGACCACAGACAGGAATATCCGCAGGCGATGGTCAAGCAGGCGCTGCTCGCTTTGGGCTTCGCCCGGCAGGCGGAGCGTCTGAGACATGTCGGCTACGGCGTCGTATCGCTCAGCCCGAAGACGGCCGAACGACTCGGCGTCGACATATCGGACGGCAAAGCCTCGTATCCGATGTCGGGAAGACAAGGAATCGGCATCAAGATCGCCGAGCTGCTCGACCGGATGGAACAAGTGATCGAGGGCAAGCGTTCCCGCAAGGCCGGACTTTCCAGTCTGGCGATCGCGGCTGCTTCGATCCGCTACTATTTGCTCCGATTTCATCTGCAGACCGAGATCGTGTTCGATTTGGAGCAGGCGACGGAGGTGTCCGGCAATACGGGCGTATATTTGCTCTATTCGTACGCCCGCGCCTGCAGCGTGCTCGACCGGGTGGAGCAGCCTCTTTCCGGCCCGCCCCGTTTCGAGACGTCGACCGCTCAGGAGTCCGCTCTATTGAGACAGCTGGCCTATGGGCCGGAGACGCTGGAGGCGGCGGTGGCGGAGCTCTCCCCGCACCGGCTGTGCGCTTACGCCTACGAGCTGACGAATTTGTTTAATCATTTTTATGCGGTATGTCCGATTTTGAAAGCGGAGGGCAGTACCCGGCACGACCGTCTTTGGCTGACAATGCGGTTCAAAGCTACGCTGCGCGAAGCTTTGGATGTGCTTGGGCTTCCGGCTCCGGGGAGAATGTAATATGGATCAATAAAGAGGGAATCCGCCGCGGATTTCCTCTTTATTGTGCGACAGCAAGATGATTTGGCTCAGCCGGTTTACGTGGCCGAGCCGTTTACGAACCGTTCCGGGGAGTGGGCTTCCGTATCCGACGGGATGAATGGCTTTCGCCGAATACTGGACGGCGCGGCCGACAATACGGATGTGGATCGGCTGTACTTTATAGGGAGGCTGCGCTCGATTCGGGGGCTGAGACGTAGCGGGAAGCGCTTGAGTCCGGAGCGCTCGAGTCCGGAGCGCTAGCTTTTGATCGCAAATGGAAAACATCCAGTTATTTTGATGATTGCGGAGCCATTATGCCTCTACAACTGGAAAACGTACAGTTATTTTTATTGCTTAATAGCCCTTAGGCTTACTGGCGACGAAATAGCTGTACGTTTTCCAGCTAACATTGGTTTTCCGCAATCGGGGCTGTGTTTAAATGTATGTTTTCCATTTATTCGTTTGCGCATTTCGAGCATAGGGCCGTCATTCCTCTCGGCGGATACGTGGGCGCCGTTTTCGATCCGAATGCCGTGACTTCGGCTGTTGATGCCACCGATGTTCTCGTCGGTTACGATTCGAACGCCATTGGCCGTATTAGCTGCGCGCCGTAATATAGGGAGGTTCGCTGGAGGAGCTCGGCTGGAGGAAGTTTGATGGAGTAGGCAGTCTTGAGTGAGTAGGCAGTCTTGAGTCTGGAGTAGGTAGTCTTGAGCCTTGAGTAGGTAGTCTTGAGTCTGGA
>NZ_VDCQ01000017.1 GCF_006265175.1 Paenibacillus hemerocallicola | reverse complement strand
TTGCCGCCGCCGTTGTTGCCGCCGCCGTTGTTGCCGCCGCCATTATCGCTGCCCTTCACCTCGATCGTTACGGGCTGGGTGTACAAGTCGTATGGGTTGGCGCCATCGATTACGGTTGTGAATCGGAGAAGCGCATGAGCCGTACCGGATGTTTTGGCCGTTACGGTATTCCCGTTCGTCTCGAACAGCTCCTGGCCGTCCAGCCAGACGATATCGGGCGTTACTCCCGTTTTGACGCGCTTGAACGATTCCGCGATAGCCGAAAGCGTTGCGCTGTCGCCCTTGGACAACGTATACGCATCTTTTTCCGCTTTGAGCGAAGCGTTCCAGTCGGCGGAATAATAGGCGTAATCCGTCGTAATGCCGAATGCGCCCCGCAGGAAAAACGTCGTAAAATCGGCTTTGTTGTTGATCGTCCACGGCGATATGAGGATGCCGCGGTGCTTGGAAGCTTCCATGAAGCGCTGGCCCATATTATAATAGCCCGCATTATAAGTCGCGTTTTGGTTTTGTGTCGTCCGGAGCATATCCCGCAGCGATTTGCCTACGTTCGCGTCCGTATCGGAGCCGGGGCTGCCGACCAGAAGTCCGAGCGGAATTTCCGGCATTTGCGCCGCGAAACGCTTTAATTGCTCCGTCGAGAACGACATGATGTTCACGAGATCCTCGGCGTTTTTCTCCTTGATCAGATTCACGAGCACGTCGACGGCTCTCGGGGTGCCCGTTTTGATTTCGGCGTATACCATGATGCCTTTTTCCCGCGCCAAGTCGAGCTGCTCGTCCATGGTCGGCACTTTGACATCCGGATAGCCGTTCGGATAAGGCTTGTTCGCATTCAGCCTCTTGATCTCCTCGAGCGTAAAATCCTCGACGTTGCCGGTGCCGTTCGTCGTGTTTTGCAGCACCGAATCGTGGATGATGACGAGATGGTCGTCTTTCGTAACGTACATGTCGTTTTCGATAAAGTCCGCTCCGCTTTCATAAGCCAAAAGATTGCTCTCGATCGTGTTCTCCGGCGATGTCGCCGGCATTCCGCGGTGCCCGATAATAAACGGCTTGCGGATGAGCGTCGTAGCATGGTTGTACACCTTGAGCGCTTCGAAGGCGGCAGCGGGCGAGCCGGTCACGATGCCGTTGGTCCCCGAGGTGATCAGCTTGTGCAGCGTGACGCCATTGGGAACGGCACCGGTTGCTTCGCCGGTCCAGACGACGACCGTCCTCTGCTGAAGGTAAGACACGTTGTCCGCCGTCGCCGCCGATTGCGGAAGAAGGGCGATTTTGGCAGAGCTGAGCGTCGTTTGCCGGCGTACCTCCAGCAGGTCGTCTTTCGTGACCGTCTTCTTCCGGAAGTCGAGCACCCCGCGAAGCATCGGGTAAGCCGCTCTGACTCGTTTCACCAGTTCTCCGTTGTCGGAAACGATGAAGGCGTCCTCGATTCCTTTCGTTTGGACCAGCTGGACAACCCGATCCGCGGCAAGCTCGCTGCCGACATGGAAAGCGGGAATGATTCGCGTATCGATGGCGCCGAGCACCGTTTCCGCGTCCGCGATGACGTTCCCGGCCGGATCGGTGACTTTCAAATCATCGTTGACATGCAGGATGACGGTAGCTGGCGTAGCCGGTCCGCCAAGAGCGGCAAGTTGATCGCTCCCTGTCAGTTCGGTCACCACCGAAGGACCCATGGCGATTTTCGTTTCCGGCTCGTACACGTTCACGAACCGGTCGGCTGGCATCGGCGGCAGCGCCTCCTGTTGAAGCGTAACGCGCAGGTTGTCTATCTGCATCTTGCTGCCGTTGGCCTGGAGGCCGATCCGTCCGTTGAGGTAAGCTCCGGCCGCATCGGTATCGACGACGAGCTTGTCGCCGATCCATTCCTGTACGCGATTGCCTCGAGCTTTGATCGTGTAGCGGTAAAGCTTCGCCGAATCGATCGCTTCGCCGTAGGCGCCTTTGTCGATGACGTTCCAGGCGTTCGAGGGAGTCCTTTCCGCGAATTCGATCCCGTTCGAAGCGGTGGCGTCTTTGCGGACGGCCATTTGGTAGTAAGGATAATCGTTGTTTTGAATCCGGAACATGATGGAATGCCATCTTGCATTGTCGTTGGCGGACAGATGGGTCACATCGGCCTCGATCTTGTAATCGCCGAACAGCTGCAAGTATTCCGGCAGCAGCACGCGGGACGGATTGTCGGGAGATGCCGATGCATTGATTTCGAAAGCACCGGATCGCACGGCAGCCGCGCTTGCCGTCGAGCCTTCCTTCCGCGACCAGCCCTCGGGCAACGAGCCTTCCGCGATGCCGTCGAAATTTTCCTCGTACAGGACGTACTCGGAATCCGCGGGGGTTTTGGCCACGACGAGCAGCTTGACGGTCGCATTATCGATTTGGGCTGTAACCGTATGGACGCCCTTCCGATTGACGGTCATGCTTCCGTTTGCAATTGTTACGTCTCCGTTCTCCGTGCTCCAGGTCAATTGATCGCCCCGGATCGTACCCGTCGTAAAGTCGCTCCGCTCGGTACGGAACGACAAAGCGTCCAACCCGATCGGCGTCCCGGTCACGGCTAGCGCATAGCCTGGGTCGTGCTCCAGCTTGACGACTTTGGCTCCCGTAGCCGATGGGGTAACGGCAACGGTGCGGGATGCTTCGGCGTTGGCGAATACGGCCTTGATCGTCGCGCTGCCCGCCTTGATCGGATACAGCTGATTGTCGATGATCTTCACGACGCTTTCGTCGGTCGAATACACCTTCATCCGGTCCGCCGCCACCTGCTCGGTGAGGCCGTCCGAGAAATAGACGCTGCCCGTGACACTGACCGGTCCGGTCAATGCTTCCAGAGAGGCGGGAACGGAGAGGTCGAGCCGGTCGGCTGTAATCCGCGTCACCTTCAGGTTGTCGAACGAGACTTTGCTTTGATCGCCCTGAAAGCCGATTTTACCCCGTTCGAGCAAATCCTTCGTAAAGCTTTTGTCGATGAGCTGCGTATAGCCGGGATCGTTTTTCGCTTTGATGTATTCCTTCACATTGTTGTCGAATACGCGAACTTTCATTGTATAATCCGCATTCAGCGCAAGCGGCTTCCATTCTCCGCTCGCCATGACGGACCAATTGTTGTCCGGCTTGCGCAGGGCTACCTCATAGGTCCCTCTTTGACGGATCGCCATCTGATTGTAAGGGTTTTTTCCGCCTGCCGCTCCGCGGAACAGGAGGGAAGCCCATCTGCCGGAATCGAGCACGCTTTCGAACCGCACATCCGCTTCGATCGCGTAATTGTCCCACTGCACGGGGGCCGTGGCCCGGGCCTGCTTGCCCGACGCTTTACCGTCGAAAACCGCTCTCGCATTCCCGTATGTATCGCGCAGTACGGTGAACGGATTGCTTCCCGCGTTTACGTCCGAAATCCAGCCGTGCGGGAGCGAACCGTTCGGGGTGCTCTCGAAGTTTTCTTCGAGCAGCACGGAATTCGTAGCGCTCGTAACCGGGTTGCCGTCGCTGAGCACGATTGTGCCGAAGCCGCTTGTATCATTCCAGAACGAGGTGGTGTTATACGCGCTCCAGAAGCCGGAGCGTTGACTGGCCGCTTCGTCGCCGTAACGGTCCGTCACCCCGATTTCGAGACCGAGCTCCTTCATAAGCAACGGATTGAAGCCAAGCATGTCCCAAGGAATGGCGGTTTCGAGCATCCAGCCGGTATCGGTTTTGCCGATCGCCCGCAAAATGCTTTTCTCGTCTTTGCCGGCATGGTTGCCGAGCGCCGCTCCGAAATGGAATTCCGGCGTCGCGGAGTCCTGCTTGAACACGAAGCCCGCTTGCATATCTTCTTTGGCGTACGGCGCGGACCGATGAAGGGTCGGGTCGAAAAACAGATTGATGTTGTCCTGGTCGAACCAGTAGCCCGGCTTGTCCTGCACCGGAGTGGCGTCTTCCGCCTTGATGCCGACGTACAAATATTGATTGTCCCATAGCAGGCCGAATTTGGATGCCTGAAACGGTCCTTCCCCGACATGGGCATTGAGCGGCTGGTCTATGGTCCATACGGAATCGTCCAGCTTGCCGTCGATGACCGGGGCATTCAGCGTTTTCCTTACCTCGAGGGATTTTCGGCCCGTTTCCGCGGCGGCAGCCTGCGTAGAAGACGGATACGCCGGCAGCAGTCCGCACAGCATCGTGGCGCTCACGACTACGGACAACAGCTTCGAAGTTTTTTTCATGGGAACACCTATCCTTTCCGTCGATGGATCGGCCAAGCGGCCGAGAACGCCAAAAAGCCCTTCTACGCATCGGCAATGGAAGCGGCGCGCCATCATAAGGCTCTTCCGTCATCGACACATAAAAGGGCATTCTCCTCGTCTCGTACCCTTGACTATTCGGTTGTCCATCCTAGCTCCACTTTACCAGCCGATTGTTAAACGGACATCAACCCGGGATGAAGATATTGTAAATGGGGAAGTCACTTGCCGCACTGCACTCATGGACCACTTTACATACTTCACTTTACTTCGTCTCTATACAAAGCGCATACGATCGGGGTTAGGAACGATGAGCCTATTCGGCGACGGGGGAACAAATCGTTCCTTTATGAAGCCGTGAAGACGAGTGAGAAGGCCCAAACGGAACGAAAAGTTCCGCTATTGGCCGAAAAGCAGGCTGTAAACCGGGTTTCCGGACGGAATAGAGGAACGATTTGTTCCGTTACGCTCCTATTTCCGTACCATGGAGAGCAATAAAGGAACTTTTTGTTCCGTTACGCCCCTATTTCGGTGCCATGGAGAGCAATAGAGGAACTTTTTGTTCCGCTTCCTGATAGGGCACGAGCTTCTGGAACTGGGTAACAGAACACCGTTCCGCTCATTCGTACCCTTCATGGCCAATGGTCTCGACCGTCAATTCCTCAACACGGATTTCAACGAAGGGAACGGACTCTGGAACCGATACTAGGTCCACAGCAAACGGTTGCCCATAGATACCGCCGCCGCTCCCGCACGGAGAGCCGTCTCGATTTCGGCTTTGTCCTTGATCAGCCCGCCCGCGATAATCGGCGTCGGTACGCTGTCGCGCAGCTCGGTAATAACCCGCGAGAGAAGGCCGGGCATAATCTCGATCGCATCCGGCTCGCTTTGGCGGATATTGTGAATTCCTTGCTCGAGCGCGGACGTATCGATAATGAACAAGCGCTGGATGGCAAGCAAGCCTTGCTTTTTGGCGTGCTTGACGAAATGGCTTTTCGTCGAGATGATCCCGGTCGGCTTGATCCGCTCCGCGATGTATTTGATCACGATCGGATCCCCGCCAAGCCCGGTAATGAAATCGACGTGGAGAAACACTTTTTTGCCGGCCCGCAGCGCTTCGGCGACATAACGTTCGGCGGTAAACAAATCCCCGATCAGCAAAAACACGACCGGCCAGCCGTTGCGCAGCGCCGCCTGCAAATCCTCCGGCTTGCGAACTGCGGCGATTTTTCTTTCCGGTCCCCAATAATGCTCCAGCTCTCGCGACATGCTGCTACAGTCCCCTTTATCCCGGCTATTGCGGTACCCGGCCAGACGCCTTGTCCCGTTCATCCAGCATACCGGATGATTGTAAGCGGAGTGTTAACGGAAGGAAGCAAACGATTGTTCGAAAACTTTCTCTTGCTGACATAATCGTTTAAAATAAATTAGTAGCTATACCTGATAAAACAACCTTGAACACCCGAGGGCAACGGACGAACGGAATTGCTTGCAAGCGAGTTCGGGTACTCCGTTACGAAATGGTCCTAGATAAGCAGGAGTTGGCTTTATCTAAATGCAAAAGTGCAGCTTTTTGATGCTAAAATTGCGATTATAGTCGTTTTGCCTGTAAAAGTGCAGGTAACTGCCCAGCTTCACCATTCGAAACGAATATTTCGGGAAATCTACCTGCAGTTTTGCAGGTAGAGGGTCTAGAGAGGCCTTCTTGATGCAAAACTACATGCTCTTTTGCAGTTATAGGAGATGAACTGAGAAACGATGAAGAGCAATTGAAACTCTAGCTCAACTTAAATAACGTAACTCGAGAGGGAGAGACAATCGCAGCGCTCGGAGTACCCGGAATAAGATAAAGGAAAAGAGAGAAAAGGAGAATACTCACATGCTGAAGAGGAATCGCGTGCTCGTGATGACCGCGGTGGCGGCCGAGAGGGACGCGGTGCTGCGCGGGCTTGGCGGCGACGCCCGATTCGACGTTCGGCTTGCCGGGGTAGGCCCGGCCGCGGCGGCGGCCAATACGGCGGCGGCGTTGGCGGGAGGGGAGTACGGTCTGGTCGTGAGCGCGGGGATCGCCGGCGGCTTCGGCGGACGAGCCGACGTCGGGACGCTCGTCGTGTCGAGCGAGATCGTCGCGGCCGATTTGGGCGTCGAAACGCCGGAAGGCTTTACGAGCGTGGACGAGCTCGGGTTCGGCTCCGCCCGCGTTGCCGTCGATGCGGCCCTGGCGGAAAAAGTAACCGCCGCTCTGCGCGAGGCCGGCTTGCCGGTAAGCTGCGGTCCGGTCCTTACCGTATCGACCGCCACGGGCTCGGCTGCTACCGCGGCCGCGCTCGCCGGACGCGTGGAAGGCGCAGCTGCCGAAGGAATGGAAGGCTTCGGCGTGGCTACGGCCGCACGGCTTGGCAGCGTCCCCGTTATTGAAATTCGTGCCGTTTCTAATCCGGTCGGCCCCCGCGACCGCGCGGCTTGGAAAATACGCGAGGCGCTGGAGCTGCTTGAAGCGGCCGGTCCCATATTCGTGGAGGTGCTGGAATGAATATCGCTTTTTCCCCGTGTCCGAACGACACATTCGTATTTCATGCCTGGGTCCACGGGCTAGTGCCCGGTGCGCCCAAGCTCGACGTCATGTACGCGGATATCGATATAACGAACAATCTCGCGGCGAGCGGGAAAGGTCCGGATGTGCTCAAGATTTCGTACGCGGCTCTGCCTTGGGTGTTGTCGGATTATGCGCTGGTGCCGTGCGGAGGGGCTCTCGGCAGAGGCTGCGGCCCGCTCGTCCTGACGAACGACGGCGAGGCCGCGGTTAAAGGCGCTGCGGCGTTGTCCGGCAAACGGGTAGCGGTGCCGAGCGAGAGATCGACCGCCTACTTGCTGTTCCGGCTGTGGGTTGCCGGGCAAGTACCGGGAGGCGTGGGCGAGATCGTAGTGATGCCGTTCCACGAGATTATGCCCGCCGTACGCGACGGAGCGATTGATGCCGGATTGGTCATCCATGAAGCGCGCTTCACTTATCCGAACTATGGGCTGACCCTGCTTGCGGATATGGGAAGCTGGTGGGAGTCCGACACCGGACTGCCGATACCGCTCGGGGCGATCGTCGCCCGCAGGACGATGGACCTGGAAGCGATAGCGCGCTGGACGCGCGAATCGGTCCAATATGCGTGGGCTGACCCGCAGGCCTCCCGGGACTATGTACTTCATCATGCGCAAGAGATGAACCCGGAGGTGGCGAAAGCCCACATCGACTTGTATGTGAACGATTTTACCGCCGATTTGGGCGAAGCCGGTTATGCCGCCGTGGAAGCGCTCCTTGGCCGCGCTGCGAAGGAAGGGCTTGTCCCGGATATAGATCTGTCCGCTCTGCGGAAATGATTGTTTCTTGACGGCCGCGATCGACATTAGTTGAAATTTGGTTCACTCAGTGGCTGACCAGTACTAACATGCTAATAGGCAACAGCAGGTACAGGATTTTTGTAGTAGCTAAACTCGAACGAAAAAAAGCAGGCTGTCGGGGTTTCCGACAGCCTGCTTTTTTTCGTTCATTCCGGCTTATTTTTTTGCGGCAAGCCAGTCGGCAAGACCGTTGATGTCCGCATCGGAAAGTCTTCCTTTAAAGCTGGGCATTGCTCCTTTGCCGTTCGAAACGATGCCGGCGATCTGGTCCTTCGAATATTTGGCCCCTACGTTTTGCAGCTTCGGCGCCCCGCCGCCTTCCAGATTGACCCCGTGGCAGCTCGTGCAGTTTTGCTTATAGATGGCCGCCGCATCTACGGTTGCGGTGCCGCCTCCGCCGGCAGTGCCCCCCGTGCCTTGATTCGTTTCGGGTGTTTTGCTTTTGCCGCAAGCGGAAAGGCTTACGGCGAGCAGCAAGGACAAGCATAAGAGTGATTTTCGCATCGCGTGAACGCTCCTTCTGACAGGCTATAGGCAATCTGAGCATAGCGTTTCCTCCGCGACTGAGTTTCATGCATCCATCGATCTCCGATCGCATTTCCAATTTTGCATAATATGAGATCGGGAAGTTCAACATAATGGAAGCTGGACAACATGAATACAAACCGAGGAGCAGCGATTATGACAGAACAATCCGAACAACGGCAAAGCAACTCCCGGCGCAGATTCCTGAAATATTCGGGAGCGGCGATCGGCGGAGCGGTCGTAACCGGCGTCATCGCCGGTTGCAACATCGGGGGCAACAAGGCGGGAGAGCCGGCGCCCGTGGAAAAACAGCCTCCTGCAGCGAATTACAACGAAGCGGTCA
Organism: Paenibacillus hemerocallicola; assembly: GCF_006265175.1. GTDB lineage: Bacteria > Bacillota > Bacilli > Paenibacillales > NBRC-103111 > Paenibacillus_AB > Paenibacillus_AB hemerocallicola. The sequence goes on along the minus strand of NZ_VDCQ01000017.1, from coordinate 134,293 downwards.
TGTTTTTCAACCAAGCTCAACTGCAAATTACGGAAGCGGCCGCCGAACGCATTTTTCCGAAGGACGAGCTTGGACCCGGGGCGACGGAGCTGGGCGTGGCTTTCTACATCGACCATCAGCTTGCCGGTCAGTATGGCAACAACGTACGGGAATACCGGATGGGTCCGTTCGGCCACAGCGAAGCGACGCAGGGCGACTACCAAAGCATTCAGCGCCACGAATTGTTCACGATGGGCTTGCAGGCTATGGATGACGAGAGCAACAGGAAGCATCAGAAGGGATTTACGGAAATTACCGACGAAGAACGGGACGCCATCCTCACCTCCATGCAAAAAGGCGATATTACGGTCGTAACCGGAGTTACGGGAAAATCGTTTTTCAACCTTCTGCGGAGCATGACGATGGAGGGCGTATACTGCGATCCCGTGTATGGCGGCAATAAAAATATGATGGGCTGGAAAATGCGCCAATATCCCGGCAATCAGATGAGCTATACGAGCATTATGGAGAAGGACGAGTTTGTCGTGATCGAGCCGCGAAGCCTGCATGATCATTTCGCCGCGCATTAATTGAAACCGCTGAACAACATACCAACCAAAGAGCAGGAGGAATTACATGGCTACGAAATTGCCTAAAGTGCCGGTAGTCATCGTCGGAATGGGCTGGGTCGGCGGCATTATTGCGGCCGAGCTGGCGAAGCAGGGCGTCAAGGTGGTCGGTCTCGAGCGCGGCAAGCCCAGAAGCACGAAAGACTACTATATGGCCCACGACGAGCTGCGCTATGCCCAGCGTCTGGATTTGATGCAGGATTTGTCCAAAGAAACGATTACGTTCCGCAACACCGAGAAGATGACCGCACTGCCGATGCGCGAGCACGGCTCGTTTCTGCTGGGAGAAGGGCTCGGCGGCGCAAGCGTTCACTGGAACGGTCAGACGTACCGGTTTCTCCCTTACGATTTTGAAATATACAGCAAGACGGTAGAACGGTATGGAAAAGGGAAAATTCCCGACGGCATGACGATTCAGGACTGGGGCGTTACCTACGACGAGCTGGAGCCGTACTTCGACAAGTTTGAAAAGATGGCGGGCATATCCGGCGGCGAGGCTCCCGAAGGCCTGGTCGGCAAACGGTCCAGCCCGTTCCCGACCAAGGAAATGATCAAGACGCCGGCGATCAAAATGTTCGAAGCGGCGACCAAAAAGCTCGGATACCATCCGTACATGACGCCTTCCGCCAATTTGTCGGAGCAATATACGAACCCGGACGGCATCACGCGCGCGGCCTGTCAATACTGCGGCTATTGCGAACGGTTCGGCTGCGAATACGGCGCCAAGGCCGATTCGGTCGTAACCGTGCTGCCGGTCGCCCAGCAGACCGGCAACTTCGAGCTCCGAAGCTACTCCAATGTGGTCCAGGTGTTGAACGACGGCAAAAAGGCCGGAGGCGTCGTATACGTCAATACGGTAACGGGCGAGCAGTTCGAGCAGCCGGCCGACGTGGTCATACTGGCCGGTTACCTGTTCAGCAATATAAGGCTGATGCTGACGTCCAAGCTAGGCACTCCGTACGATCCGGCCACGGGCAAAGGAGTCGTCGGCCGAAACTATGCGTACCAGGTCGGCGGCGGAGCGGCGACGGGCTTTTTCGACGACAAGCAATTCAACACATACGCCGGAGCCGGATCGCTCGGAATGGAAATCCCGGATTTCAACGGGGACAATTTCGACCACAGCGGTGTCCAGTTCATCCACGGTTCGGGCATCCGTCTCTTCCAGACCGGACAGCGCCCGATCGCGACCAATTCGGTGCCGGCCGGAACGCCGGCGTGGGGCAAGGAGTTTAAGCAGACGTCGCTCAAGTACGCTTACCGGGCGCTGACGGTTGCGTCGCAAGGCTCCAACATGCCATGGAGACACCACTATGTGGATTTGGATCCGACGTACAAAGACGTTTACGGACTTCCCCTCATGAGAATTACGTTCGACTTTGAGGAGCAGGACCGCCAGTTGGTCAAATTCATGTCCGGCAAAACGTCCGAGATCATGAAGGAAATGGGGGCAACGAAGATAGGCTCGAGCGATCAGCTCAATCCGTACAACATTGTGCCGTACCAATCGACCCATAATACGGGCGGGGCGGTCATGGGGGCGGACCCGTCGACGTCAGCCGTCAATTCGTATCTTCAAATGTGGGATTCCGAAAACGTGTTTGTCGTCGGCGCATCGGCATTCGCCCATAACAGCGGCTACAATCCGACTGGGGTGGTCGGCGCACTCGCATATCGGGCCGTAGACGGCATCGTGAAATATTTGAAGCAGGGCAGCGGGATGGTCGTCTAATTCCGCCCTGCTGCGGAAAGTGAGCTGGACTAAGCATGGAGCAGGAAGAGCTGATCTATCATTTGACCGAAGTGCGCAAAAGGCTCCTGATCGTATTCGGATGGTTTTTCGCCATGCTTTGCGCGGGCTTGTACATATCGCCCCGTCTGCTGCTTCTCATCAAATCGCAGCCAGCCGCGGCGAGCATCGAGTGGAACGTGTTCTCGTTTACCGACGGGTTGTTCATTTACATGAAGTGCGCTTTGCTGGTCGCCGTGCTGTTCACGCTGCCCGTGCTGCTGTACCAAATATGGGCGTTCGTCCGCCCGGGGCTGACGGAGGAGGAGGCGAGGGGGACGCTTCCGTACGTGCCGGTTTCGTTTGTGCTGTTTCTGGGAGGCGCGTCGTTCAGCTATTTCGTCGTGTTCCCGATGATGGTGCGGTTTATGGAGAAAATGAACCGGACGATCGGCGCCGTGGAAACGTACGGAATCGACCGCTACTTCTCGTTTCTGTTCAGCGTCGTATTCCCGATGGCGGTCGCGTTCGAGTTGCCGGTCGTCATATTGTTTCTGACCCGGATCGGCCTGCTATCTCCGGAACGGCTGAAGAAGGCGCGCAAATTCGCTTACCTCGGTCTTGCGATCGTCGGCTCATGCATATCGCCACCCGACTTCGTTTCCCATCTGTCGGTGACGATTCCTTTGATTTTGCTGTTCGAGATCAGCGTGATCGTATCGGCGAGACAATGGCGTACGATGGACCACGGCTTGTTGCCCCAGAAATAAGAGAGGCGCAGTACTGTAGAAAATACTTTTTCAGGAAAGGAGAGTGATCGCATGTTCAACAATATCGGCGTATCCGGCTTGATCATCATCTTGGCTATAGCGCTGGTCGTATTCGGTCCGGCCAAGCTGCCGCAGCTGGGTCGGGCTTTCGGTGACACGCTGCGCGAGTTCCGCAATTCCACCCGCGGCATCGTAGACGACAGCGAGCCGGCGGATTCCAATTCGACCGGCGAAGTAAAACGGATAAACTAGCGTATAACGGCCGCCGAAACGATGGCGGAGCGACCGGAGACTAATCCGGAGGAACCCTCGAACCCCGCCGGGTCGTTCGGGGGTTTTTGCCGCTCCGCGGGCCGTGCGATTTTTAAGCAGCCGTCGATTTGCCGCCGCAAATCAAAAAACACTTTACAAAAATCGGTATTAACTTTATCATTAAATTAATTAATCGAATAGATCGGACTTAGGCCTGCATACTCGTATTCGACTAAAAGCGTCCGAACCTATCCAAAACGTTCAAGCAGGAGGATTCCCATGCTCTTAACTTTCGAGAAATGTTGGAAACGCATTGCACAGCTGGAGAAGCACCGCTACGTCGAGTATCGGGAGCTGTCCTCCTACGGCTTCTGGATCGACAAAACCGCGGAGATCGGCGCGATGCCGTCCGAGCAAGCCGAATGGGGAACGATATCGGTCGGCGACCGGTGGAAGGGCTACGATCTGATCGCCTGGCTGAAGGCCGAGGTCGACATTCCCGCGGAGTGGTCGGGACGCAAGGTCGTAGGGCTGTTCGACTTCGGCAAAACCGGGGCGGGGCACAATTCCGGCTTCGAATCGCTGCTGTATGTCAATGGCTCGCCGTATCAGGGAGTCGGCAGCAACCACAAGGAAGTATTTTTTCCGGAGACGCTCGTCGGGCAAAAGGTCGGGCTGCTCTTTAAAATATGGACCGGGTTAAACGGGGAATCGGGCTTGAAAACGGAGCTGGAGCACGAGCTGTCGATGTCGGGACTCGCGCTGCTGGAGACGGAAACGGACGATTTGTATTACACGGCGCTCGCGGTATGGTACACGATCAAGGTGCTGCACGACAACAGCTGGGAAAAGCAGGCGTTGTTGAAAGCGCTTGATCGGTCGCTTCATCTGCTCGACTGGCGGGTGCCGGGCGACGAAGCGTTCTATGCGAGCGTTCGCGAGGCGAACGGGAAGCTGAAGGAGGAGCTGGAGGCGCTGCCGAAGTTCCAGCCGCTCACGGTACGGTGCATCGGCCATACGCACATCGACGTCGCCTGGCTGTGGCAGCTCAAGCATACGAGGGAGAAGGCGGCCCGTTCGTTCTCTACCGTTCTGCGCCTGATGGAGCAGTTCCCGGATTACGTGTTCCTCCAGACGCAGCCTCAGCTGTACGAATACATTCAGCACGACTATCCGGAAATTTTCGCAGGCATCCAAGAACGCGTCAAGGAAGGCCGCTGGGAGGCGGGCGGCGCGATGTGGCTCGAATCGGACTGCAACATTCCTTCCGGCGAGTCGCTCGTACGCCAGCTGCTGTACGGCATGCGCTACTTCGAGAACACGTTCGGCGTCGGCTGCGAATATTTATGGCTGCCCGACGTATTCGGCTACAGCTGGGCGCTGCCGCAAATTTTGCGCAAAAGCGGACTGCGTTACTTCATGACGACCAAGATCAGCTGGAACGTATACAATCGTTTCCCTCACGATACGTTTTTCTGGCGAGGCATCGACGGTACGGAAATTATGACCCATTACATTACGACGCCCGATCCGGATTTGGCCGACAGCCCGTTCACGCGGTTCTACACCTACAACGGGCAGGTGGTCCCGGCGACGTTGGCGGGTATCTGGAACAATTATCGCGATAAGGAAATCAACGATTCGGAACTGCTGCTCTCCTACGGCTGGGGCGACGGAGGCGGCGGTCCGACGCGGACGATGCTGGAAATGCGCCGCAGGCTCGAGCATATGCCGGGTCTGCCCAAGGCGACTGCGGGGCGTGCCGACGAGTTTTTCCGCAATCTCGAGCAGACGGTGACGAATACGGACCGTTACGTGCATAGATGGGACGGCGAGCTGTATTTGGAGCTTCATCGCGGGACGTATACGTCGCAGGGCTACGTGAAGCGGATGAACCGGCGTATGGAGTTTCTGCTGCGCGACGCGGAGGCGGCGGCCAGCTTCGGAAGTCCGCTGGCCGGATTCGCGGCTTATCCGTCCAAGCGGCTGTACGACAGCTGGAAAATCGTGCTGCGCAATCAGTTCCACGATATTTTGCCGGGCTCCTCGATTACGGCCGTATATGAGGACTGCCGTACCGAATATGCGGAGGCGGAGCAGTTGGCGCAATCGGCGTTGACCGACAGCTTGGCGCAGTTGTCTTCGTTCGTGGATACGGACGGCCGCGAGGGCTGGCTCGTATTCAACTCGCTGCCCTGGACCCGCGACGAGCTGATCCAACTGCCGTGGGAAGCCCGATTTTCCGGCATGCGCTGGGTAGACGCGTCGGGCAATACGCTGACGGCCGAGCGCGTAAGCGGCTTGGATGATGGAGACCGGCTGCAGTTGTACGTTACCGGCATTCCGGCGATGGGCTATACGACCGTTTTGATGGAGGAAGCCGTCGGGAAAGAGACCGTGGCGGCGCCGGTGCCCGCGATCGTATTCGGAGAGCGAGGCGCGTCGACGCCGTTCTACGAGATCGAATGGAACGAGGCCGGTCAGCTTACCCGCCTGTTCGACAAGCGCACCGCGCGCGAAGTTATCGCTCCGGGCGAAACCGCCAACCGTTTCGACGTGCATGAGGATAAGCCGGTCAACCACGACAACTGGGAGATCGATATTTTCTACTATGACAAGGTACGGCACGTAACCGATGCGAGAGCGATCGAGATCGTCGAGAACGGTCCGCTGCGGGCGGTCGTGCATTTCCACTGGCAATATGGGAAGACGACGATTCGCCAGGATATGATTTTGTACGTGAACGATCCGCGTATCGATTTCTCGACCTGGGTCGACTGGCAGGAGCGGGAGACGCTGCTCAAGGTGGCCTTCCCGGTAGACGTCCGGGCAACTGCGGCTACGTACGAGATCCAGTTCGGCCATGTCCAGCGTCCGACCCATTGGAATACGAGCTGGGATTTTGCCCGGTTCGAGACGTGCGCCCACAAGTGGGTCGATTTGTCCGAGCGCGGCTTCGGCGTCAGCCTGATGAACGATTGCAAATACGGTCACGACATCCGCGACAATGTCATGCGCATCACGCTGCTGAAGTCGTCCAACAAACCGGACCCGGAATGCGACAAGGGAGAGCATATATTCACGTATGCGCTGCTGCCGCATGACGGAGATTGGTTCGCGGCGGGCACCGTTCGTCAAGCTTACCGGCTCAACGTTCCGGCCGTCACGAGCGCGCTGCGGGAGAGAGCCGCCGGCGCGGCAGATGCTGCGGTTGCGTTTCTGCCCGCCATCGCGAGCTTGCTCGGTACGGATAGCGATCATATCATGATTGACACGGTAAAGAAGGCCGAGGATTCGGACGAATGGATCGTTCGCTGTTACGAGTATGCCGGCAAACGAGGAGAAGCGTCGTTCAATGTTCACTTCAATGTGAACGGCGTGGACGAAGTGAATTTGTCCGAGCGGGAGCCGGCTGCCATACCGCATGAACGGCACGGCTTCAAAGCGTTCTTCAAGCCTTTCGAGTTGAAGACGTTCCGCATAGCGGTTGACGGCAAATAAACCGAGGATGTACGGGAACCGCGCACAGACGAAAGTGGGAAGGGAGAATTCGAGCGATGGAAGAAGAATTGTTGAGTTTATCTTCCGTTCCACAATATAACGGTTTAACCCGCGACAAAGTCGTTGACCTATTGAAGCGCATCACGAACGTAAAGGCCGGGGTGCTCGGGGACGTCTGTCTCGACGTTTACTGGCATGCCGATATGACGATCAGCGAGCTGTCGCGGGAGACGCCTCATTACAATTTGCCGGTAATCCGCGAGACGTTCGGTCCGGGAGCGGCCGGCAATGTGGCGAACAATTTCAAGCAGCTCGGCTGCGCCGAGGTGAGCTTATGCTCCATCGTCGGCGACGATTGGAGAGGAACGCTGCTGCAGGAAGCGTTGGGCCAGCGCGGCATAGACGACACGTTCCTATTGGCCGACAAAGGACGGGTTACTCCCGCGTACTGCAAAACGATATTGCGAGGGCTGCAGGATGCCGAGCAGGAGGCGCCGCGCATCGATTTTATTAACCTGGATGCGCCTTTCGAGGCGCTCCAGCGGCGGCTCGTAGCCGAGCTCGACAAGATGGCGGCGAAGGTCGACGTCATCTGCGTCACCGATCAGCTGAAGTCCGGCGTAACCGGCCAGCTGCTGCGCGAGCGGCTCCGCTATTGGGCGGCTCTCGGCAAGCGGATCGTTGTCGACAGCCGGGAAAATATCGGCAAATACAAAGGCATTGTCGTCAAGCCGAACGAAATCGAGGCGCTGGGCTGGTGCTACGGAAGCTTGAAGTACCATCCGTCGTCGGAGAACGAAATTATTAAGGCGGGCCAGCGCTTGGCCAGAAATGCGGAGGCGCCTTGCTGCGTGACGATGGGCGAGAAGGGAGCCCTTTGGTTTGAGGGGGGCCAAGTCACCTATGTGCCGACGGTGGCCGTCGAGCCGCCGATCGATATCGTCGGAGCGGGAGATACGTTTTCCGCGGCGTTCCTGTCCGCGCTGGGCGCGGGAAGTCCGGGACCCGAGGCGGCCGCGTTCGCGCATTTGGCTTCCGCGGTATCCGTGCGCAAGCTGGGCGGCGTCGGATCGGCCACGCCGCAAGAAATATTGATCCGATTCGACCAAACCGTCAAAATGCAGAAAACGTTTTAAACGGGTCGGGCGGGAATACGAAACGGGAGATGGTTGCATGTCCAGCAATGGTTCGTTAATGGCGGCGGCGCGGTTTCGCGGGGTGTATGCGCTGCTGCTTACGCCATTTTTGCAAAACAAGGAAATAGACTGGAACGGATACGACCGGTACGTCGATTGGCAGCTGTCCAAACGCCCTGACGGCATATTCGCCGTTTGCGGCAGCAGCGAGATGGAGCTGTTAAGCATGCGGGAACGGCTCGACTTGGCGAGGCGGGCCGCAGCCCGGGCGGGAGGAGTGCCCGTACTGGCGACGGGCAACGTGCACGAGGACCCCGGGGAGCACGAGGAGGAGCTGGCGCGCATGGCGGAGACCGGAGTATCCGGCATCGTGCTCATCCCGCCGGGACATATGGGCGAGGACCAGAGCAGGCTGGAGCATTACTTCGCCCGATTGGCGGAGCTGTCGCCGCTGCCCGTCTTCCTGTACGAATGTCCGCTCGCTTCGCCGCGCCATGTCGCCTCCGACGTATACGGCCGGCTTGCCCGGCAGCACGGCATCGTCGGGATCAAGGATACGACCTGTACGCCGGAAGGCATTCGCGCCAAAATTGAAAGCGCTACCGGGAGTTTGGTCTTTCAGGCAAACATGTCGTATTTGCGGGAGTCGGTGCTGGATGGCGCGCAAGGCATCATGGCTACGACCGGATCGGCCGCCGTCGATGCGGTACTCGCTTATTGGCGGGCCGAGACGAACGGGGATACCGCAGCCGCGGAAGCCGCTCACGAGCTGCTCGTATTTTTGGACGCTGTGCTGGGCAAAGGCTATCCGGCCACAGCCAAGCATTTGGTAAACATGCGGGGGATTCCTATGGAGACGGTTACACGCAAGTCCAAAGGGATGAACGCCTCCGCCGCCCAAGGGATGGCGATCTGGTGGAGAGCGGCGCAGCGTGCGCTCGGCTTGACTTGACTTGACTTTGACTTGACTTTGACTTGACTTGAGCTGCGGCGCTGCGTGACGGAGGTGGAAATCGCGTTTGCGGCAGCGGCACGTATGTGTAGGCGAAATGAATGAACCGCTGAACTGCAATTGTTGACGGGCATATGGCATTGGACCGGAGGTCGTATTCGCGCCGCTATCAGACCTAGCGGACTAGACAATCACTTTAAGTCAGAGTATTGCGAGTTGATTTCCGGATACGCCAGAGTAGCTCTGACTTAGCACCGGTTGGCGAATAGTGAACTGAGCTCTGACCTTGCGCAAGTTGGCGAATAGTGAACCGAATGAGCTCTGACCTTGCGCAAGTTGACGAATAGTGAACCGAATGAGCTCTGACCTTGCGCAAATTGACGAATAGTGAACTGAATTTGCTTATTAGTGAACCTCATTGCGCTAATTGGGGCCGATTCCCGGCAATTGAAGGAGTAGTGATCCTACAGAACCTAAAGTAATTGTTACTGAACTTGGTTCAGTAACAATGAAATTTGGTTCACTATTCGCCGAAATCGCATATTACGCAAGCGATTAGTGAATTGAGCTTCACTAATAGAGAAGTTGGTTCATTCATCCCATCGCAATGCCGGTTTTACGCTCAAACAGTGCTCGTTGAACTCTTTATATCCGATTGTGGTGGAAAAAACCGTCCGAATCTTGTCCCAAGGTGGAAATAAGGCTCAAACACACCTTATTTCGCGAAATCAGCTCCTACCGCGCATGAATAGTGTTCGTTCGAGCACTAAATACCCGGAAATAGTGAGGGAAAGAGGGCGATTTGGGCCCCGCTGGAAAAATAAGGCTCAAACACACCTTATTTCGCGAAATCAGCTACTGAAGCGCATGAATAACGCTCGTTTGAGCACTAAATACCCGGAAATGGTGATGGAAAGCGGGCGATTTGGGCCCCGCTGGAGAAATAAGGCTCAAACACACCTAATTTCGCGAAATCAGCTACTGAAGCGCATGAATAACGCTCGTTTGAGCACTAAATACCCGGAAATGGTGAGGGAAAGCGAGCGATTTTGGGCCCACTGGAGAAATAAGGCTCAAGCACACCTTATTTCGCGAAATCAGCTCCTGAAGCGCATGAATAGCGCTCGTTTGAGCACTAGCAACCCGAATTCTTCCGGGCTACACTATGCTGCCGAGTAAAGGTCTAGTGGGAACACCCGGGACATGTCTTGAGTCGACTTGGTCTAGCAAACCTAGCAAACCGAACCTACTCCAGCTTTCCCAAGTCGGCCATAATAACCGCCGGAAAGCCGCAACGTCAGTCGACAAAAATTTACAATGGATTAACATGCATACGGAACGAAGATCGACTATAATTTTAATCATTAAGATAACTCGCCGGTTTGTTGGGGGTGAATGGTTTTTGCTTAATCAACTAGTTCGCAAATATACGGTTTCCATCCTTGTCGTCGTGATGCTTTTGGCGGCATTCGTCTGGTGGAGCCGGTCGCGGGGCTTCAACGATACGGCGATGGCTGCCGTTCCCGAGTACAGCGACGTGGATCAAAGCTCCATATTGGCAGGCGGCGGCGCCAGACTGGAGCCTTCCTACACGGCCTATAGCCGGCAGACTGGCGAAAGCGGGGCCGCGGATACGAAAGGCATCCGCCTCGTCATCCGGGGAGCGGATTACAAGGCGATCAGCCCGACGGGCGCGGTCAAGCGCAGCGATCCGGAAGGACGCATCGGAGACGTCGTCGCCCTGTCCGACGAAGGCGGATGGGCGGAATACGAGATCGACATTGCCGAGCCGGGCTACTACCAGATGGGCATGACCTATTACGCGCTGGAAGGCAAAGGCTCGTCGATCCAGAGAAGCGTCCAGATCGACGGGGCATACCCGTTCTCGCAGACGAAACGGCTCGTCTTCCCGAGAATGTGGAAGGAGACCGCGGAGCCTTGGTATGACAATATGGGCAACGAATTCAATCCGAAGCAGGAAGAAGTATCCGGTTGGCAGTTCCGCGAGTACCGCGATCCGGAAGCGCGCGTGGCCGAACCGTTCCGCTATTACTTGACAAAGGGCAGGCATACGGTTCGCATCGGATACATCCGCGAGCCGGCCGCGATCGGCGAGCTGCGCGTCTATTCGCCCGTCGTACTGCCGAGCTACGCGGAAGTATCCGCGGGATACGGGCAGAAGGGCTATAAGCCGGCGACCGGCACGCTCGTCAAGGTGCAGGCGGAGGATGCCGCGCTCAAGTCGGACCCGACGCTGCGCCGGGTAGACGATCGGGAGCCGGCGACCGAGCCGTTCGACAAGAGCGTCATCCGGCTGAATACGATCGGCGGCGGCTCCTGGCGCGACGGCAGCCAGTGGCTCGAATGGGAGCTCGACGTGCCGGAGGCCGGCTTGTACAATCTCGGCAGCCGCTTCGCCGCCAAATGGCTCAATCAGGTGCCGGTACAGCGCACGCTGTATATCGACGGCGCGATTCCGTTCCGCGAGATGAACAGCGTAAGCTTCCCGTACGGCAGCGGCTGGCAAGTGGAGGGGTTCGGGAGCGAGGAAACCCCTTACTTATTTTATTTGGAGAAGGGCAAGCGCCGGCTCCGCCTCGAGGTTCAGGTCGGCCAGCTCGGACCGGTGTTTGAAATGATGCAAGACGTCTCGAACAAGATGTCTTACCTGAACCGCGAGGTCATCATGATTACGGGAACGAATCCCGATCCGAACCGCGAGTGGGAGCTGGAGAAAAACATCCCGAACCTGGTAGCCCGATTGCATCTGATGGCTCGCGATCTGGACCGCGCGATCGAGACGATGTACGGGCTCGGGGTCGAGAGAGGCAGCACGGAGCTCGCCTCCATCCTGATGGCGCGCGATCTGCTGATCGATCTGGCGGCCAAGACGGATACGATTCCGAAGCGGATCGACAGCTTCTCCACGACGCAAACTTCGCTCAGCTCCTGGATCACCTCGATGAACAAGCAGAAGCTGCAGCTGGACTATTTGATCGTGAAGTCGCCGGACCGCAAATGGCCGGAGGCGAATGCCGGCGCCGTTCAGAAATTCGCTCTCGGCGTATACGACTTTTTCACCTCGTTCACGAAGGACTACCGCAAAATCGGCTCGACGAGAGAGGACGACGGCAACACGCTCAAAGTATGGGTCGCCCGCGGCCGCGATTGGGTACAGCTGATCAAGCAAATGGCCGACGACGATTTTACGGCGAAGACGGGCATTAACGTGGAGGTCAATATTATCCCGACCGGCTCGATGAATCTGTTCATGCTGGCAATGACGTCGGGCAAGGCGCCGGACGTCGCCCTGGGTGTCGATGCGGGTATTCCGATCGATTTCGCGCTGCGCGACGGCTTGGTCGATCTGGGCAAGTTCGCCGACTACGGGCAGGTCGCGTCCCGCTACCGGCCGGGCGCGCTCGTCCCTTACCGGTTCCAGGGCGGCAATTACGCGCTGCCGGAAAACCAGAACTTTTACATGATGTTTTACCGCAAAGACATTATGGAGGAGCTCGGCATCAAAAGCATACCTCAGACTTGGCAGGAAGTGATGGACATCATCCCCAAGCTGCAGCAAAACGGGATGGACTTCTACTACCCGCACGACACGACCGGGGCAGCCGCCCAGTTCGCGCCGTTTCTGTTCCAGCTAGGCGGCGACTTCTACCGCGACGGCAGCGTATCCGCGCTCGATACGCCGCAAGCGTTGTCCGCGATGAAGATGTGGAGCGGCTTCTACACGAACTACAAAATCAGCAAGGAGGCAAGCTTCTATAACCGGTTCCGCACCGGCGAAATGCCGATCGGCGTAGCCGACTACCAGACGTACATGCAGCTGTCGACGGCGGCGCCGGAGCTTACCGGCTGGTGGGAAATGCGGCCGATACCCGGCATTCGCCGCACGGACGGCGTCATCGACCGCTCGATGGGCGGAGCCTCGCAAGCGGGAGTCATTTTCAGCACGACGAAGAAGCGGGAAGAGTCCTGGGAGTTTCTCAAATGGTGGACCAGCGCCCCGGTGCAGGAGCGTTTCGGCAGCGAGCTGGAGGCGATCATGGGCACCGAAGCGCGGTGGAATACGGCCAACGTGGAGGCGCTGCAAAACTTGCCGTGGCCGCAGGCCGACATCAAGGCGATCCTGGAGCAGTGGGATTGGTTCAAGGAGCGGGAAATCGTGCCGGGGGACTACTACACGACGCGGTATATCAACAACATCTGGAACGAGATCGTATTGAACGGCAAAAACACCCGGGAAGCGCTGGAGGACGGCGTGAAGGAAATCAATAAGGAAATTGCCAAGAAACGCAAGGAGTTCCAGCTGGACCAGACGGAATCGGCCGCGACGAGCCGGGGAGGGGGAGGACGATGAGCGACACGGCCGTTCGCACGCAACAGGCGCAGCAAGAAACAAAGGCGGTCAAAGGAACGGGATGGGGGTCCCGGCTGCTCCGGCATCGCACGTCGATTTTGTTCCTGGCCCCCTTTTTCCTGCTGTTTCTCGTATTCACGGTCATTCCGGTGTTCACGGCCGCAGGCATGAGCCTGACGTATTACAACATTTTGGAGCCTGCGCGGTGGGTCGGTCTGGAAAATTACAAGCAGCTGTTTCTGGATGACGACATATTCCTGAAGGCAATCGGCAATACGCTTACGTTCGCCGTATTTACCGGACCGCTGGGCTACTGCATGTCGTTCATTCTGGCTTGGCTGATCAGCAACATTCCGCAAAAATACCGCTTTTTCTTTACGCTGTGCTTTTACACGCCGGCCATAACGAGCTCGGTCGCCATGTCGGTCGTCTGGCTGTACCTGTTCTCCGGCGACCGCTACGGGCTGATCAACCATTGGCTGATGAAGCTCGGGCTGTTCGACGAGCCGTGGCTATGGCTGCAGGACGTGAACACGATTATGCCGGTCATCGTCATCGTGGCGCTTTGGACCAGCATGGGCACGGGCTTCCTCGCCTTTCTGGCGGGACTTACGAACGTCTCGCCCGAGCTGTACGAGGCCGGCGTCATCGACGGCGTACGGTACCGCTGGCAGGAGCTGTGGTACATCACGCTGCCCTCGGTCAAGCCGCAACTGCTGTTCGGCGCCGTGCTGACGATCGTGTCTTCGCTGCAGGTGTACGACATCAGCATGAACTTGGCCGGCTTCCCGAGCACGCTCTATGCCGGCCATACGATTATGACGCATTTGTACGACTATGCGTTCATCCGCTTCGAGATGGGCTACGCCGCGGCGATCGCCGTCGTGCTGTTCCTGCTCATGGTCGGGCTGAACCGGCTGATCTTCAATTTACTCGGGGAAAGGGACTGATGGACTGTGGTTAGTCGCTCTACGCTCATTAACGGGGGCCGGTTCGATTGGAGCGGGGCGGTCCTGTACGCGCTGCTGACCTTCTTCGGCCTGCTCATGCTGGCCCCGCTCGTCTATTTGGCGGCGACCGCGTTCAAGCCGGTATCCGAGCTGTTCCTGTTCCCGCCGCGGTTTTTCGTGATCAATCCGACGCTGCAAAATTTCAAAGACCTGCTGTTCGCGGCGACGAGCTCCGTCGTACCGTTCTCGCGCTACATTTTCAACAGCGTCGTGGTCTCGTTCCTGGTCGTCACGATCGGCATCGTCATCAGCACGATGGCGGCCTATCCGCTGAGCAAGCACAAGGAGCTGCCGTTCCGCAAAGGGCTGTTCAGCATGATCGTGCTGGCGCTCATGTTCGCGCCGCAGGTAACGCAAATTCCGCAATATATCGTCATGTCGAAAATGGGGCTGATGGATTCGTATTTCGCGCTCGTGCTGCCGATGCTCGCTTCGCCGATGGGCTTGTTCCTGATGAAGCAGTTTCTCGATCAGATTCCGGACGCGCTTCTGGAGGCGGCGCGGATGGACGGGGCGAGCGAATGGCGCACGTATACGAGCATCGTCATTCCGATGCTGCAGCCGGCCATCGCCACGCTCATGCTGCTCAACTTTATAGCCGCCTGGAACGATCCGTGGGCATCGACGGTGTATACGACGACCGACCAGATGAAAACGTTGCCGTTCGCGATCAGTACGATCAGCGGGGGCTACGGGGTCGTAGCCAGGACCGGCGCACTGGCGGCCGCCAGCTTTCTGATGATCGTGCCGACCTTGATCATGTTTATCGTCACACAGCGGCGGGTGCTCGAAACGATGGCCCATTCGGGGATCAAGGCATAGGAGGGGAGTCCACTTGAGAGCTTACAAACGCGTCGCGGCATTGCTCGTCCTGGCGGTCGCGACGCTCGCAGCGAATACGCCGTCGGCGTCGGCCCGCACGCCATACAGCGGATATACGTACAATCACAAATTCGAGCCGGTCTCCTCGCTGAACGGGTATACGTACCGCGATTCGATCGACGGCTTCGACAATGCAGGCGGTCCGCTCAACAAGCCGCAGGATTTGTATGTCGCCGCAGACGACACGCTGTATATCGCCGATACGGGAAATAACCGGATCGTCCGTCTCGATGCCGACAAACGGCTGCTCGGCATATACGGGACCGCGGAGGGCGATGGCAAGCTGAACGGACCGAAGGGCGTATTCGCCGACAAGGACGGGACGGTGTACGTGGCCGATACGAAAAACAGCCGCATCGCCGTGTTCGACAAAAGCGGCAAATACTTGAAGGAATTTCGCAGTCCGAAAAGCAAGCTGCTCGGAGAAGATTTCCTCTATCTGCCGTCCAAAGTCATCGTCGACAAGCGCGGCTACTTGTTCATCGTCTGCGACGGTCTGTACCAAGGCTTGCTGCAGCTCGATCCGGACGGCGAATTTGCCGGGTTCTACGGCGCGAACCATGTGCCGTTCAGCATCACCCGCGTATTGACGAAGCTGATCGCGACGAAGGAGCAGAAGGCGCAGCTCGCAGGCGAGAAACCGCCGGAATTTTCCAACCTGTTCCAGGATCAGGAGGGCTTCATTTACACGACGACGCTCGGCATCGAGACGCTGCAAATCAAACGGCTGAGCGCGGTCGGGGTCGATACGCTGAACGAGCAGGAATCGGCGCTCGGCCGTTACGGCGACTTCCGGATGAGAATCGTGGGCGAGAAGCGCAAAATCAACTCGTTCGTAGACTTGACGGTAAGCAGCCAAGGCTTCATCACCACGCTCGATCTCGTGACGGGCCGGGCGTTCCAATACGACAGTCTCGGCAACCTGCTGTTCGCATTCGGCGGCATCGGGGTGCAAAACGGGTTGTTCATTACCCCGTCGAGCATCGCCCAGACGTCGGACGGAACGATCTATGTGGCCGACGAATCGCGCAACCGGATCGACAGGTTCCGGACTACCGCCTTCGCGGATTTGGTCCACCAAGCATCGGTGCTGTATTCCGACGGACGCTACGAGGAATCGCAGCAGCCGTGGTCGGAGGTGCTGAAGCTGAACAGCAACTACAATCTGGCGTATGTCGCAATCGGCAAATCGTTGTATAAGCAGGAAAACTATTCGGAAGCGCTCGCTTATTTCAAGCAGGCGAGAGCGTATACGGAATATTCCAACGCGTTTCTCGAGCAGCGCAAGCTGTTTCTGCGCGAGCACTTCGCCGAGTCGCTCGTCATCCTGATCGCTGCCGGCACGCTGTTGCGCTTATGGCTAAGTTGGCGCCGGCGCAAGCGCTCGCGAGCCCTTAAACGGTCGATGACCGCCGCAGCCGCGGAAGGAGGGAGGGCTCCATGAGCACGTGGAAGATGGCGGGCCAGGTGCTGGCCCATCCGCTCGATTTTTATTACGACCTGCAGGAGCCCGGCCGGGCCCGTTACCGGGATGCATTCGTCCTGATCGCGCTTGCGATTGTCGTGCGCATCTTGTCGCTTTCGTTGTCCGGCTTCCTGTTCCAACGCAGAGAGGCGTATGAAATATCATTCGTGACCGAAGGCGTGTCCATACTCGTCCTGTGGCTTACGTGGACCATAGCCAATTGGGGCATAAGCACGATTCAGGAAGGGGAGGGCAAGTTCAAGGAAATATTGGTCGGCAGCGCCTTCGCCCTGACCCCTTACGTCGTCCTGACGCTGCCGATCTCGCTCCTGACGAACGTGCTTTCGATGCGGGAATGGTCCGTCTACTTGTTTTTGAGCGGCTTCGTTTTCGTGTGGGTCGCCTTCCTGCTCATCATGAAGGTGAAGATCGTCCACGACTTCAATTTGTACAAATTGCTGTTCATTTTGTTTTTGACGCTCGTCGGCATGCTCATTATTTGGTTCGTCATCGTTTTGTTCTACGGCCTCGTCAATCAGGCCGTCCATTTCATAACCGGTCTCGTTACGGAAATCCGATTCCGCTTGTAGAAGGAGGCAGCGCATGAACAGAAGCGGCATGATCAAACTTATTATCGCGGTCATCATAGCAGCCGTCGTTGCGGCCGCTCTCCTTCTGAACGGCCGGGGGGACGGCAAAACGAAGGCGGCCACGGCGAATGCCAGCTGTGCCGAGAACGACAGCAAAGCTCCGCTGCAAATCGCCGCGCTGGCCGGTTCCGCGGGCTCCGTACCGAGGCAGGTGGCGGAGAACGGCAAATACCGGCTCATGTATGACGGAACGAAGGGGCTCGTCCACCTCGTGGATAAATCTAACGGCGCGGCGTGGTACAGCTATCCGCAAAACAATGCGGGCATATCCGACAGCCAGTCCGCCGTCGTGCAAAATCCGATCGTAATCCGCTATACGCAAGGGGCAAAGCCGACGCAGACTTATCCGCAGAAGGAGGCGGGCACGGCTACGCCGTCCCTGATCGATGGCGGAGGCGTGCGGATCGACTATGCGCTGACTTCGATCGGGATGCATTTCACGATGGAGTACCGGCTTGCCGGGGACGGTCTGGAGGTCAAGGTGCCTTACGACTCGATCCGCGAGGCCAACGGCTGCCGTCTGGTCAGCCTGGAGCCGCTGCCGTACTTCGATGCGGCGAATCCGGCCGATAACGGCTACTTGTTCGTCCCGGACGGCTCGGGTGCCATTATTCGCTTCAAGGAGAAGCATCTGGAATACTTCGACCGCTACTACCAAAACATCTATGGCGGCGACTTCGCCTTCAATACGAAGACG
This sequence comes from Paenibacillus hemerocallicola, assembly GCF_006265175.1. GTDB lineage: Bacteria > Bacillota > Bacilli > Paenibacillales > NBRC-103111 > Paenibacillus_AB > Paenibacillus_AB hemerocallicola. The sequence continues at coordinate 116,269 of NZ_VDCQ01000017.1, read as the reverse complement.
AAAGAGACCGTGCTGAAAAATCCGAAGGAAGACGTATTCAGCTCCCCGCGGGAAAGCATCGCGATGCCGGTGTTCGGCATCAAGCGGGGCACGCAGGGCTTCGCCGGCATCGTCACGGCGGGAGACCACGACGCCAAAATCATCGCGTCGCCGTCGGGCTACCAAAACATCGGTCTGTACCGTTCCTCGGTCGAATTCACGTACCGCAACGACGACGTGATTTTCATCGGAGATTCGGGGGAAATTCCGATGTACCAAGGCAAATTGATCGAGGGCGATCGGGCGGTCCGTTACGTGCCGCTTCTGGGAGCGGGCAACGATTACGTCGGCATGGCGCAGGCGTACCGCGGCTATTTGACGACCGAGCGCGGCGTCAAGCCGGTGACGCCGGAGCGCGCCGCGATGCAGCTTCAGCTGATCGGCGGCGTCGTCAGAGACGAAATTATCGGCAGTACCTACATGCCGATGACGACGTTCGAGCAGGCCCGAGAAATCGTGGACAGCTTCGCGGCCAAAGGCGTCGACGCGATCGAGCTGACGTTGGAGGGCTGGTCCGACGGCGGAGCGTACGGCAAGCAGCCGAAGCATTTTCCGATAGCCGGCAAGCTCGGCGGCACGTCAAGCCTGGAGAGGCTGGCGCAATTCGCCAAGTCGAAGGGCATCCGGCTCTATTTGGACGCCAATTACGTGAAGCCGTACGCGGACAGCGGCGCATTCAAGGAAGCGAAGGATGTGATCCGCAACCTGAACCGCGAGCCTATGCTCGTCCGCCAGCCGAATTTGGCCACGCTGCAGCAGCAGAAGGGAATGAGACACTATTTGCTGAAGCCGCTCGCGGCGCTTTCCAAGCTGGAAGACGAGCTGAACCGTTATACGGGGCTCGGCATTGACGGACTGCGAATGGACTATATGGGCGATCTGCTGTATTCCGATCAGGATGTATCCGCCCCATACAGCCGCGGTCAGACGATCGGAAGCTGGACTGCCGCGCTCGATGCGGTGCGCAAGCAGGTCGGGGGCACGGCCGTCCAATACGGCTTCGCCTATACGCTCGGCCATACGAACCGGATTGACAACGCGCCGCTCGATTCGAGCCATTTCATCTTCGAGGACGAGACGGTGCCGTTCTATCAGGCGGTCGTGCGCGGTCTGCTGCCGTATACCGGCAATCCGGGCAATCTGCGCGACGACGGGAGCAAATCGTTTCTGCGCATGATCGAATACGGCGCGATGCCGAGCTACCGGCTCTCCTACGCCAATTCGTCGGAGCTGGCGCGTACGCCGCTCGACAACGTGGTCAGCTCCGATTACCGCGACTGGCTCGCCCCGGCGGCCGAGGAGTACCGCAAAGCGGCGGAAGCGCTCGGCCAGGTGGCGAACCAGCCGATCGTGGAGCATGAGCGGATCGACAGCGACCTGTACCGGACGAAGTACGGCAACGGCGTCGACATTTACGTCAATTACGGAACGGGCGCCAAGCAGGCCGGCGGCGTCCGGATCGAGGCGGGCGGCTTCGCCGTCCGGAAGGGAGGGGCCGGGAAATGAAAGGAAAGCTCCGCTTGACGCTGCGAGGCAGGCATATGTTGGAGGGCTACTCGTTCGTGGCGCTTTGGACGATCGGATTTTGCGTCTTCATGGCGATCCCGCTCCTCCGCTCGCTCGTCTATTCGTTCCAGGATTTGAAAGTGAGCTCGGGCCGGCTGCAGGCGACCTGGATCGGCTTGCAAAACTACCGGCAGGCTCTTACGGTAGACGTCGAATTCATGCCGATTCTTACCGGTACGATGCTGCAGACGGTGTTTACCGTACCGCTGATCCTCATCTTCGCGATGTTCAGCGCACTGCTGCTGAACCGGCCGATGAAGGGGCGCGTCTTCTTCCGCGGCGTTTTCTTCCTGCCGGTCATTATCGCAGCCGGGGAAACGCTGCAGAAGCTGACGGCGCAAGGGGCGGCCACGCTGCCGATTTTCCAGCAGTACGATTTGAAGAGCGTGCTGCAGGATTACATTCCGCTGGAGCTGCTCGCTCCGCTGCTCGCGATGATGGATTCGCTGACGCTCGTCATGTGGGGAGCCGGCGTACCGATTCTTATTCTGCTGGCCGGCCTGCAGACGATCTCGCCGTCCTTGTACGAAGCGGCCAAGTGCGACGGCGCGACGCCGTGGGAAAATTTTTGGAAAATCACGTTTCCGATGATCATGCCGATGCTGCTCGTAAGCACCTTGTTCTGCATCGTCGATTCGTTCACCTCGGTCATGAACAAAATGATGAAATTCATTTATACGCTCGTGTTCAACAAATTCAGCTACGGGTACGCTTCGGCAATCGGATGGATTTATTTCATCTTTATTTTCCTCGTCATCGGCGTCGTGTTCTTCTTGTTCCGGAATACGACCGCCATGGCCCGGGACAGGAGGTAACGCCACATGAAAGAAAGCCGGTATATGCTCCATTACCGACGCAATCCGTCCGGCTGGCCGGGCTCCGCTTCCGGGTTCGTCCGCTCGTCGGGGGCGAGAAAGCTGCAGCATGCGGCCGGAGCGGCGATCCATTACGTGACGATCTCCAGCCTGTCGTTTGTATTCCTTTATCCGATGCTCTACATGGTCAGCCAATCGTTCATGACCGGTCAGGACGTTGCCGACGCGCTGGTGCAGTGGATACCGAAGTCGCTCAATTTCGAGAACTTCGCCTTCGCGTTCAAAACGTTGAATTACATGAGGCATTTCGCGAATAGCGCGATCGTCTCGCTCGGCGGCGCGGTGTTTCAGCTGATCGGCTGCGCGATCGCCGGCTACGGCTTTGCCCGCTACCGGTTTCCGGGCTATACGCTGCTGATGATCATGCTGCTGTTCACGTTTCTGGTACCGCCGCAATCGATCGTCGTGCCGTTGTTTCTGCTGTTCAGCGATCTGAAAATGACCAACACGTACTTGCCGATGCTTGTGCCGAATTTGTTCGGACACGGCTTGCGGGGCGCTTTGTTCGTGCTCGTCTACATGCAGTTTTTCCGCGGGCTGCCCCATCAGATGGAGGAAGCCGCCAAGATCGACGGCGCGGGGCCGCTGCGGACGTTCGTCTCGATCATGATGCCGATGGCCAAACCGGCCGTTCTCGTCGTATTCCTGTTCTCGATCGTCTGGCATTGGAACGATTCCTTCTTCCCGAATCTGTACTTGAACAAAGGCGACAGCTACACGCTGAACCAGAAGCTCGGGACGATGGTCGTGACGAAGGAGAAGGACGATACCGGCATCAGCGATCCGGGCGATGCGATCGGCCAGCTTCCCACGAACCACGAGAAGCTGATGGCAGGCTCGTTCCTGGCGATACTGCCGATTTTGCTGCTGTATTTGTTTACCCAACGATACTTCGTCGAGAGCGTCGAGCGAACGGGGATTGCCGGAGAGTAACCGGCCCCGTGAAAGGGGGGATGCCCGCAAATCAGGCGTTGCGTCGAGCGTTTGCATTGGCGCAATGGCCGCATGGGAAGGCGATCGCACGATCGCGCAACGAACGGCAGGTCCAAGCGGGTCAAGAAGTTCAAGTCGTTCCGGCCGCATCTCGGGCGGGACGGGAAGCGAAACCATTTTGCGGGGAGAGAAGAACGCGATGAGAAAAATGTCACTCTCGTTAATAGCCATCATCATGATGCTCGCCTTCGTGCTGAGCGCTTGCGGAACCGACAAGCCGGAGGACGGCGGCAAGTCCGCCGCGACGGGCACGGATGCCGGAGGCACGAAGAAGCCGGAAGACTTTAGAGGCGAAATTACGGTTTGGAAAGGCTACAACGACGTTTCCGAGCTGTTTATGAAAAAATACCCGAACGTCAAAGTAAAGATGGATACGCCGGAGAAGCCGGAAGACAAATTTACGACCGCGCTCGCTACCGGAACCGGAGCCCCGGACGTCATCGACTTGTCGCAAGCCCACTTCTTCAAATACAAGGCGATGGACGGACTCGAAAATTTGCTGGATGCGCCTTATAATGCGGGCTTTATGAAGAAGGATTTCCTCGATTTGGCCTGGAATATGTCGACCTCGCTGGACGGCAAGAGGCTGTTCGGCATCCCGTGGCGCATTACGCCGTACGTCATGTTCTACCGTGCGGACATTTTCGAGGAGAACGGCTATCCGTCCGATCCGGACGCGGTAGGCAAGCTCGTGGCCGATCCGAACAAATTTTTCGAAATGGCCCAGAAGCTGCGTGCCAAAGGCCACTACTTCTTCCGCAAAGCCGAAGAGGTGACGGACGTCGCTTCCCCGGGAGTAGGCTACTATGACGGCAACCTGACTTACTTGCGCAACACGGACTCGTACGCCAGCGCGATCGATTATGCGAAGCGGGCCGCCCAGCTCGACCTCATCTTCCCGGGAGAGAAGGAAGAGCAGGACCGGGCGCTCAACAGCGGCAAGCTCGTCACGTACTTCGGCGGCGTATACCGGTTAAGCACGTTCCAAATCGACGAGAAGGGCAACAAGGGCTCGCTCTCGGAAAACCAAGGAAAATGGCGGATGACCTCGCTGCCGTTCGGTCAAACTCCGGGCCTCGGCTTCGGCACCTACGTCATCCCGTCGCAGAGCAAGAACAAGGAAATCGCCTGGGAGTATATCAAGTTCGCGGTTACCGATCCGGAGGCGCAGGCGATCTTCATGAAGACGGCCGACCTGAGCCCGTACAGACCGGCGCGCAGCCTGCCGATGGTCGCGAATACGGCGGAGAAGGCGATGGGCGGACAAAAAGTGTTGCAGTACGGCTTCCAGCTCATGGACAAAATGGTGTACACGAGCGGCAATCCGCTCGACGAAAAAGCGTCCTCCGTCTGGACCAAACTGCTCAATGAAGGTCTTACGAAAAATCAGGATTCCCGCGCCGTGCTGAAGACGATTATGGACGAGACGGAAAAATCGGTGTCGGTCGAGAAAGAGGCTTTGAAGAAAAAACTCGGCAAATAGGCGAAGTGAGACTGGGGAGGTTATGAGACCATGAAACGTTCTCGAATGACCCTGGCCGTTGTATACACCATGTCGCTTTTGCTTGCCGCATGCACCGGTCAAACCGATGGCAATAAGGCGGCGCCCGCCGCGAACGGCACGGCCGTCCCGACGAAGACGCAGGAGAAGAAGCCGGAAGAATTCAAGGGCGAAATTACGGTATGGAGAGCTTATAAAGATGTCGATGAGCTGTTCATGAAAAAATATCCGAATGTAAAGGTCGTTAACACTACGCCTTCGGATGCCGAAGACAAGTTCGTCACCGCTCTTGCGTCGGGTACGGGGGCGCCTGACGTCATGCACCTGCATGAAGCCCACTATTGGAAAGTAAAAGCGACCGACGGCTTGGAAAACTTCCTGGACGCTCCCTATAGCGCGTTGCAATACAGGAACGATTTCGTGAAGGCGGCATGGGAGATGTCCATGTCGCTCGACGGGAAGCGGCTTTACGGAATCCCGTTTCAGCTTACGCCTTACGTCATGTTTTACCGGGCGGATATTTTCGAGGAAAACGGCTTTCCGAGCGATCCCGCGGAGGTAGGCAAACTGGTCGCCGATCCGGAGAAGTTTTTCGATATGGCCCAAAAGCTGCGCAGCCGCGGACACTATTTCTTCCGTCGGACGTCGGAAGTGACCGACATCGCATCGCCGCATCTCGGCTACTTCGACAAGGAGATGAATTTTGCGCGGAATACGGACGCGTTCGCCAAGGCGATCGATTACGCGAAGCGGGCCGCCCAGCTCGATCTGATCTATGAGAAGACGAAGGAAGAGACGGACCGCGCGGTCAACAACGGCGGACTCGTCACCTACTTCGGCGGCACCTCGCGGATCAGCAGCTTCCTGCCCGGCGGCACGCTGTCGCAAAATCAGGGCAAATGGCGGGTGACGACATTGCCGTTCGGGCAAACTCCCGGGCTCGTGTACGGGACGTTCCTCATTCCGTCGCAAAGCAAGAACAAGGAGCTTGCCTGGGAATATATCAAGTTTGCCGCGATGTCCGAGGAAGCCCAGAAGGTGTATATGAATTTCGCGGAAATATCGCCTTATTTGCCTCACCGCAATTTGCCGACGGCAAAAGAGTACGGCGAACCGGCAATAGGCGGGCAAAAGCTGCTTCAGCTGGGCTTCTCCATCCAGGACCGCATTCCGTACCAGTCGAACGTTCCGCTCGACGCGAAGGCGAAAGAAATTTGGAGCAAAAGCTTGGCCGAAGCGCTGACGAAAAACCAGGATTCGCGAGCGGTGCTGAAGGCGATCATGGACGAGACGGAAAAAGCGGTTGCGGTCGACAAGGCGAAGCTTAAGCAGGCGGCGGGCAAATAAAAGCCCGACGCATGGCATGCATGACAGGCAATCGGACGGGGGGCGATCAAGTTTGGCCAAATTGAAAATCGGCGTCGTCGGAGGCGGAGGCATCGCCCAGGCGGCCCATATTAACAACTATAAGAAGCACGCGGACCGGGTGGAGCTTGTGGCGATCGCCGACGTGAACGAAGCGACGGTGCGCCGGAATATCGAGGAGCACGGCTTTGCGTATGGCTTCGCCGATTTCAACGAGATGTTCGAGAATGCGGAGCTTGACGCGGTGAGCGTATGTACGCCCAACAAGTTCCACGCTCCCGCGACGCTGGCCGCGCTGAAGGCGGGCTGTCACGTGCTTTGCGAGAAGCCGCCGGCGATGACTTCGGCGGAAGCGATGGAGATGGAAGCGGCGGCAGCCGCTTCCGGCACGATCCTCGCCTACGGCTTCTGCAACCGGTACAGGGCGCGGGCGCAATATTTGAAGCGGGCGATCGAAGCGGGCGAGCTCGGGCACATCTATGCCGGACGGATTGCGGCGATGCGCCGCAACGGAATTCCCGGCGGCGTGTTCGTGAACAAGGAGCTGCAGGGAGGCGGCCCGCTGATCGATATCGGCGTGCACATGCTGGACCTCGCCCTATGGTTCATGGATTTTCCGAAGCCTGTGCAAGTAATGGGCGCGGCTTACCGCGAGCTCGGCACGAAGCCGTACGATTCGGTGCCGACGCCTTGGGATTACGCCAACTACACGGTGGAGGACTTGGCGATGGGGATGATCCGCTTCGAGAACGGAGCGACGCTGCTGCTGGAAACGAGCTTTATCGTCCACGCGCCGGAAGGCAACAACAACACGGTCCGGCTGCACGGCACGAAGGGCGGTCTCGACTACAAGACGGCCGGCATTCATCAGCTTCGACAAGGCATTCCGGTCGATATCGTCGCTCCGAAAATTCCCGATCCGGATATGCATCAGGTGCAGCTGGAGGCGTTCATCGACGCGCTGGAAGGAAAGGGCCGGATGCTGTCCACGCCGGGACAGGGCGTCGTCGTCCAGCAAATTATCGAGGCGCTCTACCGTTCGGCGGAGACCGGGGAAGCGGTGGTGCCGTAATGGAGCTGTTCATCATCCGTCACGGCCAGTCGGTCGGCAATACGGTCAAGGAGGATATGCCGGACTGCGAGCTTACCGAGCTTGGCCGCAGCCAGGCGGAGACGGTCGCGATATGCATGGAAGGCGCCGGACTGACGCATATCGTGTCGAGTCCGCTGATCCGGGCGATCGAGACGGCTCAGCCGCTGTCTCGGGCGACCGGCTTGCCGGTCCGCGTCTGGCTCGACGCTTACGAAATCCGCAATCGGGGTCCTTACCGGGGACCGACCGGGCAGGCGCTGGCGCAGAAGTACGGCGGGATCGTAGTAGAGGACGATTTCGGGGACGACGGCTGGTTTTGCGCCGGCGACGAATCCGATGAGATGGGTCATGAAAGGGCGACGCGGGTGCTCGAACGGCTGCGTCGGGAGTTTCCCGGCGACGAGAGGGTAGCGCTGTTCGCACATGGCGGCTTTAACCGGTTTTTGCTGCGCGCGGCGATCGGACTCGGTCCCGGCAGCGGCGTGAAGTTTTCGGAAGCGAACGGCAGCATCTACTGGATCCGATTCGAGGAGCGGGGCGTCGTCGTGGAATACGCCGGAGCCCCGCGCCCGTTGTTCGCATAACGGCGTAAAAGACTCAAGGAGGCAAGCGCATGGATTTATTTCTGATTCGTCATGGACAATCGATCGGCAATACGGTGACTTACGATATGGCGGACGGAGAGCTGACCGAGCTCGGCCGCAGCCAGGCCGGTAAAGTACTGGCCGGGATGAAGGATGCGGGAGTGACGCATATCGTGTCGAGTCCGCTTCAGCGGGCGATCGAGACGGCTCAGCCGCTGGCTCGGGCGACGGGCTTGCCGATCCGCGTCTGGACCGAGACGTTCGAGGTGCGCAGCAAGGGAGCGTACCGCGGTCCGACCGGGCCGGAGATGCGCAAGGCGTACCCGGAGATCGGCTTCGAGGACGAGATCGAGCCGGAGGGCTGGTATTGCTCCGGCGACGAGGACGAGGAGAAGGCTCACGGGCGCGCGCTGCGGGTGCTCGAACGGCTGCGCCGCGAATTTCCCGGCGACGAGCGGGTGGCGCTGTTCTCGCACAGCGGCTTCAACCGTCGTCTGCTGCTGGCCGCTCTCGGCCTGGATCATCGCAGCGGAGTCCGTTTTTTGCAAAGCAACGGAACGATGTTCTGGCTTCATATCGGCGGCGAAGGAGTCGACCTGCGATACATAGGCGATTTCGGCCCGCTGTTCGGATGAATGGAACAGGAGCATGCGAGGACATTAGCGAAATGATCCGTATAGCTTCGGGAGGAGGCGTAACCTATTGAAAATGCCCGGATCTACGCTTGTGCTGGGACGGTTCCCGCAGCTTGAACGGACTTTCTATACGACGCGGGATGGGCTCCCATCCGATGATGTGACTGCATTGGCGATCGCGGGCGGCACGGTATGGGTCGGCACGCGGTCGGGCTTGGCCCGGCGGGTCGGAGAGCGATTCGAGCTTGTCGCGGGCTGCGGGGAGTCCTGTCCCGCTGCGGAGTCGATCACGATGCTGCACGCGGACCGGCTGGGTCGGTTATGGGTATCGGCGGGCGGCGGTATGTACCGGCTGCAGGAGGGCGAGTGGAGCAAGGACCCGTTCGGCCAGCCGGCCTTGGCGATGGCCGAGGATGATGACGGCACGCTGTGGGCCGCGTCCCCGGAGGCGCTGTACCGTCATGCGCGCGATCGGTGGGAACGGGTGGCCGTATTCGGGCGGGCAAGCGTCCGCTCCTTGGCCGCCATCGGATCGGCGGAAGTATACGCCGCTACGGACGCGGGTTTGCTCGCGCTGTCGGGCAAGCGGCCGCATTGGTTCAAAATTACCGCCCGCGACAGCGGCTTGGCGAGCGATGACCTGCGGGGCATGGCGTCGGACCGCTGGGCTCATATATGGATCGCCGCCGATAAAGGGGTGTACATCCATGACGGCACCGATCAATTTTATTTGCTCGACGGTACGAAAGGAATCGCTTGCGAAGATGTCCGGACGGTAACGATTGGTGTCGACGGGACACGCTGGTTCGGAACGGCGCGAGGGGCGATTCGGCTGCGCGACGGTCAGACCCGGTATTTCGCCTCCAAGCGGTGGCTGCCCCATGACGAGGTGCGGGCGCTGGCGGCGGAGCCGGACGGCACGGCGTGGATCGGCACCGCCGCAGGAATCGGCAGGCTTGCCGAACGGCCGATGACGCTGGAGGAGAAGGCCGACCATTTCGACCGGATGGTCGAGAAGTATGAGACGCGTTACGGCTACGTGACACGCCGGGGGCTGACGGAAGAAGGGAGTATCGACAGCGGCAGCGTCCGAATCTCCGACAACGACGGTTTATGGACGTCCGATTATATCGCCGCCCAATGCTACCGCTTCGCGGTCACCGGTGACGAGCGGGCCAAAGAGAAGGCGAAGCGTTCGATGCATGCGGTCATGCGTCTGCTCGAGGTGACCGGCCGGCCGGGCTTTTTCGCGCGTTCGGTGTGCCACCGTACCGAGCCGCTGTTCGGCCGCAGCGGGCGCAATCCGGAATGGCGCGTTTCCGGCGACGGCGAATGGGAGTGGAAGGGCGACACGTCAAGCGACGAGCTGACCGGCCATTTTTACGCTTATTCGATTTATTACGATCTAGTTGCGGACGAAGAAGACAAGGAAAGCGTGCGGTCGTGCGTGCGTTCCATCATGGATCACGTCATCGGCCACGATTACTGCCTGACGGATACGGACGGCTTGCCGACGACATGGGGGGTATGGACTCCCCGGAAGCTGAACGCCGACGCGAAATGGTCCGAACAGCGCGGGATCAACTCTTTGCAAATGCTGTCATTTCTGAAGACGGCCGGCCATATTACCGGAGACGACAAGTACGGGCGGGAATACCGGGAGCTGGTCACCCGGTTCCATTACGGACTGAACACGCTGGAGCAGAAGCGGACGTTCCTCGGCGAAGCGAGCGGCATCGACGACAATCTCGGCTTTCATGCTTACGTTCCGCTACTGCTGTACGAGACCGATCCGGATTTGCGCGCGCTGTATATGATGAGCCTCGAGCACCATTGGCAGTTCGAGAGACGCGAGCGCTCGCCGTTATGGAACGCGATCTATGGGGCTTTGACGGGGCGGTTGTGCGACGTGGAGGCGGCCGTCCGGACGCTTGCCGAGATGCCCCTCGACTTTATCCATTGGAAAATCGTCAACGGCGATCGGGCGGATGTGAGCTTCCATCCCGAGCTGGTCCGGCACGGCTACCGGCTGCTCGAAGAGCCGCTGCCCTATGAAGAGAGGCCGATGCACCGGTGGGATAAAACGCCCTATATTTGCGACGGCGGGGACGGGCTGCTGCTGGAGGACGGCACGGTGTACCTGCACCCGTACTGGCTCGCCCGGTACTGGAAATTGATCGACGAGGCCGATGCCCGGATGATAAACCAACCGGCGGCAGAGCGGGCGGGCGGACGGCAGTCGCCGATCCGGGCGTGACGATGGCTCCCGCGCGATTCGGAATACCGGGAGCGCGGGCAGACGCTTGTCCATACGTTGAAAGGATGTGGGGAGAATGGGAGAGGTTGTTACTTCGGAGATGCGCGATTTTTTCCATACGAACGGATATGTTCTCGTAAAGGGAGTCGTGCCGAAGTCCAATTGCGATCCTGTCATCGACGCGATTTGGGCGTTTACCGGGCAGAGCCCGGACGATCCGGAGAGCTGGTACCGTCCGGCCGCCGGCATGGACGATATGTGGAAGCATCAGAGCGAGGGCATGATTCCGCTGTTCCATCATCAGACGATGTGGGATAACCGGCAGCATCCGCGGCTGTATCAAGCGTTCGCCGAGCTTCTCGGGGAGGAGAAGCTGTGGGTAAGCATCGACCGGGTCAATATGAAGCCCCCTCGCCGCGACGATATGACGAAATTCAATACCGGCTTCATTCATTGGGACACGAATACGTCCAATTTGACGTTTCCGCTGCCGAGGCCGCCGCGCGTGCAGGGCGTGCTGTATTTGGCCGATACGTCGGCGGATCAGGGCGGCTTTCAAGGCGTACCGAGCCTGTACCGCGACTTCGAGCGATGGATCGGGACGCAGCCGGCCGATCGGCATCCGACGATACCGGACGTTTCCGGCCACGACATCGTGCCGATCCCCGGGGAAGCCGGCGATTTGCTGATCTGGGACGTCCTGCTCGCCCACGGCAACGGGCAAAATTACACGAAGCTGCCGCGCTTCGCGCAATATATTACGATGTTCCCGGCTGCGCCCGGAGTGCGTCGGGAAGAAGCCGTCGCAAGCTGGCGCGACCGGGTCGGACCCGCGTACGCCACCGAGGATCCGCGGGGGCTGGAGCGTCTTCCGGGTACGGAACCGGCGCGTCTGACGGAGCTGGGGCGGAAGCTGCTTGGCGACGTTCCGTGGTAGCCAGCCGCGGTGAGGCAGGCTCAAGTCAATACTGAACCTGAAGGATACTGCTAAGGTTGATTTACTACCCTGGAAATAGCTTGAACCGAGCGGTTGCGAAGCTTTCCATCATCATTCAGCGGGGCCTCGTCAGAGGCATGAGTGTCTATTGCTGAACATAAGGTCACCAATAGTAAAATCGGGTTCACCAATTTGCCGGCGGGCGGGGCGAGTTCGTCGAATAGGCTTCGAACCGAAACGAACCTTTCTCATCGGGACGGAGGCTGAGACTATGAAGCTTCGCGTGGAGACAGCGTCGGAGCGGGCTGATGAAGCCGGCTTGTCCGTCCAAAAACGCAGCTTGCGTTTTCGGTCCGACGGGACGTTTACGATCGCGCAGTTTGCCGACGTGCATAACGGGGGAGACGCGCCGGAGGACCGTCTTTCCTTGGCTTTGATCGAACGGGTGCTGGAGCTCGAACGGCCGGATTTGGCCGTCTTTACCGGCGATCTCATACGCCGGGGGCCGGATGCGAGGGCCCAGTTCGCCGAGGTGACGGCTTGCGCCGCAGATGCCGGCATTCCGTATGCGTTCGTATTCGGCAACCACGATTCGCGCAAGGATGCGACTCGGGCCGAGCTGATGGAGCAGGAGAGGCGGCAGCCGTATTGCGTGGCCGAAGCGGGACCGGAGTCGCTCGGCGGGGTAGGCAACTATACGATCCCGATCGAGGGCTCGCGGCCTGCGGATGCGCCTGCGGCAGCGCTATATTTTTTCGACAGCGAGTGCAACGCTCCGGACTGGGCGTGCATCGACGGGCGAGGGGAATGGATCGGGAGCGACAAGGCGGACTGGTATGCGGCCGAATCCGCACGGCTGACGGAGCGGAGCGGCGGACCGCTGCCGGCGCTCGCTTTTTTCCATATTCCATTGCCGGAATACGAGGAAGTGTGGCAGTCGCGCGTATGTTACGGCTCCAAGTACGCCGAAGTACGCTGTCCTGCGCTGAATGTCGGTCTGTTTGCGGCTATGGTCGAGGGAGGGGACGTAATGGGAACGTTCGTCGGCCACGATCATTCCAACGATTACTGGGGCGAGCTCGCCGGCATCCGTCTGTGCTACGGGCGCGCCAGCGGCTTCAATGGAACGGTCGTGGGAGGCTTGCAAAGAGGGTCGCGCCTCATCCGGCTGCGCGAAGGGGAACGCGGCTTTCAAACTTGGATCAGGCTGGCGGACGGAACGGCGGAGCCGAGCCAGCCGGAGCATTTGCCGGAACAGTCGTCGCATTCGTAAGCGGAGACGGCAAATATCGCGGCCATGCTGGAGGGCTTCGAAGCATGGCGTGCGACTCCCTGCAACCCCGCTGCGCCGGACGACGGTTAGTCCCGCCGCATGCGGCGAACGGAGACAGGAGGCATATTCCCGATGGTAAAGCAAAGCAATCTTAGATTTCGCGGAGACGGCACGTTCACGATCGTGCAGATTGCCGATCTGCACTATGCGGGCGGAACGGCGGAGGACGAGGCAACGATGGCCGTCATGGAATCGATACTGAAGCGGGAACGGCCGGATCTCGTCGTTTTTACGGGGGATGCGGTCAAAGGAAACAGCTGTCCCCACCAGCTGGAGCAGCTGCTGGAAGTATTGGCCGTGCCGGAACGGCTGGAACTGCCGTATGCGTTCGTGTTCGGCAACCATGACTCCGAGCATGACATATGCACCCGTGAGGAAATGATGGAGGCGATCGAGGGCCGCAAGCTATGCTTGGCCGAAGCGGGTCCCGACCATGTGTCGGGAGTAGGGAATTATGCGCTGACTGTTGCAGGGGCGGATACGGATAATGACTCCGCGAAGGCGGCGTTCTACTTTTTCGACACCGGCTGCAGCGCTCCGAGGTCTGTTCTCAAAAGCTATGCTTGGCTCGAACGCGATCAGATCGATTGGTATGTCGGGCAGTCGGAGGCGTTCCGCGCGGGCAATGGCGGCGAACCGCTGCCGGCATTGGCTTTTTTCCACATTCCGTTCCCCGAATATAACGATGTGTGGGATATGCATACGTGTTATGGCGTCAAGCATGAGAATGTTGGCTGTCCCCGCTTGAACACCGGCATGTTCGCGGCGATGAAGCAGATGGGCGACGTGATGGGGACGTTCGTCGGCCACGATCATACGAACGACTTCTGGGGCGATTTATACGGCATCCGTCTGTGCTACGGTCGTGCGGGCGGTTGCAACACCATTGGCGATGAACCGTTCCGGCGCGGTGCGCGGATTATCCGGCTTCGCGAAGGGGAGAGCGGCTTCGATACCTGGATCCGGCTTGCCGACGACTCGCTCGTCGCGGAGCAGCCCGAGCACGAGCCTATCGGACGGGTGCCGCCGCCGCCGAAGCTGGTCGCCGCCGAGCCGGCCCAGTCTTCGTAGGCGACAGGCCCAAACAATGATGGAGGGAACAAAACGATGAACGTATCGGTAATGACATTCAATCTCCGCTTCAACAACCCGGGGGACGGTGGGAACAGCTGGGAGCATCGCAAGGGGGCGGCCGCGGAAATGTTCTCCCTCTACCGGCCGGCGATCGTCGGAACACAGGAAGGATTGTACGGCATGCTGACCGATCTGGAGCTTGCCTTGCCCGAATACGGCTGGGTCGGAGAAGGAAGAAACGGCGGCCGCGAGAATGAATTCAATGCGATCTTTTACCGGAAGGACGAGGTCGAGCCGCTCGACCGGGGGCAGTTTTGGCTGTCCGAGCAGCCGGACGGACCGAAGGAAAAAAGCTGGGGCGCGTCGCACTTCCGAATATGCACATGGGTATTGTTCCGGTCCAGAACAGAGTCGGGGAAATCGTTTCTGCACTATAACACCCATCTGGACCACAGCAGCCAGCATGCCAGGGAAAAAGGAAGCCGCCTGCTGTGGACGAGACTGGCCGAGCATCGGGAGCGCACCGGCTTGCCGGCGTTTTTGACCGGGGATATGAATGCCGAGCCGGACAATCCGGCTATCGCTTTTTTGCGCGGAAAGCTCGAAGTGGACGGCGCACTCAGTTCGCTTTGCGATGCCTATGAGTCCGCGGGCAAAGATCCGGGGCTTTCGTTCCACGGCTTCGCGGGCGGGGATGAGGGGAGGCCGATCGATTACGTCTTCGCCTCGCCGGAAATCCGCTTTCTGGGTGTCGGCATTATACGCGACCGGATCGGCGGCTTGTACCCATCCGACCATTACCCGGTACTGGCCCGTGCAATCGTACAAGAGCCGGACGGATCCGGACGCTCGACGCGATCCAATAAAACCGAAGGAAGCGTGCGGATATGATGAAACTGGGAATAAGCAGCTACAGCTTGCACGCCCTGATCGACTCGGGCGATATGGATATTTTCCGGGCGATTCGCTGGATTGCCGAGCAGGGAGCGGCGCATGTGGAAATCGTGCCTTTGTCGGGCATGAGGGAGCAGATCAAGGAGGAGCGGTTCGTGGAGCGGATTCGGCAAACGGCCGAGGAAAACGGGCTTGCGATATCGAATTATGCCGTAGGCGGAAATTTCGTGAACAAGGACGAGGCCGCGCTTGCCGCCGAGATTGCCAGAATCAAAGGCCAGGTCGATATCGCACACGCGCTCGGCGCGAAGCTGATGCGCCATGACGTAGCGAAGAGGCCGATCGGCGAATGCTCCATCGACCGGTTCGAAGCCGACTTGCCGTCCATCGTTCAAGCGTGCCGGGAAATTGCCGACTATGCCGCGGGCTTGGGCATTGCGACCAGCTTGGAAAACCACGGCTATTACGTCCAGTCGAGCGACCGCGTCCTGCGCGTGCTGCAAAGCGTCGGCCGGTCCAACTACAAGACAACGGTCGACGTGGGCAATTTCATGGTCGCCGACGAAGATCCGCATATCGCCGTTGCGAAGCTGATTCCGTACGCTTCGATGGTGCACGTCAAAGATTTCTACAGCCGCAAGCGGTGCAGTCATCCCGGAGAGGGCTGGTTCGCCACGGTCGGCGGCAATTATTTGCGCGGAGCGATCGCCGGATGCGGCTCGCTCGATATGCATCATTTGTTGTCCACGATCAAGGCGTCCGGCTACGACGGGTATTTGTCGATCGAATTCGAAGGAATGGAGCCTGCGCTGACCGGGGCCCGAATTGCCTTCGACAATGTGCGGCGGATTTGGGAGGAAGTGTAGCTGCCGGTACAGATGCCGGAATTATACGTCGATATAATACGGTAAAATGCGACCGAAAGGAGTCGGACATATGGCAAACATCAAAGTGCTGCTTTGGTTCGATGTGGAGGATTACATTACCCCGGAGGCGCAGGATGCATGGTCGGGAGCGCTGCAAGTGCTGAAGGAGAAGGGGATTCCCGGCATTTTCAAAATCGTCGGCGAGAAGGCGCGTCTGACGAGCGCCCAGCAGCGGCAAGATATTCTGAACGGGCTGTCCGGCCACGAAATCGGCTATCATAGCGACTTGCACAGCCAGCATCCGGTG
Organism: Paenibacillus hemerocallicola; assembly: GCF_006265175.1. Classification (GTDB taxonomy): domain Bacteria; phylum Bacillota; class Bacilli; order Paenibacillales; family NBRC-103111; genus Paenibacillus_AB; species Paenibacillus_AB hemerocallicola. Next base: position 99,950 of record NZ_VDCQ01000017.1, on the reverse strand, counting down.
AGCACCGAATATTTGGAGCACCTCGGCTTCCGCGAAGGCGCCATGGAGTTTGAGACGCGGGAGCGCGCAGGGCTCGAAGACGTTCAACGCATAACACGCTCGCCCGTTGTCTGTTACGGGCAGGCCGGCTATTCCTGGGCGCCGCAAACGTTCGCCGCGCTGCGCAAATGGGGTGTTCCCGTCTATTTGGACGATCACGATCAAATCATGCTGGAAGGTCGGCCGTTCTGGTACGGCGGCCTGTTGAATTTTACGAGCTTGACGGCGACGATCAAGCTATCTTTCAAGGAGGGCGGCATGGAGCGGGCGATTGCCGAGTTCGACCGGTACTGCGAGCAGTCGGCCCACGAATCGGTCGGCTTCATCAGCATCTACTGCCACGAATGCGATTTCGTCTGCGAAGGCTTCTGGGATGCGGTCAACTTCGCGCGCGGACGGCAAACTCCCCGCGAGGAGTGGCGTCCGGCCCCGCTCAAGCCGGACGGGGAGATGGAGCACTGGCTCGCCAAGCTCGGCGAATTTATCGACTATACGCTGTCCAAAGGGCAGATCGAATATATAACGGCAGAGCGGGCGCTGAGTCTGGAACGTTCGCAGCCCGGAACGTTGACGGAGTCCGAGGTGCGCGAGCTTGCCGCAACGGTAGACCGCGAATTGGGCTTCCGCGAGCTCGGCGGCAAAAGCTATTCGGCATCCGAATTGCATTCGCTGTTTGCCGGCCTGCTACTCGGCCGCGAGCTTACGCCGCAGCTCGCCTACGGTCCGGAACATGAAGCCGTTAGCGAGGCAAGAGGGGAGGCGCTGCGTGTCGCGGACATCAAGAAAGCGCTGGAGGCGGCCGAAGAGCCGCACGTTCTCGGCTTCAGGCAGCTGCCGGACTGCTACGAGGCGGCCGGGCGGAAGGTGAGCGTGCTCGATCTGACCTGTACGATGGCCCGGATCATTCGATTGGGATTGCGGGATGACGATACGGTTGCGCTTGTCGAAGGGATATTGGAGACGGAGCGGTACGCTGCGGACAACGACCTGTGGGGACCGAAATGGCGTATTTTTCCCGAAAATTTCCGAGCGCCGAACACGGTGCGGATGTCCAAGCTGCAGACGTGGACGCTGAAGCCCGCTTTGTTCGCATAATTCCATTTCAACAGGAGGTACATACGGATGGAACTATTCATTATCCGCCACGGCGAATCCGTTACGAATACGTCCGAGACGCTGCTCGCGGACGGAGGTCTGACCGAGCGCGGCCGCGGGCAAGCGGCGGTCATGGCGGCCTGCATGGCGGAGGCGAAGCTTGACCGCATCTTTTGCAGCCCGCTCATGAGGGCCGTTGAAACCGCGCAGCCGCTCGCCCGCGCGACGGGCTTGCCGGTCGAGGTATGGCTGGACGCCCACGAAGTATGGACCGGCGACGGCTATCGCGGACCTACGATGGAACGGCTGACCGAGCTGTACCCGGAAATCCGCTTTCCCGGCGTGGGGGTTGCCGACCCGTTAGGCTGGCATTGTCCCGGCGGCGAAACGTCGCAGAGCGGCTTCGAGCGGGCGCGGCTGCTGCTCGGGCGATTGCGCGAGCAGGGCGGAGAAGACGGGCGCGTCGCGCTGGTCGCCCACGGCGCGCTGAACCGCCGTCTGATGCTGGCCGTCCTCGGATTGGACTACTCCAGCCAAGTAAGGCCGTATGGCGACAACTGCAGCATATGGTGGCTCGGACTGGAGGGAAACCGCACATCCGTCCGTTATGTCGGACCGGCGATTCCGCAATTGTTTCAGGTCGTCAAGTGACGGCCGTGAAGTCATGGGTAAAGCCAAGAACCTCCAAAGCCACGCATAGGACGGGATGGAGGTTCTTTATTTTGTGTGATTTTGTTGTCGCTCCTTACGTTTCGTCGTCAGCGCTTAGTGGAGCGATTTTAAGCTGCGGGAATCCGGTGTCGCCGACCGGATCTTCGGCTTCGACGTACCGTTTGAGCGCGGCCATCTTGTTTTCCCAATAGCGCTCGAAATAGGCGAGCCAGCGCTTCAATTCGAGCAGCGGCTCGGGCTCCATCCGGTATCGGGTTTCCCGGCCGACCTTGCGTTCCTTGACCAATCCGGCGTCCGCCAAAATGCGCAAATGTTTGGAAACCGCCGTACGGCTCATCGGAAAGTGGCCGCTGATGACCGTGACCGGCATCTCCTGTCCGTCGAGCAGAAGCAGCAGCTTGCGACGGGTCGGATCGGCAATCGCTTGAAACACGTCGTGCTTCGCCGCTGCGCCGCCCGCAGCCGTCTTAGCCTTCGACATGGGACGAGAGCTTCTGCACAATACCGATCCAGCCTTGCGACATCCGTTCGCGCACGACGCGGTGGGTTTCGCCGAATTCGGTCACGATATCCGGACTCCAGCCGCCGTGGATCAAGGTGAACTCGGTTTTGCCGTCCTGCTCCGCCAGCTCGAACGTAAGGGTCCAATCTTTGGCCCACGTGAACGACAGGCGGCGGGGAGGATCCAGCTCGGTTACTTTGCAGGGCGAGTCACCGAACGGCCCCGCGTGCAGCTGGAATTCATAGCCGAGCTCCGGCTTGAAATCGTTCGGCATGAACCAGGCGGCGATTCCTTCCGAGGTGGCGACGGCGTCCCATACTTTTTGAATAGGCGCGTTTAAGAGCACCGTTTGACGAATGTCCGGCAGCGTGTCCGACGTATTGTTGTTCATGGATTAGTCCTCCTGTTTTTTCGGATATTTGCGTTGCTTGGTCTAGTTACGTGCGCTTGCCGGTCTTGACCTTGTCTTGGGGGCGGAAGCGGAGAGCCGACCATTTTTCGTCGATGGCGACGTTGCTGACGGCTCTGTAGGGCGTATGCTCTTGCACCCACGCGGCCAAAATATCCCGGTTGATGTCCGGCTTCTCCTTCGCCTTGGGACCTTGCTTCGGATAGGATACCCAAAATAAGGCATCCTCTTTCAAGTCCGGTATGACCTTCGGCACCCACTGTTCGGCCTCGCTGAAGTTGTTGACGTAGAGCAGCGCGAAATCGTACGCGCCCTCAGTCCGTTCCGCTGGACTGCCGATTCCGAGATCGTACCCTTCAGGCGCGTTCCAGACCGCGGCGGCGCCCTCCTTGTAGCGCAGCTTGCCTAACAATTGTTCGTTCATTTGTCGAATGCCTCCGAATAGGAATCCATTTGGTTTCGCTTTTTTATAATATGACACCTTTTGGTTTCGTGTCAAGCGGTCTGTTTGTTGCAAAGGAAAATCGGCGATGCACCTTAGAGCGGCAGAGTGCTAGTAGCCAACCTCATGGATGCTCGCCGAAATCGGCGAAGAAAGGAGTGGAAGCTGAAGCTGCCGAGTCGGGCAAATTGCCGGCTGACGGCTAAGAATGGGCGGTAAAATGCCACTGGTTCGGGATGAACGGGGGAATAGAGCTGAAACCAACCTTATTTCGCGGAAGTAGCAGTCAGTGTGCTCGAATAGCGCTGAAATCAGCATTATGTACCCGACTTCGACAGGTAAGAGTGGCCGAATCGGGGTGAACGGGGAAAATAAGGTTGAAACCAACCTTATTTGGCGGAAGTAGCAGTCAGCGAGCGACAATAGCGCTGAAATCAGCACTACAAAACTAGATGCGGCAGGTAAGAGTCGCCCTATCGGAGTGAATGGATGCAACATCAAAGTTTCATCGCACATCGCGGCGGAAATAATGAACCCAACTTCATTATTAGTGAACTTCATTACTTCATTGCTCTAATCGCTTGCCGGATGCACGAATTCGGCGATTAGTGAACCGCATTTTATTGTTAGTGAACTTGAGTTCAGCAATAGTTACTTATGGTTCACTATTTCTCGATTTGCCTTGCCAACGACCCGAACAGCGCAGTGAGGTTCAATAATAAGCAGGTTCGGCTCACTAATCGCCGGACAGCCGATCGATAGCACGAAACCGACATCCGCTTCCATGCCGCATTCCCATTAACAGGACGGCCGTTCTGCGGATCATACATGGCGCAGCCAAACAAGCCGTAACGGTCGCGTCTTTCGGCAGGACCGCACGGCTTGCTTCTATTTCCCAAATTGCGTTAGTCGTGCTTGTGGTCAAGGTTGTGACTATGACCGTGTCCATGCTTGTGGCCGGAACCATGCCGGTGATCATGATCGTGATCGTGATGCTCGTGCCGGTCTGGAGCGGAGTGATGATGCATGACGCCATGCCTATGCATCCGGTTGTGCAGCGCCCTTTGGGCGCTCGTCAAGGTCAGGAGCAGCCGCTTGTACGTCTGCTCGTCGGCTTTGGTCGCGAGCGTTTTGATATAGGCGGTGGAGCCTTCGATCTGCTCCAGTATGGTAACGGCATCGGTCGCATTGAAGCACGACTTCCCGTCGACGATAACGGTGACGGCGCTGGAATGGGCCGCGATCATCTCCGACTGGTCGTGGTACTTGCCTCGGATACGCAGGGCGATCCAGCAGCTATCCTTGACGGGAACGGACCAATGACCCGCGTAATGGCCGACCTCCGGATCGACGGCGACGCTCTCGCGAAGCAGCCCGTCTACGACTAGCTCGATTTTCGTGACCGGCACCGTAACGGACGATACTTGCCAGACGACGTCCAGCGTACCGCCCGAAGCAGGCAGCTGCATCAGCGAGCCCATCTCGCAATCGCCGACGCGGAAGTCGAGCAGCGGCCCGAGCGTAGCGAACGTATGCCCCCGGCGAACGGAATCCATCCACGATTCGTAGGTAAAGGGCTCGTTGCGGATAAGCGAATAGGTGCGGATCGTGCCGACTGCGGTTTGCTGCGACATTTTGTCGGTGCCGCCGACGGCAGGGGCTTTGTAGCCGCAGTTCAAATACCGGTACCAGTCGGACAGCGAATACGGATTGATCCCGATATTTTCGAAGGAGCACATCTCCACCGCATCGATTTCCCCCAGCACGAGCGCGGCGGCGCCTTCGGCCCGCGGGTTCGGCAGGTGGGGCATGACGACTATGCCGTTCTGTTCGCGGCATTGCTTGGCCCATTCCGTAACCGTCGCTTCCAGCGGATCGCCCAGTCCCGATTCGTCGGGCCCGCCGGTGCATAGCGGAACGATCATTTTCCCTTCGTAGCCGATCAGCGAAATATGTCCGAGCACATGCTGGCGGTTTTCCGTTCCGACGCGAACCAAATATTCGCCGGAGCCGCCGTTTTCTTTGCTCCCGATCGTCGTCTTGCCGTCGAAGTCGCCAAGGTTGCTGAACATTTCGCCCCACTGGCTCGTCAGCAGATTGACTACGTTGACGCCCTCGGCGTCTCCCTCCAGCAGCGCAGTCTGGGGCGAGAGGAAGTGAACGTGCGTATCCGCCGTTACCCAGCCCTTCTGCCTCCAGTCCAACACGCGATCAAGCTCGATGGCGATCAGATTCGTTTCCGCCGCAATCGTGAAGCGCTTGCGCACCGGTTTGAGCTCGAAGCCTTTCGTCACTTCGATGTATACGTCCCCGAGCGGAAGCTTGTACTCGGCTTCGCCGTCAATGTAAGCGCTGTAATGAAAATCCTGTACGTATTCCGCGCCGTAATCCTCGAACCAGTGCGCATTCGGGATTCGATGCCCGTTGACGGGGGCTATATAGTCGCCGAATGCCCCGTGCACATGAATTTTGGCCGCTACCTTGCGGCCTCCGGCACGCTCCGTGATGCGTACGGTTACTTTGCGCAGCGCATTCTCCGATAACGACCATTCGGGGCGGGCGGGCAATTCGCGCAGAGGAATTGTTGCCGTCGATTCGTTATGAATGCGAATAAGGGCATCCGGGTGGGCGGTATATTCCACGATCCATTCGTTCGGCTTCGGCGAAGGCAGACGCGGATTCGGATTGTTCAGCCATCCGGTGTGATCGTATTCGAGTGCGGGCGTTACGGAGATGACCTCGCCCAGATCGATGCCGATATTGGCGCTTTCTCCGAACGGCTGCGGCACGAAGCCGGGAGCGGATACGAATCGGGCCTTGCGTCGGGCGTCCCAGCGAAACGGGTTCGTTGCGAGATTCGTTCGGGTTATGCCGAAAATGAATGCCGTACCGTCGCACGGCTGCATGACGAGCCGAACAAGCTCCTTGTCCGGATGCGGATTTTGCAGCGCGTACAGCCAGTGGTGCATGACGCTGCCGAAGCCGGGGAACGTCGTGCGGAGCTGGCTTTGTCCCCAAGGAATCGTCGGCGCTTCCTTATGCAGCAGGTCGGTGTTGGTGGCCATCGTACGAGGCTTGACGTGCTTGAACGACTCGAAGCTGTTTTCTCCCCATTTGACCTGAAATTCGCTGATCTGGTACCGGCGACGGATCGGAAACGCAACCGCGGAGCCGTCCGAATAGTGCAGCACGTATTCGCACACGGTTTCGCCGAGACGCGGGTTGCCCATCATCGGGCTGATGATGCCGTCGGGAGAGGCGTCGCTTTCCTTGAAGTCGGCGGCATGCACGAACAGCAGCTGGCGGTCGTGAAGCGAGTGCGGAAAGTCTAGCTCGACCTCGCGGTCCTTCAATACGATCACATTGCTTGCGCCGTCCGGCAGGCCGAGCGAAAACGGCACTCCCCATAGCTGTTGCCGGCCGGTAAGCAGCTTATCTTTATTTGCGAGTACCGTATCGGAGCAGTCACCGGGCTGCAATCCCGAGATGGAGCGGTTATACGCCGATTGCAAGGATACGGGTACGAACCGGGGATCCCCGTTCGTCGAATTCGGTTGCATGGTGGGCAAACCTCCTAATAGCTCTACAGAGTAAAGCCGGCATCGTAAGCACTAGCTGAGCCGCGCGAAGCGTAAAATACGATTGATGGAAGGAACAAAGCAAGACTCGCATGTACGTTGATGTCAACCGGCAAGTTGGCGAAGCCGCGATTACATGAGGGAAGCGATTCCCTCCACAAAAAACGCATTACACGACATGCCGAAATTTCGTCCGGCGCTCCCGCTTCCAATGCCATTGCCCGGAAACTTGTGCTGAAAGCTGTTTACAAGAGTTCGGCTATAGCCTTATAATACATTTAATTAATGATTAAGTAAATTGCCCGCGCTAATACTTTTACGGCTGTGGAACCAGGATACAAAGTGTTCGCATGCCAGCTTGTTTGCCTATCCGATACGTGATCCGATATTTGCTTGTCCAGCCGATAGACGTGCTGCAACTACGCGTCGGGCGAACGGGAAACAAGGAAGGAGACGCTTTATGAAAGCGGTTGTAATCCGAAATGGCGCAGATCGCCAATACGTAACCGTAGCCGAGCTGTCGAAGCCGCAGCCGATCCGGCCGGATGATGTGCTGATCCGGGTGCTCGCCGTCGGACTGGACGGCACGGACCGGGAAATCGTGCAGGACCGGTATGGCGTGCTCCCGAAAGGCTCGGAGCAGATGATCATCGGCCACGAGCTGCTGGGCACGGTCGAGCAGGCGGGTCCGGAGTCGGACTTATCGCCGGGCGAGCTAGTGACCGTCCTGGTACGCAGACCGTGCGGCGATGCCACTTGTACGGCTTGCCGTCACGGGCAGCAGGACTACTGCCAGTCGGGCACGTATACGGAACGGGGAATACGCGGCGCGGACGGGTTTTTATGCGAATATGTCGTCGAGCGGTCGCGCTATGTCGTGCCGATTCCCGCTGACAGCGTCTCTTACGGCGTACTCGTCGAGCCGCAGAGCATCGTGGAGAAGGTGTGCAGCCAAATCGCGATCATCCAGCAGCGCGTGCGCTGGGAGCCCAAGACGGCGCTCATTACCGGCTCGGGTCCGCTGGGCGTATTGACGGCGCTCACCTGCCGCACGATGGGTTTGGATACGCACGTATGGTCCCTTTCCGCGAAGGACAGCATCAATGCCCGCCTAATTCGCCGCTGCGGCTCATTTTACCATGAGGCCGGGACAGCCGTGACCGGGGAAGCGGATGCGGACGCGGATTCGGACGCGGGCGCGGCGGTGCAGACGGACCGACCGTTCGCTTCCGGACTCGACGAGTTTGCGGCGAGCCGCGGCATTCGCCCGGACATGATCTGGGAATGCAGCGGCCATACGCCGCTCGCCTTCGAATCGATGAAGCTGCTGAATCCGAACGGCGTGCTCGCCATCCTCGGCGTCACCTCCGGAAGCAGGCGGCTGGACATTCCGATCGATTTGCTGAATCAGGAAATGGTGCTCAAAAACAAATGCGTAATCGGCTCGGTCAACGCCTCGCGGGCCGATTTCGAGAACGGAATCCGTCGGCTGCAGGAAATGGAGCGGATGTTTCCCGGACTGCTGGGCGAGCTGATGACCGACCGCCTGACGATGGAACAAGTGCCCGGGCTCGATTTTTCCGACGTTGCGGTAAAGGCGGTTGTCGATTTGACGGGCCGATAACGATTCCGGAATCGCTAAACAAACCGAGAAAGCGGGGATAATCCGGCATGAATGAAACTTTGCAAGCTTGCATCGCCAAATATCCGGAGCTGTCCGCATGCAGGGAAGATATCGAACGCGCGTTTCAGGCGATGAGAGACTGCTACGCGGATGGCGGCAAGCTGCTGCTGGCCGGCAACGGCGGCAGCGCGGCGGATTGCGAGCATATCGTCGGGGAACTGATGAAGGGCTTCATGTCGAAGCGGCCGATTCCGCCGCAAATGAGAGAGAAGCTGAGCCAGTTCGGCGAGGCGGAAGGCGGCTACATGGCCGACAGGCTGCAGGGGGCGCTTCCGGCGATATCGCTCGTCAGCCATACGGCGATCGCGACCGCCTATGCGAACGATGTGGCGGCGGATATGGTGTTCGCCCAGCAAGTATACGGCTACGGAAAGCCCGGGGACGTGCTGATCGGTCTGAGCACCTCCGGCAATTCGCGCAATGTCATCCGGGCGCTGCAGGTAGCGCGCGCGCTCGGCATGCGGACCATCGGCATGACCGGAAGCGACGGAGGAGAGATGAAGCGGTATTGCGACGTGACGATCCGCGCCCCTTATGAGGTTACCCCGGATATTCAGGAACGGCATTTGCCGATTTATCATGCGTTATGCGTCATGCTGGAAAGGCACTTTTTCGGCGAGAAGGCCGGCTGAGCGATAGGAAAAGACTGTCGGCATCCCCGATTCGCGAGAAAGAAAGACCGGAATAGCGTACAGCCGTCCCAGTTTCATGTTGAGCTGTGAACGGCCCCGTGGTAATCTTGAAGGAGAGACGGACGTATTGCCGGTCAGAAAACCCGGGATTGGCTGCGTCGTGCAACTGTGAAAATCAAGCAACCGAGCAGGAATATAGAAGCGTACCGATTATGTTCGGGTCAGGAGGAGACAGGCAATACAGCCTAATAAAATCGCTTATTTGAAGCAAGTGAAGCAGAGCAACATGTCCGAAGTGCTGGAACGGATCTGGCAGCACCAGCAAATTTCCCGCGTAGAGCTGGTCGAGCATACGGGGCTTACTTCCGGTACGATTACGAATTTGACGCACGAGCTGATCGAATTGAAGCTGATCCGCGAATTCGAAGCGGTATCCGGCAACGTCGGACGAAGAAGGGTGATGCTGGGCTTCGATCCGAGCCTGTACCGGATTATCGGCCTGGATATCGGGCGCGCTACGCTGGAGATCGTCGTCGTCGATCTGAACGGCAAAATCATCAAGACGATCGAACGCGATATGAGCGACCGCAAAGGCCCGGACGACTATTTCGAAGTGATCGATCCGCTTATGAACGAGTTGAAGCGCGAGATCGAGACGGCCGGCCATTCCATTCTCGGTCTGGGAGCCGGGGTGCCGGGACCGATGGATTACAGCGCGGGCAGCTTGCTCGATCCGCCCAATTTCCCCGGCTGGAAGGGCTTCCCGCTGCAGCGTACGCTGGAGGAGAAGTTCGGCCTAGTGACGCTGATCGAGGATGACGCGCGGACGTCGGCCATGGCCGAGCGCTGGTACGGACTGGGGCGCAGCGTGCAGGATCTCGTCTTTATTACGATGGGAATCGGGATCGGCGGCGGCGTCGTCCACGGCGGGAAAATTGTCCGGGGAACGAACGGCTTGTGCGGTCAGGTCGGCCATATGACCATTTTGCTGGACGGCAAAATTTGCGACTGCGGCAACCGCGGCTGCTGGGAGACGGTCGGCTCGATTCCGGGCATACTTAGCCGCTGGTCGGGCGGGAACACGATGGAGCAGCTGAAGGAAGCGATCCGGCAAGGAGACGCCGAAGCGCTCGAATGCATGGAGAATACGCTCGGTTATTTGGAGACCGCTCTGATCAACGTGTACAACATGTACGATCCCGAGCTGGTCGTATTGGGCGGACGCTTGTATCCGTATTTGGCGGATTATTTGCTGCCCGTGCAAAATCATTTGCGCTCCAGACTGTACGCCTTCGCCAAAGATCGGCTGCGCATCGAGCCGTCGACGTTCGGAACTTCGCAAAGCGCGGTAGGAGCGGCAGCGCTGCTGTTCGGTTTTTTGCTGTCCGAGCCGGTTAGATTGCTGGCTTTGAACGATGGAGCTTGACATTCAGATTGACCGTTTGTCCGAAATGGATAGGAATGCCGGCAGTTAAGCGCAATGGGCCCGGTTTCGGTTTTGAAGCAGCTACAGGTCCCGTCGGCCTGAACCGAGTCGTCATCGTTTGCGCGAGAGTGCCGTCATTTTGCGGCAAATAAACTTAAAGATTAAGTAAATTAAAGCTGCCAAACCGGAAGGAGGCTATCGATCGTGGGCGAATTGTACCGACCGCTTCGCAATGCAGGTTGCCGGATTACCGACGACCTCGTGTTCAAAGGCTACCGATCGCTTGTGCTGGAAAATGAAAAGCTGCTCATCCATCTGCTGCTCGACAAAGGGGCGGAGCCGATCCGCTGGCTGCATAAGCCGACCGATACCGACATGATCTGGATTTCGCACAATGGCTTGGGTGCCCCGCATGCGATGTATGCCGACTACCAGATCAGCTACATCGGAGGCTGGCAGGAGATGTTTCCGGAGGTCAGCTACACGTCGGAATACCGCGGAGGCACGGTGCATCGCGGGGAAACGGCGATTACGCCGTGGGATTACAGGATCGTCAAGGACGAGCCGGACGAAATCCGGGTGCTGCTCGTCAATCAAATCCGTTCGATGCCGTTCCGCCTCGAGAAGCTGATCATACTCGGCACGGGCAGCGAGACGGTGCGGATCGAAGAAACCGTTCGCAACTTGTCGCCATCGACGGCGCTGGAGGCGAACTGGGGACACCATCTGGCTTACGGTCCGCCGTTCTTGGGCGAGGACTCGATCATAAGCTTGTCCGAAGGGGCGAAAATATGCAATCCCGTCACGGGCGAGAGCTGGGATTGGCCGCTTATGCGTCGGGCGGGAACGGATACCGACCTGTCGGTCATGCCCGAGCCGGGAACGGAGCGCGAGCTGCTGTATATAGCCACGCCCGATTCGGCGTACAGGCTGACGAGTCCGAGCAGGGGGGTGTCGCTCGATGTTCGCTGGGACGGGAGCGTGTGGCCTTATTTATGGTATTGGCAAAATTTCCGGGCGGACATGAACGCCCCGTTTTTCGGCTGCGACTACAACATCGGGCTGGAAATGTTCAACGTTCCGCCGAAGCTGACTTTGGGCGAAGCGGTCGAGCAGGGACGGGCGCTCGTCGTACCGCCGCTCGGCAGCGTCTCCTCGTGGCTGGAGCTGAAGGCGTTCGGCTTCGTGTAGGAGCCGTTCTGGCGTCGGACGGATGAGAAGGAGAGGGAGGATTTGCGCGATGACTAACGCGAAACGATTGTCTTTTGCCGGTATCCGGACGAACTCCGTCCATGAGCGGACCAATCTGGTGACGATTCGAAACATGGCCCGTCCCTACGAGCCCGATCCGCATGCCGAACCGTGGCGGGGGGCTTCAAGCGAGCCGTTCGTCCGGCTCGTCGAGACGATCCTGTCCGCTCGGCTCTCCGGCAAGCCGGTCGTCTGGTCGATGGGGGCGCACGTGATCAAAAACGGAATGTCCCGATACGTGATCGAGCTCGTGCGGCACGGATTTTTGACCCACGTCTCCGGCAACGGGGCGACGAGCATCCACGATTTCGAGCTTGCCTATATGGGCGAGACGTCCGAGGACGTGGCCCGCTCGATCGAGGACGGCTCGTTCGGCATGTGGGAGGAAACGGGCCGTTACATGAACGAGGCGATTCAGCAGGGGGCCGCGCTCGGCTTGGGCTACGGGCCGAGTCTATATCGGTACTTGTCGGCCCATCCGGAACGGTTCCCGCATTATGACGACTGCGTGTTCGTGCAGTGCCAGCGTTACGGGGTGCCTTATACTTGCCATATTTCGATCGGCACCGATATTATCCATCAGCATCCGATCGTCGATTTTCACGCGCTCGGGGCGGCGTCCGGGGAAGATTTCCGCACGATGTGCCGTTCGGTTGCGGAGATGCGGAACGGCGGCGTTTTTCTGAATTTCGGCTCGGCGATTTCCGGACCGGAAATTTTTCTGCGGGCCTTGTCGTTGGCCCGCAACAAAGGGCTGTCGATGCGGGACATCGTCGCCGCCAATTTCGATATCGTGCCGGTGACCGCGGACTCCCGCCCGCCCGAGTCGGACCCGGACTACCATTATAGACCGCGGCGCGTGCTGATCGATCGGCTGGAGGAAATCGGCGGAAGCGGCTTCCTGTTCCATGGGCTGCACCAATATACGATACCCGCGTTGTTCGACCGGCTGCTGCAGCGGAAGCGCGAGCTGGGCGTGGAGTTCCCGACGGCTGCCACGGCAAGCGAACAGTCGGAGGCAGGGACGATACCACGGGCGAAGGAGCCGGCGGCGAGGATGTATCCGATTCGCTCGAGGCGGAGCAGGCTGTTCCTGCATCAACCGAAAGCTTCCGCCCCGCTGGGGGAGCTAAACGAGCCGACCGATTCGAAGCCTCGAATCGCTTATGTTCCCGGTCAAGCGCCGTTTCCGGAGCGGTGGAGCGACCCGCAGCTCGACGATTTCATCGTCAGACTGAGGGAGGCCAAGGAGCGGGGCAACCGCATTCTCGTATCGCTCGGCAGCCACGTGATCGGGGCGGGCGTTCACCGCTACTTGATCGACATGATCCGCTCCGGCTGCGTGTCGCACTTGGCGCTGACGGGAGCGGCCTGCATGCAGGATGTCGAGCTGGCGGCATTCGGCGAGGCGGAGGCGTCGGAGCCGGGGACGCTGGCCGAGGGCAAGCTCGGCATGTGGCAAGAAACCGGCGACATCGTGCATCGGGCGCTGGCCGACGGCTACGTCAACGATTTAGGCTATGGAGAAAGCCTGATCCATTACGCCAAAAGCAACCCGGAGCGATTCCCGTACATCGAGGACAGTTTGATCGGCGCTTGCATCCGGGCGGATATCCCGTACACGTGCCACATTACGATCGGTCCCGACGACGTGCAGCTTCATCCGCTGAGCGATTTCGCCGTACAGGGGCAAGCGAGCGGCTTCGATTTTCAGTCCTATTGCCTGACGGTGGCGAAATTGGAGGGCGGCGTATTCGTAAATTTCGGCTCGAGCGTGACCGGGCCGGAGGTGTTTCTGAAGGCGCTGTCGATCTCGCGAAATTTGCAATATCCCGTCCATCATATTACGACCGCCAATTTCGATATCGTAAGGCTGGGCGATTATCACAAGAAGGTCGGCTACGAGGACTGGGACTACTACTATCGTCCGCGCAAAAATATCGTTCACCGGCCGACAAGCCTCGGCGGGAAAGGCTTTCACTTCGAAGGGCTGCACGAGAGGACGATTCCGGCCATATGGGAAGCGCTGCAGCTTCACGGAGGCGGCGAAGAGCGGGCAATTACTACGATCAGTTAAGGGAGGCTGCATGGGATGACATCCAGCAATTCGCGGCGCAAGGAGCCGATCAAGGCCGTGCTGTTCGATTTCGACGGTACGCTGTCGACGCTTCGGGCGGGATGGGAAGAAACGATGGCCCCGATGATGAAGGAAGCGATCGCCGGACCGAGGGCGCTGACCCCGGAGGACTCGAAATCGTTGGACGACGAAATAGCGGCTTACATCGATCAGTCTACCGGCATCCAGACGATATTCCAAATGAGGTGGCTGGCGGAGAAAGTCGCCGAGAAAGGCTGGAATCCGCACATACTCGGGGAGTGGGAATACAAGGCGGAATACAACCGGCGTTTGCTGCAAAGCGTGAATGGCCGCATCGCCGACCTGGAGGCCGGGCGTCTTGAGGCGACGGACTTTTTGATGAAAGGCTCGGAGGCGTTTCTCGAGCTTCTGCGCGAGCGGGGCGTCGACATGTATGTAGCAAGCGGAACCGACCATCCCGACGTGGTCCATGAAGCGAAGGTGCTGGGCGTGCAGCGGTATTTCCGCGAAATAGCCGGAGCTCCGGTCGGACGCGCCGATTGCTCGAAGGAAAAGGTCATCGCCGACCTGCTGAAGGAAAAAGGATTTCGCGGCCAAGAGCTGGCGATTATCGGCGACGGCAAGGTGGAAATTCGTCTGGCCCGCGAGAACGGGGCGCTCGCGCTCGGCATAGCAAGCGACGAGAACCGACGGGAGGGCGTAAACCCGGTGAAGCGGGAGCGGCTGCTCGCGGCGGGCGCCGAGCGCATCGCCGGAGATTTCGCCAATGCCGGCGAATGGCTCGAGTGGCTGGGGCTCGAAAGCCGATGAGCCGCACGATCGATTTAAGCCGAGCCGTTGTCGTGAGCGCCCCCGGATTGGCCGGACCGGAAGCGAAAGCGATCGCGGCGCTTATCGATGAGGTTGCCAAGCGCAGCGGTATCGTCTGGAGCAACAAGCATGAATGCACGGAGCCGGACGTTCCCGTCATCGCGGTCGGTACGACCGAATCGTTGAGGGAGGTCGACGGCTTGGAGCTGCCCGGCGGGTTGGCGCAGCTGAAGCCCGAAGGGTATATTCTGCGAGCCTCGAGCGGGGCCGCACAGCCTGCCGTCATAGTGGCCGGAGCCGATGCGCGGGGCGTGCTGTACGGGGTCGGCAAACTGCTGCGGCAGCTGCGCTGGAGCGAAGGAACGGTCCGGCTGGACGGCGAGCTTGACATCGTCACGTCCCCATCATCCGCTTTGCGCGGACATCAGCTCGGCTACAGGCCGAAAAACAACGCCTTCGACGCCTGGAGCATCGGGCAATTCGATCAATACATTCGCGAGCTGGCCTTTTTTGGGGCGAACAGCATCGAAATATTGCCGCCGAGAACCGACGATCGTCCGAGCGGTCCGCTGATGAAGGTCGAGCCGCTGGAGATGATGATCGGCATTGCGCGCGTTATCGACAGCTACGGGCTGGATACTTGGATTTGGTACCCGAACATGGGCGACGACTATTCGGATCCAGAGGCGGTGCGGGCGGAGCTGGCCGAGCGGGAGGACATATTCGCCAAGCTGCCGCGCATTGCCGCTCTGTTCATTCCCGGCAGCGATCCGGGGAAGCTGGATCCCGATCCTTTGTTCGCATGGTCGGAGAAGGTCGCCCTGCTGCTGAGGCGCTACCACCCGGAGGCGAAAATATGGCTGTCGCCGCAAATTATGCGTTACGATTCGGCCGCTTGGATGGAGGCGTTTTACCGGCAGGTGAGCCTGGAGCCGGAATGGCTGGGCGGAATCGTATTCGGCCCGCATGTCGACGTGCCCCTGCCCGAGCTCAGGCGGCTTATCCCCGATCGGTATCCGATCCGACGCTACGAGGATATCACGCACAATTATCATTGCCAGTACCCGGTGGTCGACTGGGATTCGGCTTACGCCCTCACCCTGGGAAGGGAAAGCTGCAATCCCCGGCCGGTCGCGCACAAGCATATCCATAACGTGCTGGCTCCTTACGCGATCGGCAATATTTGCTACTCCGAAGGGATCAATGACGACGTGAACAAATTCGTCTGGTCCGATCAGGATTGGGACCCGGCGACGCCGGTTATCGATACGATTACCGATTACGCCAAATTGTTCATCGACAGCGACCGTGCGGAAGCGATCGCCCGGGGCTTGCTGGCGCTGGAGGACAATTGGGTCGGTCCGCTGGCGGCAAACGCCGGCGTCGAGGTGACGCTGGCGCAATGGCGGCAGCTGGAGCGGGAGTCGTCCGGGCGGGTGCTCGCCTGCTATCGGTTCCAGATGCATCTGCTCCGCGCCTACTTCGACGCATATACGAAACGGCGGCTCGCCTACGAGACGGAGCTCGAATACGCGGCTAGGGAAGCGCTTCGGGAGGCGCCGGCGACGGGGAGCCTTATGGCGATCGAACGGGCGGAACGGCTGCTCGGGCGGGCGAAGACGGAGCCGGTCTCTGCCGATTACAGGCTTCGGTGCGAGCAATTGGCCGACGACTTGTTCGCCGGTATAGGCTACCAGCTGACCGTCACCCGCCATTATGCCAGATCTCAGGGGCGTGGCGCCTTCATGGATGCCATCGACGCGCCGCTGAACGATGTCCGCTGGCTGCGCGCGCAGTTCGCCGCCATACGGCGAGAGCGGGAGGAGCGGGATCGGCTTGCCGCGCTCGAGCGCGCGCTCGATCGGACGAATCCCGGTCCGGGCGGGTATTACGACCATCTCGGCTCGGAGCGCGGCTTCCGCCGCGTCGACAGAGGGGAAGGCTGGGAAGCCGATCCGGGCTACTTGCGTTCCCCGAGAATCGCGCACGCGATGCACCTTCTGTCGATGTCCGAGGAACGGCAAAACGAGCTCGGCGGCATTCCGCTCGCCTGGGTCGCCCATGCGAACGCTCTGCTCGATACGCCGATCGTCGTTCGATACGACAGGCTCGATCCGGCCGCCGGCTATACGGTGAAGGCCGTCTATGTAGGGGAAACGAGCGGCAATACGCCGCGGGACTGCTGGGTCCGTATGACCGCGAACGACCAGTTCGTGCTGGACGAGGCGGCCGCCGTGAAGGCCGGGTCCGTTACGATCCGCGAATGCGCCGTGCCTGCGGAGGCTTATCGCGACGGCAAGCTCGCTTTGACCTTTGCCCGCATCCGCGGGTTCAAGCGGCTGAATGTGGCGGAAGTATCGCTTATCGCCAACGGCCAATCCGATGCAAAGGGTGGGAATTAGCCATGTTAATCGTTTCGGCTGCAAAAGAGTATATATTCGAGGACGATCGTCCTTTTGAGTCATGCCATGCCTCTACCTTGATCTCGCTTGGCGGAGATGAAATTTTGGCAGCCTGGTTCGGCGGTACGGCCGAAGGCAAGCCGGATGTCGATATTTGGGCGGCGGAGCGGTCGGGAGCCGGCTGGAGCGAGCCGAGGCGGATCGCGGCTAGCGAAGAGCCGCTGTGGAATCCGGTGCTGTTTCGCGACGAGGACGGACTCATAACGCTGTATTATAAAACCGGACATACGATCCCGGGCTGGCGCACGATGGTGACTCGATCGAACGACCGGGGCGGCAGCTGGACGACGCCGAAGGAGCTTGTCGAGGGGGACGAGGGCGGAAGAGGACCGGTCAAAAACAAACCGATCCGTCTAAGCAGCGGCGTACTGGCCGCTCCCGCCTCGATCGAGACGAAGGCGCGTTGGGACGCTTTCGTCGATCTTTCCTCGGATAACGGGGCAAGCTGGACACGGACGGAGCTCGTACCTCTGCGCAGAGCCGAGCCGGCTGCACCGGGCGAGGAAGCCCGAGAAGCCCCGCCTCCTGGGACGGTCGTCAACAAAGGCGTCATCCAGCCCACATTGTGGGAATCCGCTCCCGGACAAGTGCACATGCTGCTGCGCAGCACCGACGACTATATGTTCCGCAGCGATTCCGCCGATGGCGGCGAAACTTGGGGAGAAGCTTATGCGATCGGCTTGCCGAACAACAATAGCGGAATCGACCTCGCGCGGATGGACGACGGCTTGCTCGCCCTCGCGTACAACCCGGTGGCCGGCAGAAGGGGCGCCAGAACGCCGCTTGTCGTGCGATTCTCGATAGATAACGGCGCCAATTGGGACGCGGAGTTCGTACTGGAAGACGAACCCGGCGAATATTCGTACCCGGCCATCGTCGCCAGCGGAGACGAGCTGCACATCGCGTATACGTGGAAAAGGGAGCGAATCGCTTACTGGAAGCTGGTAGTCGGGAAGTAGTCGCCAGCCTCTACGCCGTATGCCCGACGCTGACGGAGGTCAAGCAACCGGCGGAACGCGATTTTCGCAATCGGGACTATGCTATGGAAAAGATGAAAAGCGGCGAGGGGAGCGTTTGACATGATTCGCGTGACGATATGGAACGAGTACAGCCACGAGCTGCGCAAGGAAAAAGTGGCCGCGATTTACCCGAAAGGGATACACGGAGCGATTGCCGAGGGCATCGGCTGCGACGATTACGCCATCCGCACGGCGACGCTCGCCGAGCCCGAGCACGGGCTGACGGATGACGTTCTGCGCGAGACGGATGTGCTCGTCTGGTGGGGACACCGCGCCCATGACGAAGTGGACGATGCGGTCGTCGACAAGGTGTGCGCCAGAGTGCTGGACGGAATGGGCTTTATCGCGCTTCATTCGACGCATTACTCGAAAGTGTTCCGCAAGCTGATGGGAACGACGTGCTCGCTCCTATGGAGGGTGGCCGACGAGAAGGAGCGGCTGTGGGTCGTCAATCCGTCCCACCCGATCGCCCAAGGAGTGGACCGCTTCTTCGAGCTGGAGCAGGAGGAGATGTACGGGGAGTTTTTCGATATTCCCGAGCCTGAGGAGCTCGTATTCCTGAGCTGGTTCCAGGGGGGCGAGGTGTTCCGCAGCGGCTGTACGTTCAAACGGGGCCGGGGCAAAATTTTTTACTTCCGCCCGGGGCACGAAACGTACCCGACCTTCCATCATCCGACCGTGCTGCGCGTCATCTCCAACGGAGTACGTTGGGCCGCGCCCGAGCCGGAGCTCAAGGAGTTTACCGAGCGGCCGGGACCCGCGCCAGCCTTGGAGCCGGTCCCGAACGAGAAGAAGGCTTGATATCCATATACGCGAGAAAGAGAAGGTGAACGTTATGGCAGCACTTAGAGTAGGAGCGGTCGGAACGGGCGGCATGTTCCGCGGAGCCCACTTGCCCGCTTGGCTGGCCAATCCCGATACGGAAGTCGTCGCCCTGTGCGACGCGAACGAGGAAGCGGCGCAAAAAATCGCCGACGAGCACGGCATACCCGCCGTTTACACGGATTACAACGAAATGCTGGCACGCGAGAATTTGGATATCGTGAACGTCTGTACGCCGAATTTGTTCCATTCCGAAGTAGCGGTGGCGGCGCTGAAGGCCGGCAAGCACGTGTTTTGCGAGAAGCCGGACGCGGTCAGTCCGGAGGAAGCGGCGAAGATGGCCGCAGCCGCCGAGGAAAGCGGCAAGGTGCTCATGGTGATGCGCAACAACCGTTTCCGGACGGTCGCGCAATTTTTGAAGGCGTATGTGCAGAACGGTCACATGGGCGAAATCTATACGGGCCGCTGCGGCTGGATTCGCAGACGGGGCATCCCGGGCAAGGGCGGCTGGTTTACGACGAAGGAGCTGTCGGGCGGCGGTCCGCTGATCGATCTCGGCGTCCATATGATCGACCTGGCGTTATGGTTTATGGGCAACCCGAAGCCGGTTGCGGTCAGCGGCTCGACGTATACGAAGTTCGCGGAAACGGAGCTTGCCGATTCGGAGCATAGCGCGTTCGGCTCGAAGCAGGCGGGCGGCGTGTTCGACGTGGAGGATTTGGCGACCGGTTTTATCCGCTTCGCCAACGGGGCTACGCTTGCGCTCGAATTCAGCTGGGCGTCCAATATCGAGCAGGAGACGCGCTTCGTCGAGCTGCGCGGGACGAAGTCGGGCTTTAGCCTGAACAACGAGGACTTGAAGCTGTTTACGGAAATCGAAGGGACGCTGTGCAACGTTCAACCGCAGATTGCCAAGAAAGGCAACGGCCACGGGGACAATATCCATCATTTCGTCGACGTCGTGCTGGGCCGCGCGGAGCCGGTGTTCAAGCCCGAGCAGGGCGTGGACATGATCAACATTTTGAGCGCGATATACGAATCGGCCAAGCTGGGACGGGAAGTCAGGCTGGATTAGCGGAGAGACGCCGGCATTCATGGATGCAAAGGAGGACGCGCCTTGTTCTGGGGACATCTCGATAATTGGGATAAGGAAAAATACGCTTATCCGAATGCGGTCCGCCTCGTGATGGAGCATATCCGCTCGCTCGATTTCTCGCGGGTCGCCGACGGAAAATACGAGCTGGAGGACGGCCTTATCCGGGTCGCAATCAAAGAAACGACAACGAAGCCGAAAGAAGCGCAAAAGGCGGAGACGCATCGGACGTACACGGACGTGCAGTTCGTAATCAGCGGCGAGGAGAAAATCGGCGTAGCTCCATGGTCTTCCTCGCAAACGATAGTCAAGGACGAATTGGACACGAGAGACGTGGCCTTCTATGAGCCCGTTCTGAACGAAATCGAGCTTATACAGCGGCCCGGCATGTTTGCCGTCTTTTTTCCGACGGATATTCATCGACCATGCTGCAATGTCGCGCAAGAAACGAACGTCCGCCGAATGGTCGCCAAAATCGACGAGAAGCTGTTCGGAGGCAGTGCGCCCGCCGGAAGCGTGTCGTTGAATGTGAACCATTCGGATTAGTA
Source organism: Paenibacillus hemerocallicola (assembly GCF_006265175.1). GTDB lineage: Bacteria > Bacillota > Bacilli > Paenibacillales > NBRC-103111 > Paenibacillus_AB > Paenibacillus_AB hemerocallicola. The sequence goes on along the minus strand of NZ_VDCQ01000017.1, from coordinate 79,368 downwards.
GAGGGCTCGGCATAACTTGATGAAGGATTCAATAGGGTATATATAGAACCAGTAAATGGAGGGGAAACCAGGAGAGGGAGTTGGCGGAATGGACAAATTGCGATTCGGCATGATCGGTACGGGCGGCATCTCGAATTGGCACGGCGAGCAGCTCGGCGCGCTGGCCGACGAGGTGGAGCTGGCGGCGCTGGCCGATCCGAACGCGGAGAGCCGGGAACGATTCGCCCGGAAGTTCGGATTGTCTGCCGCAAGGCAGCATGACGATTACCGAAGCATGCTCGAGGAAGGCGGACTGGATGCGGTCGTCATCTGCTCCCCGCATACGCTGCATTACGAACAGGCGTCGGATGCGCTTCAGGCCGGCTGCCACGTCCTGATCGAGAAGCCGATGACTTGCTCGTCCCGGCAGGCGGAGATGCTCATAGCCGCGGCGGACGCTGCCGGCAAGCTGCTGCAGGTTTCGTATCAGCGCCATTTTCAACCGGAGTTTCTGTATATCCGTCAGGCGATCCTCGACGGCAGCATCGGCAAGCTCACCTCGGTTACCGCTTCGCTGTATCAGGATTGGAGGCAGTTGACCGAAGGCACGTGGCGAATGAAGCCGGAGCTGTCCGGAGGCGGGATGCTGATGGATTCGGGCAGCCATCTGGTCGATGTGCTGCTGTGGACGACGGGGCTGACGCCGGCGGAGGTCCGATCGTTCGTGCAACGGCACGGGGCACCGGTCGAAATCGACTCCTTCACGTCGATCCGCTTTGCGGAAGGACCCGTTGCCGGCCTGAACGTAATAGGCTATGCCCAAGGCTGGCATGAAACGTACATGTTCTGCGGGGAAACAGGAGCGATCCACTACGAAAACGGGCGCATCACGATCCGCAGGCTGAAGCAGGAGCCCGAGCATCCCGTCCTTCCGGCGCGGACAAGCAATCAGGATAAAAGCTTCGTCGATGCGATTTTGGGACGGCACGAGGTGCTCGTACCGGGACAATTCGCGCTTAAGGTCGTCAAGCTGACCGAGATGATCTATGAGGCTGCCGGGTACGATCCGCTTGGCAGGCTTAACGACGGATAGCCGGGCGCCGCACCGCAATTCTACCGCAAGGTGACCGATAGGAAGGCCGACTTGATTCGTACCGGCCCGGGTATCGGTCATTTTTTGTTGCGGGGATTTATAGAACCGTTTCGTACATAAATAGATTGATGTGGGAACAAGTGTTTGCTATGCTGAAATAGCATATCGTTGTGAAGGATGGACCAGGGAGGCGATTTCGCCATGAAGGTCGCGCTCCGTCGCGAAGCCAAATATTTTTGCAACGATTTCCCGGCCGTCCGGATCATTTTGGCGGAGCTTGGGGCCGAGTACGTTGCCGTCAAGAAGCAAACCGATACGGTTTTCACGCGATACGATAGTTCGGGCCGTACTACATCCGGCAGAATCAAGGCCAGAACCGAGGAGGACGGCCGTTGTCTCGTGTACGTCTATGACAGGAGCAGCAATGAAAGTACGGTCGAATTCGAATATTACGAATTTCGGGACGAGCAGATCGTTTCCATGCTCCAATCCCTGCTCGGTGAACCGGTAATCGTAGTCAAGGAGAGGGAAATATGGACTCTGCACCATTTGATCTTCCATTTGGACACGGTGGAAGAGATCGGAACCCTTTTCGAAGTCGAAGCGATCGGGCATGCGGACATGGTGGATTGGAATGCATGCATGGATCGGATTCAACCGTATTTAACAGGCAAAATCGAAGGCTCCAACGAAGATTTGGTCAGAGCGGGAAGGGTGGAATATGACGATGGAGACGCGTCGCGACGCGCATAACCGGGATATCCGGTATCAATCGGAGGCGGTTGCCGAAATACTTGAGTCCAATCCCGTAACGGAAACGTTGCTCCGGGACATGCGGTTGCTGCGGCTCGATCATTGCTATATAGGAGCCGGCTGCGTTGCCCAGACGATATGGAATCATGCGAGCGGGATGCCCTTGAATTACGGCATCACCGATATCGATCTCGTTTACTTTGACGCCGATTTGTCGCCGGATAAAGAAAACTCGCTGATCGAAGACGCCCGACGTCTCTTCGGCCATTTGCCGATCAGGCTGGACGTGAAAAACCAGGCGAGGGTCCATTTATGGTACGAACGCCATTTCGGGTATCCCATTCGTCCATATGCTTCTCTGGAGGATGCGATCAACAGCTGGCCTACGACGGCAACCGCCATAGGGGTGCGCAGAGACGAACACGGCGTGTGGCGCGTATATGCCCCTTACGGGTTAAACGATTTATTCGGGTTGATCGTACGGCCGAACAAAGTTCAAATTACCCAAGAAATCTATGAGAAGAAGACAAGCAGATGGGCCGCGCTGTGGCCCCGATTGAAGATCCTCCCTTGGACCTGATTCCCGCGGCACTTTAGCCAAGCAGCCTCTCATATACATACAATACGACACCACGATGAGAGGAAGATGCAGGATGGCCGCATGTCCGCCCTTCAAGTACAGGAACGTGACGCCCGCCGTATTTCGCGCGCTGCAGACGCTTGGGAAGAAAAAAGGAATCGATATACCGAGTGCGCCGTCGGGAAACATCTCGATTACGGTTGCCGGACTGAAGGTCAATTTCCAATATGCCTGGGACGGCAGGAGCGGGCAGCTGCTGCTCACCTGCGTCTCGAAGCCGCCGCTGCTCGGCTGCTCGACGATCAAAAGCTTTGCCGACAAAATCGTGACCGAGAGCGGCGGTAAAACGGCTTAACGAATCGGGGCGGTAGCCGGGCGTGCCGGCGTAGGAGTTTGTACGATAGGGCAGGAACGGCGGTCGCAGCGATCGCCGTTTTCTTCTGCAACAGCAGAATCCGCGTACAACCTGGACCTGGAGGGCTGCTGGGGAGGCGGTAGCAACATGTGCAGTAAATAGAGGAACCGTTTTCCGTTATTGCCCCGTATTTCTTTGATCACATTAATATAACGGCACAGGCTTCCGTTAATTCGATCTTACGGGGTGAAAATGATTGTGAACAGCGGAATAGAGGAGCGGTTTTCCGTTATTTTACAATCGAGACGAAAAGTCGGGTCAATAAGATACGACAGTTCCGCTATTGTATGGAATCGCTGTTTCCCAAGCCCCGTCAAAGGCGGAATGCCTTTCCCGAACATGCGATGGACGAACTTCCGTACGCGAATAAAGCCGCCGCAGTTTTTCATTGGCAAGCATCGGTAGTGAAGCAGCCAGAATACGACGTGCCGAACTTCTCCGCGCGCCCCTCCCCGGCTGCGCCCCTCCCCGGCTGCGATTACGCGCCCCTCCCTGGCTGCGATTACGCGCCCCTCCCTGGCTGAGAATACGCGCCTGCAATCCGATGGCGCTCATCCGTAAAGCGCGTCGGCGTACGGTTCTCAACTTTTTTCGTTCCCCCCCGCTGTCAAAATCGTCATTCGGTAGTATACTTAGCTGGGGCCCGCGAACAACATCGATGACGGAGCCGGACGAGAACTGCGGAAAGAGGAACCAACATGTCGCACGCGCTGAGAAAATGGCTCGTCATGAACTTGATGAGCTACACCATTTTCGTGTATGTCGGGATTTTCGTCAACCTGTTTATTTGGGAGAAAAACCGTCTCATCTCCGAGGTGGCCTGGTACAATTTACTCGTCTATTTTTCATGGTCGTTCGCGTTCGCCGCGGCGGCTTATTTGCTTACGAAATCTACTGTCCGGCTGCTGCTGGGCATTTCCGCTTTTTCCGGGGGAAGCGCTTTTCTGCTGCTGTCCTTCGTGGAGCTGGACAACCGGATGCTGTGGATCGCGATGATCGGAGTGGCGGTCGGCGTCATGTACGGCTTCTTCAGCGCGGCGCAAAATTTGAGCGTATCGATGAGCGGCACGAGCGCCGAGCTCGGCCGCTACTTCTCCGCCGCCGCCAGCATCCAGCAGGCCGTCACTTTGGCGGTCCCGCTCTTGTCCGCAGCGATTATTATTTATTTCGGCTACTCGGGCACGTTTGCCCTGATGCTCGTATTCCTCGTCGTCATGCTGGCCTTCTCGTTCGCGATGCCCGGTAAGTCCATGCGGTCCGGGACGGGGCCGTCGACCGCCCGCTGGCTGTGGCAAGAGCTGCTGCGCAAGCCGGGGCTTCGCTGGTTTTCCGCGTCCAACTTGGCGGCCGGCGTGTTCCTGCAGTTCCAACAGCTGTTTTTGCTGCTGTTCACGTTTAGCGTGACGGAGAACAAGCTGTGGATCGCTGCGCTTAACGGCTTGTATACGCTCGCGACGTTGGGCGGCTTGTTCGTATACCGCAAGTTCTCATTGAAGGACAGCACGTTTTTGACGATGGGCTGCCTGCTGATCGCCAGCGGGTTCCTGATCGTGCTCGTTCCCGCGAAGCCCGTGCTCATCGTGTCCAATTTGCTGACCGCGGTAGGCATGTTCTGCTTCGGCGCAGCCTGGAATACGCTGCAATTCAAATGGATCAAGCCTTATCCGGAGGCGGGACAGGCGAAGCTGCTCGTCTGGAGGGAAACGTTGATATGCGTAACCCGGATCGGCACCTTATTGCTCGTCATGTCCGTCGACAATTTCCGGAGCCCTTTGTTCGTCGCGCTGATCGGCGTGTCCGTACTGTGTCTGCTGGCCGTTCCCTACTTCGAATACCGGGCCAAGAAAACGTTGGAGCCGGACGCCCCGAAGGTCGGCATTCCACCCGGCCTGGAACCGGAGTGAACGGTTTGCTCCTTCCTCCATGTTGAATAAGCATCGTTGTCGGAATTGGTTTGGTCCGTTCCGTTAGCGGTGATGCTTTTACTTACCCGTTTGCGTCACGAATGATCAGCAATTCTCCCCCCGATGTTGTCCGTCCAGGCGTCAGTCTTTTGCGTTTCGAACATTTTGTGCAAAAAAAACCTCGCGTTTGTCCATTGCCTTTATCCCTTTCGTTGGCTACAATAGTGATATTAGTGAAAATGATAATCAATATCACACAATGCATAGAGGGGAGCACTGGCATGCTGCGTCGTTTTTTTGCTTATTACCAGCCCTATAAAGGGCTGTTCGTGCTGGATTTCTCCTGCGCGGTGATCGCCGCGTTGCTGGAGCTCGCGTTCCCGCTAGCCGTGAACCGGGTAGTGGACGACTTGCTGCCGAGCGGAAATTGGCAGTGGATCGTATGGGCGTGCATCGGCTTGCTCGGCATTTATCTTGTAAGCGCGGTACTGCATTACGTCGTTACATATTGGGGGCATATGCTGGGCATCAACATCGAGACGGACATGCGCAAAAAGCTGTTCGATCACGTGCAGAAGCTGTCCTTCCGTTTTTTCGACAACAACAAGACGGGACACCTCGTATCCCGGATGACCAACGATTTGATGGATATCGGCGAAATCGCCCACCACGGTCCCGAGGATTTGTTCATTGCGATCATGACGCTGATCGGCGCCTTCGGAATTATGCTCGGCATCAACTGGCAGCTGGCCGTGCTGACGTTCGTCATTATTCCGCTGATGATTTATTTGTCCTTGTACTTCAGCCGCAAAATGTCGCGCGCCTTCAAGCGCATGTTCTCCGATATCGCCGATTTCAACGCCCGGGTGGAAAACAACGTCAGCGGCATCCGGGTCGTGCAGGCTTTCTCCAACGAGAAGCACGAAATCGCGCAGTTTGCGGTGAACAACGGCCGTTTCCGCCAAACGAAGCTGCTCGCCTACCGGATCATGGCCTGGAATTCGTCGCTCAGCTTTATCCTGATGAGACTGATCTCTTTGTTCGTGCTGCTGTGCGGCACATGGTTCGTCATTCAGGACCGTATGACTTACGGGGAATTTATCGCCTTCGTCATGCTGTCGAACGTCTTTCTCGGACCGATCAAGCAGATCAACTCCGTCATCGAGACGTATCCGAAAGGCATCGCCGGGTTCCGGCGCTATCTCGAGCTGTTGGAGACCGCTCCCGACGTGGCGGACGCGCCGGATGCGATCAAGGTGGAGCACTTGAAGGGAGATATCCGATACAGCAACGTATCGTTCGGATACGAGGGCAAGGAGAACGTGCTGCAGCATATCGACCTGACGATCCGCGCGGGTGAAACGGTGGCGCTCGTAGGGCCTTCCGGCGCGGGGAAAACGACGGTTTGCAGCCTGCTGCCCCGGTTTTACGATCACAGCGCGGGCACGATTACGATTGACGGAATCGATATTCGCCGCATGACGCTGGAATCGCTGCGCAGCCAGATCGGGATCGTACAGCAGGACGTGTTCCTGTTCGACGGGACGATCCGGGAAAATATCGCCTACGGCAAGCTGGATGCGACCGAGGAGGAAATATGGGAGGCTGCCCGCCGGGCGCAGCTGGAGTCGATCATCCTGTCGCAGCCGGAGGGTCTGGATACGCTCATCGGCGAGCGGGGCGTGAAGCTGTCCGGAGGCCAGAAGCAGCGGCTCTCGATTGCGCGGATGTTTTTGAAAAACCCGCCGATTCTCATCCTCGACGAGGCTACATCGGCGCTGGATACCGAGACGGAAGCGGCGATCCAGAAGGCCTTGTCCGAATTGTCGCAAGGCCGCACGACGCTCGTCATCGCCCACCGGCTGGCGACGATCCGCAATGCGGACCGGATCGTCGTGGTGGCCGAGCAGGGCATAACCGAGCAGGGAGACCACGACCAGTTAATCGCCGCCGGCGGCATATATAGCCGTCTCCATCAGGCACAGTTCGGGGCTTGACCCCGGATCGACGGGAGCGGGTTACGCAATCCATGGTTCGAAGCGAAAATGCAAAGAACACTGGAAGACCAAGCAGGAAGACCAAGCAGGAAGACCAAGCTGCGCGCTCGGAAAGTCCGGGCAGGGCAGCTTGGTTTTTCTCGTTTTTGCGAAGGCCATGCACAGCTTCGCTGGTTGTCCCAACATGTACTTAGCACGGTGCGCGTTGCTGCGCCAGTCTGGCTGAGGTTCTGAATCCAGGTTCAAGTTCAGTCATTATCGAGAAATGGGCGGAAGGCGCAAAATAGCGAAATGAAGTTCAGTCATAGTCAAATATGTTTCATTAATTAGTTCGTTGAGGATTGAGGATGAGGGAGAGGACAGCAGAGAGGACAGCGGAGAGGACAAGATCGAGCAAATTGCTGCGAATGCATAGGGGGAAAGTAACGTCCAAAGTTTAAAGTTGAAATATCGGACCAATTGTCGAAATTGCGCGAAAAAAAAGAGGGAATACAGGGGCGGCTACAGAATATATAATATAGTAGACAAGAACAGCCCTGCGATGAGGAGCCACCGCTTCGAAGCGCTTTCCAATTTCTTTGCGGGGGCCTCCTGCTACGTATGAGAAAGGGTGTGGCAAAATGGAGCTTTGGGCGATATGGCTCATCCTGGCCGGCGTTTTGCTGGTCGTCGAAATGATGACGCTGACGTTTTATTTGTTATGGATCGGCATCGGCGCCGTAGTGGCGGCCGCCGTCGCGCTGTTCGTCCCCGATTCCTTCGTATGGCAGGTGCTGGCGGGCAGCGTGGTCGTACTCGTGCTCACGGCGTTTACGAAGCCGCTTACCCGACGTTTCCGTACATCCAGAGGGTTTACGGATGCGGTCGACGAGCTGATCGGCAAGCAAGGAACCGTAGTGGAGAGCATACGGGAAGGCAAGCCGGGTATTGTCAAGGTGGGCAGCGAAACGTGGAGCGCGGTATCGGACGAACAGTTGGCCAAGGGCGACGCCGTAATCGTGGTGGAGAGGGGAAGCGCTTTGCTGAAGGTCAAGAAATGGAGAGGAGATGTTTAAGTGGGCGTTGTGCTATCTCTGGTCATTGTATTCATCGTAATCGTCATAGCGGCATTATCGATCAAAATCGTACCGCAGCAAAGAGTGGGGGTCGTGGAGCGGCTCGGAAAGTTTAACCGGCTGCTGACACCCGGCGTCAACATTCTCGTTCCGATTATCGACCATGTGCGGAAATATCACGATTTGCGCATCCAGCAGGCGAACGTGCCGCCGCAGACGGTCATCACGAAAGATAACGTGCAGGTGCAGATCGACACGATCATCTTCTATCAGGTCACCGGGCCGGAGCAGGCTACGTACGGCATTTCCGATTACGTGTACGGGGTGCGGAACATCTCGACGGCGACGATGCGGCAAATTATCGGCAAGATGGAGCTGGACGAGACGCTGTCCGGCCGGGAGAAAATATCGACCGATATCCGCGTAGCGCTGGACGAAGCGACGGAGAAGTGGGGCGTGCGGATCGAGCGCGTCGAGGTGATCGACATCCAGCCGCCGGTCGATATCCAAGAGGCGATGGATAAGCAAATGAAGGCGGAGCGCAGCAAGCGCGCCATCGTCCTGGAAGCGGAAGCGGCCAAGCAGGATATGATTTTGCGCGCGGAAGGCGACAAGCAGAGCAAAATATTGAAGGCCGAGGGAGACAAGGAAGCGCGCATACGCGAAGCCGAAGGATTTCGGCAGGCACAGGAGCTGGAGGCGCTCGGGCAGGCGAAGGCGATCCAGGCGGTAGCCGAAGCGGAGAAGCGGCGCATCGAGCTGCTGCGCGAAGCCGGACTCGACGAGAACGTGCTCACCTATCGTTCGCTCGAGGCTTTGACCGACATATCGAACGGGGCCGCGAACAAAGTATTCATTCCGACCAAAGCGGTGGAAACGCTCGGCAGCATCGGGGCGATCGCGGAAATGCTGAAATCGTCCAAGGGCGACTAAGCGAAACGAATTTGGAGAAACGCGCTCGGAACCGGGCAAGCGTAAATCACACAAAAAGACGGAGCAACGCGATGACGCGGGCTCCGTCTTTCTTTTAGCCAAACTGCAGCACGACCATTTGATGGCATTCCAGCTTCGGCACCGTGTAGGAGACGACGCCGTTGTCGAATTCGAAGGCGATGTCCGTCATCTGGGGAGCCAAGTACACGTTTTGCACCGGACGGTCCGTCTTCACCCTTGCCGATATTTGATGGAGCGGCACGATGTCTTCGATAATTTCCACCGATTGCCCGCGACGCACCGGAGAGGCGTACAGCAGGTGGTGCACCCAGCGGTTCTCGCCCGGCTGTTCTTGAATCGTCGTGATACCTTGCGCCGGCAGCGAGACGACCAACGTCCGCCGAGCGCCGAGCAGACGGCCGAGCGCATACGAGACGGTTTCGCGCAGGAATAGGCTGCCCTTCTCCGCGTAGTCCTCGAATATGTCCCATGCGATATAAATGCCCGCCGCTCCTTCTGCCATCCCCGGTCCACCAGACTGTTTGCTGTTAGGCGTGTGGCGGTGCGAACAGAAATGGAACACGTCCCGGTTGAAGTACGGATTCTCTCGGCGGCCCAGCACCGTCGCTCCGGCCGCTTCGATCTGCTGCCCTTCCGCATAAACGACGTAGCCGGTACCGGCGGACAGCACGGAGCCCGCGGCCGAGTCATGCTCCGGCACCCAATAGTCGGGCCGGTAAGGATTCGTTCCGACCCAGCGGACGCCGAAATCGAGGGCGAACCCGGAGTCGTCGTTGCGCAAGCCGGACTGTCCCGTTGCCAGCAAACGTCCGCCTTGACCGACGTAATCCGCCAGCCTGCTCTCGAGGGCGGCGTCGATGCGTATACGGTCCGGCAAAATCAACACGGCGTACCGGTTCCAGTCCGAGGCCAGATCGACGACGTCGAACAGCCAATTGCCTTCAAGCAGCATGCGGACGGCGCCCTGATCGGGCTTCGGGCATCTGCGCTCGTCTTCCTTGGCGAAGCCGGCCGCTTCGACGGTCAGCAGCGCGATATCGGCGATGTTGGACGTCTCTGCGCACCACGCTTCCTTCGCCTCCACCTCGCGATACGCCTCCCCGATCAGCCGGTACGTGGCTTCATCCATAAGCCCGTCCGGATGAAGCTGGTCCCCGATCGAGCAGCGGGCTCCGTTGGCGAGACTGAGGGCCGTCTCGTAACGAAGCGCGTTCGGATGCTTGTAGCCGCCGAATTCGCCCCAGGACGTATGGAACTTGCCGGTCATGCCCAGTACGGGCATACCCAGTCCTTGCGCATAACGCGCGGAGAGCGGGAAATGGTCGTAGCCCCAGCCGCCCGTCGGCAGCGACTCCAGCTCCAGATGCGTATTGCGGCCGGCCAGGTCCCGTCTCCCCTGAGGAATGTGACCGCCGTTGTGGAATACCGGCAGTCCCGGTTTGTGCTTATGAACGGCTTCGTTCGTCCGTTCGGTGTAGCGGACGTATGTCTCTTCCCACAGGGGCAGCATCGCCGCCTTGTCCCGCGGATCGATTCCCCGTTCTCTTGCGGATCGGATGCAATGATGGCAATAGCATTCCCGGATCCCCACGATATCCAGGAAAATGCCGTCGGCGTCATAGCCGGTCACGACCTCCTCGATCTGACTGACGAGCACGTCCAGATACGGAGAATTCATACAGAACGGATGCCACCCCGGGGTCATAAAATCGGGCGCCCCGGCCGTCTGCTCGTTGCGCCGGCGAATCAGCCATTCCGGGCGCTCGCGTGTAAGCTTCTCGTCCAAGCCGGCGGACAAATAGACCGGCGTCTTGACCCCGATCTCATGCGCGGCCTCGATCTGGGCGCCCAGCAGGTCGAAGGTCAAATACGGATGGATCCGGTTCGCCTTGCTCGGATGATAGGCCCAGCCGTGATGGCATTTGGAGAACACGGTAATCGAGTCTACGCGGCCGAGCTGGAGCATTTGCTGAAATTGCTGCTTCGAGTAGCCGGCTCCTATGCCGGGGATCGCTTCGGAAGTATGGAAATCGAGATGCACCTGGCGAAATCTCATTGGGTTGGCCTCCTGAACGTGGAAACGGATATTTATTCTAAGTGTAGCGCTTCCTCAGCCCGTCACAAAGTGACGGTACCGACCGAAGTTAGCACAATTCCGACTTTTCAGCCATTGCGATTTGAGATACGATGAATGCGGGAACAATTGCGGTCAGGAAATATTCATATGTAGTAACGGGGTGTTGCCGACATGGAATGCATGGAATGGTCCGTTTCTCCGCTGCCGCAGCTCGTAACGGTCGGATACGGCGTATGGAAGCCGGGAATGAGGCATTTTTCGCGAAATTTCGGGCTGTATGACGTTTTGTTTGTCCGGACTGGCTGTATCTATATGGCCGAGGACGAGAAGGAATATGAAGTGCGTGCAGGTCATATGCTCGCGCTCGAGCCCGGCAAGACGCATGTCGGGTATCGGGACAGCACGGAGGAGACGGAGCTATACTGGATTCATATCAAGCACGATTCCGCGCAAAGCCGGATATCCGCTGAGCACATTCCCTGGTCGCTCGTACTGCGGAAAGGGAACGATTCGGACCTTGCGCCGGCGAACCGCCCGATTTATATGCCCAAGTACGGCTATCTCGAGCTGGGGGAGGCATGGGGCATTTTGGAGGAAATGGTGCAGCTGCACAATCGGCTCAGCGTGGAAACGGTACTTAAGCTGCAAGCGCGGTTCGTCCAATTGCTTGCCAAGCTGCAGGAGCTCGTGCGGACTTCCGAAGCGGACAGCAGGTCGGGAAGACTGGCCGGAGCCGTCGCCGCCTACTTGCGCAGACACGAGAGCTTGCCGTTTCATACCGGACAGTTGGAGAACGAATTCCATTATCATGTCGACTACGTATCGCGATGCTTGAAACGCCACACGGGAATGAGCCCGCTCGAATATTTGCGACACGTGCGGATGGAGAAGGCTCGGCGGCTGCTGGAGCAATCGGCGGAGCTGACGGTCAAGCAAATAGCGGAGATGGTATGCATGGCCGACGCCAACTATTTTTCCCGGATGTTTCGTAAAGAGACGGGCATGTCCCCTGCGGCATATCGCAAGAAAAGGCTTGGTTACAGTTGAAGGCTCACGGACAGGAATGCGCCCGGAGCTTGGCGAATGTATAGGGAGTTGAGTTCGATTGCGGAGGGATTCATGATGGAACGTATCGCCTTGGTTACCGGAACGTCCAGTGGTTTCGGGCTGCTTACCGCGGTGAAGCTCGCCCGGCTCGGGTATCGGGTTATAGCGACGATGCGCAACACGGGAAGTATGGGACCGCTCATGGATGCGGCCGCCCGCGACGGCGTCGCTCCTCTTGTAGAGGTGATGAGACTCGATGTAACGGATTACGAATCGATCGGAATCGTTGTTTCCGATGTGCTGGACCGATACGGGACTATCGATGTGCTGGTCAACAATGCGGGATTCGCCTTGGGCGGATTTGTCGAAGAGCTGACGATGGACGATTGGCGTATGCAGATGGAAACGAATTTCTTCGGGCTCGTCGCCGTAACGAAGGCGGTGCTGCCGGCCATGCGCTCCCGACGAAGCGGTACGATCGTCAATATCGGGAGCGTCAGCGGGAGAATCGGCTTTCCGGGATATGCTCCGTACGCCGCCTCCAAATTCGCGGTCGAAGGATTCAGCGAAAGTCTCCGTCACGAAATGGCCCCGATGGGCGTTAAGGTAGTCATCGTGGAGCCGGGTGCGTACCGCACCCCGATATGGAGCAAAGGGTTGGCGCACATTCGCACAAGCCCCGACTCTCCTTACGGGAAGAGGCTGCAAGCCGTGTTGAAGTATTCGGAACGGGCCGCGGCTACCGCGCCCGATCCGCAAGAGGTCGCCGATCTTGTCGGCCGCCTCGTCCTGTCCGCCTCGCCCCGCTTGCGTTACACGCTGGGCAAAGGCTCGCGTCTGACGCTGTGGGGGAAAGCGCTGCTCCCATGGAGGTGGTTCGAAGGAGCGATTCGGCAGGCGCTTCGTTAGCGGGGAATAGCCGTTCCATAATAGAGACCGTCCATTTGGAGGAAGGTCTCTTTATTGTGAAAAAATGTATTTATAGCAAGTAAAATGTTGATATACTGGGACTATTTCGGAAATTGGCTTCCCATTCCGTCATCCCTCGTGGCATATTAATAGGAGGCATCCATCTTGGCTTGACGCGACAGGGCATCTGGAAGGAGGCGATAGTTACATCCTCTACATAACCGGAATGAGACCCGGAACTTGGGCGCCGGGTTTACAATAATGCCATTTATACTGGAGGGATATGATGGAACATGCGGGTGGGAGCTATAACATTTCACTTGTCATATTATCGGTTACGATGGCTGTTATAGCATCCTACGCATCTTTGGATATGACGAGCCGCGCGCGGAAATCGGTCATTCGCCGCAATCGGTCGTTCTGGTTGTCCGCCAGCGCCGTTACGATGGGCCTCGGGATATGGTCGATGCATTTCATCGGAATGCTCGCGCTTCGGCTGCCATTTTCGACAACCTATCATTTGCTTTTGACGTTCGTATCGCTGCTTATCGCCGTTTGCTCTTCTTTCCTTGCGATCTTTCTGGTTAGCCGAAATCGGGTAAGCTCCTATCGCTTTATATTCGCCGGGATGTTTATGGGCGGGGGCATATCATCCATGCATTTTCTCGGCATGGCGGCGATCGAGAGCGCGTATACGATCCACTATAAGCTGTTTCCGTTTATCGTATCGATACTGATCTCCATCGTCGTGTCGTACTGTGCGCTGTACTTGACGTTCCGTCTGCAAAAAAAAGATTGGCTCCTGCATAGCGACCCCGGAAAAATGCCGGGAGCGGTGCTGCTCGGCATCGCCGTATCGGGCATGCATTATGTCGGCATGAAATCGACCCATTTCGTCGAAGCGCCGCATCAGGCTCCGGTTCCGCAAGCTTCATTATCCGACAATTTGATGCTGCTTGACGTGACATTGGAGCCAAGCTCGCTGTCTCTATGGGTAGGCGTCACCATCTTTATCCTGATCGCGATATTGATCGCGGGAGCTTTTATCGACCGCAGGCTGGCTTTGGAATCGGCGCAGCTAAGCTCGCTTCAGTTCGACGCTTTATGCAACGGCAATCCCGATCTCGTATGCACGCTGGACTTGGACGGAAAAATAATTCAGATGAACCGCGCGACCGAGCTGATTACCGGATACGCGCAGGAAGAGCTGCTGTTCCGTCCCGGACGGTCGCTTCTGCCTCCCGGACGGCTGGAGGAATCGGATGTTCGCTTCGAGAAGGTGAAGCAGGGCTTTCCGCAAACGTTCGAAATGGAGCTGTCCCATAAGAACGGCCATTTGGTGAGCTTAAGCGTTACGACGATTCCGGTCATGCATGCACGGCAAGTGGCCGCGGTCATGGTCATCGGCAAAGATATTACGCTGCAGAAGCAAAACGAGGAAATCATGCGCAAATCGGACAAGCTCAGCATGGCCGGCCAGCTCGCCGCGGGAGTGGCGCACGAAATCCGCAACCCGCTTACGTCGATCAAAGGCTTTCTGCACCTTGTGCGCAAAGGCTTGGGAAGGGAAGACATCTACGAGGTGATCGATTCGGAGATCGACCAGATCGACAATATCATTACGGAATTTTTGCTGCTCGCGAACCACCAGCCCGTCCAGTACAAACGGATCAACTTGACGGAGCTGATCGGCCATGTGCTGAACTTGCTGCATGCCCAGGCGAATATGAACAATATCGCGATCGAGACGCGCTTCGCGCCGAATATCCCGTACATACTATGCGATGAGAATAAGATCAAGCAGGTTTTCGTCAATATGATCAAAAATGCGATCGAATCGATGGCGGACCGAGGAACCGTCAAGCTGGAATTGACGAGAAAAGGAGACAAGGAGGTGTTGATCCGCATCATGGACGAGGGCAGCGGCATATCCGACGAGCTAAGGTCCAGGCTGGGGGAACCTTATTACAGCACAAGGGAGAAAGGGACCGGAATCGGTCTTATGGTCAGCTTCAAAATTATTAACGAGCATAAAGGCACAATCCAGTATAAGCAAGAGGAAGGTACGGGCACGACGGTGGAGGTTACTTTGCCGATCAATTGAGAGTTATGGAGAGCAAGCTTTCCTCTACGGAGGTAATCGAATACCCCTGTCCAAGCGCAGAAGCCGAAAGTCCGTCAGAGGAATTTCGGCTTCTGCGCTTGTATATCCTTACGCTCAAGTCCCGTTATCGCCGCTCCATACTCTAGAATCCGGCACGTCCAGCCATTGGCCGCCGCGTTCGACCGACAATTGGCTGATCAGGCCGGGCAGCGTCATATCGAGTGCCCGATGGATCGAAATCGGAGAAGGCTTGCCGTCCGTCATGGCGTTCAGGAAGTCGGTCATCATCACGAAGTCGCTGCCTCCGTGACCGCTCGCGCCAAGCATCTGCTCGGGAACCCGCTGCCAAATATCCGGAACGTACTGTTTTCCCGCGGCCGCCAGATCGATCCATTCGGGCTTGTCCTCGCCCTCTGTCTTCAAGTACACCTTGCCCGCGCCCAGCAGCTCGTGGCGGATGCTCTCATAGCAGCCACGCGTCCCTTGAAGGGAATAATTGAGCGCGGTAGGCCGGTCGGACAGCAAATCGAGCCGAACCCGGATGAGTTTGCCTCGTTCTGTCTGGCCCATCATCAGACAAGTATCCTCCTGCTCGTACGCTCTTCCTTGGCCGTCCGCATGATGGCGTCCGCTGCCGATGCAGCTGACCCGCGCGATCCGGTCGCCTTCCATCCAGTCGAGAATCGGCCCGAGGCTATGCGTTCCGTACGTGATGCCGTTTACCCCGGTTTGCCACGCCCGACGCCAAGGCGTCGATACGCATAATGGCTTGGCATCGTGCAAATATTCGCCTTCGGCGTAATACAGTTCACCGAACAGGCCGCTGCGAACCATATTGGAAATGACCATGTGCGGCTTCATGTAGTTGCAGTTCTCCGCCATGATATACTGCCCCTTGGAACGCGCCGCCGTCTCGGTCAGCCGTCTGCATTCCCCGATGTCGATGCCGGCGGGAACTTCGCTGATCACATGCAGATTGCGCTCCAGGGCTAGCAGCGCCTGCTCGACGTGAAATTGCATCGGGGTCCCGATAATGACCGCGTCCAGATCGGCGCTCTCCAGCATGCTCTCGAAGGAAAGATAGGCGGGATACTGTCCGAAATAGGCTTTGGCCATATCCAGCCGCTCCTCCGAAATTTCGCACAGCGCGGCAATCGCGGCCCGCGGATGAGCATGAATCGCATCCCTGAATATTCTCGGCCGGCCGGCCGCTCCTACGATGCCGACATTCAGTTTCCCGTTCCGGTCCATTCGTATCGCTCCTTATCGCACTTGAATCGTGCCGATTCGCCAATCTCGCGTTCAGGACGGTGCGTAAATGCTTACATCTTGCATTATAAGACGATCGAAAGCGATGTTGCTTTGTCTGAAATCGCATTTTTTTTGTTCTTTTTCGCCAAATGCGCGACAGGCGGGGGGAGGGGGCATGTATAATGGAGGAAAGCGGGCATGAATGACGACAGGCTGTCCGGCCGGGAAGGAGGCTATCTTTGAATTACACCGGCATCCGGCTGCGGAATTATATTAACGTCGATCAACTGTTCTCGTTCCATTACTTCGAATTTACGAAAGACTACGTGTTCCACGGCGAGAAGCACGATTTCTGGGAGCTGTTCTACGTCGACAAGGGCGAGGTGATCGTCCACGTCGACGATGTGCAGTACGAGCTGAAGCAGGGAGACGTGATGCTGTATAAGCCGAACGCGTATCATCGGCTGTCCGCCAACCGGGTTACCGCCTCCAATCTGTTCGATATCGCATTCGAAAGCGGTTCCCCGGTGCTGGAGCATTTGGCGAACCGTCATTTCCGTTTGAACGAGAGCGAGCGGGGCATGCTCGCGCAAATCGTCAAGGAAGGCTTCCGGGCATTCGCGCCGCCTTACCACGTACCGGACGCGCATACGATCGAGCGCCAGTCCGGCGCCCCGGAAGGCTGCGAGCAATTGCTGCGGAGCTACCTGGAAATATTGCTGATCCATCTCATCCGCCGCGCACATGGCGGGCAGGAGCCGGGGGAGAAGCTGCTGTTCGTGCCGAAGGAAAAGCGCGAGCGCGACCTCGTTCGGAGCGTGACCGCGTTTTTGCGAGACAGGCTGGACCAGGATCTGTCCTTGGACGCGATATGCGAATCGTTCAATGTAGGCAAGACGCACATTACCCGGCTGTTCAAGAAACGAACAGGCTACCCGCTGATGGAATATTTCAAACGTCTCAAGGTGGAACAGGCCAAAATGCTCGTCCGCGAGGAGCAGCACAATTTCACGGAAATCGCCCGTCTGCTCGGCTACGGCAGCATCCACCATTTTTCCAAAGCGTTCAAGAAGTACGGAGGCATGACTCCGTCCGAGTATGCGAAGTCCGTTCAGGCCCGGGCCGGCGAATCCCGCGCCGGGGACGATCGGGGGCAGCCGTACTGGACGGATACGCTCGCGTTCGGCGCCAAGACGGGCGATACGAAACAAGGAAATTAGTTTGAGAAAGCGGTGAATACAGGAAATGGGGAACCGGCTGTCGAATAAAATATGCGTTGTGACGGGTGCGGCTTCGGGGATCGGAGCCGGAATCGCCAAACGTTTCGCCCGCGAAGGGGCGTTGGTCGTCTTGGCAGACGTGAACGAGGGGGCTTCCCGCGAGATCGAAGAGGAGATCCGCCGTACCGGAGGCAAGTGCGAGACATGCCGGACGGATGTCGGTTCGGAGCGGGAAATCGCCGAACTGTTCCGTCAAGTCGGCGAGCGGCACGGAGGATTGCACATCCTCAGCACGAACGCGTATTGGGCGGCTCCCAAAAACGCCGAGGAGACGACGCTCGAAGAGTGGAACCGGTGCATGGCGGTTACGTTGACGGCCCCGTATCTATGCAGCAAGCATGCCATCCCGCTCATGAAGAAGACGGGTGGCGGCTCGATCGTCCACACCTCCTCCGTAGGCGGTGTCGTCGCCTTTTACAACAACGCGTCCTATATGACGGCCAAGGCCGGCGTCATTCAGCTGTGCAAATCGATCGCGGTCGATTTCGCGCCGGACGGCATCCGCTGCAACGCCATTTGCCCGGGCATCATCGACACGCCCTCGACCCGCTCCGACGACACCGAGGAGCTGCGTCGGCTGCGCATGGCCAAGACGCTTGCCGGGCGTTACGGAACGCCCGACGACATCGCTTCCGCGGCCGTCTATTTGGCCGGCGACGAGTCCGGCTTCGTTACGGGGACAGCGCTGATGGTCGATTCGGGCTGGTCGATCATCTAATGTTTCGATGGATAATCAATCGATAGGGAGCCGATAGGATGATTAACGAACAGTTCGAATTGTTGTCGGATACGCCGTTCCTTGCTTTGGATCTCGAAGTGCTGGAGCGCAATTTGCAAAACATGGCGGCTCTGGCCAAAGCGGCGGGCGTCAAGCTGCGTCCCCATACGAAGACGCATAAGAGCCCTTACATCGCGAAGAAGCAGCTCGAATACGGCGCTGCCGGCATAACGGTAGCCAAGCTGGGTGAGGCCGAGGTGATGGCCGAGCACGGTATCGACGATATCCTCATCGCATTTCCGCTCGTCGGGAGGAACAAGCTGAAGCGGTTCAGCGACCTGCTCGGCCGGGCGAAGCTGACCGTCGGCTTGGACGACATTGCCGTCGCCAAGGGGATCAACGATGTCGGGGAGGCGCACAAGCGGCGAATCCCGATCTATGCGGACGTCGACACCGGCCTGCACCGGATGGGCAGAGAGGTCTCGGAAAGCATAGGGCCGATTCTCGAAATCGCCAAGCTGCCCTATTTGGAACTGCGCGGACTGATGAGCCACACCGGACACGCATATGCGAAACCGACGGAGGAAGAGATTAAGGCGATTGCGATCGAAGATGCGGAGCTGATGAACGAGGCGCGTCTGCAGTTGGCCAAGCAAGGTGTGGAAGTGCCGGAAATCAGCGTCGGCGCGAGCGCGACGGCCCGCTTTATCCGCGATATTCCGCATGCGACGGAAATGCGTCCGGGCATGTACGCGTTCAACGACCGGTTCGTGATGGCCGCCGGCGGAGCGGAGGTCGAGGATTGCGCCGTGACGGTCGTGGCTACCGTGGTGGCGCGACCGACGCCGAACCGGATCATTATCGATGCCGGAAGCAAAACGTTTGCGGCTGACGCTTTCAAGCATGGAGGCCACGGGCATGTGATCGGGCATCCGAATGTGACGCTGAGGTCGTTGTCCGAGGAGCACGGGACGATCGAAGTGACGGGAGACTCCGACCTGCGGATCGGCGACGTGCTGAGAATCATTCCGAATCATATATGCCCGTCGATCAATTTGGCCGATGAGCTGTTCGGCTTCCGGAACGGCGAGCTGGAGACCGTCATTCCCGTTCTGGGCAGAGGAAAGAACCGGTAATTAATCGGAGGAGGCGCGAGTCGGATGGCATTTGACAAGCTGATTAAAAATGGCTGGATCGTAGACGGCACGGGAGCGTCGCGGGTGAAAGGAGATATCGGCATCGTCGGGGACGAGATCGCCGCCATCGGCAATCTGGACGGCGCGGAAGCCGGGGAAATCGTCGATGCGGAAGGTTTGGTCGTATGTCCCGGCTTTATCGACGTCCATGTGCATTCGGAGCTGGCTCTGCTCGGCGGACCGGATCGATACGCTCCGCTGCGGATGGGCGTGACGACGCAGCTCGCCTCGCCCGACGGGTTTTCCTGGGCGCCGCTGAACGGGGAGCAGCTGAAGGAAATGAAGGATTACTTGGCGACGTTTTACGAGGACGATTGCATCGACGCGTCGAGGGCGATGTCTATCGACGATTTGCTGGCCCTGTTCCGCGGCAGCATCCCGTCCAATCTCGTGCTGCAGGTGCCTCACGGCTCGATCCGGCAGGCCGTCCTGAATTGGGAGACGCGGCCCGCGAGCGATGCGGAGATCGCCACAATGTCGACTATTACCCGGGAATGGATGGAGCGCGGGGCGAAGGCGTTCGCCACCGGGCTCGAATACGAGCCGATGCGGAGAGCCGATCTTCGCGAGCTGGTCGCGCTGTCGAGAACCGTGGCCGAATACGGCGGCATTTACGTCGCTCATCAACGGGGTTATGCCGACAATATCCGGACAGGCTGCGAGGAGACGTTCGCCATCGGCGTACAAGCGGGCATCCCCGTCCATATTTCCCATCTGACGATCGATCCGATGGCGGCGTCCGAGCTGGAGCGGGGTGCGGCTCAAGGCGCGGACATTACGTTCGACATGTATCCTTATCCGGCGGGGAGCACGCATTTGCTGCTCAATTTGCCTCCCTACGCCCAGGAGGGGAATCCCCGGGAAGTGCGGGAGCGGTTGTCCGGCAAAAGCTTCCGGGAAAGGATCGCCGGCCACGTCGAGCAAGCTTTCCCGCTGGACCGGGTCCGCTTTGCGTCGGTCGGCAGGCCGCGGGCCGAAGAGAACGGCTCCGTCCCGGCGCCGGACTGGATCGCCTCAATCCGGGATTGGGAAGGGAAGCTGATCGGCGAAGTCCGCGAGCAGCTCGGCATCGGGTTGACCGACCTTGTATGCGATCTGATCGTCCATACCGAGTATCCGTCGCTCATGATTTTCCATTGGCCCGAGGAGCGGTATGGTTATTTGGAAGATTCGTTCAAGCATCCGCTTCATATGGTCAGCACGGACGGCATCTATGCCGGGGTTAGTCCGCATCCGCGAGGCTTCGGCACATACCCGAAAATATTCCGCGAATTCGTATACGACCGCGGTTGGTTGTCGCTGGAGCAGGCCGTCCGGAAAATGACCGCATACCCGGCCGAACGGTTCCGCATCGATCGCCGGGGCAAGCTGGCGAAAGGCTACTACGCCGATATCGCAATATTCGACCCGTCGCGGATACGCGACCGGGCTACGTTCTCCGAACCGCGCTTGCAGCCGGAGGGAGTCGAGCACGTGCTGGTCAACGGCCGGTTTGCCGTCAAGGGCGGCGAAATCGTGCCTGGCAACTTCGGACGCATAGTCCAATAATCGATCAAACTAGAGGAGGCCATAAAATGGCAAACGTTTCTGAACGATTCGAGCAAGTCGGATTATCTCTCGGGTGGAAGGAGTCGCCTGCAGTCAAGGAGCCGAAGCTCGTATTGCCGGTGCGGGTGGATGGCCGTTACGCATACGTATCCGGCAATGTTCCGTTCTCGGCGGGCGAGTTGAAGTTCAAGGGCCGCATCGGCGCGGATGTGTCGATCGAGGAGGGCAAGCTGTCAGCGGCCTTCTCCGTGCTGAACTGCCTGAAGGCGCTGGACCGCGAAGTCGGGCTCGACTCGGTCGAGCAGATTGTCAAAGTAACGGGATATTTGAGCTGCACCGAGGAAGTAACCGAGCATCCGGACATTATGAACGCGGGCAGCCAAGTGCTCGTCGACGTGTTCGGAGATGCGGGCAAGCATGCCCGGGCCGCGCTCGGCATTCATACGCTGCCGCTCGGCTCCTCTACCGAGGTAGAAATCGTCGTGGCATTGAAAGCGTAACATGGCCGTTATTTTGCTCTATTGGCTTGCCATCAATATCGTCGGCTTTTTCCTGTTCGGGTTCGACAAGCTGAAGGCCGTGCGCAAGGAGCGGCGGGTGCCGGAGAAGCGCTTGTTTCTGATCGCCGCGCTCGGCGGCGCGGCGGGCGCCTGGATCGGAATGAGGAAATTCCGGCACAAGACGAAGCACGCCTCGTTCACGTTCGGCATTCCGGCGCTTCTGCTGCTCAATATCGTATGCGTGAGCTTGTTGATCAAAACGTTCGGATAGAGGAACCGGATATCCGGTATCGTGTGCACAATGGAGCCGCTCCCTGGAGAGCGGCTCTTTTTGCGATCGTTTGAACAGCTGGGTGGTTCGCTATCGGCTGCATTCGCCTCATCCAGCAAGCATAAGCGCAAAGTTGGTTCATTCCTTCATTGCGGAACCAGAAGAACAAGGCAGCAGGATATCGGAGTACCCAGTCACGGTGGAATAAATGGCTGAACTAATGCGTATACCATTTGTCCGGTTCAATTGGTAACTGTCCGTTTGCGAATTGCTTATATGCGCTAATGATACTAGGACGTATATCTCCAAATAGGTTTTTGCGATCATCGTACTAACCGGGACACTAGTTTTAGCAAAAATATAGGAGATTTTTAACAAAAACCATCTACAAAATTCGACATATTATGATATGATCATACACGAACCTACATTGGATTTCGGAGGAAGCGATCATGTCAGCCAAGCAATTGTCCAAATGGAGCTTAAGGAATATGTCCATCCGCAGAAAGTACTCGATCGTCATGCTAGTCATTGCCATCGTTCCGCTGCTAGCCTCTACCTTGTTTTTCATCAACTATTTCGGAAACGCAACCAGAACGGAAAATGAAAAAGTCGTCAGCAGCGTGCTGAATTCCAACGTCGATCGTTTGGTTGAATGGATGCACGGCAAAATCAATTTCATGGAGTCGCTCATCAAGCAGCGCAACGAGTTCAGGACGGCGGATCCGGCCATCATTATTCCCGTACTGAAGGTGCTGGACGAAAGCGACGAGCAGGTAACTTCTTTTAACATAATCAACGCGAGCGGGGACGGCGTCGATACGAGCAACGTCCCGATCAATATCGCCGACCGCGATCATTTCAAGAAGACGAAAGAAACGAAGCAGCCGGTCATCGCCGACATGGTGGTCAGCAAGAAGACGAACAAATACGTGCTGCCGATCGACGTCCCGATCTTAAACGAGTCCGGCGCATTCATGGGCCTGCTGTCCGCCTCGGTATCGCCGGATACGTTCGCGGCGCTGACGTCCACGATCAAGGTCGCCGACACCGGATACGGCTACATCATATCGGGCGCCGGAGAATATTACACCCATCCCGATGCGGCCCGAATCGGCAAAACGGTCGAGGAATTCGAGACGACCGACGGAGCCAAGGACGCTTTCAAGCAAGTACTGGGCAGTCCGAGCGGTAGCGTTACTTATACGGGCGTCGACGGCAAAGAAGTCATTACTCACTACGATACGATCCCGGATACGTCATGGAGATTGATCGTAACGGTTCCGACAAGCGAAGTGTATGCCAAAGTAAAAGAAGTGCAAAATATCGCGATTTGGTTTCTGCTGCTCGTCGTTGTCGTCGTTACGGCCATTTCCTTGATCATGACGCGTTACATAGCGAAGCCGATCGTTACCATTTCGAATTTCATGAAAAAGGTGGCGAATAACGAACTGAACGAAAGATTGGTTGTCCGGTCCGAGGACGAAATCGGTCAAATGAGTCGCAATATCAATGCGATGGTCGATTCGACGGCGGATATCGTACGCAAAATCAACGGCACGATCGCGCATGTCGCCTCAGCTTCCAAAGAGCTGCTGGAATCGGCGGAGCAATCCACTCAGGCAAGCGTCCAAATCGCCTCGGCGATCCAGGAGGTGGCGAGCGGAGCGGAAAGCCAGCTGCAAGGAGCGGAGCAGTCGGCCAGAGCGATGGAGGAGACGGCGACGGGCGTGCAAAAAATCGCCGAGTCGTCCGGGATCGTAGCGGATCAGACCGGAATCGTATCTTCCGAGGTCGAGAACGGTTATGTGGACATTCAGGCGGCGATCGGGCAGATGAACGTGATCGCGACGTCGGCGAACGACGCTTCGACGGTAATCGGCCGGCTCTACAAGCATTCCGACGAGATCGGGCAAATCGTCGATGTCATCTCGAACATTTCGAGCCAAACCGCGCTGCTTTCCTTGAACGCTTCTATCGAAGCGGCCAGAGCGGGAGAGCAGGGCCGCGGCTTTGCCGTCGTCGCGAATGAAGTGAAGAAGCTGGCGGAGCAGACGACGCAATCGGTAGCCAGCATCGTCGGGCTCGTCCAATTGATTCAGCAGTCGGCCAACGGGGCCGTGGAATCGATGCAAAGAAACGTATCGGAGATCAACGGAGGCATAAGCAAAATGCAGCAAATCGGGGAATCGTTTGCGAACATCCGCACGTCCATCCGCGACGTTTCCGCGCAAATCCAGGAAGTTTCCGCCACAACGGAGCAAATATCGGCCGGTACCGAACAAATAACCGCATCGATCGTAGAGATGGTGAGCGTCTCCAAGCTGTCGGCGGACAACTCCCAATCCGTCGCGGCCTCGACGGAGGAGCAAAGCGCCATCATGGAGGGCATCGCTTCCTCCGCACAATCGCTGGACAAGCTGATGGGCGAATTGAACGATTTGATCAAAGTATTCAAATTGTAGGCTGCGACAAGACGTCGAAACGGCAAGGAGCTCCGACTTCTTGCCGTTTTGCTCTTTGTTGCCGATTGACCGCTTGCGGTCGGAAATCTATAATGCTTGTAAGAAGCCCGCAGCACAGGGCGAACGGATAAGAACCATCGTTCCGGGGGGAGCGCCATGCAGATCAGAACGTTCAATCACCATACGTTTCACTCCGGCTACAAAGGGAAAAGCGGGGGGATTCACCCATACTTCGAAATCTTGTACGTGACGCAAGGAAAGGCGACATTGGAATGGATGGGGAGCGAATACGAAGTCCCGTCGCCGAGCCTGTACGTCTTGACGCCGAATACGCCCCATCGAATCGTCCGGTTTCAGACGCCGTTCAGCTTCTGGTATATCGAGCTGGATATCGGGGATGAGGATGCTTTTCCCGCGAGCGAGCAGGCGATTCACTGGA
Organism: Paenibacillus hemerocallicola; assembly: GCF_006265175.1. GTDB lineage: Bacteria > Bacillota > Bacilli > Paenibacillales > NBRC-103111 > Paenibacillus_AB > Paenibacillus_AB hemerocallicola. The sequence continues at coordinate 54,833 of NZ_VDCQ01000017.1, read as the reverse complement.
ATCGCTTACAAAAAGAGGCCGATTACGAATCGGACGAGCTGCGCCCAATCAAGCAGACGCTTGACGCCTTGAGCATGGCGCTGGAGCTCAAGCATCGGGGCGATAAACGATACGACGAGGAGATCGTCATGCTCGACATCAGAAAGACGGTACGCCTAATTCAAAACGATCTCCGCAACCGCCTTCAGACCGTTAACGAGGCAAGCGACAAGTCGAGCCGGGATTTTATCCAGACGCTGATGAGACATATGGAAACGAGCTACTACGAACCGATCGATTTGACCCGGTTGTCGAACCGGGTACATCTGAACTCCTCCTATCTCGTACGGGCATTCAAGCACGAGACCGGGGTCACGCCGATGCAATATTTGAACAAGCTGCGGCTGAGCGCGGCGATCAGCTATTTGGTCAATACCGAGATGGGCGTGCAGCAGATCGCGGAGGCGACCGGCTTCAACAGCATCCACTATTTTTCCCGGCTGTTCAAGCGCAAGTACGGGATCAGTCCCCAGCAATGGCGGCTCGCGAACAGGAAGTAGCGCCAACGGGGTTCGCACCCGGCCTGATTGCGCAGCAGGTTGCTGCTGGATACGACATCCATGTCCATGTGCGAAAAAGGCTGTAGCCTGTGCACCTAACGGCCGCGGGCTGTCTTAACGTGTTCCGGAATGCTTCTCTCTGTAAGCTCCAGGCGATAGCCCGGCGAATTTCTTGAAAGCTACCCCCATGTACTCGGCATGCTTGAAGCTTAGTCGCTCGGCGATGACGGACAAGGTCCAGTCCGTTTCGGTAAGCAGGCGTTTCAAGAGCTTCATCCTTACCTGGACGATTTCCTCATGAGCGGTTCGACCCAAAGCTTGCCGAAAACGATGATCCAGAGACCGGCGGGATAGCGGAATAGCGCGCAGCACGTCCTCCACCTTCAGATCCTCGTAGGCATGCTCGCGAATGAACTGGACGGCCGCCGATACGTAAGGATCATCGACTGCGACGACATCCGTGGACAAGCGCGTAACCACCTCGAGAGGCGGGATGGACCATACCTGAGGGTCGATTCGTTCGCCCGCCATCATGCGGTCCAGCAGCGATGCCGCCATGTATCCGGTTTTCATCGTATCCGTTCTGATGCTGGATAACGGCGGGGAAGAGAGGTTGCAAAGCAAATCGTCGTTGTCCACTCCCAGAATGGCGACCTGGTCGGGAACAGCCACACCGGCAATCCGGCATGCCTCCAGCAGCGAATGGGCCATAATATCGTAGCAGGCCATGATGCCGATCGGCTTGGGCAGCTGCCCGACCCACCGGGCCATCGCCATCCTTTCCTCCATTACCGTCGATTTGGATTCGTGCTGAAAGCGGTGGATCGTGTGGCCGTTACGGCGAACAATCCGTTCAAAGTGCCTCTCCCGTTGAACGGACCAGGGGAATGAGGGATCCCCGCAATACGCATAGTGCCGCAAGCCCCGGCCGGCAAAATGTTCCGCCGCCCAATCCGCTATCGTTTCATCGTCAGTCTCTACGCAAGGCAATGCAGGGATCAAGCGCGACGCGCTCAGATCGACGGTCGGCACATTCAGAAGCCGGACATACTCGGCTATCTCCTTATTCTCGATACGGGCCAGAATACCGTCGCCTCGCCAGTCGTTCAACCAGGACAAGTCCGTGCCGAGCCGGCTATGCTCCCCCAGATAGATCGACCATGGGCGGTGCGTCCTAATGTACGATTTGATTCCGGCGAGCAGTCCGCGCGCATATTCGTTGGAGGTTTCGATCAACAGAGCGACATGCTTCTGCGGCTTCTCTTCTTGCCGATGCGGATCATCTGCTGTAAAATTCCTCATTCTATACTCCTCTTATCTGTCTATATGGTTTATCGTATAATAATTTTCGCAAATATTAAATGTAAAAAATCAAAGGATTTGTACGAAAATTCTCATCGACCTTCCCGTCGCCGGTGGATATAGTATAAGTATTGTTGGGGAGGGAGGAGCTTTCGGTTGAAAAAATTAAAAATCGGCATCGCGGGTTTAGGGTTTGGCGCGGAATTCATTCCGATCTATCAGCTGCATCCTCATGCCGAACTGATGGCGGTATGCCAACGTTCGGCGGAGAAGCTGGGACGGATAGCCGACCATTTCGGCATACCGAAACGATACAGCCGATACGAGGATATGCTGCTGGATCCGGATATCGACGCCATTCATATCAATACGCCGATTCCCGACCACGCGGAGCAGAGCATTGCGGCGCTGCGGGCAGGCAAGCATGTCGCCTGCACGGTTCCTATGGCGACCTCGATAGAAGACTGCCATCGAATCGTCGAAGCCCAGCAGCAGTCGGGGAAACAGTACATGATGATGGAAACGGCCGTATATACGAGAGAGTTTTTCTACGTTAAGGAATTGCTGGATCAAGGGAAGCTCGGTCGCATTCAATTTCTGCGGGGCGCACATCAGCAAGAGATGGCCGGGTGGCCGGGGTATTGGGAAGGATTGCCGCCCATGCACTATGCGACGCATGCGGTCAGTCCGCTGCTTGCGCTGGCCTGCCGGGAGGCGGATAGCGTCAACTGCCTGGGCTCGGGCAGGATCGGGACGAGGTTGGCCGAGAAATACGGCTCGCCGTTCGCGGTAGAATCCGCGCTGTTCCGGTTGCGCGATTCGGAGCTGGCCATGGAGGTTACACGCTCCCTTTTTGAAACTTCCAGAGAATATGTGGAGAGCTTTAACGTGTACGGAGACCGGATGAGCTTCGAATGGCAGCAGCTGGAGCGGGAAGCGCCGGTCTTGTTTGCCGGCGAGACCGGTGAGCGCGTGCGGATTCCGGATTACGCCGACAGACTGCCGAAAGAAATTCGTAAATTCACCATGCAAGGGGTTTACGACGCGTCGGAGAACCGACATCTTTCCTTCACTCAGGGAAGCGGACACGGAGGCTCTCACCCTCATCTGGCTCATGAGTTCGTAATGAGCATCATCGAGGAACGGAGGCCGTTTCCCGATGTCTATACTTCCGCGAATTGGACAAGCGCCGGCTTATGCGCGCACGAATCGGCCATGAACCGGGGCGTTACGGTCCAACTGCCTCATTTCGGAACAACAGGCCAAATCGAGGAGCGAGCGCGATGTCCAATACGCTGAGAATGGAATCCTTGCCCGGCAGCTTGCGGATATACCGGGAAGATCAATCCGAACCTTTAATGGTTCAGCATGCGGAGAGCAATAAGCGACCCCATATTCATCCGATCTCGGCCCCGGACGGGAAAGGCGTTCTGACCGAGGACGCGCCGTCTCACCATCCTTGGCAGCATGGTCTTTACGTTGGCTTGAACGCGGTTAACGGCATCGGGTTTTGGAGCGAGGGGCTCGGCGGAAATCAAGATCGCGACGGCTCGTTTCACCCTCTCCCGATCGAACATGTCCGGACCGCCGGCAATCAGGCGTCCTGGACGGTTCAAGCGGAATGGCGCGACCCTTCCGGGTCTCCGATGCTGCTGGAGGAGCAGGCATGGTCCTTTATAGACCTTGGCGATCGTTATGAAATGGATCTGAATTGGCGGCTATCCGCGGAAATCGATTTGACCTTCGGGCAATCTCCCTATGGAGGCTTGTTTCTTCGAATGCCGTATCGCAACGAAGCAGGCGGCGAAGTATACAGCAGCGAAGGGTTGCGAAATGCCGAAGCGGAAGGGCGGCGGGCTCGCTGGGTTGCCGTGAGCATGCCGATCGAGGGGCGGGAAGGTCCGGCGGGAATCGCGATCATGGATCATGTCGCCAATCCGGAGCATCCGGTTCCTTGGCGCGTGGACGGGCAGCTGGGGATTTGCCCAAGCTGCTGCATCGCCGGAGAATGGAAGCTGGCGCAGGGCCGAAGCCGTTCGTTCAAGTTTCGCTTGCTTGTATTTTGCGGACAACTCGAGGCTTCCGTTATCGAACGATCGTGGAAGTCATTTTGCGGGAGGTAACATGACTATTCAAAATGTGATTGTCGTCCATCCGGACTTCGAGCAGGTGTGGCCTTATACGGCGGAGAGCTTGCGGCAGCTTCTTGGAAGGGCGGGGGAATTCGAGCTGATTCGATTGGCTCCGGGCTGGGCCGGCAAGCTTTCCGAGGCGATTGCGGCTCCCGAGAAAGTAGTCCGCCTCGTATCGTTGGCGGTTCCGGTGACGGCCTCGTGCATGGACAGATTCCCTAACCTTCGGGAGGCCTATATCGGCACCGGCAATTATGCCGTCCGGATACCCGAGGAAGCGTATTCGCGTCTGAAGGACAGAGGCGTAAGCGTGTACGCCCAGCCTTCCGAAGGATACTGGGGACAATCGGTCTCGGAATTTGCCCTCGGGCTGACGATATGCGCGTTAAGACGGATTCCGCAAATGCACCGCGAGATGATCGAGAGTCTTGAGCCATGGAAGTATGAGGCTCAGCAGTTCGGGGACGATCCCCGCTTCGTCAACGGCACCGTGGAAGGCAAGCGGGTGCGCATCGTAGGTGCGGGAAATATCGCCAGCCGATATGCGAGCTTCGTCAGCATGCTGGGAGCCGATGTCGCCGTCTGGGATCCGTATGCCGCGGAGCCGGCCTTTCACCGTGCGGGCAGCCGGAAGGAGTGGTACCTGGAGAGACTGGTGCGGGACGCCGAAATTTTCGTCCCGATGGTACCGCTGATAGAGGGAACGAAGGGACTCGTGACCGCAGAGCTTATCCGGATGTTGCCGCAAGGCTGTATCGTAGTGCTGGCGACGCGCGCCGGAATATGCGATATGGAGGCGATCAGGAGGAGGGTGCTCGCCGACGAGATCAGCCTCGCCGCGGATGTATTCGACATAGAGCCCTTGCCGATGGACGACCCGCTTATCGGGCGGCATAATGTCATTCATACGCCGCATAATGCGGGAAGAACGAAGGAAGCGAATTTCAAATGGGCGGAGATGCTCGCAGCCCAGTTTCAATAAGGACTCAAGCAGCTGTCATCGGCGAAAGCTCGCCGTGGCGGCTGTTTTTTTTGATATCGTCCGGGGTTAAATCGATTGAACTGTATTACATGCAGTTATTCCCCGTGGAAGGTTCCCTGCTGCGGTAGTTAACTGGAAAACGTACAGTTATTTTAGCTTGTTTTTGCCATTTATCGATTTGGCGGAGATTTAGCTACAGGTTTTCCATTTATTTTGGTGAAGTTTGCTTTATTTCTAATTTTAACTGCATATTTTCCGGTTGTTGAAAAAGTCAAAAAGAGAGATTTGAAATACAAAAAAAGAGATGGGGGATATGTGCGGAAAGCGAAGCGGTTGACTTTAAAATCGTGTTGCAACCGCTAAAATCTTAAAAACAACACGATGTTAACGGATGTAGAGCGCACTCCCCCACCTCTTGTCTCCGACGCTTCCTCTCTTTGTCAGACTTTTTCAACAGCCCCATCGTACATTTGGTTTGCGATGGGGTCAACTGTTCGGCGCCACTCTTCAGTCTCCGCAGGAAGCTTCGCAGACGGGAGTCCGAATAACAGCCCCAAACCGCTCTTACTCGAGACTTTCTCCTGCTTCATCCTGCGAATATGACAAAGAAGGTTTAAACGTTCATGCAATATGCGCGGTTAGCGATTAAAATCCGCCAGCTTGATCTCGGCGCAATTATCGGCCGTTGTCTGTTCGGCTAGGGCCGGCCCCCCTGGTCGGACGCTCATGTCAGTTTTGTGCAAACGGGGTCGATTGACGATATGCGGAAAGCGGTTTCCCGGAATTGGCACAGTAGACGATAGGTGCGGATCATCTAAAGACCTCGCGGCGGCGTTTCATTATGATTAAGGTGTAGCGATTAACCAAGGGGGAATCACAATGAAACGTTTATGGACGTTAGCGGCGCTCGCGACGGCGCTGGTCGCGACGACGGGCTGCGGCCAGGGAAGCGCGGGAGAGTCGAAAGGGCAGGAGACGGCGAATGGCGGCAAGAGCACGCAGCCCGCTCCGGAGCCGGTCACGCTTACGCTGTACATGCAGAACGCTTTTCCGATCCAGGATCTGATCGTAGAGGCGGTGCGCAAAAAATATCCGCACATTACGCTGCAGCCGCTGCTCAGGCAAAAGGGACAGCTGCCGGAGGATCTCGTGGCGGCGGGTACGTTCCCGGACCTGATCTACAACAGTACGCCGTGGTATGCGGAATATATCAACCTGAACGTGCTCCAGGACTTGAACGAGCTCGTAAAGAAAAACGGCTTCGACGTATCGAAGCTCGACCCGCTCGCCATCGAGGCGATCAAGATGTGGGGAGACAAGGGCGAGCTGTACGCCTTGCCGATCTATCGCAACTTCGCGGTCCTGTATTACAACAAGGACTTGTTCGACAAGTTCGGGGTCGCTTACCCGAAGGACGGCATGACCTGGAAGCAGGCGGGGGAGCTGGCGGCCAAAGTAACGCGGACGGACGGCGGCGTCCAATACAAGGGACTGGACGCGAGCGATTCGTACTCGGCCGTCTCGCAATTGACGACCCCGTTCGTGAAGGCCGACGGCAAAGCGAATCTGGAGGCGGAGCGGTTCGCGCTGGCGCTGGACAACCTGAGGACGATCTACGGCATACCGGGCAACAGCCGGGGCAACAACATGCAGGATTTCTACAAAGGAACGGTGGCGATGTCGGCTTTCTGGAACGTTCTCGGCAATTTCGAGGACAATTACAAGAAAGGCGTCAATCAGAACTGGGACATGGTCACGATGCCGACCTACGAGCAGGTGCCGGGCAAGTCGTTCCAGGTCGACTCGCACAATTTGAGCATCTCTTCGCTAAGCAAGCATAAGGAGGCGGCGTTCCAAGTCATTACCTATATGACCTCCAAGGAACTGCAGATGGACATCAGCCGCAGCGGCTACGTATCCAGTCTCGTCGATCTCGAGCCGCAGAAAGTGTTCGGAGCGAACCTCCAGTCGCTGAAGGGCAAAAATACGGATGCGATCTTCAAGCTGCCGTCGGCGCCGTTGTACAAGGTCCATGCCTACGATTCGCTCGTCAGGGCCGAGCTGGCCAAAGCGCTGACTGAAGTATTGGCAGGCAAGGACATCAATTCGGCACTCAGGGACGCGAACGACAGGGCGGACAAACTGCTGGAGCAGCAGAAGAAAAAATGATCGCATGCATGACAATCCGATCTTTCCAAAATTTCGGCGGATAAGGGAATGCCCGATCCGAACGTAGAGATTAAGGAGCGTGACGCGAAGCATGAAGACGAACCCGGAAAACAACCTATTGCCGCAACACCCCGCCAGCGAACAGGGAAGCCGCACGATTAGCCGGAGGGAGGTACTGGCCGCCCTCTCGGTCGCGGGAGCCGCCGCGGCAGCAGGCATGATGCTCGGGGAGCGAAGCGGATTTGCGGCAGCGGCGGACTCGTCTCCGCCCGTCCATTCCGTCATGAACGCCGTATATGGCCAAAATCCGGACGACTGCTGTTCGCCGCTCGCCGGCTTCGACCATGTGGCGGAGATGAAGCTGGCGGATCTTCCGGCCGGAAAGCTGGCCAGCACCGTCTCCTATTATGCCGGCTGGGCGGCTTCGCCGCTCGGTCCGCTCGGCGGAGCGTTGTACGACATCGTCGCTCCGGGAGATTTTGCCGGTACGCCGGACGGCTACGGCGATCATGTATTGGTCAACGGCAACATCGCCGTCATCCGCAAGACGGGAGGACTCCTCGCTACCCGATATGGAGCGAAAGGAGACGACGGCGCGACCGACTCGTATCCGCAGCTGCAGGCGATGGCGCTCCAGCTCAAGAAGCAGGGGGGCGGAACGGCGGTGCTGGATTGGGCCGGCGGCGCATACGGCATCGGGGAGACGATTACGCTGTGGAACAATACGACCTTCGGAGGACCGAATTGGTTGAAAATCATCGCGCAAACAACTTATGATTGCGCGGTTACCGGCGTACCCGGAGCCAAAAACGTGCATATCACCGAGCTGAAGGTGGACGGCGGACTCATCCCGGCCCAGGGCGGGCTCTACTTGCGCAGAAACAATACGGAATGGCATGCGGGCAGCATTACGGTCAAAAATGCGGCGCACAGCAAGTCGCGCAAAGGGGGCAGAGCCGTAACGTGCGAGGCCGGCGTCAATCCGGGCCTGTACGGAGGAAGGAAAGCGGTCATCGGAAGCATCATCGCCATCGATTGCTATATGGCGCTCTGTCTCGCCGGGGGAACGAATCAGGAGGATACGGGAGTCGTCGTGAACAGCCTCGTGGCCGAACGCTGCGAGACGGTGATCGGACTGTTCGGGAACTCGGCCGGCTACCCTCATCCCGGGGTGAACATGCAGCACGTGGTCGGCGGAGTGGCCGCCCGCAATTGCGGAAAGGCGGTCACGTACGCCCGTCCGCACGGCGCGTTCGTATCCGATCGCGGCTCGAATGTGCGGATCGGCAGCCTGTCGCTGCATAATGACCCCGCATACGGGACGATCGGCTCCCTGTTCATGGGCGACTGGTCCAACGTCGCGGTCGACGGCGCAACGTTTATCGGAGATTGCGGCAGCCTGCTCTCGTTTACCCGCTTCTTCGAAGCCGACACGATCGCCGACGACGTCTTCGCCACGTTGAACTGCGCATTCAAAGGAATCAAGCATGTAGGAACGTGCGCGAATACGGTGACGACCAGCAAGGCGGACGATCTGAAAGTTCGCGATACGGAGCTCGGTCTGGCTACGGACACAGTTACCTCCGGTCTCGTGCTGACGCCGGCCATGGCGGCGAAGACGACCGTATATTGCAGCATCCAAAACCGGCAGCATCATACGCGGATCGAAGGGTTCGCGAGTGCGATCGGCTCCTCCGCGCTGCTGTCCGATTACTCAGGCGCCTCCGTCCATTACGGCCTGACGGCTCATGTACCGGCTTATCCGGACGACGCTTCGGCGGGAACGGGAGGCTTGAGCGGAGGCAGACTTTACAAGACGTCTGCTGGAGACGCGAGAATAAAGCTATAGCCGGCAGCTTGCCGGAACGGCCGGTTTGTCCGACCGCCTGGTCGGAAGCCGCATATCGCGCCGGAAACGGGCTTGAGAACGGGCGCGATTGACCCGCGTACTCCGGTAACCGTATAATTCCCGTATACGGCGATTGACGGGAGGGAGCCACTTGCGAATCAGAACGTTCAACTACTACGACCGGATTCTCGATCGATCGGGAAGAAGCGGCGGCATACACCCTTATTGCGAGATGCTGTACTTTACGCAAGGAGAGACGACGGTGCTGGAGTGGATGGGACTCGAATATGAGGTTCCTTCGCCGAGTCTGTTTCTGCTTACGCCGAACACGCCCCATTTGCTGCGATTTCCGTCTCCGCTAAGCTTCTGGTTTCTCGAGCTGGATATCGGGGAATCCGATCCGTTCGTGACGGTCGAGCAGGCGATCGAATGGAATCGCTTACAGCGGTCGGCGGACTACGATTGCGCGGAGCTGCGGCTCATCAAGCAGACGCTCGATACGCTGACATCGTCCTTGTTAAGCCGCAAAAGCGATGCTTCGTTCTATGAGGAAATCGCCCTGCTGGATATAAGGAAAACGCTGCTCTTAATCCGCCATCATTTTCGGGGGCGTATCGACGCCTCCGAGGAGCAGGACCAGACGACAAGACAATCGATCCAATGGCTCATCCGGCAAATGGAAACGAATTATTACGATCCGCTCGATTTGACGGCGCTGGCCAAGCAAGTGCATCTGAATCCGTCGTATCTCGTCCGGGCTTTCAAGAACGAGGCGGGCGTTACGCCGATGCATTATTTGAACAAGCTGAGGCTGAGCGCCGCAGTCAGTTATTTGGCCAACACCGATATGGGGATTCAGCAAATAGCCGAATCGACGGGGTTCAACAGCATCCACTACTTCTCGCGGCTGTTCAAGCAAAAGTTCGGCAGCAGTCCCCGTGAGTGGCGGGAAGCGCAGAAAAACGGTCGCGGCGGCGCCAAGTAGCGGCTATCGCCGAAAAAGGCGCAATCCGATAAGCGAGTACCGCTCCGATGAAGTCCATACCTCCACAACCGCTTGCTCGAAAGCGGGGTGGAGGTTTTATTTTGTCTGGCGCGGCTTTGCGGAATCGGGTGTCCGGGCTTCCGGTTTTGCGAAAGAAGTCAATAAAATGCAAACGCGCCGTGCAAACGGGGTGGAGAAAGCGGTTACTTGAACGACGATTCCGGCAACTTGTGAGATATTCTCTAAAGACCCGCGGCGGCCCGGTTTCTTATAATGGGATCAGTTGGCGGCAAGCGTATCAGCCATACGGACCTGGGGGAAGCAGGAAGTAGAAAAAGGCTGCGACCGGAAGCTCTTGGAACAAAATCGGCGAAAGGAGTGGATGGGAGGTACAGGACGGCCATCGACGGAGCTTTCGAGCTTCACAATGCCAACTATGGAGCGAGTCATCGCGCGATATTCCGAAAGGCTGATGCGCGGCAGCTCCGGACCCGTGTTTCACCAAAATCCGAACTTCCGCCTGTCGGCGGAGCAAAAGGGGACATTCGAATGAAAGCGAGAACGATCGGAATCGGCGCCGCAGTGCTTGCGCTAGGACTGTTTGCGGCAGGCTGCGGCTCCCAAGAGAAAGAGAACGGCGCGGAAGACGGGAAAGATCCGAAGGCGGGAACCAATGCGCAGACGAAGCCGGTGGAGCCGGTAACGCTGAAGTTTTACGCGCATACGGTGCTGGACGATTTCGAGAAATACATCAACCAATTCGTCAAGAAGAAATTTCCTCACGTCACGCTGCAACTGGTCAAAAACGAAAAAGGAACGACGATCGAAGAGCTGCTCGCGGCCGGGGATGTCCCCGATATCATTTGGGAAGGGCTGACCAATATCCATCTGCTCACCCCGCTCAAGGTGCCGATAGATTTGACGCCGCTCGCCAAAAAGCACGGCTTCGATTTCGGCAAATACGATCCCAAATTGGTCGACAGCATCAAGTCGTATTCGGATCAGGGACACCTGTATTATTTGCCCTATAACGTTCTCGCCTTCGCGCTTCAATACAACAAAGACATTTTCGACAAGTTCGGGGTCACATATCCGAAAGACAATATGACATGGGACGAGGTTATCGAGCTCGGCAAGAAGCTGACCCGGCCGGACAACGGCGTGAACTATATAGGCTTCCGCCCGCCGGGTGCGCTGAATCGTTTGCAAATGCAGATGGGTCTTCCGTATCTCGACGCCAAGACGGGGAAAGCGGCAGTGGCGACCGACGGCTGGAAATCGTTGTTCGAGCTTATGCAGCGGACGTACCCCGAGCCGATGCCGCAAGCTCAACGAAATATAAGTACGCGGGACGAGTTTCTGAAGACGCGGAACGTGGCGATGATCGCGGAAATCCTGTATTTGCAAAATTCCGACATGGTCGGCGCGGAGAAGGACGGCTTCCGCTGGGATCTGGTCACGTATCCGACTCTCAAGGATAAGCCAAACGTCAATACGGGATTGTTCTCCGACGGCTTCGTCCTGCCGCAAGGCGGCAAGCATGCCGACCTGGCCTTCCAGATCATTTCGTATTTGAGCACGGACCCCGAGGTGCAGCTGGAGGCGACCAAGAACGGACGGGTTACCGGACTGAAGGATAAGGCGATTTTGGAGCATGCGTTCGAGAACAACCCGGCAGCCAAAGGGAAAAACGTGAAAAGTCTGTTCAACCAAACGTACCCGAATATTCCGCCGGTTACGATCTATGACCGGGAAGCGATGACGATCGTGCAAAACCAGCTGATGGAAGTATTGAAGGGGAATACCGATGTCAACAGCGGACTGAAAAGGGCGGAAGAGGAAGTGGACAAAAAGTTGGCCGAGCTCAAAGCCAGATAGCCGACTGCGGGCCATCATGCCAGGAATTGCGTTTGACAGCCGACGTGCTTTGAAATCGGAAGTAGTTGGCATTGCCTCGGGCGTACCGAGATAGGAGACCCCGGGGCAATGCGCGTACGGCAAAAACGTATCGATGCGGGAGGAATGGGAATGCGGGATAACAAGCCGGATCATGACCTCGTCGACGGGGCGAGGTTCACGGAACGGGAAGGGGAAGCCAATAGCGGACTGAGCAGAAGAAAGCTGCTCGCTTCGCTCGGAGCGGCAGGAGCGACGGTTGCGGCGGCCGAGATGCCGGGGATGAGGGATGTCGTATTCGGGAAAAGCGGAACCGTCTCGGGACACGTATACAACAACGGCAACAACGGCAACAACGGCAACAACGGCAACAACGAGCTTGACGCTTGCTGCGATCTTGCATGCATTGCGCGTGTTCATTCCGTACCGGTTAGCCAGGTCGCTTATCTGGTCGCGGGTACGGTGGCGGGAGTCAGCTACTTCTATAACTCGACTACCGAAAGGACCTATCAGTCGCTGTCGCCGGTAACGGGTGGAATTACCGCCATAGGCGGAGATATGAATGGAGTCGTCGCGATTACGGTGAACGGAACAGCCGTTGATGTGACGTTCGTGTCCGGCGTTCGCGAGAATAAAGTGGCCGAGGAAATGAGCCGGGGAATTATATTCCCGTCCAATTCCGATGCCATGGTAAAGGTCGGCAACCCGATTCCTGCGGGTGTCAGCCGGTTGCGTTCGGAATACGGCCTTCTCTATCTATGGGAGAAGAGCGGCAATTTCGCGGCCAACACCCACAGCGTCGTGTCGATCGCCCCTAACCCATTCTCGGGTTATGACGTCGTAACCGACAAAGGCACTTACGAGTTTCTGCCGTCAGATAGGCACGAGGCGAGGGAGATAGGCAACGTATACGGCTGGGGCGCGATTCTCGATGGTGCGACTGACGATGTGCTGCAGGTGCAAAAAGCGATAGATTCTTTTTCCATGGGTGCCGGCAACTCTTCATCCTCGCCAAACCGGAACTACGCCTCGTATACCGTAACGACGGGCGGCAAAGTAGCGGCGGTGTCTTCATCCGTCGTATTAAAAAACAATGTAAGCGTGGATGCCTTTTACGTTCGCGCTATCGGCACATGGACCGGCGGGGCCGTATTGAAAACGAACGGCAGTTACTTCGTCGGCAACGCCAAAGACATAGTGGTTGACGGAAACAACCTCAATTGCAAAGGGATCGAGATCAGCCATATTTACGGTGCGGTATGGGACACCGTCTATGTATACAACACGAAGAAGGATTGCTTTACGAACAACGCGCCCGGATACGAGCTGTTTCTAAACAATTTCCGCTTGGTTTCTTCGGCCAATTGCGACGAGAACGCCAAAGGGCTCGTTGTCAATGCCGGCGATGGGCACTATACGAACGGCGTTACGATTTTTAACCCTATCGGTACGGAAGTCAACGGGGGCTCCAACCATTTGTCCTTTATTCACGGGTGGTCCGGTTATTACGCGAACGGCAAGGATCCCGGCACGTCAGGCGGCAGGGAGCAACGGATCGGATTTCTCGTAAACGCTTCCAATAATCACGTCAACATGTGCCAATCCGATTCGCCGTCCAGAAAGGATTATACGCAAGCCGGCGAAATTTTGCTTGCCGACGGACTTCCTAACGGCGGAATAGGATTTTTCTGCGGCGATTCCGCCTTCAGAGTGAAGACGGAGAGCTGCGCGCTGGTCATCAACTCGACCCTGTACCAGAATGCCGCGAATGTCGACGGAAGACCGACAACGGCCGTAATCGCTCCTTTCTACATTGGCGGTCGCGACTGCTCGGTTCTGAATTTCCGGCAAGAAAACAAAACCGTCCTTGCGCCGCCCCTTTTCCGCAACGATTCCATAAGAGGCACCAGCACGGTCGCAGGCTGTGACTTATACCCGAACATTCTACACTCAAGGACAGTCAATCCGGCGCTGGAGCTAAACACTCAATCCGGTTCATCTGTTTTGAAAGCCAAGATCGACGGCGTTGAGGTCGGCGGAATCAAGACGCCCAATACGTACACCATGTCCGTGCATGCCGCAGATCAGCTGCACTTGGATACGGGAACGGCGACCGGGTGGCGGCTGTATGCCGGCGGCGGAACGGTAAGGCTGGAGCCGAGAGCCGACGGCGGGTCCAATCTGGGCTCGTCGGGAACGAGAATTTCCAATTTTTATATCGTGAACGCTCCCATCGTCGGATCCGACGCCAGAATCAAAAAGGATTGGGGCAGTATCCCGCAGCCGCTTTGCGATTTCGTGCTGAACACAGAGATCGTCCAGTACAAATTGATCAAGAACGAATCCGACCGCTATCATTATGGGATCGTCATTACGGAGCGGTTTCTCACTGAACTGGGAAAAGTGACGTCCATCGACCATTGCGGCGCTTTGTGCCGCGACATCTTTACCGACGACAGCGGGAAGCCGATCGACATGAACGTCGGCGGGGCGAATCTCGGCGATCTGTGGCGGGTTCGGTACGACGAATGGCAAAATATACTGCTGGAAGCGATTAGGAGGAAATTTGTGCAATAGCAAACGCTCATTCCTTGCTTCTCGCTAGGGTTCCGGTGCGGGATAATTTAGCTAAGCTTCAGTACCGGGAAAAGAAAGCGATTGCAATTGTCGGGGTAAATGGCGAGAGACGGAAGGCGGCATCAGGAGAGTTATTCGTAACGCAATTCTAGCTCACTAAGGAGAGTGACTCATGACGGATCGTAACCATGAAAACGGGAATGTCGTGGAAGCAGAGACGGGAGCGGAACAAGCAAATTGGAGCGGGGAGCAGTCGTTGAGCCGAAGAAGGCTGCTGCAGACGATCGGTACGGCGGGGATTGCGGCGGCGGCCTGCGGCGCAGGCTTCGGGACGCTGTATCCCGTCCAGGGGAGCGCGCTGACGGTATCGGGATCGGTGTATGCAGCCGCTTACGGCGAGTCGGCGCTTTATATGGCCGATTTGCTGACCCTGCCTTACGAGCACGGAAAGGTAGCAGGATTGGCAGGTTATCATGCCGGGAGCGTCATTGGCGGGGAGATCTTCGTATACGACGAGACGATTGGCCGAACGCTGCATAACGGCGGAAGCATCGTCGATCCGTCGGCGCCATTTCCGTCCGACTGGTCGTCCCAGACTCAGAGACAGGCGTGGTACGCCCATTCCGGCACGGGCAGCGGCTGCTGGCTAAGATGCAGGGGAGGAGGCACGGTGCCGTATACCGCGGACGATTTCGGGGCGAAGCCTTACGAGCCGGCGACAGTCGATACGGAAGCGATCCAAGCCTGCATCGATTCGTCCGATCCGGATTCGACCCTCCGGCTAGGCGACGGAACGTACAAGTTTAATGTACTGCTTCCCGGCGGCCTGCAGGGCAACGGCTACGGTACCGTTATTACTCCGGCGGTCACCTCGATCCCGGCCATTACTTTGAACAGGCGGATTCCGACGGGGGACTGGCGCTGGCGGTTCGTGGGGGACTTTCGCTACGACGGCATCAATCGCGGCGCCGCGGCGATCTCTTACCCGACCTTGGCCGATTCCCCCGCGGACGGCCGATTCGTAGGCCGGTACGAATTCGCGCGCATTTTGTTCGCCAACTGCCTGGCGGCCGTCCGCAAGCCTCAAGGCAATATCGGCAACGTATTCCGCGAGCTGACCGTAATCGCATCCGATTATGGCGTATGGTCGACCGCGGTCAATGCCGATCCGTCGATGCACGAAGGGAACGACCACTACATCCGCTGCCACATGGGGCCGAACATAGCCAAAGCGTGTTACCGCTACGATATGTCCACCCGCTCCGGCTCCTCTCTGGATCTTGTCTTCGACGGCTGTTTGACCGAATATGTAAACGGTTTCGGCATGCTTACTACCGGCGGCAATACGAACGGCATCGCGACGGGCAGTATCGATTTTCGCGGAGGCTGGTTCGAGCGGGTGGCGGGAACGACGACTCCGGGGGCTCCGGTAAATATCGACGGGACGATGCGCGTTCCGTATGAAATCAGTTTGACCAATGTCCGCAATGCGACGCTGTCCGGGCTTTTGATGGAATCGATCGAACTGATCAACTCCTCCTTGAAAATGTCGGAATGCCAGCTATCCGATATTACCGGGGTGACCCGGCTGCGCGTATCCGTAGACGCGGACAGCGTGCTGATGTCGGAGCGGGACAATTCCCAATACGGCCGCCCGCAAAATATGCTCGTCACCTCGATCGGAGCGCCGCATAAAACCGCCCGGGGCGGGGCTTGGACGCCGCTGCGCGTCGCGGCGTCACGCCAGGATTTCGGAGCCGACGCGCAGCACCGGTCGTTCGGCGGAACCGCGTCCATCCCTAGCGCATCGCACCCGTCCATTACGTCGACGCAAGTCGCAGACGGCGTTGTGGCCGCTTCGTGCGCCGAATATACGATTCCCGCCGCAACTACCGTAACGATGACCTCTCCATACACGTTGACGCCCGGGAAATATATCGTCGCGAGCGTTCATGTCAAGAACGTATCCGGCGATGTGAAGACGGCTTTCAAGCAATCGGGCGGAATTCTGCTGACCAACGACTTCGGAGCGGATATCCAGGCGCGTTGGCGCTGCATATCGACGCTTGCGAAAGTGGTGGCGAACGGCACGAACCGGATCGCGCTGACGTTCTCGGCCGCGACCGCGGCTTCCGTCGTACGCGTGGCCGACTGGCAGGCGGTCCAGTTCGATCGGCTGGAAGACGCGCAAGCTTATCATAACGGTCTCCTATGTTTGGCCGACGCTTGACAACGGTACGCAAAAGGACGGCCGTGCCGGTCATTCCGGCTCGGTCGCCCTTTTGCTCCGACGTTATGAATCGGATCGAGTCGCTCCCGCGAACAGCGCTTCCTCCAGCGCTTCGGCGAATTGCTCGTGAAACAGTCGGTCGGGATGGTTGATGCCGTTGGACAGACGGGTGTGTATATCCACGCCGTCCGCCTCCATCTTCTCCCACATGGCGTAGACGTCGAGCAGCGGCAGACCGCTCGCCGAAGCGAATGCCCGCAACGCTTCGACATACCGGAGCAGGTGACCGGCTTCGTACAAGGCCTTGAAAGTCGGAATGTGATGCTCGTGGCCGGGCGATATGAGCCCGTTCTCCCGCTTCATCATCATGCTTGGGGTAATGAGGAGGATGTCGGCTTCCGTCTCTTCCTTGACGAGTCGGACGAGGTCGCGGATGGCGCCGATATACGCTTCGATTCCCTTTACTCCGCCATGGGCGTCATTCAGGCCGAACTTGATCGTCACCAGGTCGGGATTGTAGCACAGGACGTCCCGCTGCCACCTTCCTCTGGACCGGGAGACGCTGTCCCCGGATACTCCCGAGTTGATCACGTTGAAGATGCTGGAAGGATATCGCTTGGCCACGCGCAGCCTTAACAACTGGTGGTATACTTGCTCGTGCTCGACTACGCCGTCTTCCATACAGCCCTGCGTGACGCTGTCTCCGATCGCTACATAAATAACCGGTCGGGCGGCGGGGTTATCCGCTTTTTCCTGCAGCCGGCCGTATAGTCTCGTAAACTCGTACATGCGCTTGTTCCTCCCATTCGCTTATGCTACGTTCACTTCATCATTTTAACCTAAGGGAAGGTCCTTGTCGTTGCACGCTATTGACTTTACCTGCTGTTCCGCCCTACTTATTCTTGCTCTGCTTCTCGTCGGCAACGGCTTTGTCGGCCTTCTCCGCCGTCTCGCGCAGAGCGGTATTCAAGTCCGTCTTGCCCGTCACGATGTCCATAACGGCCGCGCCGTACAAGTTCTCGACCTTCGTCTCGTAAGGGGATTTATACGAGATGGGAGCGATTTTGTTGTAGTATACCGCTTTCCAGTTCTTTCCCTTGTTCGGGCTGTCCTGGGCGAACGCATTCTTGATCGCTTCGTCAGTCCGGGCGGACATGACGCCTTTCTTCGATATTTCCATCTGGTATTCCGCCGACGTCAAATATTTGATGACTTCCATGGCCGCATCTTTGTTTTTGGCGATCGAGGTGATGCCGACGCTGACCGAGGCGGATTGCGAACCGATGCCGGGCTGTTCCTTGAACGTCGGCAGCGATACCAGGTCCCAGTCGATTTTCTCCAAATCTTTCGGCACTGCCAGCGGAAATCCGTACTGGAACGCAAACATGGCGATCTCCTGCGTATTCGTAAAGTCCAGCCGGTTGGGCATCCGCTTCAACTCGGCAATCCGCTCGGCATAACCTTGACTTTTCGCCGGATCGAGGAAGAGCGTCTGAATGAGCTTCTTCCACGATTCCCGCTCGAACGTCGATTTGCCCGTCTTCGGATCGAGATAAGGCTCGGACAACTGGTTCGTCTTGAACATGATGGCGGGGGAGGCGTTAAAGATGCCCAAATATTGCTTGTCTCCTTCTCTGCGCGTCAATTTCTTGGCCACTTCATTCGCCTCGTCCCAGGTCATCCCGTCTTTCGGATAAGGAACGCCGAACTTGTCGAAAATGCCTTTGTTGTAAAACAACACGAGAACCTGATTTTCCGTCGGGAGCATATAAAGCTTGCCGCCGCTCGAATTACGGATCGCATTGATGACCGCAGGCTCGAATACCGACAAGTCGACCTGGTGCTTCTTGGCAAGATCGGTCATGTCATACTGCAAATTGTATTCGATCAAAGGCTGCAAGGCGGCATCGAGCACATTGTACAAAATATCGACCCGCTGGTTCGTGGCTATCAAGTCGGGGAGCGTGGTGCCTTTGGCGTCGGGGATATATTTGATCGTATAATTCGGAAACTTCTTCCGCAGATCGTTCCCGTATTTGCTGTCGAACTGCTCCACGTTTCCTCCGTTGTTGGAATGGAAGATCAGTTCGACCGGTTCGTCGGTCTGCGGCTTGACGTCAGCCTTGCCGTCCGTGTCTTGTCCCGTTCCGGCGCTGCCGCTTCCTCCACTGCTGCAGCCGATTAAAGACGATAGTGCCAGTATTGCGGCGATTATGCTTTTCTTTGACATAGGCGATCCTCCATCGCAATCGTAATATCAATACGCTTTCCAATCTGTATTCAGCGCATTTCCCGTTCCGTTCGTCAGCCTTCTCCAGTATGAAACATCGGGATCGGCCCCGTCATTCCAAATCAGGTCGCCCTGCTTAAATTGCTCGAAAGCCGGCAGTGCCGTCAAGTGAGTCAAATTCCGGCAATTGATTTTGCGGACGGAGCCTTGGAAGCCTCCTCCGTACAAGCGCTGGTTGTTGCCCCATCCCGTAAAATCGACGTTTTCGAGTGTCCAATTCACCACATTCGCGGGAACGTCGCCGATGATCATCGCTTTGAGCCCCGTGCCCCGCTTTGAGAAGTTGCCGGTAATGTAAATATTGTCGCATACTCCGCCGCCCGCGGGCTTGTTCAGCATGAAACGCTCGGCTCCGACGCTGTCGATATCAATGTCCAGCTTCACATTTTTCGCGGTTCCCATAAAGATTCCGTCGTGCTTGCAATTTCTGAGGGTCGCCCGAATATGAACATCTTCGACCGCATTCGAGCCGAAGCCGACTTGAATGCCGCGGTAACAGCCTTCGCCGTAAGCCTCGTGAATCGTTATCCCTCTGGGCGTCAGTCCTTGTTTGCTCAAGGTAAGGAACGAAATGTTATGAGCCGTTTTATTGATGACGCTCAATTGACCGATATGGACGTTGGAGGCGGATATGTAGACGCTTGTAATCTCGGATGGAGGCTGAACGACGTTCGTGCGAACGAGATTGACCTTGCCGAGAAACACGTTTTCTACCAAGGCGTTGTTCGTGCCCAACACAGAGCAGGGGTTCGTGCCGCCGCTCGTAATGTTCATACAATTTACGAAAACGTTGCGTACCGTTTCGGTAGAAGCGTTAGGCTCGATATCGAACCCTCCCGGCATATCGTAATGACCGATGTTGTCGCTGTACAAATAGTCTATCCATATATTTTGGGCGTTAATGATCGACACGAGGTTTCGGCCGATTTGCGCATCCGCTGTTCCCGTGACCGTATTCAGCTTCAAATTTTTGGAGCCACCCGAAATATAGATGCCGTCCCCGCAAGGGTTCGCACAATGGAACCGATCGATCGAGACGTCCTGACAGTTCAGCAGGACGAGGCAATGCTTCTGTTCCTGATTGACGGTATAAGCGACATTCTCGATACATCCGTTATTCAAGCCGTTTCCGTCGAAACGGATTTCGGGCATGTACACACCGGCACATGAATCCAGCTTCAATAAGGAGCCGATCGTGGGGGAACTGTCCAATCTTCGTATCCAGCCTTCGCATCGAATGCCGAAATTTTGTTTGCCTGCAATCGTGATCGTATCAACGCTTACGGTCATCCATCTCGGAATGAGCAGTGTCAAATGGCGGTCGGCCGCATATTGGATAGCGGATCGCAATGCGGCGGTTTCGTCCGTGCCGTCTCCTTTCACTCCCAGCTTCGCGGCATTCACTCCGTGCAGTTCCAGCTCCTCGGATGCTTGCTGGTCATATTCCTGCACGACTTCTTCCGCAATCCGCCGCATATCCGCTTCGCTGCCGTAGACATTGTCCGTCACGCCGTATCCGAACGAAACGTCCCTGCCGAGCAAACTTCCCGTAACCGCAGCGGCACCTGCAGCACCAAAGGTAAGTACGGCTCTCCTGCTCATCTTGCGGTCATGATTCTCTTTCTCCATCGGACAATCCCTCCTTATAATAGACAGCGCTTTCAAGGCATTGGGCAGCCACATAGAGGTACGTTTTCTATATCGGGCCGTTCCGGCTCGGATGATGGCATCCCCTCCTCGTTCGTATCTAACATTAAGATACATGCGGTGGCTTCGAATATAAATGGCGTATGTTCTCGCATAAATGGTGAATATTATCCTGAAAAACGAAAGCCCCCGAACCGTAGGATCGGGGACGGACTGCGTTAAGTAGTTTCTTCCATTCGTTTCCGGTATTCGCTCGGTGTCATGCCGACCCGCTTCGTAAACGCTGTGTAGAAAGATTTATAGTCGGCGAACCCGGTTTCCATGGAAATTTCCGTGATGTACTTATTGGGGTTCTCCATCATTTTGCACGCTTCCTCGATCCGAAGCTTCTGCACGTACTCCGTAACCGTCATACCCGCCGTTTCTTTGAAGAGCCTGCAAAAGTAGTTTTTGCTGAAAAACGATTTGGACGCAAGGCTCCCCAAGCTGAATGAGCTGGTATAATTTTCCCGCAAATAATCCATCGCCGCGTAGATGACATCCAGTCTTCTGCTCATCTCCCGGTTGTCGGGGTACCGGTCGAAGCAGCGCATCATATGAATAATGAGCTCGATTACATAGGCACGAACGATCGAGATGTAACCGGACCGTCGTTCGTTGTATTCGGCATATATTTTTTCGATCAAAGATTCGAACTCTTGTATCTCGTCGAAAGATAGCGCCAGGTTCGGATGGAACGGCTTCTCCAGTAGGCCGTTGAACAAATACGATAACGACAAGCTGTTGAAATCGTTGAAATCGATCAAAGATTCGTCTACAAATCCGGGCTTGAACAAAATGTTGTAGATGATGAGACTTGCGTTGTCCTCGCGGTAGAAGGCGTGGGAGACATCGTAATTGATAATGAACAGATTCCCCCGGGTGACGCGGTGCACCTCGCCGTCCAGTATGTGATATCCGTTGCCGCTCGCCACATAACAAATCTCGACAAAATCATGGGAGTGGTACTTGCGGTGTTCTTTACTCGGTTCGTGAAAACGGATAATGCTGAACAGTTCTCCGGCTCGAAAATAGTTGTCGCTCCGGTACACGAGCGGTTGATTCATCCCGGTTCCCTCCGTTCCTATTTACATCTTACGGTATAGGGTGGCGCCCGATATGTCAATAATGTGCAAACGTTCCGGGAGAACGTTGCGAAGCCGAACGGATTCCCGGCCATCGGACGAATGACTATTGGAATAGATTCTCTAAAGACCGTGCCGTCGTCATTCATTATGATTAGATGGAACGCTGGAATAACAATCCAAAACGGCGGTGACTAGAGTGAGTATGAACAAAACGATGAAAACATTGCAAATTATCCGCGCCGAGCATACCGAACTGATCGACGCCCCGATCCCGGAGCCGGGGCCCGGCGAAGCGCTGGTCCGGGTCGCGGAAGTAGCGACATGCCCCCAATGGGATTTGCACATTTATTACGGCAAGCCGATGTTCGCGCACGAGCAAGCCGTTCCGTTCCCTTATTCCCCGGGCCAGCCCGGACACGAAATGGCGGGAATCGTGGAGAAAGCGGGGCCGGACTGCACGCTGAAGGCGGGGCAGAAAGTAGCCGCCTGGCGGGATGCCGGGCATCATAGACCGGGCTGCTATGCCCAGTACGTGGTCATGAAGGAAGAGCATCTGCTGCCGATTCCCGAGGAGCTGCCGTTCCGCAAGGCGGTTTCGCTCGAGCTCGGCATGTGCGTCGCCGCAAGCGTCATGAAGCTGAAGCAGTCCGAAGGGATTCGCGGGCAGCGCTGCGGCGTAAACGGTCTGGGGCCGGCCGGTCTGATCGCGGTGCAGATGCTGCTTGCCGAAGGCGCCCGGGAAGTAATCGGTCTCGATCCGAACCCGCAGCGCAGGGAGTTGGCGCTGAAGCTCGGAGCCTCCTTCTGCTGCGAGCCGGATTCCGGGGAAATCGCGAGCCGGGGCAAGCCGGGAGCGCTCGATATCGCGATCGATTGCGTCGGATACCCGCAGGCGGTGCGCAATATTATGGACCGCACGAACAAGGCGGTAGCGCTGTTCGCCGTCCAACGCGACGATTATACGCTTCGTCATCAAGGGTTAAGCGTTATCGGATATCCCGGCCACTTCCGGGAAGCGGCGGAGTATGCCCTGGATATGGTCATCGCCGGAAAGCTCGATTTCGAGCCGCTTATCAGCCGCGTGCTGCCGCTGGCCGAGTACAGCCAAGGCGTACAATTGCTGAAGAAGCAAGAGGCGATCAAAATTTGCTTCATTCCGGGAGAGTAGACGGCTTGCCGTCCTCGTCCCGATCGATTCGGAGGATGCGATGAAAGCTCACGCAGTAGTGTTTACGGACAAGGAGCAGGTCGAATACAGGGAGATTCAAGTTCCGGAGCCGGGAGAGAACGATGTCGTCGTCGATGTCGAGTATTCGTGGATCAGCATCGGCACGGAATCATCCTATTTGCGCGCCGAACGGATAGGCGGCGAGGTGCCTTACAAGGAAGGGGACCGTTGGCCGTTCCCGATCGTTGCCGGCTACCAGAAGGTAGGCATCGTCAGGCATGTCGGCTCGGCCGTTCGCGGGATTGAAGTCGGGGAGCGCGTCTTCGCGGCGCTCGGCAAAGTATCGGGGATGTTCGAGCCGCACGGCGGCCACGTCAATCCGTCGGTCACGCCGGCTCATCAAATCTGGAAGCTGCCCGAGGGCGCCTCCCCGCTCGATTATTGCGGGCTTGTGCTCGCGCAAGTGGGCTACAATTGCGGAATCCGGCCGGCAGTGGAAGCGGGGGATCGGGCGGTCGTTGTCGGCGACGGCCTTGTCGGACAATGGGCGGCGCAAACGCTGCTGCACAGAGGGGCGGACGTTGCGGTCCTGGGCCGACACGACGGCAGGTTAAGCTTGCTGCCGGAGTCGATTCGAGGTATCCATACTCGCCGGACGGAGCTGGCGGCGTTCCTGGAAACGTTCGGCAAAGTGGCGATAGTGATCGATTCGGTCGGCGACATGGCCGCTTTTCGCACGATACAGCCCTTCATGCAGCGGGACAGCCATTTCGTGTCGGCCGGTTTTCTCGGCGATACCGGCACGATCGACATTCAGAAGCTCCGAGGGCAGGAAATAACGCTGCACACTCCTTCCGGATGGTCGGGACCGCGCATGGATGCGACGATAGCGGCCATATCGGAAGGATGGCTCCATACGTCTCCGTTGATTACCCATCGATTCCGGGCCGAAGAGGCCGCCGAAGCGTGGAGTTTTATACGCGACAACAAATCCGGCTGCCTGGGCGTCGTGCTGGAGTGGCGGTAAGCGAGACTCCGGTCGAGGCTCCCGCTTAATACACGAGCTCGCGGAAACGTTCGATTCGATGGAACGTAATGATATTCCCGTCATGCGGGTTATTCGCCCGTTCGTCGCCGGACCGGCTCAAAATGAGCAAATCCTCGCCGGAAATGGCCATACTGGCATAATGGCGCGCCTGGTTCGGCTTGACGGACTTGGCGACGAGACCGGCGAAGCACCAATCGACGCAATTGGTCGAGAAATGCAGCTGCAGACGCTGGCGCTCGTTGTTCGGATTTCCGCTTCGTTCCGGCGGGAGTTTGTCGGCGCGCGTCATGCTGTCCGTAGCTTGACTGCTGAGCAGCCAGTACAAGGCCGTCGCTTCGTCGTACAATATATGAAACTTCATCTGTCCGCCCGGACAGGGCACGTACAGCAGCGTTTTGCCCGACGGAACCTGCTCGAGCATCGTAAGGATGCTGCCGTCTTCCTGCTCGACCGCTTTGGCAATCGCGGCAAAGCCGGTGCCTCCGGTCGACGCTCGCATCCATAGATGGAAGGTGAGTCCGTTCGGGTCGAATAAATAGTGGCGATCGTCGACGATTTGCACGACGTTCGTCTCCAGCCAGCCCCGGGGATACATCTCCTTTTGCTTGGGCGTTGACGGGGGCGGACCGTCCGGCTGCTTCTCCGGAAAAAAAGGAACGCCGAACAGATCGCATTCCTTGTCGGACAACGCCTCCCGCATCGTCAATTCGGAGGCGAACGTCCACGATTCCCTTCGGGTCAAATCCTCCGACACGTTTCCCCTCATCAGAACGGGCGCCATCTTATGCGTACGCAGCTCCTTTACCCCTGGATGCGTAATCCGTTCCATGACCAGGTATACGTTTCCTTTGGCATAATGAACATTGCAGGGGGCTTGATGCCACACTTGCCCGTCGGTCAGCGGAAACGGTTCTCCCCAGCTCTCTCCGCCATCGTCGGACCTCATAATGAACAAATCGTTGCAATGGCCGATTACGTACAAACGATTGCCGGCGACGAAAGGTCTCGCGTGCATAAACGGAAAATCGGTCTTATGGTTCCACGTCCGTCCCCCGTCATCGGAGGCGAACACTTTGCCGAACCAAAGCCGCCCCCATTCGATAACGCGCTTCGGTCCCGGCAAACCGTCTATACCCGGTCCGCTCAAATCGAGCGTAGCGATAATTCGACCGCCCGGCAGCACGGCGATCCCGGGACTGTAAGCATAAATATGCTCGGGGTCGGGCGATTCATATACTTTCATATAGTCCGGTGCCAGCTCCCGGATTGTGTGCTTGGGATACATTCGACAAGCTCCCTTCCTCATCCTTCCGTACAGACTCGTGCGTTACGGTCAATTAACTTATTCATTGAGTTTATGTTAGTCGAACCGTAAACCCTTGTCAACGAGCATTATACTCTTTTGGGGCGAATCGACGGGAAAAGTGCACGCAAAGCGGTCTTTGTAACGAAAGTCGTAGCTTGCTGCGATTTCCAAGTTTGACATTGAGAATGATTATCATATAAAATTTGAGTCATTCCTATTATTCGGGCAAGGACGTGAACAGCCGTGATACCCTTCGATCGCTATCGGGGAATGACTTTGCAATATGTCGGAACGGAGGAGCTGAAGCTGAACAGCGGGGGCAGCATGGAAATTTCGGACCATCGGTACCCGATCTTCGGCTTCGCTCTGAAAGGGAACGCCAAAGCAACGCTGCGGAGAGACAATCGAAGCCGGTCGCGATCCGAAAATCCAGGTGACGACACACGGACAAAGCGTAACGTTCGAATATATCGCCGAGAAAAACCCCGACTACTTGTTCGTAGTCGACCGGGGAGCCGCCGTCGGCTGCAAAGAAAACGATCGAGAACGAGCTGGTCAAGAAAACGAAGGCGTTCAAGGACGGCAACATCGTGTACCTCGATCAAAACTACTGGTATTTGTCGGGCGGCGGACTGATCTCCGTCTCCGAAATGATCAAGGAAATCGAGAAAAGCGTAAAATAAGGGAAGGCCGCAGCCGGGTAAAAACGGAGGCGGCCTTTTGCCGTTAATCCGGGGTATGGGGGCTTTATGTCCGGCCGTACGCTCCCGATATTCCCGTAAACGGAAAATTCAGTTTTTCCGCTTCCGGATGTATAATAACGGTATCGCCATAAACGAAGGAGAGAACGGGATGCACTTTTTACTTCCTTACGTCCGGAAGCATTGGAAGCTGTTTTGCGTGGCGGTAGCGTTCTTGACGGTCGAAGCGGCTTGCGACCTGATGCAGCCGACCATCATGGCCAAAATCATCGATGTCGGCATCGCCGAGAATCGCATGGATTATGTGCTGAGCATGGGAGGACTGATGCTGCTCATTACGGCGGTAGGCGCGCTGGGCGCTTCGACGCGCAATATTATTTCGAGCCGCGTATCGCAGAAATTCGGGACGGAGCTGCGGAGCGATCTGTTTCGCAAAATTCAGACGCTGTCCTTCGTCAACATCGACAAGTATGAAAGGGCTTCCTTGGTGACGCGGCTGACGAATGACGTCACCCAGGTGCAAAACTTCGTCAACGGACTGATGCGCATTTTCGTCAAAGCGCCGCTGCTGTGCATCGGGAGTTTGATTATGGCCGCGCGGCTGGATATTCATCTGTCCGTCGTGCTGGCCATCGTCGTGCCCCTCGTCGCCCTGCTGGTCGTGCTCAACATGAAGATAGGCTTTCCGCGATTTATGTTCGTCCAGAAAGCGCTTGACCGGGTAAACGGGGTTATCCGCGAATATTTGTCGGGAGTCCGGGTCGTGAAGGCGTTCAACCGGTTCGATTACGAGACCGACAAATTCAACCTGGCGAATGCGGAATACCGCGACCGCTCGGTTACGGTCATGCGCGCCATGTCCGTCTTCAATCCGGCGATTATGCTTACGGTGAACTTCGGCATAATCGCGGTCATCTGGATGGGCGGCATTCGCGTCGACAACGGCCAGATGCAGCTCGGCAGCATCATCGCCTTCATCAATTACATGACGCAAATTTTGATGTCGCTCATGACGATCTCGATGGTGTTCAATATGTTCGTGAGAGCGAAGGCGTCCTCGGTGCGGATCGGGGAAGTGTTCTCGGAGACGAACGCCATGACGTGGAGCGACGAGGCGCCGAAGCCGACTTTCGGCAAGAAGGGCCGGGTCGATTTCGAAAACGTTTCCTTTTCCTACGAGGGTCCCGGGGGAGAACCCGCGATCAAGCGGATTACGTTCAGCTGTCTGCCGGGAGAAACCATCGGCATTATCGGCTCCACCGGCTCCGGGAAGAGCAGCCTGGTCAGCCTCATACCGCGGTTTTACGATGCCGATTCGGGCGCCGTCAAGGTGAATGGGGAGGACGTGAAGAACGTCGATCCGCAGCGGCTAAGGGAGAGCATAGCCGTCGTTCCGCAAAAAACCGTCCTGTTCACGGGAGCTATCGCCGACAATATCCGCTGGGGCAAAGACGACGCCACTCAGCAAGAGGTCGAGGAAGCGGCGAAGCTGGCGGAAGCGCACGAGTTCATCTCCACTTACCCGGAACAGTACGAGACGCGCCTCGGCCAGCGCGGGGTGAACTTGTCCGGAGGGCAGAAGCAGCGCCTGTCGATCGCGAGAGCGCTCATCCGCAAGCCGGACATTTTGATACTCGACGACTGCACGAGCGCGGTGGATGTCGCGACCGAAGCGAGGATCAAGCAATCGTTGAAGACGTACGCCAAAGGGCTTACATGCCTGCTTATCGCCCAGCGCATCACGTCCGTGATGGATGCGGACAAGATTGTCGTGCTCGATCAAGGGGAAATTGTCGGTATAGGCACTCACGATACGCTTATGCACAGCTGCGGCGTATACCGGGAAATTTATCAGTCGCAGATCGGAAAGGAGTTGCAGGCGGATGCCAAAGCCGAATGAGCAAAATAGCGGAACGCAGGGCGGCGGAACCGATATTCCGCCGATGATCGGTCCGGGAGGCCCCGGAAGGCATCCGGGAGCGGGAGGCTTCGGGGCGCGCGGCAGAGGGCCGGTAGCGAAACCGAAAAACTTTCGCAAAACGATGGGCAAGCTGTGGCGCTATTTGGGCAAGGAAAGGAAAATGCTTGCGCTCATTTTCGCCTTTCTGCTGATCGATGCGGCTATTATGCTGACCGGGCCTTACTTGATCGGGGTCGCCATAGACGCCCTGACGGCTTCGGGCGGCAAAGTCGATTTCCGTCTGCTGGAGGTGACGCTGTTCGCGCTGACGGCGGCCTACGTATCGGACGGCGTCCTTACGTTTGTGCAAGGATGGCTGATGGCCGGCGTTTCGCAGCGGGTCGTCATGAGCTTGCGCAGCACGATGTTCGAGAAGCTGCAGAAGCTGCCGATCTCGTTTTTCGATGCCCGTCCTCACGGCGAAGTGATGAGCCGGATGTCGAACGACATCGACAACGTCAGCACGACGATCTCGCAATCGACCGTGCAATTGATGTCCGGGATTATCGCAATCGTCGGATCGCTTGTGATGATGCTCGTCTTAAGTCCGATATTGACTTTGGCGAGTTTGATCACGGTGCCGCTCGTTTACGTTCTCGCGCGGACGATTACGAAGAAGACGAGCGTCATGTTCAAGGAACAGCAGGCGCAGCTCGGCCAACTGAACGGTCATATCGAAGAGACGATATCCGGCATCCAGGTCGTCAAGGCGTTCAACCGCGAGGAAAAGTCGATCGAGGAGTTCGATGCCGTCAATGCCAGACTGTACGAGGTCGGCCTGAAGGCGCAAATATGGTCCGGGTTCATGATGCCTCTGCTCAGCGTCATCAGCAATATCGGCTTCGCGGCGGTAGCGATCGTCGGCGGTATATTGGCGGTCAAAGGAAACATTACGGTCGGGGTGATCGCCAGCTTCATCAGCTACTCCCGCCAGTTCGTCCGGCCGCTCAACGAGCTCGCGAACATATACAACGTGCTGCAGTCCGGCGTGGCCGGAGCGGAGCGGGCATTCGAGGTGCTGGAGGAAAAGGAGGAGCCGGAGGATCCGCCGAACGCGATCGTGCTGAAAAATCCGAAGGGCCATGTCGTCTTCGACCGGGTAAGCTTCGGGTACCGTCCGGATGTCCCTATCCTGAAGGAGGTCGGGTTCGAATCGCCGCAAGGAAGCTCGACGGCGCTTGTCGGTCCGACGGGCGCGGGCAAGACGACCGTGGTCAATCTCGTCACCCGGTTTTACGACGTTACCGACGGAACGATCTATTTGGACGGCCGGGACATCCGAGAGTATACGCGGGACAGCTTGAGGCGATGCTTCGGCATCGTGCTGCAGGATACTTATTTGTTCTCCGGTACGATCAGGGACAATATCAAGTACGGCAAGCCGGACGCGACCGACGGGGAAATGCGCAAAGCAGCGGCTATGGCGAACGCCGACGCCTTCATTCAGCGCCTGCCGGGCAAGTACGATACGCAGTTGACGGAAAACGGCGGCAACCTGAGTCAAGGGCAGCGGCAGCTGCTGGCGATCGCGCGCGTCATTCTCGCCGATCCTTCCATATTGATTCTCGACGAGGCGACCAGCAGCATCGACACCCGGACGGAGCTGCATATCCAGGATGCGCTGCTTCAGCTTATGAAGGGACGCACGAGCTTCATTATCGCGCACAGGCTGAACACGATCCGAGACGCCGATACGATCATGGTCGTCGACCGCGGCGAAATCGTCGAGAAGGGAAGCCACGAAGCGCTGATCGCCCAGAAAGGAACGTATTTCCGGATGTTCCACAACCAGTTCAAAAATATCGAGGGCGCTACTTCCTGAACGTCCAGCCGAATACTTTGACATGCACGAGCAGCTTCGTCATCCAGTGCGACAAAATGTACAACCCGATAAAGACGAGCACGAGCGTCTTGAACACGATCCACGCGACGATCCATGCGAGCAGCAGCTGCCAGGGCTTCCACCGTTTGAGCAGCTTGGCGGGGTATAGAAAGAAGCGGTAAAGCTTATAGTTTTTTTGCAGCGCTTCGAGATACTCGGTACGGATCTGTCCATTGACGGGGTCGAGCCGGATCGCGTTTTTCAAAAAGTTCGTCTGGGCTTCGTATTCGTCTCTGCGGCCCGCGGCCCAGGCGAGATACAAAAATACGTGAGGAGATTCCGAGTCAAGGCGGAGCGCCTCTTGCTCGAATATCCTGGAGGCGTCATAATGCTTCAGCAGCGCTTCGATATAACCAAGCACGGCCAAATAGAGCGCGTTCTCCGGCTGCAGCTCCAGCGCCGTTTCAATGTGGGCCTTCGCTTCCGCGAAACGGCCCTTTTTGTTGCAAAGATTGGCCTTCAGGAACGAATAATGCGATTCATAAGGATCGATTCGCAACGCTTCCCGCAGCGCTTCCTCCAGCGGCTTGTCATTGTCCGTCTCGTAATAGACGGATACCCGGACGAACCAGGCGACCCGGTTCTCGGGATCGCGCTTCAGCGCTTCTCCGCTCCAATGCAGCGCTTTGTCGTGCTGATCCATCTTCAGATGAATGTCGCTCGCCAGCGCGTAAACATCGGCATCGTCGGGATTTTCCCGGATAAGCTCTCCGGCCTCCTTTAACGCCTCCGCGTGCCGCTTCCACTCCATCAATTGATACGCTTTGCGAAAGCGGGTCGTGTAAGCTGTCGTCTCCATCATCGCCTTATTTCATCCCATTCGCCTTCATATAGTCCAGCACATGCTTGTAGTCTTGATTGACATCGCTGAAGGTGGCATAATTTTTGGCCGTGGCGAACCATTCCAGCGTAGTCGGTTTTCTTCCATTGCACGCCCGGCTCATGTCGTCCCGGGTGATCGGCTCGATCGATCCGCTCTCCATCGACCGCTCCAATGCGCACTCGACTGCGTCCTTCACGACCTGCTGCAGATCCGCGCCGGAAAAATGCTTCGTCTCTCTGGCTATTTTGGCCAAGTCTATTTGTCCGACCGGCTTGCCCGCCAGCTTCAGCTTAAGGATCGTCTCGCGCTCGGGCTCCTCCGGAGGCGGAACGAATACGAGATGGTTGAATCTTCCCGGTCTGCGCAGTGCCGGGTCCAAATACCAAGGCGTATTGGTAGCCCCGATGACGAACACGTTGCCGTTGGAAGCCTGAAGGCCGTCCAGCTCCAGCAGCAGCTGGTTGACAAGCATTCGGTCGTGGTGCTGTCTCATCTGGTGACGGTTGCCGCCCAAAGCATCCAGCTCGTCTATGAAAATGACGCAAGGCTTGTTGTTCCTTGCCTTCTCGAAAAAATCGTGCAGGTTGTGCTCGCTTTGCCCGACGTACATCGACAAGATCGCCTGGAGCTCGATATGCATGAAGTGAGCGTCGATTTCGCCTGCGACCGCGCGGGCCAAAAACGTTTTGCCGCAGCCGGGAGGTCCATAGAGCAGCAGGCTCCCGCCGGCCTCTTTGCCATAGGCGGCAAACAGCTCGGGCTGCTTCAGCGGAAAGATGAAGTTCATGCGGATTTTTTTCTTGACCTCGTCCAATCCGCCGACGTCCTCGAATGTTTCTTGCGGCTTTTCGGTTTCCACCAGCTTATTTTCATTCTCGTCGAACCGCAGCAGCTTCAGCTTTTTGCGGCGGTGCTCCGATAAATCGTCGCGATGATCCGTCATCATTATCGTCTCCTTTGCCTATACCTTGCCTGTCATAAATGGACACGCTGCCCGCTTCTCTTCATGATAGCAAGAGAGGGATATGTTGGGAAGCGTCTCGATCCGGGTCCGTGAGCTCTATTTATTGAAATATCCGACATTATGTTAAAATAGGGGTACATTCGAACGGTAGGGTGACACGATGACGATCCTGCTCATTTTCCTGATGACGGCGGCCATAATCCTGTTTATTTCCAAGGCGCGCAATCCGTCCGCCTACTGGATGGGCAGCATGCTGATCGGCTGGTTTCTCAGCATGGCCGGCTTGATCCTGTTTATCGCCAAGTACGGAGGCTTCTATTACAAGGTCAATACGGTGCTGTTCTTCAACGACGAGATCCGCAACCTCCTGCTCCATTCTCCGATCAAAATAGGGGGCGTCAGCCGGATGATTACGGTCGGTCGTTCGCTGTTCATTTTCAGCCTGATCGGATTGTCCGTTTCGCTGCTGTACTATAGGCCGTTCAAGAGCATGTGGAAAATATATGCGCTCAATCTGATTTTGCCGATCGCGAACATTTTGTTTTACGAACCGGCTATTTACAAAATGGCGCTAGTCGTCCTGGAACGCAAATATACGTATATGATCGGTTGGGTCACGCGCGGCTGGATCGTCGTATCCGCGGTCGTCGCCATCTCCATGATGATATGGAAGTACCGGAAAGTAACCGTTCCGTGGGTGAAGAAGCAAGGAAAGTTCATTTTGCTCGGCGTGTTTACGCTCGTGCTGTTTTACTTTTATTTGGGCTTTATGGGACCGCTGCAAGTATTTGACGTTCGCACCTATTACGTGCTGTATTCCGATTTCTCCAATTTCAATCCGCCGCTTACGGTGACCCAGTGGTATTTGAGCATCGTCTTCACGGGCGTGCTGTCGCTCGTCAGCCTTTTGTCGATATGGCGCTATGCCGAGGTCGAGATGAAGATGGGGAAGGCGGACATGCAGCTCGAGCGGAAGCTGAAGACGGCGAACATGGGGGCGCGGGTGTTTACCCATGCGATCAAAAACCAGTTGATCATGATTCAGCTGCTGATTCGTCAAGCGGCCGAGCAGAGGAAGGAAGCGGAGCATGGAGGCCTCTTGACGGATCGTGCCGGACAAGCGGGAGGCCCGCTGGCGCAAGCCGAGGATATCGTCGGCCATACGCTGCAGCGGCTGGACAGACTGTACCAATCGTTCAAGACGAACCATTTGCATCTAAAGCCATGCGCCGTCGCCGATCTGATTCAGGAAACGGTGCAGCGGCTTGCCTACGTGCCGGACAATATCCGGATCGATTGCACGCTGCCCGACCGGAGCGTCATGGTGCTCGTTGACGCGGAGCATATGACGGAAGCGATCCACAACGTGCTGACCAACGCGATCGAAGCGATCGGCTCGAGTCCGGACGGCGTAATAAGCGTGCTGTCCTACCGGGAAGAAAAGTGGGTTATTATCCACATTGCCGACAACGGACCGGGTATACCGGAGCATTTGCAGGAAACGGTGTTCGATCCGTTCTATACGAGCAAAAACACGACGAAAAACTGGGGCGTCGGGCTGTCTTACGTCAAGCATGTCGTGCTGGGCCATTACGGGCGCATCCATTTGTCCAGCAAGCCTGACGCGGGCAGCACGTTCCAGCTTATTATTCCGCTGTACGTATTGAAAGAGGAGCTTTGATGGGGGACTGCAGCTTATGACAGAGCCGATACGAATAATCGTAGCCGAAGATTTGAAGGTGCTCCGGGAGCATTTTTGCGATTGCATTGCCAAGGAGCCGGACATGCGGGTAGTCGGCCAAGCGGCCAGCGGCCGTGAGGTGATGGAGCTTGTCGGGAAGCAGCCGGTCGATATGATCCTGATGGATATCGAGATGGATTTCAAGCACGACGGAATCGCCACGGCGATTCAGGTTCTGGCGGAATATCCGGATATGAAAATCATTTTCCTTACCGTCCACGAGGACGACGAGACGGTATTCGGCGCTTTCGAGACGGGGGCGGTCGACTATTTGCTGAAGACGAGTCCGGTGACGGAAATTATCGGCAGCATCCGCAAAGCTCATGAAGGAATCGTGCAGGTGCGTCCCGAGGTCGCCTACAAAATCAAAAACGAGTTCACGCGCATCAGGCGCAACGAAGAAAGCTTCATGCAGGCCGCGGTCATCGTATCCCAGCTGACGCCCTCCGAGCTCGCCATTCTCGACCTGCTGCAGAAGGACATGAAAATAGCGGAGATCGCCAAAGACCGCCAAGTGGAGCTGTCGACGATCAAATCGCAAATCAATGTCATCCTGAAAAAGTTCAACAAAAAAAGAACGAAAGAAGTGATGGCGCTTCTGCGCGACCTCAATCTTCTGCCGTTCATCCAGAAAGTGAGAGGGGGCCGTTAAGGCCCCTTTTTAGTTTGCCCAGAAAGTCAAAAAGAGAGAGTTGAACTTCCGAAAGGGATGGGGGAGATGTACGGAAAGCGAAGCGGCTGACTTTTAAATCGAGTTGTAACCGCTATATTTCAAACCAAACAACTCGATTTTAACGGAAGTGGAGTGCATTCCCCATCTCTTGCCCTCACCGCTTCCTCTCTTTGCAGACTTTCTTGACAGAGAAGGGGCCCCTTATAGGCCCCTTCTGCGTTGATTATTTGGCGCCGAGCGCCTCGACGGCTTTGATGATCGGCTCTTTCGCGAGGAACGTATCGGAAGGAACCGCCTTCTCCATTTTGCCGTTTTTTACGAACAGCTGCTGCAAATTGTCGTACCATTTCACGGCCGTGCCGTCCTTGAACGCCTGCGCGACCTTCTCGTTCGTCTGCCATTCGAGCGTCGTCATTTCCTGACGCAGATTTTCCTCGGGAATTTGCGTATATTGCGAAGTCAGCTTGATCGCTTCGTCCACGTTTTTGATTTTGTAATCGGTCGTCTTGGCGATCGCCTGCATGAACTTGTTGACGACGTCCGGTTTTTCTTTCAGAAACTTCGGATTGACGACCCAACTCGAAGGGAAAATATATTCCGGATAAAAATTGCTGTTGTCGCCCAGCTTGACGAAGTTATCTTTCCCGACCTGTTTCTCGATTTCGGCCGAGTAAGGGTTCCAGATCGCGACCGCGTCGACTTTGCCCGCTACGAAAGCGCTGACCGCGCCGGCCACGTCCATGTTGAGAATGTTGACGTCGCTCGGCTTCAAGCCGGCTTTCTCGATGCCGAGGTTCAACACCATTTCGCCGGAGGTGCCCTTAGGCACGCCGACCGTTTTGCCTTTCAAGCCGGCCCAATCGGTGATGCCGGATTTTTTCGTCGCCAGCACCATGTCGGCGTTGCCGAGGCTCACGATGCCGAGAATGTTGCCTTGGCCTTGGGCGGCCAGGAAGGTGGCGCCGGGTCCGATATAAGCGATGTCGATATCGCCGGAAGCCATCGCCTGAAATTCGGGAGGTCCGCTCAAAAATTTGACGGCATTCAAGTTGATGCCCGCTTCCTTGAAGAAGCCTTTCTCCAGTCCGACGGCGACGGGAGTGGCTCCGCCCATATCGGGCATATAGGCGAAATTAACCGTTTCCAATTTCGCGCCAGAGCCTTGCCCTTCCGAGCCGGAGGCGGGAGCGCCCGATTGCGTATTGCCGCCTGCGCCGCAGGCGCTGACCAGCAGCGCCAGAAGGAGTAGGATTGCCGTAACGGAAAGCTTGGATAACCGATTGCTTGTACGGAACATGGTGTGACCTCCCAATAATAGTTTGTTTTGTCGAGCTTATTTCGATACTTCCAAATATTCCTTGTACACCTTGGACCATATTTCGTTTTTGATCTCCACGAAGCGGCTGTCCAGCTTCGTAGCCTGATCCCGCGGATAAGGAATGTCCACGTCGATCATTTCCTTGATGCGTCCCGGCCGCGCGCTCATAATGATGACGCGTTGGGCGAGAATGACCGCTTCTTCCACATCGTGGGTAATGAAGAAGCAAGTCTTTTTCTCTTTTTGCCAAGTCCGGAGCAAATCCTCCTGCAACTGCGCCCGCGTCTGGGCGTCCAGGGCGCCGAACGGCTCGTCCATAAGCAGAACCTCCGGCTGAACCGCATAAGCTCTGGCAATGGCGACGCGCTGCTTCATGCCGCCGGACAGTTCCTTCGGATACGAATGGGCGAAATCTTTCAGTCCGACCATTTCCAGATAGCTTTCCGCCTTTTCCTTGCGCTCCTGCTTGCCGAGTCCGCGCAGCTTCAAGCCGAACTCGACGTTTTTCAATACCGTTTTCCAAGGGAACAAGGCGTATTGCTGGAATACGACGCCGCGCTCCTTGCCGGGGCCGGTTACTTCTTTGCCGTCGACCTTGACGCTGCCGGACGAAGCTTTCTCCAGGCCCCCGATAATGTTCAGCAATGTCGTTTTGCCGCAGCCGCTCGGTCCTACGACGCAAACGAACTCGTTTTGCCGGATCGTCAAGTCGGTGTTTTGCAGCGCCACGACGTCCCCGTTGCGGCCCTTGAAAATTTTCGACAGTCCGGCGATTTCGATTTTCGCCGGAGCGGCCTCCTGCTGTCCGCGTTCTGTGCCATTGTTTAAGATGGACGCACTTCCTGCCATCCCGTCAGCCTCCTTTCCAGAAACAACACGAATTTATCCATGGCAAGACCGATCATGCCGATTACGATCACGCCGAGAATAACGACATCCATACGGAAGTACAGGCTCGCTTCCATGATCATATTGCCAAGCCCTTTGCTCGCTCCCGTCAATTCCGCCGCCACGAGCGTCGTCCAGGCAGCCGCCAGGCCGAGCCGGACCCCTACGAGAATGTAAGGGAAGGAGGCGGGCACGACGACTTCGAAAAAAATGTCTTTATCTTTCGCGCCCAGCACCCGGGCCGCGCGCAGCAGCGTCGAGTCCACATTGCGCACGCCTTGGAAAATCGAGATGACCATGACCAGAAACGTCGCTACGAAAATAATCGAGATTTTGGCGGATTCCCCGACCCCTTGGGAGACGATAACGATAGGCGTCAGCGCGATCGGCGGAATCGTGCGGAAAAACTGGATCCAAGGATCGACGACGGCGCGGACGATCGAATACCAGGCCATCAGAAACGCCACCGGAATGGCGACGAGCAAGCCGAGCGAAAACCCGCCTATGACGCGGAACAGGCTCGCCCATATGTTCGTCCACAGCCGACCGCTTTCCAGTTCGGTGAAAAACGTCTTCGCCACGTTAAACGGATTATTGATGATGGCCCCGATCGCCGGAACTTTGGACAGCACGTACCAGAGTGCGATCCCGAGCACAACCGAAAGGAGAGTTAGCGCTTTGTTGGAAAGTTTTTTCATGCAAACGACCTCTTTTTCTGGGATGATGGGTATCAATAGGCGGGTCGCAACGCTTCCCGGGAATAGACGGAGCGCAGCCGGTCGGCCTCTTCGCGCCGACCCTTGTGCTCCAATCGGCGCACCCAGTCTTCCACTTTCAAATATTTGAACGGCCCGGTTTCGATGACCTTCTGCATCGGGTCGGCGCGATATCCCGGCTTGCGGGCTTGCTCATGCAGCCATTGCGACAAACGGTGGTCCATCTCCATGACGACGTCCGGATATTGATCGGCGACGTTGCGCGTTTGGTTCGGGTCGTTCGCCATGTCGTACAAAATGACTTCGTCAAAATGAGTGTACAAGCCGGGATGATACGTCCGGATGAAGTACCATTTGTCGTCGCGGACGGCTCGTTGGCAAACGTACAGCGCGTGGTCCAAGACGAGATAGTCGCGTCCTTGCCAATGCCCGCCCTGCAACGCCGGGAGGAACGATTGGCCGTCCCAGCCGGACGGGACTTCGAGGCCGACGAGCTCGGTAATGGTGGCGATAACGTCTACGTTGTAGACGAGTCCGTCGATCGCCTTGCCCGGCTCGTCCATCCCCGGTACCGTAATAATCAACGGGATGTGGTGCACCGCCTCGGTAGCGCTTGCATGCTCGATGTAGATACCCTGCTCGCCCATCGATTCCGCATGGTCGGCGCTGATGATGAAGCATACTTCGTCTTCGATGCCGAGCTCTCGAAGCGTGTCCAGCAGCTCGCCGACCGCCTTGTCCATATAGCTGATGCCGCCGTCATAGCCGTCGATCGCATGCTTGAAGTCGTCGCGGTTGCGGATTTTCTCCGGCATCGTGGCGGGGAATTCGTCTCCCCAATGCAGAAACTGCGCCGAACGCGGGAAGCTTTGCGACTGCTGCGAGGCGATCGTCGCTTCGTCGGGGAAAGCTTTGAGGGGAGCGTCCTTCCATTGCTCCATATATTCGACCGGATATGTGTAGAACGTGTGCGGGTCCCAATATTGGATGTGCAGGAAATAGTCGTCTTCTTTGCCGTGCGCCTTCAGCCAAGGGATGACGGCGGCGTTCACCTCGTCCGCGTTCTCGTTGCCTTCCTTCAATGTATGCGTATGCAATTCGTTCCAGCCGGCGAAGTACCACCAGGCGTGATGGCGATCCCCGAACGAGGAGAACGTGACCGTTTTGTAGCCGGCTTTGCGCATATAGCGGGTGAAAAACGGGATTTCCTCGCTGTGTCCGTCTCCTTCCGGATATTGAAACTCGCCTCCCGGTCCCCAATGGGTCAAGGCGCCGTGGTTGATGCCGAACCGACCCGACATAAAGCTCGCCCTCGAAGGGACGCAAGGGGAGGATGCCGTATAGCAGCTGTTGAAGCGCACGCCTCTTGCGGCGATCGTATCGATGTTCGGCGTCGTTTTCCGGTCGTAGCCGTAGCAGCTCATATGGTCCGGGCGCAACGAATCGATATCGAGATAGATAATTCTCATGATGGATGACCTCCTTAGCAGTTGCATATGGCGGAGCAAAACTTGCGAGCAGATGTTTTCGTCTTACCCCAATTATAGGTTTGATCGAATACGGGGATAAGGTTGAACTATTTTCGAACCTTTTCGGACCGGGGAAGGGGAATGCCTTTTTGGCGTTATGGATAAGGCTGACAAGAGAAGGAGGCATTTGTGCTATAATAAGCATGGCAAACTTAACATGCGGTGTGAAAGGAGCATAAACTTGATCGAACTCATGTATGTGAACAAAAGCTACAACAACAAGACGAAAGCGGTCGACAATTTGACGCTGACCGTGCAGGGGGGCGAAATATTCGGCTTCCTCGGCCCGAACGGCGCGGGCAAAACGACGACGATCAAGATGATAACCGGCATCACGAAGCCAGATAAAGGTACGATCAAGATAAACGGACACGACGTAGCGAATACTCCGATCGAGGCGAAAAAGCAATTCGGTTACGTTCCGGACAGCCCGGATTTGTTCCTGCGGCTGAAAGGGCTGGAATATTTGAACTTCATGGCGGACATGTACGACGTTCCGAAGGAAGTCCGCAAGCAGCGGATCGAAGCGCTGGCGGGCCGGTTCGATTTGGCCCAGGCGTTGTCCGACCCGATCCAGAGCTACTCCCACGGGATGAGGCAAAAGATCGTCATCATGGGCGTGCTCATTCACGACCCCGCGGTATGGATATTGGACGAGCCGCTTACCGGCCTCGATCCGAAATCGTCCTATACGCTGAAGGAAATGATGCGGGAGCATGCGGACAGCGGCAAGACGGTGTTTTTCTCCACCCACGTGCTCGAGGTGGCCGAGAAGCTGTGCGACCGGGTGGCGATTATCAACAGAGGGGAAATTTTGTTCTGCGGGACGTTCAAGGACATGCAGGAGCGTTTCCAGTCCGATCTGTCGCTCGAGAAACTGTTCCTGGAGCTGACCGGCGATGAATAAGACGCTCGCGCTGACACGCATGCTGCTCAAAAACGGAACAGGACAGCTGTCCAAGCGGGGGAAGCCGATCAAGCAATTTCTCGTCCCCGCGCTGCTGCTCGTCGCGCTTCTCCCTTTGACGATCGCGATCGGCAACCTGGTGTCGATGTTTTACGATGCGCTGGAGTCGATCGGACAGGGGGGAGTCGTCCTCGGACTCGGGCTCGCGCTGGCCAGCCTTGTCGTGTTCATGTTCGGCATCTTTTACGTGATCACGGTGTTTTATTTCGCCCAGGACGTGGAGCATTTGCTGCCGCTGCCGCTGAGGCCGGGACAAATTGTAACCGCCAAATTTCTGACCGTGCTGCTGTATGAATATTTGACCTTGCTTGTGCTGCTTGTTCCCCTGCTGATCGTATTCGGAGTCAAAATAAACGGCGGAGTGCTGTACTATTTGTATGCGGTGCTCGTGTACCTGGCATTGCCCGTCGTCCCGCTTGTCTTGGCGTCGGTGATCGCGATGGCGATCATGAGCTTTGCCGGAGTGGCGCGAAACAAAGACCGTTTCCGGATGTACGGGGGGATCGCGGCCGTGCTGGCCTCGTTCGGATTGAATATGTTCATCCAACGGTCTCTCAATAAAGCGATGAAGCCCGAGCAATTGCAAGAGATGCTGCTCGGTGGCAACAATACGTTCGTCGACTTCGCCACCCGTTCGTTTCCGAGCGTCAAGCTGGCCGCGAATGCGCTGCTGAGAGAGTCGCAGCTTGCCGGGGCGGCATGGCTCGTCTTGTTCGTCGGGCTGACCGCGCTGTTTTATTTAGTCTTCGTCCTGCTGGCCCAACGGTTTTATTTCAAAGGCGTCATGGGCATTTCGGAGACGGGAGCCCGCCGCATCCGTCTGAGCGGCAGCCAGCTCGACAAGCAGACTTTGCAGCAGTCGGCGCTGAAGGCGCTGGTGACGAAGGAGCTGCGCATGTTGATGCGGACCCCTCCGTTTTTTCTCAACTGCGTGCTCATGTCGTTCCTGTGGCCGGTGCTCATGCTCATTCCGATCATGACGCAGCCGGACTTCAAGGATATGATCGGCATGGTCAGGACCTTGTTCGATTCCGCGACATCGTCGGCGATCGTGCCAGCGATCGGTCTGGCGATTCTGCTGTTCGTGTCCGGAGCGAACGCCACGTCGTCCACCGCGATATCGCGGGAAGGGGCCGGGTTTTTCGTATCGAAATATATACCCGTGCCGTACGCCAGCATTATCGCCGCCAAAGTCGTATCCGGCTGGCTCATTACGATGATCGGAGCCGTGCTTATCCTCGCGGTGGCGCTGTTCCTGCTGCAGCTGCCGGTATCGTTCATTTTGATCTTGCTCGCGATCGCTGTCGCGGCCACGCTGTTTACGTGCCTGACCGGCATCATGATCGATCTGTGGCTGCCGAAGCTGGTATGGGACAACGAGCAAAAGGCGGTCAAGCAAAATATGAACGGCTTGTTCAATATGCTGGTCAGCATCGCCTTCGCCGCCGCCCTGTTTTTCCTAGTCAATTGGGTCGGGCTCGGCTTGTGGGCGGCCGCGTTCACCTTGCTCGTTGCGGTGATCGTCGCGGACTTGCTGCTCGTTCGACTGCTGCGGGCGAAGGGGGAGACTTGGTTCGGCAAGATCGAGGCTTGATATGGAGTTGGTTAAGGAAAGCGGCCGTTGCAGGCCGCTTTTTTTACAATAAATCGAAATTATCAATTGATTAAACCAGAGGCGGGTGAAATTCGGGAATTCAAATCCGATAATCGAATTACATAGCGGTAAGGTATCATAGTTCTTTCGTAATTAATAATGGGGTGCAGAATGAGAACACAGCTATTATTAGTACTGTATATGATAGTCACCATTATTTTATGGATTTTTGTTACTATGGATGCGTCCTGGAATTTCGGCACCACGCTAATGTTTTTACTATTATGCACTATCGTATTATGGGTAGGAATCCGAGTGCATAAAAAAAGTAAATTTTTGAAGCATTTGAAGATGGCATGGATTGCTATACTTTTCAGTACCCTGTATATACCGCTATGTTTCCTGGGGAATAGCCTAAGTATTCGGGAATACCATGAGATAGATGTAATAATGCAAGAACAATTGCAAAAAAGAGTCTATGACCTATTAAAATACAAAAACAATAACCCTGCTGAAAAAGTTGTAATGAATTTTGGAACGATGACCGATTTTACATGGGATAAAATGTACATTATCGGCTCATACAGTAGTGGATTGGAAGCAAACAAAAAACTGGGATTTCGTTGGTCCAACAAAGATGGATTGTTAACAACAGACTTTCAAAACTTATTTGTTTTTGTCACAGGACAGAGAGTAGTACAAGTAGTAAATTATACGGGATTTTTGGATCTCCAAGGGAGAAGTTATTTTACCTCAACTAACTCTAAGTTCGAGGTACTGGAACAAGATAATGATCGAATGAACAAGCTGATACACTTCCTGGACGAATAAGACGTATGGATAGGAATCCCTCCACAAACATAGGGCTCCCGAGGTGCCCCCCTCTCTTGTCTTCATACTCCAAGTCGACATGACGCAGGTACATCTTTTTTATTACGTCTAAAATCTTATCCATTCAATTTTCAGCACAAAATCGAGTTGTAGGCCAAAAAATTATAACTTCTTCCCGGAATGTTGCATAGAACGGAATCGCCGTATTTCCTATGATGGAAATGAGAACGGAGAGTAACGAGCAATCCGGAAAGGAGTGGAGAACCGTTGAAGCTTGGCTTAAGCTCTTACAGTCTCGTCCGGGCGCTGCGCTCCGGAGAGATGACGATCGAGGACGCCATTCAGTGGACGGCGGACCAAGGCGGAGCGCATATCGAAATCGTGCCGGTCGGTTTTGCGGCTGACGGCGACTTCGACTGGATCGAAACGGTTCGAGCAAAAGCCGAAAAGGCCGGAATCGCGATTTCGAGCTATACGATCGGCGCCGACTTCATCACGGACAGTCGGGAGCAGTACGAGGCGGAGATCGAGCGGGTATGTCGGCAGG
Source organism: Paenibacillus hemerocallicola (assembly GCF_006265175.1). Classification (GTDB taxonomy): domain Bacteria; phylum Bacillota; class Bacilli; order Paenibacillales; family NBRC-103111; genus Paenibacillus_AB; species Paenibacillus_AB hemerocallicola. The sequence goes on along the minus strand of NZ_VDCQ01000017.1, from coordinate 12,452 downwards.
TGGACCGGGCCTATCGTCTCGGTACGAAGCGGATGAGGCACGACGCGGCCAAGCGGCCGATGGAGCAGACCGGGCCGGACCGCTTCCGGGAAGATTTACCGAGGCTGGCCGAGGCTTGCGCGAGAATTGCCGATTATGCGGCCCGATTCGGCATTGTGACGAGCGTGGAAAATCACGGTTACCATCTTCAGGCGAGCGAGCGGGTGTTGACGCTGCTGCAGGCCGTGAATCGGGAAAATTTCAAAACGACGCTGGATGTAGGCAATTTTTTGTGCGTCGACGAATCCCCCGCAGCCGCTGTGAAACGGATGATCGGACATGCTTCGATGATCCATCTGAAAGATTTTTATGTCAGGCCGTCTAGGATGGACCCGGGGCCGGGCTGGAGACGGAGCGCATCGGGCAACTATTTGCGCGGCGCTATATTCGGCCACGGAGACGTGGATGTGCGCGAGGTGCTGCGGATCATCAAGCAGTCCGGCTATGCCGGGTACGTCTCGCTCGAATTCGAGGGCATGGAGGAATGCCGGAGCGGGTCGAGGATCGGCTTGGCCAACGCCAAACGGCTATGGGAAGAAGCGTGAATGCGCGTGCGGGCGGCAGCTCCGCGCAAGCGGGAAAAGCGGAAAAACATTTGACGAATTGGAGCGGAAGCGGTTGGAACAAATTGCGATTTTACCAAATATTATCGGCGAAGGAGGGTTGTTCGCTTTCTCGGGTATGGATGGGGAAACTCGTACGATTACCGGGTTTGTCGCGTCATGGGGGGCGGCTCCTTATTCCCTGCTGGTTCATACGAAAAGACGGCGGGTATTGAGCCTCGGCGCGACGAGAGAAAAGACGGAAACCATGTTCGTTACGGGAGACGCCTGCAAGCTGCGGTCGCCCGGGGGCGGGCTGGAGCTTGCTTACTCCGACTGGCATTCGTTGACCGGCTACAGTCAAATCGGGACGCAGCCGACGCTGGAATGGGAAGACGGTGCGGAGGCGGAGCCATGGTCACCGGAGGTTTGGATGACACGAGACGAGGCGGGCGGCGACTATATCGCTTTGGCCGTGCGCGGCGCCCGGTTCGGCGTCAGTTACGGCAAGTCGGCAGAGGAAGCGGCGGACCGGGCGACAGTGGCCATGACGATCGATACGGCAAGCGAAACAGAGCGAAGACTGCGATTGTATCGCCAGGTGCCGGCAATACCCGACACGGCTGATGCCCGTTTGCTGGGCAAATGCATAAGCGTCATGAAAGTGAACACGCTGTCGCCGGAAGGCGTATTCAAGCAAATGTGGTCCACGCCCGACCGGGTGCCGCACAAAGATATGTGGCTGTGGGATACCGTATTTCATTCGATCGCGATGAACGAGCTTGACGCCGGCGTGTCGTGGCAATGCTTGAAGACTATGCTCGATTCGGCGCGTTCCGACGGCATGATCGTCCATCAGGTATCGGCAGCGGGCAAATACAGCTCCATTACGCAGCCGCCGATTTTGGCATGGGGAGTATGGGCCAATTATTCGAGCGAGCCCGACCAAGACAAGCTGCGATTCGCCCTGCCGATTTTGGAGCGGTATTTGGAGTGGGATTTGAACAATAGGGACGCCAACGGCAACGATTTGCTGGAATGGGCGATCGAAGGGAACGTCAAATGCCGGTCCGGAGAATCCGGCATGGACAATTCATCCCGGTTCGACGAGGCGCTGAAGCTGGACGCCGTCGATTTCTCCACTTTTGCCGCTCTGGACATGGAGTATACCGCGAAGATTGCGGCCGAGCTTGGTATGGAGGAGAACGCCGAACGATGGCGCGCCAAAGCAAAAGCGTTGTCTGCCCGTATATTGGCGGAGCTGTGGGACGACGAAGACGGGTTCTTTTATGACAAACGGCTGGACGGACGGTTCACGAAAGTGAAGGCGGCGAGCGGGTTTCTCCCGCTGCTGCTGGAGGATACGCCGAAATCCCATGTCGACCGGCTCGTGGCCATGCTACGACATCCCGGACATTTCGGAACGGTCTATCCGGTTCCCAGCATAGCGGTGTCCGAACCGGCATGGGGAACGGACATGTGGAGGGGGCCTACGTGGATCAACTTGAACTATTTGATCGTCCAAGGATTGCGGCTGCATGGGCGGTACGACGAAGCTAAGGCACTGGCAGACCGGACGATCGAGCTCGTACGCCGCTACTACGAGCGGTATGGCGTTATATTCGAATATTTTGACTCCAAGGATGAACGACCTCCGGTCGAATGCGACCGTAAAGGACCGGGCAACGGCACGTACGATATCCGCGTCAAAACGGATTCGATCCGCGACTACCATTGGAGCGCGGCTTTGACGGCGTGTCTCATTCTCGACAAGTACGGCGTCAGGAAGTCGGAACGAACCGTTTCCGATATTCCATCGGCGTGAAGCCGCTCTGCTCTTTGAACACTTTATCGAAGTAGTTAATATTGCAAAAGCCGCTCCGTTCGGCAATCTCGGTAACCGGTATTTCCCGATCGACGAGCAAGCGTTTCGCCTGATCGACGCGAATGCGGGTCAAGTATTGGACGGGCGGGATGCCGAACGTTTTCTTGAACATGCTGGAGAAATGGTACGGGCTCATGTTGACGGTTTGACAGACGGACTCCATATATACTTTTCGGGCGTAATGGTTCTCCATATAGTCGAGCGCGGGCTTCAGTCTGCGGTAATAGGCGGCATGCTTGTCGGGATCGCCGCTTCGCGGGTTGTGTTGATGCAGACGAAGCAGAGGTGTCATCATCCGGTACAGGCACGACAATATGGCGAATTCGTAGGCCGGCTGCTGTCCCGTAAATTCGTCGTACGCCTTGTCCATAGCCCCGGCCAGTTCCTCCCAGTGCGGATCGTCGGGCGAATACCGGTTGCGGATCACGTTTGCGCCGTTGAATAGTGAAAACGTTTGACGCAATTGGAGATTGTCCGCCGCGAGGAACAGTATCGATTTGTCGAACACCATGCCCAGAATGACGCCATTTCCGTTTTCCCGCTCGTTCAGCCACGTCGTCGCGGAGTGGATCTGGTTGCTGTTGATGAAAAAAATGTCGCCCTTGCGCGCTTCGAACGTCTCGCTGTCGATATGAAGGGTGACCGGTTCCCGGATAATCCGGATGAACTCGAGGTGTTCGTGCCAATGGGCGCGCACCAGATGGGGCGTATGCTGTTGCATCCCGATTTTGAATGGAAAGCGCTTCCCTTCAAAGATTTCTTTTTTCTTCTTGATTTCCATAACAAACCGCCTCCCCGCCGACACTGACAGCCTTATTGTAGCATAGAGGGAGGAGGCGTTACGCGGAAATCGCAAAAATCTATAACTTTTTCATGGAAAGTTAAGGAGCAGCGATGTTCCGAGCAAACCTGATTCAAGCTTACGGAACCGTTTGGAACCATTCGGAACCGACTGCCGCTGCAAATGAGAGCGATTTCAAACAAGGGGGATTGACCATGTCTATTCATCGTTTGCGCTTGTCAGCCGTTACGCTCATTGCCGTTGCGATGGCGGGGTGCTCCGGGGGCGGAAGCCCGAAGCCGGCCTCTCCGGCCGCCGATACGCCACCCGCCAAAGCCGAGATTTCAACGGAGCCGGTTACATTGAATTTCTACACGGAAGGAAACTCGGCCGTGCTCGCGGATCAGATCGGAGGGCTGATAACGAAGAAGTTTCCCCACATCAAGCTGAATACGACGGTAGGTGGAGGCAACATCAAGATCGAGGATGTAGTCGGCGCGGGCCAGGTGCCGGATCTGATCTCGTATTCGCTCGGCGGCGTTACGAAGCTGAAGGAGCTGCAGCTTGTGTCGGATTTGACGCCGCTGATCAAGAAGCACGGCTTCGACCTGACGCGTTTTGCCGCAGGCGTGGAGGAGAACGTCCGGTCGTTCTCGGACAATGACGGCAGATTCATTCTGATGCCTTTCGAGCTGAACAACAACGCCCTGTTTTACAACAAAACGATATTCGACAAGTTCGGGGTCGCTTACCCGAAAGACGGCATGACATGGGAAGGATTGCTCGACGTAGCCAAGCAAGTGACACGGATGGACGGCGGCGTGCAGTACAAAGGCTTCCGCTTCGAAGAAACGAATCTAGTGTTCAAAAACCAGCTCGGCCTCTCCTTCGTCGACCCGAAAACGTTGAAGGCTTCACTCGGCAACGATGGTTGGAAACGCTGGCTCAGCACGATGACGGCATTCCATACGATTCCCGGCAACGATCTGGATACGAAGATTTCGGAGAAGGACGAATTCATGAAGGTGCAGACGCTGGCGATGCGGACGGGACCGAATTTTATGAGCGAGCTGCCGGCCGCGGTCGGCAAGGGAGGCTTCGATTGGGACGTAGTATCGCTGCCCGATTTCCAAGGCTTCGAGGGCAAGGGCTCGCAGTTCAATGCGCCGTATTTTGCGATTCCGCCTACAAGCAAATACAAAGACCAGGCGTTTCAGGTTATCGACTACATGATGTCCGACGAGGTGCAGACGATCATGTCCAAGCAGGGCCGACTGCCGATCGTCAAGAGCGACAAGGCGAAGAGCGAATTCGGCACCGGGATTGACGGCTTGAAGGGGAAAAACTTGCAAGCGTTCTTCAAGGATACGGTCGCCAAGCCCGCGCCGGCTACCATCTACGATACGATAGCCAAAACCTCGATGGTCAAAAAAGGAATACGCGGCATCGCCATAGACCGCAAGGATGTCAACACGGCACTACGGGAAACGGAAGAAGATATTAACAAGCAGATCGAGGCCGCCAAAGCGAAATAAGAGAGAAAAACCAATAATTTCTAATCAAGAGGAGCGGCGGATAACGGTAAGGACAACCGGCGGCGACCCGACGATAACGATGGACAGCACTAATGCGCTTGTTAAACAATGGGGAGGAATGATCAATGCCCGATAACAATTCCGATGCAAGGTGGAGCAGAAGAGCGCTGTTGACCAAGGTGGGGGCGGCGGGTGTCGCCGTGGCTTCGGCCGGCATTTTGGGGAACACGGGATGGGAGCGTGTAGCAGCGGATTCGTCGGTGTCGGATGCCGTATATAAGAAGAAGGACAAAGACAAGGACAAGGATGGGCCGTCGGAGACGGACGAGTGCTGCCGCAAAGTGACTCTCGCCGAACTGCGGGCGGAAACGGCTCCCGCCGCGGAGACGCTGTACTTCGTGACGGATTCGGGGCAAGAAGGCTGGTTCGTATTCGATACGGGCGATACGGTCTCGTCCGACAATACGGGGACGGTCGTCGTTTCAACGGACGGCAGCCGGTTCAAACGGTTGTACGACGATGCGCTTTCGGTAAAATGGTTCGGGGCAAAGGGAGACGGCGTCACGGAAGATACTGCCGCGTTCCAGGCGGCTCTGGATGCGGCGGCGGGTCGCAAGCTCTACGTGCCGAAGCAAAGCGGCAGCTATTATTTGAGCCATCAGTTGTTCATCAGGAGCCGCACAGCTGTCGAATTCGAGGCCGGCACGATTGTGCAAGCCGTAGATACGCTGAGCGTGACCGCCCCGTACGAGAAGCTGATCCGCATACTCGACACTAGCGACGTGCGGATTATCGGCAACGGGGCCGTGCTGCGGATGAACAAAACCGCCTATACGACCGGCGAGCATGCCCACATATTCGATATTAGCGGATCGTCGAACGTGACGATCGAGCATATGAACGCCAACGATTCGGGCGGCGACGGCTTCTATATCGGCGCATACCAGTCCGCGAACACGGTGTGCAGCAATATCGTGCTCAAAAATTGCCGGGCCGACAACAACAGGCGCCAGGGGATGTCGGTCATTTCCGTGGACGGTTTGCTTGCGGACAATTGCCGCTTTACGAACACGATCGGCACGGCGCCGCAAGCCGGCGTCGATATCGAGCCGAATCATCCGGGCGACCGGCTGCGCAATATCCGTTTTGTCAATTGCGTCGCCGAGGGGAACAAGGCCCGCGGTTTCATGACAATGATCAAGAAGCTGAGCCCCGCGAGCGAGCAGGTCGACATCGTATTCCAGAACTGCGTCAGCCGCAATAACGCCTTCGGGTTCGCGACCGTATACGGCAAGGACGGCTCGGTCGCCGCCAAGGGCGAAGTGAAATATATCGACTGTCGTGCCGAGTACGAGAAATGGTCGGGATTTTTCGAATTGTCGAGCTCGGCCGACAGCGTCCGCACAACTTATGTCCGTTGTACGGCGTATAATTGCAATGTCAACAACGGGACGGGCGCAGCCTATTCGTACGCGGCATCGTTCTTCCTCAGTTCGACGACGTCGGAGGCGAGAACGAGCGTGGGCAACTCTCATTTCATCGATTGCCGGTCCATCGACGACCGCAGCCCGTCGCTCATTCGCCGGGGGTTTGCCACTTACGGCTATGAGGGCTTTACGGTGCGGGATATATGGTTCCGCGACTGCGAATCGGTCGGACATACGGTCAGCCCGTTCCAGTTCGACACCGATACCCGCAACATTCTCGTCGAGAATGCGATTCCGTATGTATACGTCCAGCCGGTTGCCGGACCGGTCAGCCTGAACTGGATCGGAGGCATCGTGACGAACGCCGGAGCGACGGAGGATATCGCGCTGACGCTTCCTCCCGTGCAGGAGGGCTTCACCTTCACGTTCCGGGTCGAGTCCCCTCATAGGATCAAGCTGGTGCCGCAGAGCGGCGAGTCGATCTTGTCGTCGTTCGGCTCCGGCTGGGACGTACAGTCTGCCGATGTCGGAGACACGCTGACGATCGCGGGGAGCGGAGACGGCTATTGGCGAATCGCGAATTGCCGAGGAAGCTGGTTGCCCGATGCGGTGCGGCAAATCCGATCGCCTTACCGGACGGTCGCGGCCGACACGACGCTTGAGCGCGCGGACGGCCAGCTCATCGTCGACGCCTCCGCGTCGCCGATCGCCGTCACGCTGCCCCCGGCTTCCGATGCAGCCGGAATGAAGGTTGTCGTCAAAAAAATCGATTCGGGGACGAATGCGGTTCAGATCCAGACGAGCGGCTCGGAGCCGATTGACGGCGGCGGGTCGTCGATCACGCTGATGGCTGCGGGACAAAGCGCCGGGTTGTTCAGCATCGGGACCGGGTGGATTGTCCTGTAGGGCGTTCGGGCCGTGCGACTGTCGCCGCTCGAAGCTGCTTGGAGTGTCCGACGTACAAGTCAGTTTTTACTGGAAAACATGCGGTTATATGGAGAAGAAGCTCTTCTGATGGCGTGATGAAATGGAAAAGATCCAGTTATTTTCAATTGTTATCGCCCATTTTGGAGATTACCATCGATTTTACTGCATGTTTTCCAGTTATTTCGGCAAATATCGCTTTTTTTCTGAATATAACTGCATATTTTCTGGTTGTTGAAAAAGTCGAAAAGAGAGAGTTGGAATACAAAAGGTGGGGGAAATGTGGGGAAAGCGAAGCGGTTGACTAAATCGTGTTGTAACCGCTAAAATCTTAAAACAACACGATTTTGACGGATGTGGAGTGTTTTCCCGCACCTCTTGTCTCCGGCGCTTCCTCTCTTTGCAGACTTTTTCAACAGCCTCATATTTTCCAGTTATTTGCGGAAGCCCGAACTTCCATTCTCTTTAGTGGACAATTTGCAGTGTTAATCACCAATCTTCAATAGCTCGGCGACTAATTACCGCTTAATGGCCGAGAGCGTCAAACCCTCCCGCATTCCCGGACGAACTTGGAAAAGCTTGTACCGATTCAGATAAGTTAAAGGAGAGAGCATCATGACTGCAAAAGAAACGAAGTACGATATCGTCATAGTCGGAGCGGGGGTGGGCGGCATATGCGCCGCCCTGGCCGCCGCCCGGCTGCGCAGAAGCGTGCTGCTGGTCGAGGAGATGAAGGAAATTGGCGGGACGGGCGTCCATTCGGCCGTCTCGCTCATTTGCATGTTCCGGGACAAGAACGGCAGGCCGATCAATAACGGCATTCACCGCGAGCTGTTTCCGCAGGCGTATACGGTCGGCAAAGGATTGTTCGATGTCGAGGAGACTGTTCCGACCTACGACGAGAAGGAGCTGAAGGAAAAATATGAGGCTCTGCTGAAGGCGGAACCGTTAATTGCCGTCTGGACGGATTGCAAAGTAACGGGTGTCGTCACGGAAACGGATAAAATTGTGAGCATTACAGTCGCCCCGGGCGAAGGGGAGCCGGTGTCCGTCAACGGAGATTTCTTTCTCGACGCTACGGCTGACGGCAATTTGAGCGCCATGGCCGGAGCCGAATTCCAGATCGGACGGGAGGAGGACGGCAAGCTGCAGACGGCGACCGTTACGTTCAAAATGACCGGCTTCGATCCGTCCAAGCTGCAAAATTCCCGTATCGCGACATGGGGCGGCATTCGTTCGCTTAGACAGGAATTGACGGTGCATTACAAGCAGTTGAAGGAGGAAGGCGGAACCCGCAACCCGAGGCCGAGCGTGCTTTGCTTCCCGTATCCGGACGGTCGCGGCATTTTGTTCAATTCCACGGCCGTTACGGATGTCGATCCGACAAGCGCGGAATCGGTAGCCGCAGGTATGAGGGAAGGTACGGAGCAGGCGCTGCAGCTGGCGGAGGCGGTCAAGCGACACCCGGCTTTCGCCGAAGCCGAGGTCGAATTTGTCGCTCCGAAGCTTGGCGTCCGCGAAGGCAGGCGGGTAATAGGCGACTACGTGCTGACGGCGGACGACTGCCTGAACGCGCGCAAGTTCGACGACATGGTGGCCGCCTGCGCCTACAGCCTGGATATTCACGATCCGCTGGGCGGCGGGGCCAAGCTCGTGAAGATCGGCGACCCGGGCTATTACCATATCCCGTACCGCGCGCTGATCGCAAAGGGCCGCAAAAACCTGCTGCTCAGCTCCCGCTGCATCAGCGGCACGCATGAAGCTCACAGCTCGTACCGGGTCATGTCGGGCGTCAGCGCGATCGGCGAAGCGGCCGGAACGGCGGCGGCGTTAGCCGTCTGGTCGAAAGCGAACGACGCGCGGGACGTATCGGCGGCCCGTATCCGCTATGTGCTGCAGGCAGGTGGCCAGTTTGTCGAAGGCGACGTGGAGAAAGTGACGCTGAAGTAGCCGCTTAGGTGCCGTTTAGGTGCCGTTTTATGCGAAAGGAAGGGCTGCCCCGAAAGGATAGAGCCTGAGAGACGACCTCCAGACCCACTTGATGAAGTGGCGATGGAGGTTTATTTTTGAGTTGATGCACCATTTAAATCCTGACATCCAAGAAGTCAGGATTGATGCGTTATGCTTTCAAATAGATGACGCCGATAAGTTAGGAACGCGAGAAGCGGAAAGATGAAACTGGATCGCATGCTCGGCATTACGATGGAGCTGATGACGAGAAAAAGAGTGACGGCTACCGAATTGGCAGCCAGGTACGAGGTCTCCGTCCGAACCATCTATCGCGACGTGGAGCTGATTAATCAAGCGGGCATACCCATTGCTTCGTATACGGGCGCAGATGGCGGTTTTGAGCTGATGAACGGTTTCTTCTTGACGAAACAGCACATCTCCGTCGACGACTTTTCGGTGATCTACAATCTCTTAAAGGGCATGCAAGGGGCCATGGGAGGCAAATCCACTTCGTTAATGCACAAGCTTTCCAGTCTGCAGCCTGCTCTGTTGAACGGGGAAACTCTCTTTCTGTATCTGACTAAAAATAATCGCTGACGACCTGTTGGATAGCAAAAAGCCGACGGTATGGAACCGTCGGCTGGTGCCGTGTCCGGACGCGCTGCTACAGCTTGTCCTCGCCGATCGTGTGGAACAGCTCGATCAGCTCCCCGTCCGGACCTTTGAAGAAAGAAAGGCGGATCGCGTAGTCGCCGAGCTGCGCCGTTTTGGGCTCGACGGTTACTTCGCGTCCCGCTGCCCTCACGCGCTCGGTCACTTCATCGACATTCTCGCAGCGAAACGCCACGTGCAGCAAAGCGCCTTCCTCCTTCGGACCTTCCCGGCCTCCGGCGAACACCTCCAAATAGTTGCCGTCGCCCGTATCGAGCAGCGCCCCCCGTCGGTCTCCCTCTCCCCAGCGCGTCTTCTCGCGAAACCCGAGAACTTCGGTGTAGAAGCGGATCGTAGCTTCGAAATCGAATACGCGTATGGCGACGTGGTGAAACCCGCCGCCGCCGATTGTCTCGTTGTTCCCCATCCTGCTCGCTCCTTTTTATGTTGGAGTGCCTATCCCCCCAAGTATAGCCGCAACCGGATGAATGCTCAATACGTGGTTTTGCCGGGGAGGAGCGGTAAAAGTTGCAGCAAGCCATGCAAAAAAAACCTCCAAATCACCTATTAGTTGAGGTGAAGGAGGTTTATATTGCTTTACCAGCCCAAGTCCAAAGTCTTGCCGGTCTCTACGTAAGACTTGATGTTGCTCAAAATCATCGGCCAGCTCTGCTCGGTGCTGGCGCGGGAAGGATGATCGTCCGGCCAAAGATCGTTTACCAAAGTAAGCTTCGTACTCGTACCGACCGGTTCGAGCGTCATCGTGATTCTTGTCTCGAGCTCGGCATGCTTTTCATTGTAAGAAGGACCGGGGTGCTCCGTCACGCTCAAAACGCGGTTCGGTTCAAACGCCAGCACCTTGCCGTACACATGGACCGTTTCGTCTCCGTCATTGCCGGGACCTACATATTCCAGGGAAGAACCGATTTCGAACGTAGACCGGATGACGCTGCCGAAAAAAGTAGCTTTCGTGCCTTCGGGCGACAGCAGCGCTTGCCATACGTCTTCGGGCTTTGCCCCTATATAGATTACGTAGCTGAGATCGTTCATCATTGCAATGGCCTCCTGACGTTGTTAAAATCGTTGCAATATCGGCGTTCGCTTGCTAACCTAAATATAGGACAAGTCTTTCTGGCTGTATTGTAAAAACGCGACAAACCGGGGAGCGGGTTCAGGAACACCCTGCGGCCGCAACAGGCCGGGACCGAGCAGAAGGAAATCCGGGCAGCTTCGGACAAGCGATAAGGCGAACGTTTTGCGCATCGTTCAAGCTATACCCGTCAGGAGGAGAGTTTATGCATACAACTGTGGAGGCAAGCGGCAAAGGCATACTGAACCAGCAGGAAAGCATGCGGAAGTTTTCGCTTACCCGGCATTCCCCTTCGCCCGATCTGGACTGGCTTATCAAACGGTTCTGGGTCGTAAAATGGGATTTGCGCGGCCAACAACCTTTCGAACAAGTCGTGCTGTCCCACCCCAATGTCAATATGGTATTCGAGAAAGATTTGACGCGCATATACGGGATTACGAAGACGAGCGACATCCGCATCATCAAGAATGCAGGCCAAGTGCTGGGCGTAAAGTTCAAGCCCGGCGGCTTTTATCCTTTCTGGAAAAAGGACATCTCGGGACTGACCGGACGTTCCGTCAGCTTCCGGGAAGCGTTTGGCGAAGACGTCGGCGCGCTTGAAGCGGACATACTCGCTCAAGAAGACGAGAACAAGATGGTCGAGCTGGCCGAACGTTTTTTTCGCGAGAGACTGCCGGAGCGGGATGAGAACGTCGAAGAGGTTAATCGCATCGTAGTCGCTATCGAGCGGGATCGGGACATCACGAAGGTGGACGATCTCGCAAGCCGGTTCGGCATCAACAAACGCACGCTGCAGCGGCTGTTCGGCCGGTATGTCGGTATTAGCCCGAAGTGGGTCATCCAGCGCTATCGCCTGCACGAAGCGGCGGAAAAGCTGGAACGGGGCGAAGTATCGGACTGGCCGCAGCTGTCGCTTGATTTGGGCTACTACGATCAGGCCCATTTCATTAAAGATTTTAAGGCAATCATAGGCAGATCGCCGGAAGATTATATCAGGCGAATCGGAGTTCAGACCTGACGAAACCGTGTAGAGCGCAGGTGCATCCGAATGCAACGGATTCGTCGAAGGGCGACCTCTCTTCTACAAACGCAATCAGGCTGCAAAGCGTTGCCGGGTAAAGCAAGCCATAGGCGGGATAAAGCAAGCTGCGACTTGCTGTGCCAAGAAGAGCAACCTACTGAACACGAATCGAAGTCAAAGCATGGGGACAGACGGATGACGGACTGAATGATCAAGGTTATCCGTAAAAACATATCTTTGCTAATGCGATATAGCGAAGTACGACATTCTTTACCAAAAAGCTTCCGCTGAATCGTGATCGCCCTACCTTGAAATACGCCAAACAGAAGATTTCTTTTAACGATAGCTGTCCAAACAGCAGTGTACCTTTCGTCAAAATGCAATAGTGCATCTTGTTTTGCCATTTTAATCGAATATCTTTGATCTGCCTGCAAAACTGCAGCTAGATTTCGGGGATTCAGGCTAAACGGGCCTATAAGTGCAAAACTACTCAAAACTACATGCACTTATGCAGTTAGAGTGATACTAACGCCATTTTCCGCTGAATTTACATGCACTTTTGCATTTATATAAGTTGAACTAAAGGTTTTAACGTTCATTCCATTCC
>NZ_VDCQ01000167.1 GCF_006265175.1 Paenibacillus hemerocallicola | reverse complement strand
ATCGTCGGCGCTTGCGTGACGATGTTCGTTATTTCAATCGTACGTACTGCCGAACGACCAGCGGCATCTAGTGCAAATACCGTATACTTGTCGTTCGCGGTGACGCTAAACGAAGCGGAAGACGGCACATCCGTGCCGAAGGTCGGGCCAGCGAAATCCGCGGCTGTCCGTTCGCCCGGCGCCCAACGGAGGGCGTTCAGGGCGTTTCCGCTCGCAGAATTGTAGACCGACGTTGCCACGGTAATCGCGACGCTGGTGCTAACGGCCGTCTTCGGCGAGTAATCGAGCGTAATCGTCGGCGCTTGCGTGACGATATTTGTTATTTCAATCGTCTGGACCGCGGAAAGTCCAGCCGAGTCCGCGGCATACACGGTGTACGTGCCATTCTCGGTGATGTTAAACGAACCGGAAGGCGGTACATCCGAACCAAAGGCTGGGCCAGCGAAGTCCGCGACTGTCCGTTCGCCCGGCGCCCAACGGCGAGCGGTCAAGGCGTTGCCGCTCGCCGAATTGTAGACCGAC
>NZ_VDCQ01000166.1 GCF_006265175.1 Paenibacillus hemerocallicola | reverse complement strand
TTTGAAGTTCAGTTTTTTTGCGTAATACTTCTACTCCAATGTATTTTGTAAGATCCCATGTGACGTTGCTCCCAACATAACCCCAAAAGTCTGATAACTGATTACCAATAAAACTGCAAATATTAACTATCTGATCCAAAACAACGGGGTCGCCTAAGAATTCAAAAATGTAGGAACCTCGACTTGTCCGGACTAACTGTAGATCATAAGGTGAGTCTAAATATTCTTGAATTATTTTGTACATAACTGCGGTTTGGGAGATTACAATTCCGGCCTGTTCAGCAGTTAGTTTTGATGATGAGTACTTTACGGTAAACTTTATTAGTTCTCTCTCGGTGTATTCGTAATTATTCATTGAATCATTCCTTTTCTAAAAATTGTCTTAATCATATTTTAGGAGGGTTGGTTAATCAATTCAATACTACGAGCCTAAACTCTTGAATCCTAACATATTTAGTTTGGTTAAAAGATACGATTGAATAGCATTGTCTGAACTCTTCTGCCTGTTGGCTCAATCATTTGTAA
>NZ_VDCQ01000165.1 GCF_006265175.1 Paenibacillus hemerocallicola | reverse complement strand
GGCATTTCAGCCCGACCCCGTGCTATTCCGTCATTTCATCGACGATGTGCGCGGCCTGGCGGGCAGCCTGTACGGGCGCCGCATGTACGAGACCATGCGGTATTGGGACGGAGACCATTTTGAATGGGATGCTCCGGAACGGGAATACGCAGCGGCGTGGCAAAGCAAACCGAAGTGGGTGGTGTCGAGGACGTTAAAGTCCGTCGGCCCGAACGCTTCTCTGATCGAGGGCGACCTCGCAGCGGCCATACGTGGGCTGAAGGCTCAGCATGAAGGGGAGATTGAAGTTGCCGGGCCGGAGTTGGCGCACAGTCTAACGGAGCTCGGTCTCGTTGATGAGTATCGACTCTATCTCCATCCAGTCGTGCTGGGTCACGGCAAGCCGTTCTTCGCCGGTCCGCGGCCGCCGCTGCGCCTCGTGGCAAGCGATCGAATTGGCGAGCAGGTGATCAGGTTGACCTACGTTCCAGCTTAGTTGTGCGGTTGGCCCAGCGGCCTAAAGGGCACGTTACTTAATAGGGATTCTCCGGCTGTAGCGGCAGTCAGAGGATCCCTTATTCTTTGAAATTTGTTCAGTTATGCGAAATGACATAGAAAACTTATTAAACCCTTAGCTGCCTTATTATT
>NZ_VDCQ01000164.1 GCF_006265175.1 Paenibacillus hemerocallicola | reverse complement strand
TGGACCTCTGTCAAGAAAGTAGACACTCGATAAGAGAACGTTAGCTAATATTTTTGTAGTACTGCTCTTCAAATCGATCTGGTGATAGATACCCCAAAGCCCCATGAATTCGTTTGCGGTTGTAAAAGAGCTCGGTGTATTCGAATACTTCTTGTTGCGCCTGAGCCTTTGTACGGAAGGTCGTACAGTAAATAAACTCTTTCTTGAGTACGCTGTGAAAGGACTCGATGACAGCGTTGTCGTAGCAGTTGCCTTTGCGACTCATACTCGCCTCCATGTGGTACTGCTGTAACCTTGCTCGATAAGGTTCCGATGCGTACTGGGAGCCCCGATCCGAGTGGTGGATGAGCCCTTTGGAGGGCTTCTGAGCGTTGTACGCTTGATCCAGTGCGGCCAGTACGAGATCGGTTGTCATCCGGTCTGCGAGCTTCCACCCGACGATCTTACGCGTAAACAAGTCTAGAACGCTGGCCAGGTACAGTCGTCCCTCGCGGCACGGAACGTATGTAATATCGGTTACCCACACCCGGTTTGGCGCGGATGCCGTAAAGACCTGGTTCAGCACATTGGGTGCCACAGGGTGGGCGTGATTCGAGTCGGTCGTAGTCACACGGAACTTTTTGGATACACACGAACGCAAACCGTT
>NZ_VDCQ01000163.1 GCF_006265175.1 Paenibacillus hemerocallicola | reverse complement strand
CGGCTATGCGGGGACCGGAGCAAGCGAGCTGTTCATCGGCGAATCGCCGTCGTTGCAGGCCACCCGGCTGAAAGGATTGAACTATGACACGCAGACGGAGGCGGTCAAGCATTTCATGCCGAAGCTGGTCGTGCGCCGGGAAGGAAGCGCGCTGAAAAGCAACTTCATTACGGTGCTGGAGCCGTTTGCGTCCGGGCAGCAGCCGCGGATCGAGCACGTCGAGGTGCTGCACAGCGACGAGCAGACGGGAGCGGCGGCGGTGGCGATCACGTACGGCAACACGCGGGATATTGTGCTGAGCGCGCCGCAGTATGCGGGAACGCCGTTTGTCGTCGGAGATCTGCGGTTGGACGGCAAGCTGGGCTTTATTCGGCTGGTGGACGGCCACATTGAGCAGATGCGATTGGCGGACGGCACGCGGCTGAGCAAGGGATCGGCTGTAGTCGCGGCGGGAGGTGCGATCGACGGTGCGGTCGTGCGCACGGAACGGATGCGGGACAGCGACGGGCGCAATGCGCTGGTGACGAAGGCGGCGGTGCCGCAGGCCGCGGCAGGCCGATACGCGATTGTGACGCACCCGGACGGATCGACAACCGGCTACCGGATCGAAAGCGTTGCGTCGCTGGCGGGCGAAACAGCGCTTGTGCTGGGGGAGCAAGACCCCGGCTTCTCGATCCAGCCGGACGGCCGCTCCCGGCAGCTGTATTTTCCGATGAAGCAGTGGACCGGCGTTCA
>NZ_VDCQ01000162.1 GCF_006265175.1 Paenibacillus hemerocallicola | reverse complement strand
GGCGATGTGACGAGCACGGCCGCGGATGCGAATACGGCGCATTTCCATATCGAGGGCGGCTCTCACAAGCTGAAGGCTATGCGCTC
Organism: Paenibacillus hemerocallicola; assembly: GCF_006265175.1. Taxonomy (GTDB): domain Bacteria; phylum Bacillota; class Bacilli; order Paenibacillales; family NBRC-103111; genus Paenibacillus_AB; species Paenibacillus_AB hemerocallicola. The sequence continues at coordinate 685 of NZ_VDCQ01000162.1, read as the reverse complement.
GCGGTTTAAAGGGGGCAAATATGTCGTATCGAACGGCGGCTTCGGCGGAAGCAATTATTTGTTCATGACCGCTCTTATTGAAGAAGGCGTAGACCGGGCAGCTCTGCCCGCAGAGACGGGTACGATCAAGCACAGCGTCGGAAATGTTACGATTTAAGCCTCTCGATGAAAGGAGCCGTTGACGAATGTTCGATAAATACAAGGGAATACGGGATGAAGCGGACGGAGCCGGCCCGGTCGAGCGATCGGAAGAAGCGCGGAAGGAAGTCAGCAGAAGAAGCTTGCTGATAACGCTCGGCATGGGCGGAGCCGTGCTTGCCGGCAGTGCCGCAGTCGGAGCGAAGCTCTCGTATGCGGACGGCGCATCGTCCGAAGAGGCTGACGGGGGGCGTTCGATGCTGCAGGTAGCCAACATAAGCGAGCTGCTGGCCATCTCGCCCGATTCGCTCAAGCAAGGACAGCTTGTCTACGTCGGCGGGTATAACCGGAGCGGCGACGGCGGAGGGAAGCTGGTCCGTTGGAACGCGGACAGTACGAAAACCGATAACGGAGGAACCGTTCACAACCCCGCCGGCGGAAAAGAAGCCAGATGGGCAAAGAGCGCAAACAGTCGGGATATGCGGTATATAGACGGCGGGTACAAAGGCCGATTCGAGGTTGTGCATAACGGAATAGGGGATTTCCG
>NZ_VDCQ01000161.1 GCF_006265175.1 Paenibacillus hemerocallicola | reverse complement strand
TATGTAATATCGGTTACCCACACCCGGTTTGGCGCGGATGCGGTAAAGACCTGGTTCAGCACATTGGGTGCCACAGGGTGGGTGTGATTCGAGTCGGTCGTCGTCACACGGAACTTTTTGGATACACACGAACGCAAACCGTTTTCCCTCATCAGATTACTGACCAGACGTTCGGATACCGTCCATCCTTCTCGCCGGAGGAGCCTCGTAATTTTAGGGCTGCCGTACCGTTTTTTTGCGTCCGTGAAGAGCCAGGTGATACGCGCTAACAGTAAGGCTCTACGCTTCTTATAGCTATTCTCGTTCGCTTTCTCCGTGACCCATTTGTAGTATCCGCTCCTGGATACAGCCAAGACTTCGCACATCTTCTCCATTCGAAACTCGGAACGATGAGCTTCGATGAACTGGAATCTTACTTCCTTGGTTTGCTGAAGATGTGCACCGCCTTTTTTACGATAGCCAACTGCTCCTCCGCATCTGCGAGTTGTTGATCTTTTGCCAAGAGTTCACGCTCTTTATCCTGTAGGAGTTGTTCCAGTTCGCGGATCTTCTCGGCACTGGCTACAGGTTCACTCCCAAATGTACGATACTTTGCTTTCCACTGATGGAGTGTTTTAACCGGGATGTTGAGTTCCTCGGCAATCTCCGGCATCGACTTCGTCTGTTCTTGAATGTATTTCACCGTTTGCTGTTTAAATTCTTCGTTAAACCGTTGACGCTGTTCACCCATGTGAACACCTCCTCGTTATGTCTATTTATTATTTCGTTTCTCTTAA
>NZ_VDCQ01000160.1 GCF_006265175.1 Paenibacillus hemerocallicola | reverse complement strand
CAAATTCGAGTACGATATGACCGAATTGATCAAGAAGCACAACTTCGATTTGACCCGGCTGGAGCCGAGTACCGTAGATGCGGTGAGAGCGCTTTCGAAGGGCGCCCTGTATGCTTTGCCGTTCAAAATGAATGTGCTGTCCCTTATGTACAACAAAGATTTGTTCGATAAATTCGGCGTACCGTACCCGAAGGACGGCATGACCTGGGACGAAACGTACGAATTGGCCAAGACGATGACCCGCAAGGAAGGGGAGACGCAGTACCGGGGGTTCATATCGCAATCTTACAATTTGGCTTGGATGAATCAAATGTCGCTCGGCTTCGCCGATCCGAAGACGGATAAGCCATTGTTTTACAGCGATGACCGTTGGGGACAATACGTCCGGAGCATGAACCGATTTTATGAAATTCCCGGCAACGCACTGGCGGAAACGACCTTCCGTGCGGTCAGCAACGCTTTCCTCGTGAACAAGGTGGCCGCCATGTACGCCTACACGATTCCGACGACGAAGCAGGACGTGAACTGGGATATGGTCTCGCTGCCGGAATTCACCAATCTGCGCGGGGTAGGCTCGCAAGCGATGCTGACCTTGGCTTACATCACGAGCATCAGCAAGCATAAGGATGCCGCCTTCGAGGCGATCGCCTATATGACGAGCGACGAATATCAGATGAATATATCCAAGCAGGCCCTCGGTCTTCCGGTCGTGAAGACGCAAGCGGTCAAAGACGCCTTCGGCATTGAAAATCCGAACCTGCAAGGGAAAAACCTGAAATCGCTGAC
>NZ_VDCQ01000016.1 GCF_006265175.1 Paenibacillus hemerocallicola | reverse complement strand
GCCGGTGCCGTCACTACCGGCACTCCCGGCGGAGTCGTATCGACGACCAAGTTCACCCAGTTCGGCAACGAAGTCGTATTGCCGGCAATGTCGGTTGCCTTCACCATAAACATGTGCGGCCCATCGCTCAATTCCGTTAACGAACTATAGCTCCAGTTCCCCATACTATCCACGAACGCTAAATATTCGTTTTGTTCCTCATCGATTGCAACCTTCACGATGCTGCCGACTTCCGCCGTTCCTGTAAAGGACGGCTTGTTGACGTTAACGGTCGAATTGTTGGTCGGAGCCGTAACGATCGGAATTGCCGGTGGCACAGTGTCGACCTCGAACGTTACAAAAGAGGATGATACGTTGAAAGCCGAGTCCGTCGCCACGATGACGAAAGCGTTCGTTCCTTCGCTCAAATCATTCAATGCGAAAGGGAATTTCGTCGTCATGCCTAGTCCGGTCGCGGACGCCAACGGCGTCTCCGAACCGCTTCTATACAAGTTGACGGCAGTGCCCTCTTCCGCATATACAAAGATACTTTGCGCCAACGCATTCACATGTACGATTCCGCTCGGAGTAACTTCAAGACCGGGGACGATCGTATCCAAAAAGTATTTCACCGACTTCTCCGAAACGTTGCCCAAGCTGTCCGTCGCGGTTACCCTGAACGTGTTCAAGCCTTCGACAAGTCCCAGATTCAAAAATTCGACCGGATACGAAGAGAGTCCCGTTAACGTATCGATCGGCTCGGGATTCGTTCCTTTGTACAACCGTACGGTGATTCCTTCGGAAACTTGCGCCCGTATGCTCTGCTCGTTCGAGCCGACATAATAAGTGTTCCCTTCCACTCCCGAATATGGATGTACGATAGCCAAGGAAGGGCCGGAAGTGATCAGGACAAAATGGACGGTCTTGGACGTTACATTTCCCGCTGCGTCGATTGCGACGATGCTGTACGTATTCGTGCCTTCGACCAGATCGTTTAAAGTAAACGTGATGCTGGCCTCGCCAAGACCGGTTGCGGTCTCGATAGGCGTCGGCGAATTGCCATTATACAAGCCCACCGATGCCCCTTGTTCGGCTTGCAATACAATGCCTTGCGGCTTGCTGTTGACATAGGTTACTTCGTTGGTCGGATGACTCACGACCAATGACGGCGCCAATGTGTCCAGCACATAATTCACCGTCTGCGATGCCGTGTTGCCTGCAGCGTCCCGGGCGGTAACTTTGAACGTGTTCAAGCCCTCGGCCAGATCCTGAACCGTGAAGACGACATTCGTCGTGCCATTGCCCTGTTTCGTCTCCAGAGGGGTTAAGGAGTCGCCTTTATACAAGCTTAACGAAATCCCTTGTGCCGCCCGGACCTCGATCGTTTGAGGCTTCGTTCTCACAACATTGGTTTCATGTGTCGGATGTTGAATCGAAAGCTCCGGTGCCGACGTATTCAAGACATACTTCACAATTTTCGTCGTTACGTTGCCCGCTGCGTCCGTTGCCGTTACCTTGTAGCTGTTCTCGCCTTCCGCCAAATCATTTAAGGTGAATGTAACGTTCGTTGCACCGGCGCCTGTCGCCGTGTCTAACGGAGTCGTTCCATCCCCTTTATACAAGCTCACATGCGCGCCTTGCTCCGATTGCAGCACGATGGTTTGCGGTTTGGCGTTTACATACGCGATTTCATTTGCAGGGTGGCTTATCGCCAAATCCGGCGCCACGGTATCCAGCACATACTTCACAGTCCGAGACGCCGTATTCCCCGCAGCATCCGTTGCCGTTACCTTGAAGACGTTCGTACCTTCCGCCAAATCGTTGATCGCGAAAACAACGGTTGACGTTCCGCTGCCTTGCTTCGTCTCAAGCGGCGTCGTCGCTTCGTCCTTGTACAAGCTGACGGAAATTCCTTGAGCCGCTTCAACCTCGATCGTCTGAGGCTTCGTTCTGACCGTATTCGTTTCAAGCGTCGGATGCTTGATCGAAAGCCCCGGTGCCGACGTATTCAAGACATACTTCAAAGTCTTCGTCGTTACGTTGCCGGCAGTGTCCGTTGCCGTTACCTTGTAGCTGTTCTCGCCTTCCGCCAAATCGTTTAAGGTGAAAGTAACGCTCGTTGCACCGGCGCCTGTCGCCGTCTCTAACGGAGTCGTTGCATTTCCTTTATACAAGCTCACCGACGAGCCTTGCTCAGCATGGAGCACGATATTTTGCGGCTTGGTATTGACTGTCGTTATCTCGTTGGCCGGTACGCTGATTGTTAAAGTCGGACTAACCGTATCGAGTTCCAGAGTCGCCGTCTTCGTCGTCACATTGCCGGACGAATCCGCCGCCGTTACTTTGAACGTGTTGGCACCCTCGACAAGAGTTACCGCAAAAGTAACTTTCGTTGTGGCGCCCAATCCCGTTTTCGTATCGAGCGGAATAGTCGCATCACCCTTGTAGATTGTAACGGTCGATCCTTGCTTCGCATAAACGGAAACTTCCTGCGAAGCGGTATTGACCAAATACGGTTGAGCTGTCGGATGGGCGATTGCAAGCTCCGGAGGAGTGTTGTCGGGTTCTTCTCCGCCGCCCCCGCCGGTGCCTCCGCCACCCGTATTTCCGCCGCCGGTGCTTCCTCCGGTTCCGGCAGTGCCGCCGGGAGTCGTCGTATTGCCCCCCGTGCCTCCTCCGGTATTGCCCGTACCGCCTTGCTGCTGGAACGTTTCATTCGTTCTCTGCTGTTCTTCGTTCTTGGCGTTGGCGTTGCCTTGCTCCTGCCGCTGGCGCTCGGCCGCCAGCCGGTCCGCAAGGTTTTGGTTTTGGCTGATTTTGTCCAATTGCTGCTGCTTTTCCCGATCCAGCGCCGATTGCCGAAGCTCCTGTTGCCGCTGCAGCTGCTCTTCCTTGGCTTTTTGTACATCGGGGTTAAGACCGACGGACGTATCGAAAGGCTTGACGTTGTTCAGATCGATCCGTTCGCCTGTCGCGCCTTCGTTCGCTTTGGCGATGAGATCATTGACTTCGCTGGCCGGAAGCTTATTCGAATCGATCGCTTCCTTCGCGATGTTCGCGAGCAGGTTGGTCAAGTTGCTGCCGAATTGCTGCTGCAGCTCAGGCGTGCCGAGACTCAGGCCGGTTCTCGAATCGACCGATTTCGTCCCGCTGCCCAAATCCTGCACGAACTGTTCGTTTTCTTCGCGAATATCTTGAATCGAGGTCAGCAGGGCATGAATAATATCCGGCGAAGCGTTGGCCACGAAAGATTTGATGTCCAGCGGCGTAACGTTCTCCGCCAAATCTCCCGGTTGCTCGCCGGACTGCTGAATTTGCTGTCCCGGACTTATATGGATCGAGTCCGAAGATCCGTCCCCGCTAGAGGTCGTCGTTTCCAGCACGCCGGATGTCATCAGGGCGAACAGCTGGCCGTACATCGTCTCGATGTATCCGTTCGAGCCGCGTACGCTCATGACCGCCGTCGGCGTCTCGACTTCGAATTCGTCATCCGCGTTTACGAGCTTTTTCACTTTGAACCACAGCGAGCCCGCCCATACTTTCAGCTTCGACTTTTTGCCGCCTTCATCGGACTCGAGCAAGGAGGATATGTACATTTCGGTATTCGGACCGATCGTCACCTCATCCTCCTGATCGACTACTTGCAGAACGATGCTGGATTCGTCCTCGGTGCGAATATGGTCGCCCTGATTCAGGCTCATATCGTCGAAGGCGCGGTATTCCGTCGATCCGCCCGCTTTCGTGACCATGACGGTTCCTTTTACGCTAACGACGATCGCCGCACGGCTTTCCTTCGCAAATGCGGCACCTGCCAGCATATTCGACAGCAGGCTGAATAGGAGCGTCAGGCATAACGACAAAGATATTACGGAACGCTTCTTCATTCTCCCATTTCTCCCTCGCACTATTGGAATCTTCTCTACTTCTTTCATCAATCCGATTTCTCGGCGTGAACCTGGTAAATCGTTACAGGCAATTCCTTTCCTTTTACTTTGATCTCGCCCATGCTCTCGATCTCGAACAAATGACTGACCCGCTCGTAAATATTGTCGCTGATCAATATTTCTCCCGGCTTCGCATTGGACTCGAGTCTCGCCGTCAGGTTGACCGTGTCCCCGATCGCGGTATAATCGAGACGAAGCTCCTCGGAACCGATATTTCCGACGATAGCCGGCCCGCAATTGATGCCGACGCCGAATCTTACGGTAAATCCGAGCTTCTCCATTAGCCTCGCTTCAAGCATCGCCGTTTGCTTCTTCATTTCGAGCGCGGCGCGAACCGCCATTTCGGCATGGTTGTCGTATCGGATCGGAGCCCCGAATATGGCCATGACGCCGTCGCCGATGAACTTGTCGAGCGTTCCGTTGAATTTGAATATCGCTTTCGTGCACACGTCCAAGTATTCGTTCAAAAACTGGATGACCTGCTCCGGCTCCAACTTCTCCGACAGCGTCGTAAATCCGCGGATGTCTACGAATATTAATGATATATCCATTCGTTCGCCGCCGAGCTTGACTTCTTCACCCGTGGCGAGCATCTGGTCGACGACGGCCTTCGGCACGAACCGGCCGAAAATGCCGGTTACGCGGCTGCGCTCGCGGCGTTCGGCCATGTAATGGCTCACAATGGACCATACGTACATCAAAATGATGGCAAGCAACGGATAAAAAATCGGTATATAAGTATGTAGAGCTTCGTTGGCGACGATGAAAACGATCATGTACAGGACCATCAGGCCAAGGAACATAAATAAGGAAGTTTTGCCTTTGAACCGCTCGAACAAATAGGCCCCCAAGAGAACGACAAGCGCGAGAATGACGATCCCGTAAGGCTTGGCAAGCTCGCTCCAAAACTTGTTCTCCAATATCGTTTGGACCATGTTGGCATGGATTTCGACTCCGAACATTTTGATCGCCCTGCTCATCGGAGTCATATATTCGTCCTGCAGGCCTGTCGTGAACGGGCCGATCAGCACGATGTCGTTCTCGAACAGCCGCGCGTCGACTTTATCGTTAAGCACATCGCTGAAGGAAAAAGAATCGTATCCGGTTTTCAAATCTTTTTCTTGGCGAGGCGACGTGTAATATTGCGTAATGACCTGATTTCTGGCGTTAACCGGGATTACCTCGGAACCGCGATACCATTTCCGTTCGTTCTCGTCCCATCTTACTTTCTGTTCATCGTCCAGAGCGAAATTGGCGAGCTTGACGCTGAACGCTTCCACCACTTTGCCGTTCTTCTCGGGAAGTCCGACGATCAGCCTTCTAACTTTGTCGTCATTGTCGGGAAATACGTTAACGTGAGCAAGCTGGCTTTGCGGAGCGTTGATTGCGGCGGTAGGAACTTCGATGCGGTCGTACTCCAGCATATCGTTTGCCTTTTGCTTGGCGGGGAAATTAAAATTGACGGGTAGAACGATATTTTTATATTTGGCCATCACTTCCGCCAGAGCTTGATCCTGCTTCGGATCTTTGCTCGGTTCGGGGATCATGACGTCAAGCCCGATCGCTTTCGCTTTTCCTTGCTCGAGCTTGTCGATCAGCTTGGCGTAAACGGAACGATCCCACGGAAACTGACCTATCGCCTCCAGCGACTTGGAGTCGATCTTTATGATTTTGATTTTCGTGTCGGGCTCCCGCTGCATGACGCTTTTCGAGCCCAGCGCGTCCCGCAGCGGATTCTCGATATAATGGAACGTGCCCCCCGTTCCGGTCGTATAAGTCAAAACTGCCAATAAAAAGATGGCCAAAGCTGCAATGACCGATGTTTTCCAGTTCCTTTTATTCATCCGCTTCCTCCCCGGCAGGACCTTCAGTCCTATAAAAACGCTTGAAAAACAAAAAAAGACACACCTTCCCCTACCCCTAAAATCTATTGTATGACGCCTGTCGATTTATAGCAACGATAGAATTCCCGACTGTGAAATATTTAACGTTTCTAGGCCTATAGCGGGACCAGCAGCCTATAGCCGCATCCCCAAAACGACAAAAAAAACCTTTTCCGGCATTCGGAAAAGGTTCGTCTTTGTTCATCTATTATTATTTGAACGGAGCGTCGGCGATTTTGATGGAATCGGTCGGACAACCGTCGGAGGCATCTTGAAGATCATCGTACAAGTCTTCCGGGATTTCCGTTACGCCGGTGTTGTTGTCGCCGTCGAAAATGACTTCCGCGAGTCCTTCGTCGTCGTAGTCGTAAATGTCAGGGGCAGTTGCGCCGCATGCTCCGCAGGCGATGCATGTATCTTTATCTACCCATGTGTACTTTGCCATGAATAATTCCTCCTCAATGTAATAGCTCTATTGTCCACTATAATACAAAATCCTATAAAGTTCAAACCTTTTACCCGCATGTCCGCCATTTTTAAAATGCGCTCTTCCCTTACGGGATATACGAAAAATAGCGCAGCACGAAATCCGCCACGGCTTCCGGATCGTCTATGTCGAGAACGGGAATGCAACGCGGATTATTATAACTTTCCGGCGCATTGCCGCTCATCTTTACAGCATATGCGGCAATGTTGCTATCGGTTAGCCCGACGGCCTCCTCCTGCTCCGTATTGCGAAACACGACGATTTTCGGATGGGGCTCGGATTTGAACCCTTCCACGACGATCAGATCGTATCCGTGCAGGCCGGTGATCGCCTCGCTTAGCCCGTATGGACGGTCCGTCCTCCTGTAAGTGAACGTCCTTCCGGGCGAAACGACCACGACCGCATCCGCCCCCGCATCCGCGTATTTTCCCGAATCCGTCCCGGCCGCCTCGCGATAATGGCCGTGGGCATCGTGCTTGATTACCGCCACTTTGTAGCCCGAACGTCGGAGTATGCCGATCACCCGGACGGCAAGCGTCGTCTTCCCGCTGTCCGAAAAACCGACAAAACCGATAACGGGCGTCGTTTGTACCGTCACTCGTCGAGCCCCCTTTCGCGAAGATGATCCATTTGGAGCGAAGTCCCTCTTCGCTTATGGTTGCGTATCCAGGCGGACGGATCGGTACCGACCATGCCTGCGGTAAGAATCGCATCTTCTCCGTATTTGTCGCGAATCCGGTCCATCGCGACGTTCAGCTGCTCCTTCTTCGGATGCTTCTCGTAATCGAACAAATCGAGCTGGATGGCCGTCGATTGTTTGGACTGCAAGCTTTGCAGCGTTACGCCGAGAAGCCGGACCGGCCTGCCATATCCCCAATGCTCCTTGAAAAGCCGTACCGAAACGCGGTGAATATCGTCGGCATTTTCGGTAGGCATCGGAAGCGTATACGATCTCGTTATCGTCTTCATATCCGGATCCCGGATCGTAATCTGTATCGTGCCGGCAATGAGCTTCTGCCTGCGCATTCTTCTGGCGACCTGGTCTGACAAATTGAGGAACACCCGCGATATATCCGCCGCTTCGGTCAAATTTTTCGGCAATGTCGTCGTATGGCCGATCGACTTGCTCTGCTCCCGTTCCGGATTGACCTCAGATTCGTCGATGCCGTTCGCCGCCAGCTTCAGCCACGACCCGTATACGCCGAAATTTTTGGTCAAAAACGATTCATCCGAGCTGGCCAAGTCGCCGATCGTATGGATGTTCAGCTTGCGCAGCCGGTCGCCGGTCCGCGAGCCGATTCCGAACATATGCGAGCAAGGCTTGCCCCACAGCAGGTTGGGCACGTCGCGCTTGCGCAGCACGGATATGCCGTTCGGCTTCTTCATGTCCGACGCCATCTTGGCCAGCAGCTTGTTCGGCGCTACCCCGATCGAGCAAGGCAAGTGCAGTTCTTCGAGAATGCGCCGCTGAATCAGCTCGGCAATTTCAAGCGGAGTCCCGAATTGCTTGGAGCCGGTAATGTCCATGTAGCACTCGTCGATCGACATCGCTTCGACAAGTGGCGAATAGTTGTAGGCGATCTGCATGAAGCGGCGGGAAAACTGACGGTACAGATCGAAATCCGGCTGCAGCACGATCAGCTCGGGGCACGCCTTCAACGCCTGGCGTATATGCATCCCCGTTTTTACCCCCTTCGCCCTCGCCGTATAAGAGGATGTGACGATGATGCCCTTGCGCAGCTCGATATTGCCTCCGACCGCCAGCGCCTTTCCTTTATATTTCTCTGGCTCGACGGCCTCGTGGACGGAGCAGTAAAACGCGTTCATATCTATGTGCAAAATGACTCTGCCGTTTCGCGGATAATGGTCGTCGCGATTCGAGCCGGCGTTCATAACGTTCCCGACCCATCCGTTCGTTCGTCATACCGCGCCGGCATGGACGTGCAAAGCGATTTCCGGAACATGATCGTGACCTCCATAATCGTATTCCATCCAAGCATACGACTTTTGCGAAAACACTTCAACATCGGTTCATAAAAATGCTATAATGGTAAGAATGCAGCAGCGGCTTACGCTTTATGAATGTGAGGAGGACGTTTGATGGCAACCCCTGTAATCATTTTCGACACGACTTTGCGCGACGGTACGCAAGGAGAAGGAATCAGTCTATCCGTAGAGGACAAGTTGAAAATCGCCCAAAAGCTGGACCAGCTGGGCGTTCATTATATTGAAGGCGGCTGGCCGGGAAGCAACGGCAAAGACATCGAGTTTTTTCACCGCTCGCAGGAGCTGAATTTGTCCCATGCCAAGATTACCGCTTTCGGCAGCACCCGCCGCAAAGATTCCAAGGCGGAAACCGATCCGAATTTGAACCGTCTGGTCGAGTCCGGCGTCAAGGTTGCGACCATATTCGGCAAGTCGTGGGACTTCCACGTTCATACCGCGATCCAGACGACGCTGGAAGAAAACCTGAACATGATCTACGATTCGGTCCGCTACTTGAAAAGCCAAGGACTGGAAGTCATATACGATGCCGAGCATTTTTTCGACGGGTACAAAAACAATCCCGAATATGCGCTCTCCACGATTCAAAAAGCCGAAGAAGCCGGTGCGGATTGGGTCGTCCTGTGCGATACGAACGGCGGCTCATTGCCTGGCGAAGTATCGGATATCGTCAATACCGTCTGCGGGAAGCTAAAGACTCCTGTAGGCATCCATGCCCATAACGACTGCGAGCTCGGCGTAGCCAACAGTCTCGCCGCCGTTCAGGCCGGAGCCCGTCAAGTGCAGGGCACGATCAACGGCTTCGGCGAACGGTGCGGCAATGCGAATCTGTGCTCCGTCATCCCGAACCTTCAATTGAAGCTGGACTACAGCTGTATAACGGATGAACAATTGCAAAGCTTGACGACCGTAGCCCGCTATGTCAGCGAAATCGCCAACGTCAATATGCCGGTAAACCAACCGTTCGTGGGCGCTGCCGCATTCGCCCACAAAGGCGGCATCCACGTATCCGCCATTATGCGTCATGCCAAGACGTACGAGCATATCGTACCGGAGCTGGTCGGCAACAAACAGCGCGTTCTCGTCTCGGAGCTGGCGGGACAAAGCAATTTGCTGGCAAAAGCGCAGGAACTGAACCTCGACATGACCAATGAAACGAACCAGACGAAGCACATCATCGAGAAGATCAAGGAGCTGGAGCATCAAGGCTACCAGTTCGAAGGAGCCGACGCGTCCCTCGAGCTGCTGCTGCGTCAGGCGTTCGGCGATATCCAGGATATTTTCACGGTAGAATCGTTCAAGCTGATCGTAGGCAAGAACGGAGGCGACGCCATTACCTCGGAAGCGATCGTCAAGCTGAATGTAAACGGCGAGTCGGTCTATACGGCCGCTGAAGGCAACGGACCGGTCAATGCGCTCGACAATGCGCTTCGCAAAGCGTTGGTCCAATATTATCCGGACATCCAACAAATGCACTTGTCCGATTACAAAGTTCGCGTCATCAACGAGAAGGACGCTACCGCCGCCAAGGTGCGCGTGCTGATCGAGTCCACCAATTTCGACAATACGTGGAGCACGGTTGGCGTGTCCGAGAACGTCATCGAAGCGAGCTGGGAAGCGTTGCTCGACAGTATCCGCTACGCTCTGATCGGCAAAACCCGCCTAGAGAACAACGCGAACTCGACCGAACGTCTCGGGCTGGTCAATCATTAAACGATACCCGAAAGTAAAGTTAAGCTTCATATAAAATTAAAAAAGCTGCATTGAACTTGTAGAAGTTCAATGCAGCTTTTTTGTGCCGTGTCTTATCGTCCTAAGATTCGATCAGCTGCTTGATCCGTTTCTCCAACTCGTCCGGATGAAGAATGCTGAATCCTTCCTTGATAACCCCGTTTTTATCGACCAAATAGGTCATCGGGATGCCGCTGATCCGGTAAAGCTCGCCTACTTTGCCTTCGGAATCGAGCAGCACCGGAAATTTAAACTCGAAATGCTTCACGAACGACTTAATATTGTCCATCCGATCGCTAGCCGTCATATTGACAGCGTAAAAATCGATTTTGCCTTCGTATTTATCGTACAGCTGCTTCAAGTCCGGAGCTTCCAGCTCGCATGGTCCGCACCAGGACGCCCAGAAATTGACCAACAGCGGTTTATCCCTCGTCCCGCCCACTTCGTATACGTTGCCGTCCAGCGCCGTGAGCTTGAATCCCGGAGCCATGTAGTTCGGCTTGGGGGCCGCTTCCTTATTGGCGGACGCTTGACGATCCTTTGTCGCGAAATTTTGATAAACGGCAATACCGGCCAGCACCACGACAGCAAGTATAACCAACACATTCCGTTTCATCATAGTATTTTTCATAAATGTCCCTTCTCCATCTGTCTTATCGTTTGTTCGTCTACGTCTATATTATCGTCTTTCCGAAGCAATTTCCATTCCCATCTTGATCCGTCAGAACATTTTGGCAAAAGTCGGTCGTATGCCTTCGAGTCCGGACGGTCATATTATAGGTACAATGCGCTGGCAAGAGGAGATCAAGATGGCAAAGACCAAATCGAGGAAGCTGACGATTTCGTTTGAAAGCGACGTGGACGTCTACGAGGATCAGCCGAAAACCGGGAGCAACAAAAAGGACAATTCCGGGTCAAAGGGCCGGATATGGGAATTTATCGCCATCGCTACCGTTCCAATGGTGCTTGTGCTGGGCAATTCGATGCTGGTGCCGATTCTCCCCGATATGCAGCAGCTGCTGGGGATCAGCAAATTTCAGAGCAGCCTCGTCATCACTTTATTCTCGTTGGCCGCCGGCGTGTTTATTCCCGTACTGGGATATTTATCCGACCGGTTCGGGCGAAAGCCGATTATTATCCCTTCCTTGATCGTATACGGGGCGGCAGGAATATTGGCCGGCTTCGGAGCGGTCTGGAAATCGTATACGATCATCATCATCGCCCGCACGATACAAGGTCTGGCCGCAGCCGGAACCGCGCCGATCGCAATGGCTCTGGTCGGCGATATGTATAACGGAGCTACCGAAAGCAAGGCGCTCGGGCTCACGGAAGCCTCCAACGGAGCGGGAAAAGTGGTCAGCCCGATAATCGGCTCCCTACTTGCTCTGATCGTCTGGTACGCCGCCTTTTTCGCCTTTCCGATTTTTTGCGCGCTCTCGCTTGTCGCCGTCCTTTTTCTCATCAAGGAGCCGAAGCGGGACAAGCAGCCGCAAAAGCTGAAGGCTTACATCCAAGGCATCCTATCGACTTTAAAGCAAAAGGGAAGATGGCTCATTACGTCCTTTTTCGCCGGCTCTCTCGGGCTTTTTATTTTGTTCGGCGTCTTGTTTTATTTGTCCAACGTACTCGAGAAGGAACCGTACAGCATTGACGGAGTCAAAAAAGGGTTTGTTCTGGCTATCCCGCTTCTCGGCATGGTGACAACGTCCTATATTACCGGCAGCGTCATTAAGAAAAACGGCATTTTGATGCGATGGCTGATGAATATCGGATTGATCAGCATGACGGTCTCTCTTGCCGCAACGATCTTTTTCTTTAAAAATCTATACGTCTTTATCGGTCTATTGACGATCAGCAGCATCGGGACCGGCCTTCTCCTTCCTTGCCTGAACACGATTATAACCGGCTCCGTCACAAAGGAAAAACGAGGCATGATCACCTCGCTGTACAGCTGCTTGCGGTTTCTCGGCGTTGCGGCCGGTCCCCCGCTGTTCGGCTGGATGATGGAAATGTCCGATCGGATCGTGTTCGTATCCGTCGCATCCTTGTCGCTCGTTACGCTCGCCCTCGTCTTCTTCTTGATCAAGCCCGACAAACAAGTGAGCTGAAGCAAAAAAGCCCCGCTATATGCAGGACGCGGGTACGGACTTTCTCGACAACCCGCCCGCTAAAAGCGGGTCTTTTTGCGTTGCGCATCTGGCCTACGGGACCATCACCTATTATAATGAAACGTAGCTACGGTTATATAGGGAGGCGAACAACTTGATCCGCATCGATCGGTCCGTTTGGGAGCAAATGATTGGACATTGCCGATTGGCTTTGCCCCGGGAAGCTTGCGGAGCCTTGTTTGGTCCGAAGGGCGATAGCGGCACGCCGGCCGTCACTTTCCTCTCGCCGATAGCCAACAGGGCAAAAAGCCCCGAAACGGAATTCGCGTTCGACGCCAAGGACTGGATCTATTCTCTCTACGAAGCCGAGCGCAGCAACAGGCAGCTTCTCGGTATTTTTCATTCCCATCCCATGACGTCAGGGACGCCATCCGCGTTAGATATGGCAGGCGCTTCTCACAACCGGCTCGGCTATTGGATCGTTTCGTTCGCCCGCCCGGAACAACCGATTGTTCGGGTATACCGGCTCGAAGAAGCTATCGGCGGTTCCCGAGAATTCACCCCGATCCCCTACTCCGTTATTTAACGGCTCAAGAAGTCGTACAAATCGCCCAGTGTATTTACGTCTCTTCGCATCGTCTCGTTAAGCAAGCATTTCCACAACTGAGCCGTCATTCCCGCATCGCCAAGAGCGTGATGTCTGCCGTTCACCTCGATCCCGTAGTCGGTCAGGAGGGTGTCCAGGTCGTAGCTTCCCCGCTTCGGCTCGAGCCGTTGGGCCAAAATGAGGCAATCGATGAACCGATGCGACAAATTCACCTTCGATGTCCGCCATAGCGCGGAATTCAGAAAATGCTTGTCATGACCGCTGCCGTGAACGACGAGCACGCGGTGGTTGACGAATTCCAAAAAATCCTTCAGCACGGTAATCAGTTCCGGAGCGCTTGCGGCTTCTTCATTATAGATGCCGGTCAGACGCACGACATCGTCGGGAATCGTCTTATCCGGTCTTATCAGACTATAGAACGATTGCTGGAGCAAAACTAGATCGCCGGTCATGCCTACGGCGCCGATCGATATAATTTCGTCTCCGCTGTACGGGGAAAATCCGGTCGTCTCCAAATCGAACACGACCGTTTCCAGCTTTTGCAAAGGAATATCGTACATGCTGTTTTTACGCTGCTCCTTCATGACGGAACGAATAAACGCCATTTGCTGGGCGCTTTGCGGATCGAACATGGAAGTTACAGCCGGGGTGATGCCTCCCAATTTGTACAATCGCCACAGCTTGGACATGCTTCTCATCCCAAACCGCCCCGTTTCTTCGGCATACCGTCCGCAATCCTCTCGACAGTTCTTCGCACTGTCTGCTGCAGCTCGATCCCCGTTTTCAAACATTGCTTTAGGCGCCGTTTGTTTTGTTTCGTCAATGATTCCGGATCAATCATCCCGCGGGTCGTATACAGGGGTCCGTCTTTCTCATGCTGCGCGAGGGAACGGAGCTCCAAGGCCGTGGCGAAAGCTTCGCGCCAACGGTCTACGTCCGCTTTCGGATAGTTGCCGCTTTCCCGAAGAGCCTCCAGCCGTTCAAGAGTAGACGCTTCGGTTATGCCGTCCGCCAGCGCAAGCAGACGAATGCCGTTTACTAGCGGAATGTACGCCCCGTATTTCACGTCAAACGCTCCGGCATCCTCTCCGTATCGCTCCGTAATGATATTGCCGAGCACGCCGATCGTAATTTTGTGGTACAGAGTGTTTTGAAGCATATGGTCCAGCATGGCAGGCCGCTCCGCGACGGATTGCATATAAGCCGACCGGAATTGATGCACGAGCTCCGTTTCGCCGTACATGCAGCGCACATCGGCGATCATGAGCAAGTAACGAACGTTCTCCCATTGCGGATCGTCCAACCAGCCATGCACCATATCGATCCAGGCCGATTTCGGCTTGCGCCAGAACGGATTCGTGCACAATACGTTTCCCGGGCACGGCGGGTACCCCGCGGATTGAAGCCAGCTATGGACCCGCTCGGAGAAAACACGGAAATAATCGGCAGCCGCTTCCCCTTGTTCGACCGGAGGATCGGCGTACATGATGCCGTTGTCCTGATCGCTCCATAGCGTTTGTTCCATGCGGCCTGCGCTGCCCACCGCCACGAAAGCGTACGGAACCGGGGGGACGCCGAATCCTTCCAGCCTGAGCGTTTGTTCCGCCAGCGCGATCGTACCGGCAATGAGCCGGTCATGAGCCGCATTGACGCTCCGATTCCACTCCATTACATCTTCAAACAAGGAGGGCCGGAGCTCGAAATGCATCCGGTCCCTCAAACCGCGAAGCTGTTCGGTGCTCACGGCGTTATAGATCGATACGTCGAATCGTTCCATCCAAGAATGCTCCATGTCGTCCGATCCCACCCCCAGGAATCGATCAACGTTACACGACTATCGTCTCGTTGCCGGATTTTTTCATTTGCTCCGGGTAACCGTACGTACCGTGTTCGCTGATGTCGAGACCCATGATTTCTTCTTCCTCGGTGACGCGAAGACCCATCGTTTTTTTCATGACCCACAAGATCGCATACGAGAGAATAAAGACGAAGACGAACGATACCGCAACGCCCATTGCTTGAACGCCCAACTGGTGGAAACCGCCGCCGTAGAAAAGTCCTTCCTTGCCGACGCCTACGATTTCGACCAAACGAGGGGAAGCGAAAAATCCGGTGGACAACGAGCCCCAAACGCCGGCGATGCCGTGTACCGAGAAAGCGAAAACCGGATCGTCGATGCCCGCTTTTTCAAACCATTGAGCGGTGAAGAATGTCAGAGTACCTGCCACGAGGCCGATGATGACCGCCGCCCAAGTTTCCACGAATGCGCACGAGGCCGTGATGGCGACCAGTGCGGCCAATACGCCGTTCAGCATGCTCGGAATATCCGCTTTGCCGAAGTAGAGCCAAGATACGAGCAGAGCCGCTACCGCGCCCGCGGCGGCCGCAAGGTTCGTATTCATCGCGATGAAGCCGAAGAAGCCGTCGTTTACAGCCGTAAGCGTGCTGCCCGGGTTAAATCCGAACCAGCCGATCCACAAAATGATGACGCCGAGTACGGAGAGAACTTGGTTGTGGCCGGGAATGAGGTTAGGCTTGCCGTCTTTATTATATTTACCGAGACGCGGTTTCAGCAGCAGCGTCGCAGCCAATGCCGCCGTTGCCCCTTGAAGGTGAACGACCGTCGAGCCGGCGAAATCTTGCTTGCCGTGTTCGGCCAGCCAGCCGCCGCCCCAAATCCAGTGAGCCACGAACGGATAGATGACAACCGTGAACAACACGCCGAAGACGAAGTATACGGAAAGTTTGGCCCGTTCCGCGAAGCCGCCCCAAGCTATGGCGAGCGCGACCCCTACGAAGGCGAGCTGGAACAAAAACTTGATGGCTCCCGGTACGACCGAGGCCGACAACGAGGCGAACGATTCCGCCGCTTGCTCCTCCGTACCGTTAAAGAAGAAGCCCCCGAATCCGATCAGTTTGTTTAAACTGCCGCCGTCGCCGAACGCCAGTCCGAAGCCGAACGCCCAGAACGCGAGACCCGCAATGCCGAAAGTCAAAATCGTTTTGCCGGCCACGTGTCCGGCGTTTTTCATCCGTGTCGATCCGGCCTCCAACAGGGCGAAGCCCGCTTGCATGAAGATGACCAGAATGGCCGCAAGCATAACCCAGACGGAGTCGATTGCCAAGTGAAGCTGTCCGGATGACGGCCCGTCGGCAGCAAGCGCCATAGCCGGGAAAGCCAGAAGCATCGTCAGGCATAGAAAAATGACCTTTTTCATTGCGATAACCACCTTTTGTGTTAGTTTTCATAACATATTGCGAATGCTTTAGTGCCATTATACGCGCACGCTTCAAAAAAGACAACGATTTTTTTCGGATTTACGTGATATATCCAAACATTGTGTATTGTACAAGCCTACAATGTTCGCTTTTAGAGGAACAATGTTACATTTCCTCCCTCCGAATGGAGAAATCATCCTTAAATTTCGCAAATCCGATTCCGTCAAAGCATGACGTTTGACTGTACGGTTTCATATCGTTTATGATGAGGCTAGGTACGTTTGGCGTTGGCATTTCTCAAATCTGTCTATAATAGAAGAGGTGAACGTAAATGGGGTTATGAAACTGTATCGAATCGGGGAGCTGGCTCGTCTATCCGAGACGAGCGCGAGGACGATCGATTATTACACGAAGCTTGGTCTCATCTTTCCGGAATTAAGAACGAAAACGAATTATCGCCTATATACAGATGAAACTTTGACTCGTTTGAAACGTATAGAAACGATGAAGAAGGAAAAGTACACCTTGGAAGAAATTAAAGAGAGCCTGGATCAATGGAATAAAGTGAGTCAGGACGAGGTAGTGACAGAAAAACTCACATCTTTGCAAATGCATCTGCGTCAGCTGGAGCGCGAAGTGAAAGAGCTGAGCCCGTTATTGGCCGAAATGAAACCGAGACAGGCGAAGTACGCATTCAATACGCTCGCGACGCAAAGCGCTGCTTGCATCGAGGCGCTTCTCCTTCTTCTCGGCAAAGGACCATTAATGTAGGTAAAGTTAAAGGAGGTTACGCCGCATGTTGTTTCACCCTATGGATATCCTCATCTTCATCGCTTTCGGAATTTCCATCTGGGCCCAGTTCCGCGTAAAAGGTACGTTTAACCGCTGGGCCCAGGTGCCGATCAGCAGCGGAATGACCGGATATGATGCCGCTCGCCGCATGCTCGACAGCAACGGACTGCACGATGTTCCGGTAGAAGCCGTACCTGGAACGCTGACCGACCATTACGATCCGATCCATCGCGTCGTCCGGCTGTCCGAGCCGGTCTATTACGAACGGTCCATTTCCGCGGTTGCCGTTGCCTGCCACGAGGTCGGACACGCCATCCAGCACAAAGTGCATTATCCGATGCTCGTCGCGCGCCACCGGATATTCCCGCTCGTCAACATTACGTCGGGTATTGCGCCGTTGCTCATTCTTGCCGGGTTGTTCTTCCAACAATTTTCGTTCTTGCTGCTGCTAGGCATCCTATTTTTCTCGGCAGCGGTAGCGTTCCAGCTCATCACGTTGCCCGTCGAGTTCAACGCCAGCAACAGGGCGCGGGAAGCGATGGTAGCGGAAGGGTATATAACGAACCAAGAAGAAGGCGGCGTAGCCAAAGTACTGAATGCCGCAGCATTGACATATGTAGCCGCAGCGCTTATCTCTTTGCTCGAATTGTTGAAATATATAATGATTTTCAACAGCCGCCGCGAGGAATAAGATCAGCCGCAAAAACAAAAGCTTCCTACTGGGTCTCGGACCCGGTCAGGAAGCTTTTGTTTTTGCAGCCTTTACCGCAGATGGAAGTAATCGAATAAAAATTGTTGAAACATTTCCGCGACGATCGGCAGCTTTTGGCCGGATTTGCGAATAAGTCCGATCGTTCTCGTCACATGAGGCTCCGTCACCTTTACTTTGACCGGCATAAGCGGACTGATCTCCGTAAGCGCCATCTCCGGAAGCAGGCTGACTCCCATGCCGGCCGCTACGAGTCCCCGAATCGTATCCGTCTCTTCGCCCTCGAAGCCGATTATCGGCGAAAACCCCGCTTTTCGGCAAGCGTCCCATACGATCGTGCGCAGCGAGTAATTTTCGTTGAATAATACGAACGAATCGTCCTTCAGCTGTTCCAGACGGATCGATTGGTAATCGGCCAGCACGTGATTGCTCGGCAAAATGGCGTACAGCTCCTCGGTCAGGACGATTTCGCCGGTTACATGATCGTTGTTCTCCGGGAAAGGCGAGATGAACGCCATATCGACATCCCCGCGCACCACATCGCGAATCAGGCTCGAGAACGTTCCCATTTTCAATCTGAATTTGACGTTAGGATGGTCTTTGCGAAAATCGGCGACGACGGACGGCACGAGGCTGATGCCAAGACTATGCGGAAACCCCAAGCATATCTCGCCAAGCTCGGGGTCCAGAAACTCCTTGATTTCCCCGACCGCCTTCTCCAGTCCGGTCAGCAGCTCCTCGACCCGGCTTAAAAATAACTTGCCTACAGGCGTAAGCTGCAGATTTCGTCCCTTTTGCGCAAACAGCTGCAAGCCCAGCTCTTCCTCCAGCTGATGAATTTGTCTGCTGACGGCGGATTGCGCGACGTGAAGCTCTTCGGCCGCCTGCGTAACATGCTGCTTGCGCGCCACTTTAACGAAATATTGCAGCTGTCTTAGCTCCAAATGTTTATCCTCCGGCTATAAAGATCATACGTTTCCCGCTATCTGCGCAGCAAAGGGGCAAACAACAAAAATCCGCCGATGAAGCCGCCGATATGGGCGTAATAATTGACTTGCGGAATAAGAAACGAATAAATGAACCCTACGACGACAACGGTAATGATCGTCGAAGACGATTGCTTGTCCAGCGCCTTTTTGAAAAACAGGGCAATGAACAAATACGCGGCAAAAATACCGTAGATGGCTCCGGACGCGCCGACGGAAACGACGGTTTCCGGTCCTCGGAAGAACAGCACGGTCGCCAGGTTGCCGATAAACCCGCTGCCCAAATAAAACAGGGCGTACTTCCACTTGCCTAGCATTCTCTCGAGCGGCGGTGCAAACACGAACAGCGAGAAGCTGTTGAACAGCAGATGATCGAACCCGCTGTGGAGAAATACCGAGGCAAAGTACCGCCAATATTCTCCCGAGAATGGCACCTCGTTAAGCAATGCCCCGAACCGGATCAGCGTCAGGTTGTCCCTCGTACTGCCGTCGATCTCCATCCATAAGTACATGATCAGCTGAATCGATAAAATGATCGTCGTGATCGGATACCATTTTATATATTGCCTTAAATTTTCATATCGCAAAAAAAGCATCTTGTCTCCTCCGGACAAACGACGAGTCTTATTCGCTTTCCTAAATATCATACAACAAGCGGCAGCAGTAAGCCAAATATTTAGTTATTTTGCGTATAGTGCAATCGCCCGAGCGGGAAACTGATAAGTAAGAAAACCGTCTATCGACTTATTTCGAAGACGAGCGACCGCGATTTTGAGGTTGTTTTTCTTGGTTCACCATTTCGCATTCCTTTTATCGAAGCATCGCTTTGCAGTAGTGCCAATTTAGCGAACTTGAAAATTCTGAATCGATAAAAAGGGGGAATCCTTGCCATGACCGATGAAACGGGCAAAAGCTGGACCGGGCATGCCGGAGAAGTCGCCGAAGAGTCGTTTGACGCTTCGGACTACGAACAATCGTCCGAGATAAGCAAAGGACTTGCCGAGACTCATGAGCAGCTTAGCGACGCCTATGCGGCCGGGACCAGCGACGGTGTATTCGTGCGGGGCGGCTCCAAGCTTCAGGATGAGGAGCACTAGCGTCGGTGTCGGCGTTCCCCAATCCTTTATGTAAACCAATATGTCCCGTTCCGCTCAACATGCGGCACACATACATCGGGCGCAACTGCAAATGCTAACGAGGTAATCAACCATAACTTTTCGAACAGGAGTTGACAACTTGAAAAAAGCAGCTGCTTCTCTTGCTTTAGCCGCGGCCTTGACGTTATCTGCCGTTCCGGCCATGGGGATGGGGACAACAACCGACGGCACTACGACTGGCACAACAATGGGTACCACTACTGGCACGACGACCGGTACCGCCACTACGCCAACAACCCCCGGCGCCTATGGAGCGACTCATCCCGAATCGAACAGCATGACCAATCCTGTAGGGACAACGGACACCAATACGGCTCCGATCGGCAACCGCAGCGACGGGCACCGCTACTCCCCATACAATGTGAATCGAACCGGTACGGACGGCCATACCGTCAACAAGTATCGTTCTTACGCGGCCACAAATGCCAACAAAACAAACTGGAGCTGGCTCGGCCTGCTCGGATTAATCGGCTTGGCCGGATTGTTCGGTCGCAATCGCGAACGCAACGACGTATAAAGTATGTAGATAGCGCCCCTTTCCCAGGGGCGTTTTTCGCGGTTCCGGATATCCTTCCCTTTATAATTGGACAATGGTTGCGCCATTCCGATATAATGAGAAATGGTGATTGCCAAACTTTCTCATTCGGTAGGAGGATGATTATCCATGACGCAAGAACGCGCTGGAGCCGGAACGTTTAAAGGTAACCCGATCACGCTGATCGGTCCGGAAATCAAAGTAGGCGACAAAGCTCCGAGCTTTACGGTTAATAAAAATTTGGTAACGGAAGCGACTCTTGCCGACTATGCCGGCAAAGTCAAGCTGATCAGCGTCGTCCCTTCGCTCGACACGGGCGTCTGCGACCAGCAAACCCGCCGCTTTAACGAAGCGGCAGCAGAACTCGGCGATAATGTCGTCATTTTGACGATCAGCGTCGATCTGCCTTTCGCGCAAGCGCGCTGGTGCGGAGCAGCAGGCGTCGACAAAGTCGAAACCCTCTCCGATTACAAATCCAAATCGTTTGGACAAGCTTACGGCGTGCTGATCAAGGAACTGCAGCTGCTGATGCGTTCCATCTTCGTCGTAGACGCCAACGATACGGTGCAATACGTCCAATATTTGGGCGAAATGACCGAGCATCCGGATTACGAGGCGGCTTTGGAAGCGGTCAAAGGCTTGAAATAAGCTCTTAGCCGGGAGTAAGGCTTATACGAATAACAGCGGCCGGAATTCCGATTCCTGGCCGCTGTTCGTTTATTTGGGAGTATTATTTGTCCGTTTTATGGCTTCCTAGCTTCTGGTCGATCACGCCGAACAGCTCGGTTATCGTTCTGTAGTTGGCTCCAAGATCGCCGAGCGAGCCTCGGGATGCGGAATAAATGTCGATCGCCGATTTGACCGGATTGATGGAGAACAAGGTTAACGTTATATCCTGAGTCCGGCCTGTTATCGTCCGCTTCGTGACGACAATTTCCCCGACGTTTTTCACTTCGTGCAGAAGGGTGTATTTCGGCAGTTTCTTCAAGAGCGATATGACTTCTTCCCAAAGCTTGTCCTTCGGAAGCTTGTAGTACCTCGTCTTGAGCGCCGGATCCCTAGCTTTGTCGCCCGTTACTTCGTGGCTGCGGATGAGGCCGACTAACATTCTCTTCAACAAAAGCGAATCCCCCCTGGTTCGATACGTTCTTCTCATTCTCGCACTATACTCCATATTATCATGCTTTTCCCGCAAGAAAAAGAAATATTAGCTTTTCCCCAATAACATCCCCAAAAATGAAGTTAATCTCCGCTTGCGGAAAAGAGAAAGAGCCGGTCTCGGAAGACCGGCGCCTGCTCAGACGATCGATTCGATTTGCACTTGCGCGACTAAGCGCCGGACATCGTCAACACGAACGTCGCCCGCTTGCGCGTTCAAAGCATTGGCGGTTCCGGACGCGGTAGCAAGCCGGAGCGCCTGCTCGACCGGTTCTCCTGACGCTACCGCGACCGCCATCCCGGCTACGAACGAATCGCCGCTGCCAACGGGGTTAATCGCCTCGATTCGGGGTGCCCGGATACGATACAGCCGTCCCGCATATCCCGCAACGGATCCGGCGGCTCCGAGCGTCACGACGACACAGCCGACGCCCCGCTCCATCAGCTGCATCATGCCGGCATACATATCCGATTCCCGTTCGGGCTTGCGGCCGAGCAGCTTGCCGATTTCATCCTCGTTCGGCTTTATGAAAAACGGCCTCGCTTTAACCCCTTCTATCAGCGCATCGCCGCTCGTATCGAGGAACGCTTTGGCGCCTTGCGCCTTGGCGATGTCGACCAGGTCGGCATACAACGCGGCCGGGGCGCCCTTCGGCAAGCTTCCCGAAAAAGCGACGATGACCGAGTCGGCGGCAAGCCGTTTCACTTTATCCTTTATCGCTTCGATTTGCTGCGCCGTAATAATCGGCCCAGGCTCCAGCAGCTCTGTCGACGTTCCCGCGGATATGTCGATCATGTTCAAACAAAGCCGGGATTCCCCTTCGACCGTTACGAAATCGTTGTCGATGCCCGCATTGCCGAGCTCCTTGACAATATAGTCGCCGTTGCTTCCTCCGACGAAGCCGGTCGCTTTCACCGAACCGCCAAGCTGGCTGACGACCCGCGCCACATTGATGCCTTTTCCGCCGGGGACGCTGATCATCTCGGAAACCCGCGATACGCGGCCAAGCGGGAACGAATCCAACACATACGTTTTATCGATTGCCGCATTGAGTGTAACGGTTGTGATGAGTGCCATTGTACCGACGCTTCCTTTACGTTGAATGTGCTACAGCTCGAGTATGTTCGACGCCCGTTCCGACGTAAACGCTACCGTCGTATCGTTTACCCGCGTCATTTTCGGGTTTCCGTTCAGCTCATCCGCGTATTCCTTCGACTTGAACTCGATTTCCATCCGGTACGGTCCCGGAAAATAATAAGGCTTCCGTTTCGGCTGCTTCAGCGCTTTTTCCACATCCCTGCGGATGCGCCGCGCCGATTCGCGCGGGTTAAGACTCGTGATACGTCCGTTCGCATGAGCTTCTTTCACGATCGTGGCAGGGAGATCGTCCCCGAAAAAAGTTTTCGCTTCGGCGACCGCCGCCCTGTCGCCGCTCACATAGGCGACCGGAACCCCAAACTCGCCTGCGATCAGCGCCATTTGCGAAAGCTCGCCGCATTCCCGGTCGTTCAGACGGAACGACTGCCATTTCTTGCTGTTTTGCGTATGGGGCATTACGGACATTGGCGTCCCGGACATGGCATGATAGCCGACCAGCAGGAAAGCTTCGAACGATACGTTCAAGGATGGCATAATGTTGGCTGCGCTGTCGGGTTTTTCGATAATGGCCCGCTGGTCGAGGTCTTCCCAGATCAGGTTATATTCCCGGCCCCCTCCGCCGTGACCGTCATTGACCACAACTTCCGATGCCCCGGCCATAAACGCGCCTTCTATCGCCGCATTCGTTTCCATAGTCAATATTTTCTGGTACCGCGGGTAAAAAGGCTCGCCGCCCTTTACCTGCTCCCAGTAATAAGCCAGGCTGATTCCTTCCATGTCAGTCATGATATAGACTTTCATTCATGATGCCTCCTTCGGACGAAACGCTGATTAACGAAAATCTTTCGCTTTGCCGAAGCTGCCGCACAGCCGCATTTTCTCGATAGCGGCTTCCTTGAGCGCTTGCTTCGCCGGCACCATATATTTGCGGGGATCGTTTTCTTCCGGATTTTTGGCGAACACCGCTTTAATTGCGTCGGAGAACACGATCCGAAGCTCCGTCGCCACGTTCATCTTGGCCATACCCAGCGAAACCGCCCGACGCACTTGCTCTTCAGGAATGCCCGATCCTCCGTGAAGGACGAGGGGTACGTCCACGAGACCGGCAATACGGCCGATCCGCTCGAAGTCGATCTTCGGCTCGCCTTTGTATATGCCGTGGGCGGTCCCGATAGCCGGCGCAAGCGTAGGTACTCCGGTCAATTCCACGAACTTGGCGCATTCGTCCGGATCGGCCATCAAAGCTTCGTTGTCGGCTACGACGATCTCGTCCTCGACCCCGCCTACTTTGCCGAGCTCCGCTTCGACGTTTACTCCGGCCGGCTTGGCCACCTCGACGACTTTCAACGTCTGACGCACATTCTCCTCGAATGGGGAATGAGAGGCGTCGATCATGACCGACGTATAGCCGGCACGTATACAGCGTACGATAAGATCGAATTCGGTACAATGGTCAAGATGGAGAGCGATCGGAATCCGGTTCGCATTCGAAGCTACCGTAGCGGCGGCCGCGATATAGTCCGGTCCCAGATGCTTGACCGTCCCTACCGTCGACTGGATAATGAGCGGGGATTCCGTCTCGACGGCGGCTTCGACGACCGCTTGGAGCATTTCCAGCGTATGCACGTTGAAGGCGCCGATACAATAGCCGCCGGCGCGCGCGGCTTGGAGCATCGGAGTAGAAGATACTAATGGCATGAGCAATTCCTCCCGGATGTCTTGCTTTTTTGACTATTTCGTTTCGTTTTGTTTCTTTTTATATTGTAACTGATCCTGATTCAGGTGACAAATACTTTTTTACCACCCGAAATCACGTCACGATCAATTGAATGCCGAGATCGCGAATCCGATCGCACGTTTTAGCATCGAGCTTCCGGTCCGTAACGACCGTATGGACGACGGAAAGCGGAGCGACATGCGAGAAAAACACCCGTCCGAATTTGCTGTGATCGGCCACGACGATAACTTCCTTCGCAATCGAAATCATATTGCGGTCCATGTTTGCCTCGGACAAATTCGGCGTCGTCAGCCCTTCCGCCATATCGAAGCCGTCTACGCCCAGAAAAAGCTTGTCCACCCGGATGCTGGCCAAAGCATTTTCGGCGAGAGGTCCTACTAGGGCAAACGATTTGCGACGCAGCTTTCCTCCGATCAAAATGACTTCGAAGTCGGCGTAATTGCCGATTTGCACGGCAATATTGGCGGCGTTGGTCACGACCTTCAGCCCCTTTTTGCCCGCGAGCTTTTTGGCCAGCATCATATTGGTCGTACCGGCCGTCAGCAATACCGCATCTTCGTCCCCCACCAGCTTGGCTGCCGCTTCGGCGATCCGCTCCTTCTCCGCGGCGAGCGCCTCCTCCTTTTCGGAAAAAGACTTCTCGTGTGCAACCTCGCTGACTCTGGAATGAAGCGCCATCGCCCCTCCGTGCGTGCGGATGAGCAGCTCCTTCTCCTCCAGCTTCTCCAAATCCCTTCTGACCGTTACCGGGGATACCCCGAGTGCGTCGCTCAGCTCGGCCACCGTCGCTTTGCCTTCGCGATTTACAAGCTCCATAATGCGCAAGTACCGTTCTTCCGCAAACATGCATGTCCTCCTGCCGTTATTTATCCCGTTGCAACGGGTTGATTGAGATTGTTCGATTTCGTTTGTGATCGTTTCTATTCCAGTTTACCAGTGCGGACGAATAATTGCCACAGAGCAGCCGCTTTTTCATCGAACAAAAAAAACGAAACCCTTCCCTAGAAGAGTTCCGCCATGCGATTCAAGGTTTTTCTTTCGGGACAAGCTCGTAAATTTTTCCGGAATCGAGCGTATCGATCAACCGGTCCAGCCATTCGTAGTAGCTCAGAGCGCCATCGATCTTCTCCAAATCGCGGGATAGAATTTCCCGCAGCTCCCCTTCCCCTTCCTCCGTCTCCTGAAGCTGGCGCAGCTCCGCCGCCGACCGTTTCAATGCAATGACGTTCGCTTCGACGGCTTTGCGCCATTCGATTCCGAAATAGTCGGTAAACGTTTGATGCCAATCCGCCTCGGCCTCGTACAAATCTTTGCGCGCGCCCTTCTCCCATACTTTATTGACCATCTTCAGATCGAGCAGCATTCTAACGCCCGTGCTCATGCTCGTCTTGCTCATTTCCATTTCTTTGCCCATCTCGTCAAGCGTCATCGGTTTCTCGGAGAAAAATAACATTCCGTATAAATGGCCTACAGACTGCGTGATGCCATACAAATCCATATTTTTGCCGATCGCTTCGATTACGCGCTTCCGTGCCTTCAAAATCTTTCCTATATGTTGTTCGGACAACCCGTCAAACGGTTGCATCGTATTCGCCCTCCTAACTTGCCAGCTGATCATGCCTCTCCGATTGTCGCGTTGTTATTTCGTTTCATCGCAAGTCCCATGCCGCCCGTCTTTCTATTTGTTATTTTATGAGAACCGTTTCCCATTGTAAAGGAGCATACCCGGATGCATCCGGGAGCATTCCGGAGCATAACGAAGGATTGTTTGTACAGTTTTTTCTGTACGATCTTTATATAAAGTTTTAACCGTTGTAATTTTACCCGCTTTAGGTATACAATATACCGGTAGCTTTACTCGGCAAATAAAGAAAAGGGGTGACGCACATGGCAATCATCGAGCTTAAACAAGTGAGCAAGCTGTTCGGCTCTTCTCCTCATCATGCGGCCAAGCTGCTGGACGAGGGCTGGACGAAAGAACGGCTCGCCAAAGAAAAACAGCTCGTCCTCGCCGTCAACCGGGTCGATCTACAAATTGGGGAAGGCGAAATATTCGTGATCATGGGGTTGTCCGGCAGCGGGAAATCGACGCTCGTACGCATGCTCAACAGACTGATCGAGCCTACGTCGGGAGATATTACCGTGCGGGATAAAAGCATCATGCATATGAATCCGCAAGAGCTGCGCGAGGTGCGCCGCAAGACGATCGGCATGGTATTTCAGAAATTCGCCTTGCTCCCGCACCGCACCGTCCTGTCCAACGTAGAATTCGGGCTGGAAATTCAAGGAATGCCGACAAAAGAGCGCAAGGAGAAAGCGGAGAAGGCGTTAAAGCTGGTCGGACTCGACAATTGGGCCGACAAGATGCCGGACGAGCTGAGCGGGGGCATGCAGCAGCGGGTCGGGCTAGCCCGGGCGCTTGCGAGCGAGCCGGACGTGCTGCTGATGGACGAAGCGTTCAGCGCGTTGGACCCTCTTATCCGACGCAGCATGCAGGACGAGCTGCTCGAGCTGCAAATGAAGATGAAGAAGACGATTGTCTTTATTACGCACGATTTGGACGAGGCGCTGCGAATCGGGGACAAAATCGCCCTGATGAGAGACGGATCCGTCGTACAGGTCGGCACTCCGGAAGAAATCATGATTCATCCGGCAAACGAATATGTGGAGCGGTTCGTAGAGGAAGCCGACTTGTCCAAAGTATTGACAGCCGAACACGTAATGAGACGGCCGGAAACGATCGGACCCGACCGCGGGCCGCGGGTCGCGCTTCAGCTTATGCGCGAACGGGGAATATCCAATTTGTTCGTCGTAGACCGGGACAAAACGTTGCTGGGCGTCATATCGGCGGAAGATGCGGTCGAAGCGATCCAATCGAATAAAACGATCGCCGATGTCGTCAACCGGGAAGCTCCGCAAGTATCGCCCCAGACGATTTTGAACGATCTGTTCGAAATATGCGGCACTTCCAAATTTCCCGTTGCCGTCGTGAACGACAGCAGCCGGTTAATGGGAGTCATTGTCCGCGGGGCCGTTCTGGGAGCGCTCGCGGGTCAGCTCCCCAGGAAGGAGGTGACTGCCGGTGTTGCCGAAAGTACCTCTTGACCGTTGGGTGGAAAGCTTCGTCGACTGGCTGTCCGACAACTTGTCGGGTGTGTTCGATTTTCTGTCCTTCATCATTAACGGGCTGGTCGAAAGCTTTTCGTCCGTTCTTCACATGACTCCGGCGCTTTTATTCGTGGCAATCTTCGCGGCAATTGCCTACAAGCTCGGGAAATGGCCCATGGCCGCCTTCACCGTAATAGGACTTCTGTTGATCGTCAACTTGGGATTTTGGGACGAAACGATGGACACGCTCGCCCTTGTTCTATCTTCGGCATTCATTTCCATCGTGTTCGGCATTCCGCTCGGCATTTTATGCTCCCGGAGCAAGGCAGCGGCGCAAACGTTGACGCCGGTATTGGACTTTATGCAGACGATGCCCGCTTTCGTATATTTGATACCGGCGGTCATGTTTTTCGGATTGGGGGTCGTACCCGGCGTCATCGCTTCGGTTATTTTCGCCGTCCCCCCCACGATCCGTTTGACTCACCTCGGTATCCGCCAAGTGCCGGCGGAGCTCGGCGAGGCCGCGGAAGCTTTCGGCTCGACGCCGACGCAGAAGCTGCTGAAGGTGGAGCTCCCGCTCGCCTGGCCGACCATTATGGCCGGAATCAACCAGACGATCATGCTGTCGCTGTCGATGGTCGTCATCGCTTCGATGATCGGAGCGCAAGGCGTCGGAGCATCCGTCTACCGCGCCGTCACGCAGCTCAAAATCGGCGAAGGCTTCGAGGCGGGACTCGCCGTCGTGATCGTAGCGATCATTTTGGACCGTTTTACCCAGCGCCTGATGAAATCCAAACGTTAAAGGAGTCGATTATCCATGGCAATGATAACAACGAAACGATTGTTGCTCACTACTCTTACTCTGGCGGCCGTTTTGACCGGCTGCTCCAATCAAGGCTCGTCCGCCGGCGACAGCACCGACGGAAGCAAGAATCAGGCATCCGGAGGCACCAAATCCGTGGCGGAGCAAGTAAACCGGCAAATTATCGGAATCGATCCGGGAGCCGGCATTATGAAATCGGCGAATAAGGCGATCGAGACGTACGGCCTCAAAGACTGGAAGCTCGTGGAAGGCTCCGGAGCCGCCATGACCGCAGCGCTCGATAAGGCTATCAAGGACAAGAAGCCCATTATCGTGACAGGCTGGACTCCTCATTGGATGTTCGCCAAATACGAGCTGAAATATTTGAGCGATCCGAAAAACGCCTTCGGCGGCGACGAGCAGATTCATACGATCGCCCGCCTCGGCTTAAAGACGGATCACCCTTCGGCCTATGCGGCGCTGGACCGGTTCGAATGGACGCCGGACGATATGGCCGTCGTCATGGGAGCCGTTCAGGATGGCAAGAAGCCGGAGCAAGCGGCCAAAGATTGGGTCGACGCCAACGCGGACAAGGTCGGCAAATGGATCGAAGGCATCGACAAAGCGGACGGAAAGTCGCTCAAGCTCGGTTATGTCGCTTGGGATTCGGAGATCGCCAGCACGAACGTAATCAAATACGTGTTGGAGAGCAAGCTCGGCTATAAGGTTACCGCCCTGCAAGTAGAAGCCGGGCCGATGTGGGCCGGAGTCGCCGGCGGCGATACCGATGCGATGGTAGCGGCTTGGCTGCCTACGACGCATGCAGACTACTTGGACAAATACAAGGATAAGGTCGAGGACCTCGGACCGAACTTGAACGGTACGAAAACCGGCCTCGTCGTCCCGGCGTATATGGACATCGATTCGATCGAGGATTTGGCCAAATAAGTCGCTTGTCTCCCTGCGTCAACGTCCTTGATCATTAGCAAAGCGTAATCCACATATAATCTGGTCGAGTTTGATGGACGTGACATGGCGTTGCCCGTGAATAGAGGAACTACATTCCGTTATTGTCCCGAATTCCGCTACTCGCTTGAAGATAGCGGAACAGAGCTCCTCTATTTCGAGATTTCGGTGTGAAAATAATCGTAATCAGCGGAATAACGGAACGGTTTTCCCTTATTTTGCACTCTACACGAGGGCTCGGGTCAATAGCGTACTCCAGTTCCGCTATACTCAGGGTCCCGCAAGACGCGCCGGCAGAGGCAGCGAGCTTTCACCGAACAGGCGCTACACCCATTATCCACATTTGGACACGAACTATGCTGTCGTAGAAAAAAACAACCCTGCAGACGTCCGACAGGACGTCCTCAGGGTTGTTGCGCTTGGTCGAGTTGCCGCCTCTTGCGGCAGCTTCCATCACTTGCCTTCGGCCGCCACTTTTACGATAGGCTTGCTCGGCAAGTAGTGGAGCGTACGGATATGGCGGATCGTCCTCGTCTTCGCCCTCATGACGAGCGAATGCGTCTCGGCCCGGTCGCCAGGCAAATACCGGACGCCCTGCAGGAAGCTGCCGGACGTAACCCCGGTAGCGGCGAATATGACGTCGTCCCGGCCGATCATGTCTTCCATGCTCAATACTTTGTACGGATCCTGCAGCCCCATCTCGATGCAGCGCTGGTATTCCACCGCATTGCCGGGCATCAATCTGCCCTGGAGCTCGCCGCCCAAGCATTTCAACGCGGCGGCGGCGAGAACGCCTTCCGGCGCTCCGCCGGATCCGACGAACAAGTCGATGCCGCTCTCCGGCATCGCCGGCGCGATTGCCCCGGCCACGTCGCCGTCCGTTATGAACTTGATGCGGACTCCAACCTTGCGCAGCGTGCGGACGATCTGCTCATGACGATCGCGATCCAGCATCATGACCGTAAGCTCGCTCAAATTTTTACGCAGCGTCGATGCTACGGCTTGAACCGTTTCTTCCAAAGGAGCATTGATGTCGACTTTGCCGACCAGTTGGGGACCTACCGCCAGCTTCTCCATGTACATGTCCGGCGCATGCAGCAAATGTCCTTTGTTCGCGATGGCGAGTACGGAGATGGCATTGTCCAGTCCGCGAGCGACGATATTCGTCCCTTCCAGCGGATCTACCGCGACGTCCACCTCGGGCCCCTGCAGACTGCCGACCTGTTCCCCGATATAGAGCATCGGTGCCTCGTCCATTTCCCCTTCCCCAATGACTACGGTTCCTTTGATCGAAACCGTATCGAACATCATCCGCATCGCCGTAGTCGCGGCCGCATCCGCCTCGTTCTTCTTCCCCCGTCCCATCCATTGCGCCGCCGATAATGCGGCCATTTCGGTTACGCGGATGACTTCCAGCGCCAGCTCCCTTTCCATGCTCTCTCCCCCTCGACATTGACTCTCCTCTCATATATTGTAGCATTAATTAATATTAGTGTGTCAATATAAACATGAATCGAGCTATTGTGCCGTACTATACAACCCAATAGCAATCCTATTTACAAAAAATATGTCGGCCGATCTGTTTGATTTGCGGTCGGCTCCATATCCATGCCGATGTTGCGGTTTGCGGGTTGAAATAATACAAGGCCTCGCCGGAAGGATCCCAGCCGTTTATAGCGTCGCGAACAGCCTGAAAGGCGGTATCGTTCGGGGTTAGCCATATTTGACCGTCCGCTACGGCCGTGAAAGCTCCCGACTGGAAAATGACGCCTGAAACGGTATTCGGAAACGAAGCGCTCCTTACCCGGTTCAGAATGACCGCGGCCACGGCTACTTGGCCTGTATACGGCTCGCCCCTCGCTTCCCCGTACACCGCTTTCGCCATCAGGCTGATATCCGCGCTGCTGAACTCCGATACGGGACCGGACACATTCCCGCCGCCTGTCCCACCGGCAGCGCCCGGAGCCCAATTTTTCGTCGCGTTCCATAGCATGAGCTTCGTCTTCGGCCCGACGACGCCGTCCACCTTCATCCCGAATTTGTATTGAAAATCGCGAACGGCACGGTCGGTCTGCCAGCCGAAATCGCCGTCGATCGGCCCCCTGTAATAGTCAAGGTAGGACAATCTGCCCTGCAGCTCGTAAACGTCCGAACCACTGGACCCGTAGCGGATCGTCTGATTGCTGAATGTCGAGCCGATCGTTGGCGCGACCCAGACAGCGACCAGGGCGATAACTGCAATCATGAGGAAAACCGAGACGGACCTCCATGCGTTTTTAGACAAAACGAACACACCTCCATCCAACAGTAGCCGTTTAGGGCAGCTTTTGTTGTTAGTATGAAGGTGTTCCCTTTTTTCTATTCGGTTAGGCTCAATTCACTTCGGCGACTAACGGTCCTGCCAACTCACGCAGGAAAAACAGCTTTCCAGGGAGCGTCGGCATGAACGTCGAAGGCAGCCACATGTCCGGGCCATGCCTCAGCGTAATCCAAAGCGACATGCCCTGCCATTGCATGCCCCGTCCGAGCGCGCCGTCGCAGCCCCCGATCACGCGGTCCGATTGCAGAAACAGTCCGGGACCGACCGTGTTGGCCCGGCAAGGAACGAGCGTCGTCCGGCTTTTGAAGCTCGTAATCGCGTTTTGCTCGATCGTCAGCGGATGAAGCTGCGCGCCGATCCGGTGAGTATCGCTGCGCCACTGTTCGACGCTGTCGTATTCTTCGGCAAAATGGGGCTCCCAAAATGCGATATGCAGCATCCGCCCGATACCGAATACGGTGATCAGCTCGGCCCCCTCGGCTTTCAAGGCTGCGATCTTTGCGGCGTAGGTCGGCAAGTTTTCCTTCGTGGCGAAATTGCGCTGCTCCGGCGGCACGGTCAGCTCGCCAAGCGGCCCGTAAAACGCCTGCTCCATCGCGTATTGGAATGCTCCGGTATTCGTCGGCTCGAGCGTGTTGCCTTCCGCGTCGCTCCATTCATCCATGTTGAAGCCATATACATGCGAACAGTCGACGCTCCACTCCTGCAAAAAGTAAACGGCCCACTTGTACATCCCCATTGGCCCGACCGGCAAAATCATCGCCAGCTTTTTCCCCGCCTCTTTCGTCCGGCGGATGTTTTGGGCAATTTCGTGCCCGAGCATCATGTCGAAGTCGTACACGTTCTCGCAGACGACCGGCGCAAAGTCACGATTCCAGAACGGCTGGCGCTCGGTAACGGACTCGGCCGGGTGATCGCAGCAGCGATCGATTTTGGCCATATCCCAACCCGCCGGGTAAAAGCGCTCCAGCAGCGACCCTTTAACCGTAGATTTAAAATCCATAACTGCACCCCCAAAAGTGATTTTATTACTTCATAGCGATCGAGAATATTTGCAAAGAGAGAAAGCGGAGAAGACTGAACCTTCAGCAGCGGCAAATTATCAAGGCAGCAAACGCACCGTCGTCAGCCGAGGCCACGCCTTGCATTGCACGAAGCCTTCCGCATAGGCGGCGCCGCACTGCAATCCGCGAAACTTGGAAACGGTCCGGACGAAATCGAGGAAATCGATTCCATCGTGCTCGTACAGCCATTTGATCTGGCTCTCATGCGCCGCGTTCATGTCGATTTTCGTCTCGATATGTTCGGTGATGTCGACGTATTCCGTCGGTAAAAAGCCGACGCCCGCAAGCGTGTCCATATAATAGATCGGAGCGACCTTGATACCCGCCGGCGCGGGAACCTTGGATTCGTAATGAGGCACGGAAGCGGCGAAGCTGGCATCGAAAACCGCCTTGGACACTTCCATATGGTCCTTCATGTAATCTTCCGGAGGATGCGTAATGATAACACACGGCTCCGTTTGGCGGATAACGTCCACGAGCTTGGAAATAAGCTCGTCCTGGTCGGATTTCACAAGCAAGTCCGGCACGTCGAGACTGATTACGTTCGCTCCGATCAGCGCACCCGAATTTTGCGCTTCCTTGGCCCGAATGAGCCGCAGCTCGTCCGGCTGGATCACTTTATGTCCTTTGTTCCCGTTCGCCACATGCACCATCGTGACCTTGTGGCCGAGCGAGGCGTATTTCGCCAACGTTCCTCCGCAGCCGATCTCCAGATCGTCCGGATGGCAGGCGATAGCCAGCACGTTCATCCCAGTTCCTCCTTCAATTGGTTCAGCGGGCGGCGGAAGCGATTTCCCGCAGCGTCAGACGCAGCGAATCGCAGCCGTCCTGCAATGTCGAATTGGCAATGTCCCGACCCGAGGACAAGCAGTCTACAAAATAATGCAGCTCATTATAATAACCGCCCAAGCTGGAAATATTGCCTCCGCCGTCACCCGCCGAGATCGCCAGCTCATCCAGCTTCGGCTCGACGATATCGCCGCCGTTTTCGTAAATGCGCAGCGACGGCGTGGCTGCCGAGCTGAACACGACCGTCGCTTTCTCGAAGCTGACCCGGTACGCCATCTCGAACGGGAACGTCTCGGGATAGTCCCAGCCGCCTTCGAGCGATATAACCGCATCTCCGTACCGGTATAAACTGAATATATGCCCGTTCGCGCCTTCCCTTTCCACCGTTTCCGCGACGAGGCGGTCGGGATCGCCGAGCAGCGAGCGAACGAAGTCTACGTCATGAACATGCAAGTCGAGCGCCGCGGAGCCGCTTTTCTCCGGATCGTGCAGCCATCCGTTCCATGCCCAGCCCGGTCGGGGGCTGATCCGCTTGAATACGCCCATCAACAGTCTTCCATATATTTGCTCGGAAGCAAGCCGCTTCAGCTCCATATATTCGGGCCAGAAACGGATGCATTGCCCTACCATGACCTGCGTGTTCGTCTTGCGTTGCAGTGCCAGCAGCTCCTCCGCCTCGCGTTCGTTCAAGCATACGGGCTTTTCCACAAATACGTTGTAGCCTTTCTCCATAGCCGAAACCGCCGTAGGGAAATGCAAATAAGTGGGTAAACAAATATCGATCGTATTTACGTCTCCGTCGCGGATAAGCGCCTCTGCCGAAGAATAGACGGCAGCTCCGAATTTGGCCGCCAGCTTGGCCGCTTTATCCGGATCGTCGTCCGACACGGCCGTCACCCGAAAATCTCCGCGACCCGCAAGCGCTTCGTAGCAGGAAGCGTGCATGGAGCCCATAAAGCCCGCACCAATCAATCCGATCTTGATCATATCGTCCTCCTCTGTGTTCTGCCCATAATGGCATCCATCGCTCCGGAAGTGTTGTACACGATCTGCTCCGGATGATGTCGATAAGGCGGAATCATTTCCGCGATTACATAGCCGGCATAGCCGATCTCTTCCAGCTTGGACATGACCAGCGGGTAATCCACGTCGCCGGCGAGCAGGTCGACGAATGCGGACAGGCCGGCCCCGTTGCGACGGAAGTCTTTAAAATGCACCTTCTTGATTCTGCGATTCAATATTTTGATCCAATGCTCCGGATATCCCGTCAATACCGTGTTGCCTATGTCCAAATAAGCGCCCACGAATTCGGAGCCGATACTGTCGATAAAGCCCCTCATCTCGAGCGGCGACAGCAGAAATTTGTTCCACACGTTTTCTACGCCGATCGACACCCCGTGCGCTTCCGCCTCGACGGCAAGCCCCTTCAGCGCCTCCAGCGCGTTGTCATAGGCGACGTCATACTCGGTCACTTCCGAATCCGGAATGAAATCGACGCCTACGGCTCCCGGCACGACAAGAATCGTATCCGCTTTCAATTGCGCCGCAACGTCCAATTGCCGCTTCACGACATCGATCGCTTTATCCCGATTAAGCTTGGAGGTGCTTGTCAGCGCATAAGACCAGCCAAGTCCGGAAGCCAGACTGGATATTTCGACGCCTTCCCCGTCGGCGATTCGCCGCAGCTCCGCGATTTGCTCCAGGCTGCTCTCAAGGCTCAGCTCGCCGGTCTCCGCCAGCGCCAGCTCGATGCCGTCAAAGCCTGCTTGCTTCGCCAGCCGAATGCATGCGGCCGCGGACATATCCACGGGAAACGACCATTGATTGATTCCTTTTTTCAACCGACTCATCTCCCTTTCCAGCAAATTGCTCGCTCATCTCCATCGTAACGATTCGCCTTGCCGAAATCTTTACCGAAACTGCCTGAATATTTAACATTTTTACCGATGCGGCCCTTTCCCCGGCAACCGATATCCACTAAGATGGACGTATGGCAACCTATTCACTTGTAACCGTTGCGGAGGAATCGATATGAATTTCGTAAAAACTCCGTTGGAAACCGCGATTGAGATTACGCACCTGTTCTCGCTGCACTATTTCGAGTTCGCCAAAGATTTTATTTTCGAAGGGGAAGCGCACGATTTTTGGGAGCTGCTGTATGTGGACAAGGGAGAAATCGAGGTAACGGCCGATTCGGCCGGATATGTGCTGAAGCAGGGCGACGTCATCTTTCATAAACCGAACGAGTTCCACTCCGTGTGGGCGAATCGCAAAATCGGTCCCAACGTTATCGTCGTTTGCTTCGAGTGCCGCTCTGCGGCCATGAAGCTGTTCGAAAACAAGCTGTTCTGCTTAAACGATCAGGAACGGAATTGGATGGCCGGCTTGGTGAGACACGGCTTCGCCGCCTATGAGCCTCCGTTCGATCGCCCCCGGGTTCACGACCTGATCAGACGAAACGATGCTCCGTTCGGGTCCGAGCAGCTGCTGCGGATTCATTTGGAGCTTCTGCTGCTAAGTCTCGCCACCAGAGGCGAGGCGGTGCCGCAATCGAACCGGCTGTCGTCTGCGGCGATGGAACGGAGCGAGGACGAGCTGTTAAAGCGGACGGTCGCTTACATGGAGGAGCAGCTATGCGCCAATCTGACGCTGGAGGAGCTGTGCGCGCGGTTTCATGTCGGGCAGTCGCGTCTAAGCGCCCTGTTCAAGGAGCGATTGGGCATGAGCGTGATGAAAACGTACAAAAACCTGAAAATCGAACGGGTCAAGCTGATGATCCGCGAGGAACGCCGCAACTTCACCGAAATCGCCGAGCAGCTCGGATACAACAGCATCCATACGTTCTCCCGCCACTTCAAGACCGCAGTCGGCATGACGCCGACGGAATACGCCAAAACCGTAAAAGCCAGAGTGCTTTAAATACCGTTAAGAAAAAACCGTCCGGGAAAACGCCCGGACGGTGCTTTGGTGTGCAGACCCACGAACTGCCTTCTACTTGATTCAACTTCAACCCGTCTCCGACCCGGTACTCATAACCATGCACCCCTTTGTAATATTCAGGGTACCTCTCTCCTCCACAACCCTCACAAGCAAATTTCAGGTTCTGTGGGGACTCCGAAACTTATAAATTCTGATACAGCAAAAAAAACGGCCTCCCATCGGAAGCCGGTTGCAATACGCTAAAATGCGCTCAGTTTTGCGCCTTCCCAATCCGCCGTAAACTTGGCGATGCCTTGATCGGTCAGCGGGTGTTTGGACATTTGCTCGATGACTTTGTAAGGGACGGTCGCGATGTGAGCTCCTGCAAGAGCGGCTTCGATGAAATGAGCCGAGTGACGGACGCTCGCCGCGATAATTTCGGTAGGAACGCTGTGAATTTGGAAAATTTCGCTTACTTCGCGAACGAGGTTCATGCCGATCTGGTTAATATCGTCCAGTCGTCCGATGAAAGGCGAAACGTAGGTCGCGCCGGAACGAGCGGCAAGCAGAGCCTGCGTCGAGCTGAAAATAAGCGTCACGTTCGTTTTGATGCCTGCCTCGCTCAATTGTTTGGTCGCTTTTAATCCGTCGATCGTCATCGGTACTTTCACGACGATATTCGGGCTGATCGCGGCGAGCTTCTTGCCTTGCTCGACCATCTCGTCCGCTTTCAGACTGATAACTTCCGCGCTGATCGGGGGCTGCTCGCCTACGATCGCGATAATTTCCTTGAGCGTAGCAAAAAAATCTTTACCTTCCTTGGCAATCAAGGACGGATTTGTCGTTATGCCCGCCAGCACGCCGAGCTCGTGCGCCGCGCGGATTTCTTCCACATTGGCCGTATCGATAAAAATTTTCAAGACTTCACCCCATATGTACGTGTTTAATTTCTTGAAACAACAAAAAAACCCGCCTATGCCGTCCGATTTTCATGTTTCAAACCCGCTCTCGCAGGTGGGTGTCCGCAGCCGCCGTTTTGAAGTCCCCTTTTGGAGGGCATGTCAGCCTGGCGTGCAATGATAGGACTCCCTAGAAACATCCATTGGTTCAAAACAGTAGAAAATCGAAACGTACATCGCAGGATGTTTTGTTGTTGTGTTGTGTCGTTTGCGTTATGTTTATTATAGGCCCAACGTTCGGAAAAGTAAACCGGAGACCGTTAATTTATGATGGATGCTTTGTCGCAATCCCCCATTCAGTCCAGCGGCTTCCTGCCGCTCGCATCGGAGTCCGTCCCGTCCGTCTTCACGCTTGTACCGTTATCGCTTAGTTCCCGAGCCTCGTCCGAGTCGGTCTTTTTCTCCTCGTTTGCCTCTTCTTCCGCTTCTTCCTGTTTGCTTTCGTTCAACGTCTTCATCCGGTCAAATATGCGGTGAAACGCGAAGAACGACACGGTCGCCATTATGCTTCCCATAAAAAACGGGATCAGGAACGTGAAATGGTTGACGCTTACGTAGATGACGATGCCGTTGACGGTGAGCAGGAAGATCGTCATCACCGGATTGCCGATCGTGATCAGCAAACAGTTTTTAATAATTTGCCAAAACTTCATATGGAAATGAACCATAATCGAGAAGAAATGGAATATGGCCGCAATCATGACGACCGTCAGCACGATGAACAAAATGGACAGCAGGCTGAGCGTGCCGGATTGCTTCAAATAAAACGTATAGTTGATGTAGATGACCGCGCCGAACAGGACAAATACGAGCCCGCCGAGCATGCTTTGCCGGTAATTTTCCTTGTAGCCCCGGAAATACGTCTTGAACAACGGCACATCGTCATCGCCGGTTACCCATTTACGCGCGACCGTGAACATGGCGCCCGTTGCCGGAAAAAGCGTGAACGGAGTGACGATCGCGATCATGACGGCCGACTGCTTCAAAAAATCGATGGATTCGGCAGAAGCGATCAGACCGGCCAACACCAAATAAAAAAAAGGAAACGAACAGATCACCCAAAGCACATTGATGACGGACAGCCGCATGATCCATTCCGATATCCGGTATAAACCGCCCATGAGACCACGAAATTCCAACCTGAAATCCTCCTCCGAAGAAACCTTGTCTGACTTTAACTTACCTATAATATACTATTATATCCCCCAAAAGAAAAGCGAACCGGCACATTGTCCGCTTGCTTCCGCATCATGGCGAAAAAAAGAAAAGACCCGCCGCAACCGGCAGGCCTTCTCTACTTACCCGATCAAATGTTGACAAATTCGGAGCTGCTCTTCGGCTTGCGGTCATCGGTTCTCCGTTGGCCCCGATCGCCGTCACGGTAACGGTCGTCGCGTCCGCCGTAGCCGCCGCGGTTGCCGCCATCACGACGCCCGCGGTCGCCGCCGCCGCCGGAACCGGACGAATACGGACGATCGCCGCTGCGACGGTAGCCGCCGCCGCCGCTTTGACCCTGCCCGTCGCGTACGTAAGATCCGGGCATTTTGCGGCCGGAGCTGCGAACATCGGGACGCCGTTTCTTCGCGCGCAACGGATCCTCCGGCGTAAGCTCGATATCCACTTCTTTCTTGTCGCCGGTCAGAAGCTTCAATGCCGCCGCAAGGAGCTGGACCGAATCGTATTGCTCCAGCAATTGGATCGCGATTCCTTTGAATTCGGTCAATCCTTCGTCATTGACGATTTCGAGCACACGCTCGGCCGTAACGCGTTGTTTTCCTTCGATCGCTTCCGCCATGCTCGGCAAAGGTTTGCGAGGAATGCGATGACGCGTCACCCGTTCGATGAAGTGCAGATGGTCGATTTCGCGAGGCGTTACGAACGTCCATGCCGCGCCTTCGCGGCCCGCACGGCCTGTACGGCCGATCCGGTGAACATAGCTTTCCGGATCTTGCGGCAAATCGAAGTTGATAACGTGCGTCACGCCGGATACGTCGAGTCCGCGTGCGGCAACGTCGGTAGCGACGAGAACGTCGATGCTGCCGTCACGGAACTTCCGCATTACGTTGTCGCGTTGGTTTTGCGACAAGTCGCCATGCAGTCCTTCCGCCGAATAGCCGCGCTTTTGCAGCGCTTCGGACAGTTCGTCGACGCGGCGCTTCGTGCGTCCGAAGATGATGGCCAGCTCAGGCGATTCCATATCGAGCAGACGGGACAAAGCTTCGAACTTTTGCTTCTCGTGCACCTCGATATAGGATTGGGCGATAAGCGGCGCGCTCACTTGCTTCGGAATAACCGATACGTGCTCCGGCTCGTTCAGGAACTGCTTCGCCAACCGCTTGATGTTTTCCGGCATCGTAGCC
The DNA here is from genome assembly GCF_006265175.1 of Paenibacillus hemerocallicola. GTDB lineage: Bacteria > Bacillota > Bacilli > Paenibacillales > NBRC-103111 > Paenibacillus_AB > Paenibacillus_AB hemerocallicola. The sequence continues at coordinate 108,020 of NZ_VDCQ01000016.1, read as the reverse complement.
GAGAACAGCATCGTATGGCGCTCCGGCGGAACAAGCTGCAGGATCGATTGGATATCTTCCATGAATCCCATATCGAGCATTTCGTCCGCTTCGTCGAGGACGACCGTGTTGACGTTATCGAGCTTGATCGTTTTGCGGTTGATGTGATCGAGCAGACGTCCCGGCGTTCCGATAATGATTTGCGGTTTTTTCTTCAACGCGCGAATTTGCTTCACGATATCTTGACCGCCGTAAATCGGCAGCGAGCGAATTCCTTTGAACCGGCCCAGCTTCCCGATTTCTTCCGCGACCTGAATGGCAAGCTCGCGCGTAGGGCACATGATGAGCGCTACGATCCGTTCCTCCGAAGCTTCGATCCGGTTAATGAGCGGAATGCCGAATGCGGCCGTTTTCCCCGTACCGGTTTGCGCCTGACCGATCAAATCTTTACCCTCTAGGGCGAGCGGTATCGTTTTCTCCTGGATCGGCGTCGATTCCTCGAATCCCATTTCCGTAATAGCCCGGACTACTTTGGAGTCCAAGCCGAACTCACTGAATAATTTCAAATGTTTCTACTCCTTTTACTTAGGGTATCTAGATCCCTTGAATTTTTGATTTACCCTTAAGCGCGACTTTTCTATCCGATGGTTTAGTATCTCTTTCCTCAAACCCGTTTCATACGGGGATCATTTGCGGATCCGATCTCGTTATAAGAAAAACGTCAATCGAGGTCCACTCAAGAGATGAGCGACCGCGGATTTAGATGTAGTTTTTCTTGGTAAAGAAAGTCTCCAACCGCCTTAACGCTTAGCGGAACTTGAACTTTCTTTATCGTTCAAGAAAAGGTATGAGCGGGGTACCATCGCCAACTCATTCCGTTCGTCAGCCGAACTTAAGAATATCTTTTATATCATACCATAATTCAAGATCCCATTTCCAGTTTTTTAGCCGTTCCCCCTTCGTTTGTCGAGATTTGTTTTTCGTGCGCGAAACCTATTGCCGGCATAGCCGTATAACATCTTAGCGATCGAACAAAGCAATCGAACGAGCGAAACGCGGTAAAGGAGCGAATTCATATGTCCATTTTCAAACGAATCGTCAACATATTCCGTAGCCATAAAGAGCCGCAGCCCTCTCCCCATGCTTCGGTCCCGCCTCTGGAAGGGGCTTCCGTCGGAGACATCATGAACGTCGATCTGGAGGAATACGTGATCTCCGGCAAGGTCGTCTATTCCGACCGGGGCTTCGCGCCTCACCGATACGCTTATTATTTGCAAAGCGGCAGGGACATTCATTGTCTTCTTGTGGAAAAAGGACGCAGCTACGACTGCTTCATGTGCCGGTTTCTCGAAGGCGGTCTGGACGATCCGAACGATGTTCCGACCAGGCTGGAGCTCGACGGCAACGTCACCTATACGCTCGAGCATCAGCGTACGGACAGGACGCAGACGCTAGGCAATACCGATTTTCGCAGCAATGACGAAGTGATGGTTTGGCGTTATTTCGCCGATGAGAACGAACACTTTTTCCTGCAATGGCAGGACGGACAATTTATCGGCATGGTAGGAACCCGCATCCCTTCCGCCGAAGTAAAGATTATGAAATCGACCAAATAACGGGAGCCGGCTTCTAAGATTCGCTTGGGGAAAGGAGTGATCAGCCATGAAGCGTTGGTACCGCTGGACGACCTGGGTAAGCTTGCTGCTCGTCGTCGCCCTGCTGTCCGGTTGCGCGAACGCGGCCAACTACGTGAAAGATGAGTACCCGCTCGTCGATATGGCCGGCAAAGGAAAGACGTCGGCCAAAGTGTACGAGGCGGAGGGCAAGACGGTTCCCGCAGTGGCCAAAGAATTGGCCGGCAAGGAAAAGCCGCAGGAAACGAGCAAGGAAGACCCGGACCAAATGTTCCTCATTTACGACAACCGGGTCGTCAATCTTCAGAAAAATCCGGATAACCCGAACAATACGCTAATCGAAGTCGATACGATCGAATATGCGAAGCAGAACTATAGCTCATCGTTTCTCGAAGGGTACATCGCGGCTTCCCTGATTCAGTCGATTTTCGGAAACGGCTGGTATGATTCGAGCAAAAAATATTCGACCCCGTACAAAGGGTATTCGACTTCCGTTCCAAGCAAAAGCTCGACCTCGTCTTCCTCTTCTTCTACCGACGAGAAGAAACCGACAACGAGCGACCGTACCGGCTCGTTTACGTCCAAAGGCTCCGTGCCGTCCGGCAGCTCTTCGTCGGCTGCGGGAAGCTCCGGCTCCAGCAGCTCGGGCAGCACTGGCTCAAGCAGCAGCTCGAGCTCAAGCAAGTCCAGCACCGGAAGCTGGTCGACTTCGAGCTCGGGGAGCGTCCGCAAAAACGACGGCTCATCCCCGTCAACCAAATCATCGAGCAAACCGAGCACGTCGAACCGGTCCGGAAGCTTCAGCAGCAAGAGCGGCGGCAAGAAACGATAACTATAAGGCACCTACCGTGAACAACCTTGGACAGTCTCAATCCAAGGTTGTTTTTTTCATTTCGCCGATAAGTCCGTCCCGTACCGTTTTCCTAACATTTTGGGAACAATGTTATCATGGAGGGACTATTATGATCCGATTGCGTGATCTATTCGACCTGCTGTTCATGTCGGTCGGCGCGATGCTGATTGCCGCCGGCTTCAATCTGTTTCTGATCCCCCATCAGCTGTTGAGCGGGGGCTTGTCCGGCATTTCCATGATGATCGGCTATTTTACGGGCTGGAACATCGGGATGCTTTACTTCCTGATCAACTTGCCGGTTCTCGTATGGGGATGGATCGTTATCGGCAAGCGATTTGTCTGGCTCAGCGTAGTGTCGGTCGTACTGACGACCTGGTTCATGCAGCTCGTCCCGAACATTTCGCTCAACTCCGATCCGATCATCGGCGCCGTCTTCGGAGGCGCGCTAATCGGCATGGGCTCCGGGCTTTCGCTTCGGTCCGGCGGCTCTACCGGGGGTCTTGATATTATAGGCTCCATCTTGACCCGCAGGCGGGACTTCCCGCTCGGCATGCTGCTGTTCGCCCTGAACGGCGCCGTCGTGCTGGCGCTCGGCCTCGTGCTCGGCTGGGATGCCGCCCTGCGGTCGATGCTGTCGATTTTCATAGCGGGCAAAGTGGTGGACACGATCCATATCCGTCACGTGAAGGTAACCGCATTTATCGTAACAAGCTCCAGGGATCAAATGATCGGCAGGCTGCTCCAGCTGCCCCGGGGAATCACGCTTATCAAAACCGAAGGCGCCTACAGCCATCTTCCCCACGATATGCTGATGACGGTTACGACCCGGTACGAGCTGGCGGAGCTGCGCAAAATCGTCAAGGAAACCGATCCGAAGGCATTTGTCAATATCGTGGAAACCGTGGAGATCATCGGCGAATTCCGCAAATTGATATAAGCGGCAAATAATGGGCTATGGAAAACGTTGCAAGTGGATACACAACCGATGTTCTTGTGATATAATGGACTTGTAATTTCATAGGTTCTGGTTAGACGGCTTAACAACTTAAGATCTTTTCGTTTTTTTTTGTACGATCGTCGATAGACCGATTCAAAAAAAACGCGGAAAGGTGATGCTTATGGAAACGGTCAAATTATCCAGGATTGTGATGAAATTAACGCCCGATATGTACCCTTGCTTGAAATCTTCCGAGCTCGACATCGAAATCGTACTGAAAAACGGGCTCGAGTCGCTTGAAGCGGAAGACGCTTTGGATATCGTCAAGTACAGCATTTCCGAATATTCGAAAGACGCCCTTCTTCATTGAAGAAGCGGCGTCTTTTTTTGTACGCAACGAGTAATGCCGCGGCCGCGACATGCCGCAAGCAGCCTTCGCTTTCCTTCCATCGTTCGCAGTCGGGTGATTGACCAGAGCGCTTTTGCTGTAAAAGTATGTACGGGCAAGCATCGCGACTAACCGTTATCTTCGGGAGGGAGGAGAACGACATGGAATTATTACTCGCGGCCTTGTTATTGCTTGTCGGAACCGCCCCGGGAACTGCGGCTGCCGCCGTCCCGATCGAGCAGTTGCTCCAAGCAGCCGCCGATTCCGGCAAAGCTGCGGCGCCGGCACCGTCCGGAACAGCCGACATCTCGATACCGGAAACCGAATTCGTCAAATCCGATCCGCAGACAGACGCCCCGGCCGTCAAAGGCGTATACGTTACGGCACACAGCGCAGCCGGCTCGAGGCTGAATGCGCTGCTCAAGCTGCTGGACGAGACGGAGCTGAATTCGTTCGTTATCGACGTGAAGGACGATTACGGCCATATTACTTATGACACCGAGAACCCCGAGCTGAACGCGCTCGGCACGACGAAACCGATTATCGCCGATATGCCCGGACTGATGGCGACGCTACAAGAGCATGACGTATACCCGATCGCCCGAGTCGTCGTCTTCAAGGATACCGTCCTCGCCGGCAAAAAGCCGGAGCTGTCGTTCCTCAATCCGGACGGCACGTTATGGACGAACGGCAAAAGTACTCCGGACAGCTTCGTCAACCCGTACGAGAAGCAAGTGTGGGACTATAACGTGGCGGTAGCCAAGGAAGCCGCCAAGTCCGGCTTCAAGGAAATTCAGTTCGATTATGTCCGGTTTCCGGAAGGATTCGAGAAGCGGGCCGAGCAATTGAGCTATACGAAGGATGACCGGCCGCGAATCGATGCCGTCGCCGACTTCGTCAAATATGCGCGGGAGCAGCTCGCTCCTCTCGGCGTTCGCGTATCCGTCGACATATTCGGATATGCGGCATCCGTACCGGCGGCCGAAGGGATCGGTCAGGATTTCGGCAAAATAGCGAAATATGTGGACGTGATTGCCCCCATGGTCTATCCGAGCCATTACGGTACCGGCTGGTTCGGGTCCAAGGTGCCGGACGCCGCGCCCTATGCGACGATTCATGGGGCGATGGCCGATACGACGAAAAAGCTGGACCCGCTCGGCTCGCACAAGCCGGTCGTTCGTCCATGGCTTCAAGACTTTACGGCATCTTGGGTGCAGGGCCATATCGAATACGGGAAACGCGAAATCGAGGAGCAAATACGCGCTCTGAAGGACAGCGGCATCGACGAGTTTCTGCTCTGGAATGCGGGCAACACCTATACGAAGGGCGTTTCGTACGAGTAGGCCGTCCCTGCCCGACTTTAGACCAGTAGGAATACCGTCCCCGGTCGGTTTTCGCCCCGATTCGTTAAGGGTAAGCTGTAACTAAACGAATCGACGGAAAGAAGGTACGACTTATGAAAGACGATTTTTTCGAAGCGAGAACGCCGCCGAATACCCATGCGACGCCTTATGGCGGAGGGCACGTTCCGATGGCGTATCCGGTCGAGAAGCTGCCGCTTAAGAGCAAGTTCGCGGCGACCTTGCTGTCCATGATCATTCCCGGAACGGGTCAAATGTATTTGGGAGCGGTCGTCCGGGGCATGTCGATCATGCTGCTGCTCGCGCTCAATATCGTTTCTATCGTTTTTTTCGCGGACGGTCCGGTCGAGTTCAATGTGCTGCCGGTGACGCTGCTGTCGCTGCTTATTCCGGTGCTTTACTTCTATAACGTATTCGATGCGGTTCACCAGACCGATGCGATCAACAGGGCTATCCGGCACGGCAATCATTTCCCCGGACCGGTCGCTTATCCGAATGCGAACGGAGGCAATTTGCTGCTCGGATTTATCGGAGCCGTCGTGTTTTTCTGCTCGCTTTCCGCATTCGGAGGCTGGTGGGACGGATTGTTCACGGTCAATACGGCCGTCGGCGGAGCGGCCTTGCTCATAGCCGGGGCGTTCCTGTTCGTCAAGGAGTTCCGGGGCAAAAAGCAGTAATGCCGCATAGGCGAAAACTTCGATCGATTGCAAAAGCCGGTTCCTCGCCTCAGGGCTTGGAACCGGCTTTTGTTTGTTAGCGATTATTGTTTTCGGAGCGAATGAGCCATTTTCAGAAAATAATTCACGGCCCGGATCGTCCGTTCCTTCACTTGGGCAACGGCGGGCTCCCCCTCGGCATCGAACTGCCGGTTCTCTCCCCCGATCGAGATCCATTCCGGGCAGTTGATGCCGTGAACGGCGCGAACCATTACTTGTATTTGCTGCAGCGGGCTAATGCCGACCGCTCCGCCGGTCGAACAGACCGCCAATACGACCTTGCCGTCGAAATGATCGAAGCCGAGATGGTCGATCGCGTTTTTCAGCGTTCCGGATATGGAGCCGTGGTAATCCGGCGTGCTCAGGACGATGGCATCCGCCCGCAGCATCGTTTCCTTGAGTGCGGACAAGTTGACGTCGGCGGGATTGCGGTTGTCCGGCGCAAATAACGGTACGGGGCGTTTATGTAGATCGAACAGCGTTACGCCGCATTCCTTTTCCGACAACAGCTTTTCAATATATCGGCATAGCTTCGTACTCGTGGAGGATTGCTTGTTGCTTCCGGCTATAATGGCGATATTCATCATTGGTTCCCCTTCCGGCTAATTTAAGATACATTCTAGTTAATTATATTATGGAAGTCAATCGAATGTGAACCCTTTTTCCGCCAAAATCGTCACTTCGGTTGGCTTGCGTTTGTCCGTCGGTAGTATAATGGAATTAGCCACCATTCCAAAGCAGAACGGAGGAAACAGGTATGTTGAAAGTCGGCGATCAAGCTCCGCTCTTCGAGGCTGACAGTACGGAAGGACTCATTCGGCTGGAAGACTTCATCGGCAAGCGGCCGGTCGTGCTCATCTTCTACCCGATGGACGAGACGCCCGGATGCACGGCCCAACTGTGCGCCGTCCGCGACAACAAGAAAAAATACGACGCGCTCGGCGCCGTCGTAATCGGCGTGAATCCGGGGACGATGAAAGATCATCGTTTATTTGCCGAACGTCACGGTCTCGATTTCCCGATTGCGGTCGACAAGGACGAGCAGATTCGGAAGCTTTACGATGTCGGCAAAATACTCGGGCTTTTTTTGCAGCAGCGGATCGTATATGTAATCGACAAGCAAGGACGCATCGTTTACGCGTACAAGGGCAGCCCTCCGGCGGAAGTGCTGCTGGAAGTCATTTTGAACAGCCGGTAACCGGACGCACGCGGCCAAAAATAAAAAGCCCGGGCTCACGACAGCGACCCGGACTTTTTTGTATCCTGCGTATACCTGGACTAACCTTCGGAATAGAAACGGCTCGTCTCCTGCCATACTTCACCCGGAGCCAGCGTCACGAGTCCCGCTTCTTCCGCCGGGAAGGGAACGTTCGGCGCGTTGACCATATTCGTCTGCGGTTCCGGACAGAAGAAGCCGCTGTTCGCATCGGCGTTATAGATCATCCAGAACTTGTAGGCCGTACCCGCATCATATACGAGCTTGGCGTTCAACCGGGTATCGGTAAGCTCCATGACGTTCCGGCCGCCTTGCGGGACCGCCGTATAATGGTTGTCCAATGGGGCGAAATAAGGGGTCGTGCCTTCTTCCTTCAACCGCTGCTCGTCGCCGTCCAGCGGCAAGTAGTTGCCGGTAGGAAGCATCCGTTCGTTCATCTCGATCCGTTCGCCGATCGTCATCCGGAGCACATAATCGGACGGGGAGCTGCCGGGCGCGAACGGAGCATTGAGCGTCGTATGAAAACCGATCGCGCAAGGCATCGGCTCGTCGCCGTCGTTGCGGACGCCAACTTCCTGCTTCAGTCCGTCTTTGCCCAGGGAATAGCGGATCTTGATCGTAAACCGGTGCGGAAACGAAGCGTAGGCGGGGTGGGATTCGTTCACCCGCTGCGCCACGACGACGTAGCTCGAGCTCTCGTCCGCTCCGTAATCGTCGACCTTCCACGGGATGTCGAAGAAAAACCCGTGCAGGTGATTGCCTCTGTTCGGTTCATTGACGGGCAATTGATACGTGCCGCCGTTCCAAGGAAACTTTCCGTCCTCATAGCGGTTCGGCGGAAACAACACCGGAATGCCGTGTACCATCGGCCGCTTCTTGAATGCTTCCATCTCGTCCTCCGCGGGCTCGCGCAAATAGCGGAATCCTCTTTCCGCATCGCGAAAGGCGACCAAATTGCCCCCGATATCCGGAACGATCGCCGCTTCGTACGCTCCGAACTTCAGCCAAATTGCCTTTTCCCCTTGAAAAGCGCCTTCGTACGCATTAGACATGGTTACCGTCTCCTTTTCCGACTATCCGCGTGTTCGTAACGGCTATACTCCCGATATGCGGTCTATGCTAGACATTATATCACAAGCGACAAATGTTGCCATAGAAAGAAAGGATCATCGCAGATTGCGAGCAACGAAAAAGCATGCGTTCCAAGGATAGAATCGCATGCTTTTATTTCGAACCGGCCTGTCTTTACAATACGCCGCTTACTGCGACAGGCGCAGCGCAAGCTCGTACAAATCGCGGTCGAATTCTTTCTTCGTATGGACGACCGTATCGATATCGGTCGCGACGAGCTGTCCCTTGATGACTCCGCACGCTTTGCCGGAATCGCCTTCGATCAGTCTGCGGACGGCGAAATCGCCCAGTCGGCTTGCCAATATGCGGTCGTTATGCGTCGGCGTACCGCCGCGCTGAATGTGCCCGAGCACCGTAGTGCGGGCATCTATCCCGTTAAGCTGCTTGATCCGGTCGGCCACGTTTTGCGCGCTTTCCGCGCCTTCCGCCACGACGATGATACTGTGGCGCTTGCCGACTTGGAAGTTGCCTTCCATCCGTTTGGCTACTTCATCGAGGTCGAACGGGACTTCCGGAACGAGAATCGTTTCCGCACCGCTCGCAAGCCCCGCATACAAGGCGATATCGCCGCAATGGCGTCCCATCACTTCGACGATCGAGGAGCGCTCGTGCGAGCTCATCGTATCGCGCAGCTTGTTGATCGCGTCGACCACGATGCTGACGGCCGTATCGAAGCCGATCGTGTAGTCGGTAAACGGAATATCGTTGTCGATCGTGCCCGGAAGGCCCATTGCCCGGATGCCGAGCTTGCTCAATTTGTTGGCTCCCTGGTAAGAGCCGTCGCCGCCGATCACGACAAGACCGTCGATGCCGCGCTTGCGGAGGTTGTCCGCTCCGAGCTGCTGGCCTTCCGGGGTCGTAAATTCCTTGCAGCGGGCCGTCTGGAGTATCGTTCCGCCGCGCTGGATAATATCCCCCACGCTGCGCAAATCCATCGGACGAATGTCGTCATTGATCAAACCGGAATATCCCCGCTGTACGCCGAATACTTCCAGTCCGTGAAAAATCGCGCTGCGCACGACCGCCCTGACGGCCGCATTCATCCCTTGCGAGTCGCCTCCGCTGGTCAATACCGCTATCGATTTTACTGTCATAATCGTTTCCCCTTTCAGTTAGTAAAAGCTCAGAAGGAAGATCTGCGTATCCAGATGCTGTTCGCGAAAAAAAACACGCGCATAAGCGGGCTTCCCTTCATCAGCTTTCTGGAAATTTGCCGGACATGTTTCTGCTCCCGCACCTTCGGATCGGACAAGTAAAGCGCCAGCAGCCCTTCGATAATCATCCGGTGAAACCGCGGGTGATCGAGACGGACAATGTCCCGACGGGCCCGCTCCGCGATATCCGCGATTTGTCTCGCGGTCGTCTCGCCGTCTTCGTAATAACCGCAGAAGTTCAAATCCCCGCCGGCCAGATCCTCTTCCTGATCGATCAAATAGTCGAGCAAAATGTGCAAGCCGCACACATGCGGAAAATAAGCTTGCCGGATCGTCTCCACTCCGCGGGCGGTCAGACGCGTGTCCGAGGCGGCCAGGAACAAATGGAAAACGGCTAGCGTGGAACCGGTCGCCGCCGCAAATTCGTTCCAGCGCAAATGCGAAAACTTCGGCCGATGCTTCTCCCACCAATTCAACAGCTCGCGCTCGCGCAACTCTTTCCGGATATGCTTGTACACCTGCAAATCGCCGTACAGTCCGACCAGCTCGCGGACGCTCTCCCGGACAAGCGGATAAGACGGGAGACGGGAAACGCAGCTTTGGCATGTCCGCACAAGCTCGTGCAAATAGCCGCCGTCGTCCTTTTCCGCGCGCAGGGCGTAGTAATCGGCCAACGGAGCGGCCGGATCGACCGCATCGAGCATCGATCGATGAAGCAGCCGGAAATCTTCCGGATCGAGCGAGGTGCTGCGATCGCACAAATTATCCAAATAATCGCTGATCGTCTGGAACGCCACAATAAGCGGAATCAGCACATGACGAATCGGCAAATTGGCGGCGGCGTACACGGCCCCGCCCTTGCAATGGAATTCTTTGTGGGTCAAGCTGTCGACCGCCTGCTTGCGCAGCTCCGGATCCGGCATCAGCTCCGCCGTTTCCCGCCAACGCTTCAGTTCGCTTCTCACTTCAGGGAACACGTACTTGTAGATGCGATGCATCAAGGCAACCGGATTTCGGGGAACCGTCGGGTCGTGTCGCAACGTTGTTTTCACTTGTTACGCTTTTCCTCCAAAGCTTTGATTCCCCTATTATAGTACAATCGGCCTCAACTTCCTAATGATGGCCCTTGTCCGAGACGTCCTGATCGGCTCTGAACCACAGATGAAGATCGGTTATGCAGCTCGCCAGCTCGGCGATTTCGGTATTGAGCCGGCAAGACAGCGGAAAGTCGTCCTCGACGTTCAGCCGGTTCTGCTTCTCGACGATTTCGGTCTCCAGCTGCTGAATCCGATTCGGTATGCGGCCGCGGATCTTCTCCCACTCGTGCAGGATCGCCGCTCTTTCCGCAGCGGACAACGATCCCCAATCCTCATGAAGCAGCGGCAATTCAATGCCGAGGCGCTCGTCGTATACGAACTCGTATTTCATCGCTAGGCCTCCCGACGCGGCTCTTGAACTATAATTTAACACGCGGCGGGTTGATCCGCCAAGCCGTTTTCGCCCCCGCGGATGAAAAAAAGCGGGCGTGACAACATTTTCTGCTTTGCACCTGACGCCTACCGCTTTATACTATACTTCATAAACCTTTTACAATTCTACATACGTGCAGGCACAGTCCGACACGCTACAAGTCTGGAGAGAACCTCAAATGACGGAATCCACACCACAACGGCTGACCATGGGGCAGCTTTTTGCTTTTTTTATACCGCTGGGCGTTTCCGCCAGTCTTGTCACGATATCCCACGTCATCATCAACAGTACGCTTGCCCGCTCCTCCGATCCCGAAGTGATCATCGCCAGCTACGCGATCGGACTCAGTATGCTGGCCGTTATCGAGAGACCCGCCATTTTGCTTCGCCAAACGTGTTCCGCGCTCGTGCGCGACCGAACTTCGTTCAAGGCGATGACCAACGTGGCGGTTTGTCTATTGATCGGCATGTTCGCCGCCGGACTGGTCATCTCCTACACCGCCGTCGGCAAGCTGCTGTTCCTTCATCTGTTCGGAGTCGACGACACGATGCTGCAGGCCATCATTCACGTTTACCGCATCCTCATGTTCGTCAGCATCTTCTCCGGCATCCGCTGCCTGTACCACGGCATCATTATAAGCAATATGCGCACGAAATGGCTGACGATCGGGATGCTCATCCGGCTGCTGGTCATGTATGCGCTGTCCCTCTATTTCATCCGTACGGGAAAGGTTACGAGCGGCGAAGTGGGGGCGATCATTTTCCTGTCCGGCATGATTATCGAAGCGGCTATGAGCTATTGGGAAGGAAGCAGGCTGGCCCGTTCGCTTCCGCTCAAGAAGGAGGGGCACGATATCGAGAAGGCCGGGCAAATTTTGAAGTTTTACCGGCCGCTGCTGTTCTCGTCCTTTATTGCGGTCATTATCGGCCCGGCCATCAACGCGATGCTCGGCAAGACGACCGACATCAAGCTGGCCATCGCTTCGTTCGCGATCGCCGCGAGCCTGACGCAGCTCGTGCAGAACTTTTTTTCGTACACGCATCAGATCGTGCTGAACTTTTACCGCAAGGATTCGGCGCTCGCCATCCGGTTCGTCGTCACGTGCGGATTCATACCGACAGTGCTGATCGGCATATTGGGCTATACGCCGGTGGGACCATGGTTCATGGAGCATATAATGGGCGTCAACGAACGATTGATGATAGCAAGCCTGCATACGCTGCGGGTATTCATGTTCACGGCTCTGCTATTCCCGTGGCTCGACTTCTGCAACGGTCTCATCATGCTGCGCGGCCAGACGAAGGTGATGATGTTTTCCCAAACGGCCAACGTCGCATTGACGCTGGTCTCGCTTATTATTTGCATCGCGGCGACCCCGGGCTGGAACGGCATGATCGGAGCGCTGGCGCAATCGCTCGGAATCGCCGGAGAGCTTTGCGTCGTCCTGTACGCGATCCGTTCCTCGTCGCCCGGTATCGGGCGCAAAGCGGAGCCTTCACTTTAGACTAAAAGGATGGGACCTATGACCACCGAATTGAGGGAGCAGCAAGCTCCGAGCGCGAACGATAGCCGAACGAGCACGCAACAACCCGCGGACGGCCAAGCCTCCGTCCCGGAACGAGCCGCGATCCCCACGGTGAAGGACGAAACGGTGATGCGATCGTTTTCGTTCGTGTTTTATATGACCATGGCGCTGACAGTGTCCTTCTTTCCGCTCTACTTCAGCTCCAAGGGCTACTCGAACCTGCAAATCGGGGCCATCTATTCGATAGGCCCTTTTATCGGCATCGTGGCGAACCTGTTCTGGGGATTCGCGAGCGACAAGCTGCAGACGATCCGCAAAATGATCATCGTCATGCTGTGCGGGCAGCTGCTCACCACGATCGTACTGATGCAAATCGATACGATCGTATGGATTTATATCGCCATGACCATCTATAATTTTTTCCATACGCCGATCAACGGCTTGAACGACAGTCTGACGCTGCTGTCGATTCGCCGCAGCGGCAAAAGCTACGCCAGCTTCCGCATCTGGGGCTCGCTCGGCTTCGCCTTCTCCTCGGTCGTGTTCGGCAGCCTGCTTCACGCCGTCGGCGTCGAGCATACGATCCTGTTCACGGTCGGGACGATATCCGCCTCGCTCCTCCTCGCTTTTTTCTTGAAGGATCGGGTCGGCGGCGGCCGGGGCTCGGTCAAATTTTCCGGGTGTTTTCAGCGTCGTCCGCCAGCCGAGTCTGCTGCTGTTTCTGGCGCTTATCTTCACGATGTCGTTCGCGCACCGGACGAACGACGGCTTCCTCGCCCTGACCATGCGCGAGATGGGGGCAAGCGATACGATAATCGGCTGGGCGTGGACCGCATCGTCGCTTAGCGAAGTCCCGATGTTTTTCTGGCTGAGCAAAAACGGGCACCGGTTCAAGGAGCTGCCGCTGCTCATGATCGCTTCCTTTTTCTATGCGGTCCGATTTTTCCTCGTCAGCATCGTGTCCGATCCGCTCTGGATCATTCCGCTCCAGCTCATGCACAGCGTTACGTTCGGCATCTTCCTGGTCACCGCGCTTCGTTATATCCAGCAGCTCATACCGGACGCATTCCGCGCGACCGGTCAGGCGATCTACAATATCGTATGGTCCTGTCTCGCCGGATTGACGAGCGGCATCATCGGCGGCTGGGTATTCGACACTTGGGGAGCGCCGACCATGTATCGGATCGCGGCCGCATCCGGGCTTCTTGCTTGCGTCGGTTTCCTGTTGACGCATCACTTTCAGCGCAGCCGGGCGGGATGATTGAAACCGTATAACGAAGTCATTCTTCACATATGGGGGACTAAATGACGATAACGAACGGAAATGCCAAAAGGCCGATCACGCTGGTCGCCTTGGTGACGGCTTTTTGCTTGCTCGGCGACTCGATGCTTTACGTAGTGCTGCCTATTTACTGGAAGGAAGCGGGACTGACTTCCCTATGGCAGGTTGGAATTCTGCTGTCGGTCAACCGGTTCGTCCGGCTCCCGCTCAATCCGCTCATCGGCTGGCTGTACAATAAAATGCCGCTGCGCGTCGGCCTCGTCACCGCCGTCCTGCTGGGCGCGCTGACGACGGCCGGATACGGGCTGTTCCAGGGCTTCGCCGCATGGCTCATCCTTCGTTCCGTATGGGGCGTAGCCTGGTCGCTGCTGCGGATGGGCGGATTTTTGACCGTTATCGCCTATTCCGACAATTCGAACCGGGGCCGCTGGATGGGGCGCTACAACGGACTATCGCGAATCGGCAGCCTGTTCGGCATGCTGCTCGGCGGTCTGCTCGCTCCCGTATTCGGACTGACTCCCGTCGCTCTCGCGTTCGGCATCGTCGCCTTGGCCGGCTTGCCTGCCGTCGGAATCTTCATGCCGAATGGCGACAAAGCGGCTCCGCCGCGACCGTCCTCTCCCGCAGACGACGGGCAAGCCGAAGCCGGCCCGGTCGCATGGTACAAATCCGCGGCGGTTCGCAAGGCGATCGCGACCGGGCTCGTGCTGTCGATGCTGCAAGCGATCTTGACCGCCACGCTCAGCCTCGTCATCGACACCAACTATTCCGGCGTGCAGACGCTGTTCGGCATCGCCTTGGCCGGAACCGCGCTCGCCGGCGTGCTGCAGGCCGTCCGCTGGACGGCCGAGCCGCTGCTCGCCTCCTGGTTCGGGCGGCTGTCCGACGGCCGCAGAGGCCGCCTTCCGCTGTTCGTCGCGTCGCTGCTCGCTTCCGCCGCCGGGTTCGCGCTCATGCCGTGGCCGCTGCCGTTCGCGCTGTGGCTCGCCGCCGTCCTGCTCGTCATGATCGCCGGCACCGCCATGTCCACGCTTATGGACGCGCTCGCCTCGGACGCCGCCCGCACCGCCTCCGTCGTCGCCGTCATGACGGCCTACTCGGTCGCAACCGACCTCGGCTCGGCCATCGGCCCGGCGGCCACCTACGCGCTGGCGGGCTGGGCCGGCGGCCTCGTGCCCGCCTACGTCGGCAGCTCCGTCATCTTCGCGGCTTTCGCCCTGTGGCACTTTCCGCGCCGCCGGCAGCGCGCCGCTTCGGACATGGCGGGATCGGCGTAAGCCGTCCGCCTCCCCGCTGCTCTCTCGCCTTGCCACCCTCTCGCTGCTCTCTCGCCTCGCTGCCCCCTTCGCCTTGCCGCCAACCCTCCTTCATGACGTTAAGCTCTCCTGCGAATCTCCTCCATAATTGCGTCGATCCCCGTTCCGATATCGTCCTCCTTCACATTCGACACGTTCAGCTTGAGCAGCGGCTCCTGCGGAAATCCCGGCAAATAGTGCTTATCGATCGGCTCCGCGACGATCGACCGTTTCTTGAGCCGGGCGATCAGCTGGGGAACCGATACCGCCCCGTTCAGCACGATATGCGTATGGATCGCCGGCGGCTGCCCGGGAATATAGCGGAACGCCCCGTCGCCGTGTGCGGCATGCCTCGTCAGGTGCTCGTGCAGCAGTCGCGACCGGCTTATGAAGGAAGCTCGGATCTTCTGCTTGTGCCGCTCGAACATCCCGCTCTTCATATACACCTCCAGAGCGGCCTGCGACAGCATCGAGCTGTCGATATCGAGCAGCCGCCTATACCGGGCGAACGGCTCCGCCATCGCTTCGGGAATAACCGCGACACCGACGCGCAAGCCCGGAAAAATAATTTTCGAATAGCTTTTCAAGTAAATGACACGGGACTCCGCGCCATACGCATAGATCGGATCGGACTTTCCGTTCGTCTCCAAATCGGCCAAGTAGTCGTCCTCGACGACGTACACATCGTAACGCTCCGCCAGCTCCGCAATCTTCCTCTTCTGTTCGACCGAATAGGAGCTGCCGAGCGGACTGTGGAAGCGGGACATCGTATAGAAAAATTTGATGTCCTCCGTGCGGAACAGCCGTTCCAGCTCCCCCAGATCGATGCCTTCCGCCGTTCTGCGGATGCCGATTGCCGGAATCCGCCTTGTCTCCAACTGCTCGGCGAACAAATGGTAGCCGGGCTGTTCGACCAACACCTTCGACTTGCCGTTCGGAAAAGCGATCGAGACGAGGACGGACAAAGCCTGCTGGACTCCCGACGTGATGAAAATCCGGCTTTCCGCAGCGAATACTTGGTGGTTGGCCAAATCTTTGCGAATGACCGGAAGCAGGGAAGGCAGTCCCTTCGAGGTGCCGTACACGAACAGCTCGTTCCGGTACGTATCGATCGCCTTATTGATGCAGTGCCGGAAATCCAAATAAGGAAACACGTCGGGATCGGGCGCGGAAGCGGCAAAATCCAACGTCTTCGCCTTCTCCTCGCGGGTGGCTTCGCGTTTGACCACGTAATAGCCGCTCTTCGGCACCGAGTAGATCATATGCCGCTTCTCCAGCTCGTGCAAGGCGCGCACGACGGTACCCGCATTGCAGCCGTACTGCCCGGACAGCGCGCGGACGGAAGGGAGCTTGTCGCCTTCCTTGTACGGACCTCCCTCGATTTGCAGCTCCAATTCATTGAGCAGCTCCAAATATTTATGCATAGCCTTCACCCGCCGCCATCATCTGTATCGATACAGATGACCTTTTTTCTTATTGTAGCAAATAGGCGGACCCTTTACTATATAGCTTAAGCCGCCGGCCGGCTTGCAAAGGAAACGTTCGATAAAGGGGGCATGCGCCATGACGACGAACCGGAACCGTACCGTCTATGCGGCGGTTATCTTATACGCGTTCATCATCGGCTTTTCATTCATTTTCGTTAAATTCGCGCTGATTGCGGCGTCTCCGCTCGATACGCTCGCTCACCGCTTTACGATCTCGCTGATCGCGGCCGCGCTTCCCGTCTGCTTCGGCTGGCTCCGGCTGACGATCCGGCCGCGCGAGCTGTTGGCCGTGCTGCCGCTCGCGCTGTTTTACCCGGTCCTCTTCTTCACGTTCCAAACGTTCGGGCTTGCGTATACGTCCTCCTCGGAGGCCGGAATCGTCCAGGCGGTAGTCCCCGCTTTCACGATGATACTCGCTATCCCGCTGCTGAAGGAGCGTCCAGGCGCGTGGCAGAAGCTGTCGGTGCTGCTGTCGATCGCGGGCGTCATCTACATGTTCGTCATGAAGGGCGCCCGGTTCGAACCGTCGTCGCTTGCGGGAGTCGGTCTGATCGCCCTGGGCGCCCTCGCCTTGGCCGGCTACGGCGTACTGGCGCGCAAAATGGCGCAGTCGTTCCGCGTAACCGATATGACGTTCATGATGTCGCTTATCGGCTTCATCGCCTTCAATGCCATGTCTGTCGGGCGGCATGTCTCGGAGGGCACGCTGTCGACCTACTTCCAACCGTTCGCCAGTCCGCTGTTCGTGATGTCCATCGTTTATTTGGGCGTCATGTCGTCGCTGATCAGCTCGTTTTTATCCAATTTTGCCTTATCCAGACTGGAAGCTTACAAGGTGAGCGCGTTCAACAACGTAGCGACGCTCATTACCGTGCTGGCCGGAGTGTTCGTATTGAAGGAGCGATTGGAGGCTTACCATTTCATCGGAGCGGTACTGATCGTTGCGGGGGTTCTCGGTACGAACCTGCTCGGTTCGGGCAAGCGCGGCGCGAAGCAGACGGTACCGAGAGGCATCGCGGAGAGGGGCAAGGTCAGTTAACGATTTTCTTTCCGACAATCGCAACACCTGAAAAGCCGCTAGCCAAACGAATCGGCGAATATGTGCGGAACCGGGCTTCGGCAGCCCGGAGCGGATGGGGAGGCACAGAACCAGCGTCCCCGCTCCAACTCACCTGCAAAAGTGCAGGCAGATTCGGTCCAATAAGGCCACATCCGGCTATTTGCCTGTAAAAGTGCACGTAACTTCCCGGAAATAGCCGTTTTTAGCGAGAGATGGCGCGATCTGCCTGCACATTTGCAGGTAAAAGGGTCAACAGGTCGAATTGAGACCAAACAAGATGCACATTTGCAGGCAGATTCCGGACGGACCCGCCGCCGCCGGATTGTTCCCGCCGCTTATCGCCCCGGCGCTCGATCCGGCGTTGCCTGACGGCTGTCTCCTCCACACGGCTTACCCTTCGAGGAAACTCGGAAGGCGGACTTGCGATCAAGGGCGTTGGCGGCCACAGGTGCTAATTTACGAAATGAAGTGCTAATACGCTTCCTGCAGCAAGCCCGGGATCGAAATCGGCTTCTTCTCCTCGACCGACCTCCAGACGCCTTCCCCGATCGCGATCGAATAAGCGCCGTCCGCGGCGCCGGCCAATATTTCGTAGTCCCGGAGCGGGTCGGAGCCGAGGAATAGATCTTCCAGCAGCAATGGGTCTCCCCCGCCGTGTCCGCCGCTGTTCTGCACGACGTCAATGATTTCCCTGGAGCCGAACAGCGGGATGTATTCGATCGTCTGCCTCGGTACTTCGAACGGAATGCGGGCCGGGACATGATATTCCGTCGTCTCGATTCTGCCCTTCGTGCCGTTGATCGCCAGCCTGTAGCCTTCGTATGGCGCGGAGAAATTGATCGAATAGCTGAGCAGCGCCCCTCTGTCGTATTTGACCGTTACCGCATACGTATCCTCGATGTCGATTTCCGAATCGAAAATGCACGCGTCAGGGCGATAAGCCGTAAAGCGCTGGGAGATAGTAGACGTATTCGCCTTCAGATGATCGTCCGGCGGCGTTACCTCCTTGCTGCGGGTCGTCCAGCGCATCACGTAGCGGCAGCTCGGCTTCACCTCGCAAGTTTCGCAATGGCGGCCGTCCTCCTTCTTCGGATTCAGCTCCCCGTCCGGACCGAAATAGTTGAGCGCCCCATAAGCGAATACCTCCACCGGCTTTTGCGCGATCCACCAATTGACGAGGTCGAAATGATGCGTGCTCTTATGGATCGACAGCCCGCCGGAGTTTTCGCGCTTGCGGTTCCACCGTTTGAAATAGCTGGAGCCGTGGTGCGTGTCGACATACCAGTTCAGATCGACCGAAGTCACCCTGCCGATTTTGCCTTCGAGCACGAGCTCCTTGATTTTGCGGTGGTACGGGCTGTAGCGGTAGTTAAACGTGACCGTCACTTTTCCTTTGCTGTTCCGTTCCGCCCGGACAATCTCCCGGCATTGCTCGGCCGATATCGCCATCGGCTTCTCCGTAATGACATCCAGATCGCGCTCCAGCGCCTGCACGATATATTCGGCATGCGTACTGTCCTTGCCCGCGACGAGCACGATATCGGGTCTCGTCTCTGTCACCATTTTGCCGAATTCGTCCGTACCGTAGCCGGGAACTTCCTTCAGCTCGGAATATTGGTTGCGGCATACGATAAAACGCTGCGGGTCGATATCGAGCAAGCCTACTACTTCATATTGCTTGCCGAATGTCTTGACGAGCGGGCCGACAAACATCCCCAACGCGCGGCTGCTTACACCGCAAACGACGATCCTTTTCATTATCCGTACACCCCATCTGTTCATAGTAAACATTCTCTGTTATGATCATAAGTAAAAATACGTATAATTTCTACGCGATTTTTGCTTGATATACCATAAAACTACACATATTTTGTCCTTTGGCTCGAAACGAATCGCTACTCCAGTCCGTTGACGGCCAATGGGCTCCAGCTGCGGATCGATTCATTCACCAACCTGTCGGAAGGAGGCTGCCGGGACGATGAGCGACATTTACAGCGAACGATTGAACCCCGTGCCGCAAGGATTTTCCATTCACAAGGCGCACCGCACAAGCCCGTTCAACATGCCGCTCAACCATTACCACGACGCCTACGAAATCTACTATATGTGCTCGGGAGAGCGCTATTATTTCATCAAGGACCGGACATACCGGGTCCAGCCCGGCGATCTCGTGCTGATCGACAAGCATGTGCTGCATAAAACGCAAAACATAACGAACGGTCACGAGCGGATCCTGCTGCATTATCGCGACGGTTTCCTGGATTCGTTGTTCGGCGGCTCCGCTTGGGACCCGCGTTCGGTATTCGGGCAGCCCGTCATCCGCTTGAACATCAAACAGCAGGCCGTCGTCGAAAGCTTGCTCGACAGGCTCCTCGAAGAAAGCAAAGCGCAGACGCCCGAGTCTCCGATCTATGTAAAAATCACGCTTATGGAGCTGCTTCTGTTCGCCGGAAGGTGCATGCGGGAGCTGGCAAGCGTTCCGGAGCGGACCGAGCCGGACAACCCGATGTTCGAGCGCGTCGCCTCGGTAGCCGCTTACATTAACGGGCATTACGCGGAAGATTTGTCGCTCACGCTCCTCTCGACCTTGTTCCATATCAATCCTCATTATTTGAGCCGCATTTTCAATAAAGTGACCGGATTCTCGTTCGTGGAATACGTCAATCTCGTTCGCCTGAAGGAGGCTCAGAAGCTGCTGTCGGCCGGGGAGCTGAACGTGACCGAGGTTGCGGAAAGCGTCGGCTTCGAAAGCTTGACCCATTTCGGACGCGTGTTCAAAGCTTCGACGGGCATGAGCCCGAAGCAGTACAGACAACGATTCGGGAATTGAGCTGACTGCGAGGATGAATGCCGCCTTGGTCCTTGCGAACCCATGCGAAATAGCCCGATACGCTCGCATCGGGCTTGCATTCGTTTTCGGTCGGCCTCGCCGCCTCGCTTCTATACGGTAATCACTTTAACGCCGGCATCGCGAAACAGTTTGATTTGCGCTTCGGACGCTTCCGTTCCGGTAACGAACGTATGCACGTTGTGAATCGGGGCGACGGCGTGCAGCGACGCCTTGCCGATTTTCGTATCGTCGGCGACGACAATGATTTCCTGCGCCGCTCTGATCATGCCCTGCTTGGTCGGCACGAGCTGCGCTTCCGGATGGGTCAGTCCATGCTTCGAATGAATCGCCGGCGTGCCGATAAACGCCTTCTGCACATGAAGCGTCGACAGCATATGGTCCGTAAACATGCCGTTCAGCATGAAGCTCGAATGATACAGCGAACCGCCCGTCACGATGACGGAAATGCCCTTGGAGTCGCGAAGCTCAGCGGCTATGTTAATATCGTTCGTCACGACCGTGATGTTGGAACGTTCGACGAGGTGCTGGGCAATATGCAGCGTCGTCGTGCCCGAGTCCAGTATAATATGGTCTCCGTCCTCTACCATCTCCGCCGCCCGCTTGCCGATCCGCCGCTTTTGCTCCAATTGCTCGTGCGCCCGCTCCGTGAAAGAAGGCTCGCTGTTCGCCCCCTGATCGACGATCACGCCGCCGTGCGTTCTCTTCAGCAGGCCCTCCTGCTCGATCTCCGCCAAATCCCGCCGTATCGTCGCTTCGTGCACCTGAAACGACTGGGCAAGCGCGGCTACCGAAGCAACGCGATTTTGCTTCACGTATTCGACGATGCGTATTTTCCGTTCCGCTGCCAGCATGAACGCCCCTCCTTGTTTGTTTGCGCGTATGGTATGAAGCTTTGTTCGTTTGTATTCGCGTAACGCTCGTTTGCACTTATAGTTTAGACTAAAGAGCGGCAAAACGTTTGTCAACTTTTCATACGGCCGATGATCGGGAACGCCAACGGGCACGCACGCCCGATCGTAAGGATTTCCATCATAATGCCGGGAAGAGCAAGGATGCATGCTCGATTGTTCGCCCCGATTTGTTAATTTGTTGGCACGTTGGATTCTCCGCTTGAAGAGCCCGCTCCAATCTACCAATGTTTCATATACTGATACAGGCTTTGTCCTTCTATCTATCGGGATGAAACAGCAAACCATGCAAGATTGGAAGGTGAATCCGAATGTCGTTCAACAATCGCGTAGTCAATGGGGATTTCGAATCGGGCGCCTTGGCTCCATGGTCCGCATTAATGGATTAACCAATCTTGTATTCGCCACGATCCCCGTCGGCGTTCAACCGATAGAGGTCGGCGTCAACTCCTCGACCAATCGGATCTATGTGGCGAATTCGTTCAACGACAACGTCTCTGTCATTAATGGAGGAAGCAATACCGTAATGGCTACCGTTTCGGTCGGAGATTTCCCATTCGGTGTGGGGATCAATCCTTAATGGAACAATGAGGTGTCCGGATGATTACGATCAGTCTATGCATGATTGTCAAAAATGAACAGCTGACGCTCGAAAGGTGTCTGCGATCGGTTCGCGACGCGGTCGACGAAATCATCATCGTAGATACCGGATCGACGGACCGGACCAAAGAAATTGCCCGCAGGTGGGCATCGTCCGTCATAGACTTTGCTTGGAACGATCATTTTGCCGCCGCGCGCAATGCTTATTTTGCCAAAGCCACCATGGACTATATTCTGTGGCTTGACGCCGACGATGTCCTGCTTCCAGAAGACTGCGAGAAGCTTTGCCGGCTCAAACGGTCGCTCCCGCCCGAGGCGGATGCCGTGACGATGCGGTATCATTGCGACTTTGACGCTCATGGCAATGTCACGCTAAGCGTCCGGCGCGCAAGATTGGTAAAACGATCGCGGAATTACAGGTGGGAAGGGGCCGTCCATGAAGATTTATCGATACGGGAAGGCACTTTTTACGATTGCGATATGGTGGTGACGCATCGAAAACCGGACAAAACCGCCGATCCGGACCGGAATTTGAAAATATACGAGAAATTGATAAGCGGCGCCAACGAACTTACGGCACGGGATATGCTCCATTATGCGATGGAGCTGCACCAGCATAGGTCGTACGAGCGGGCCGCACAGTTTTATCTCAAATTTTTGGAATGCGATCAGTTATCCGCAGAGAATCGAATTCTCGCTTATACGAGGCTCGCCGACTGTTATCACTATTCGGGAGACAGGCAAAAAGAACTGGCGATGACGTGCAAAACGTTCGAATACGATGTTCCGCGTCCGGAGGCATGCTGCCGGATCGGCTACTTCTTTATGGAACGCGATCAGTTTATCCAAGCCATTTACTGGTATAAAGCCGCCATCGCATTCCAGCCGAGCAACGATTGGGCGATCCATAACCTGGTCAGCGCCACCTGGCTGCCTCATATGCAGCTCGGACTTTGCTACTATCGGCTTGGTGATTACGAACGGTCGTACTATCACAATAAAATGGCGCACGGCTACGTTCCGGGTAACGAAAATATCGTCCGGAATATAAGGCTGCTCGAGAATCTGATCCGGCGGGTGGACACGTAGCGATTGCGAGAAAGCTCGCGGTTTTCCTTACAAAGCAAGAAGAGCTTCTGATTTGCAGCCCTATTCGATGAGTGACATCCGATTATTTTGCAACGCCGCACCGCCCGCCGGATAGGTTAAAAGCAAAACCTCCAAACCGCCTTCATGGGCGGTACTGGAGGTTTGCACTTCTTTCTATGTCTGAACTGCGGATCAGTGCTTTTGCTGCGACTGGGCAAACGCTTCGATCCGCTGCATGAACTCTTCGGCCGCGCTATAGCCTTGCAAGCGAAGATACCAGTTGTTGGCAGCCGCTTCAACCAGACCCGCAACGTCGCGTCCCGGCTGGAGCGAGATTTGGATATGGGGAATTTTCACGTCCATATAGTCGGTGAACTGGGGCTCTACGTCCAACGAGTTGTACAGCTCGTTCTCTTTCCACTGCGTCAGCTCGATGTCCAGCACGATGCGGGTTTCATCCTGAAACGCGCCGCGGCCGTAAATGCGGGCGACGTTGATCAGTCCGACGCTGCGGAGAGCCAGAAATTCCTTGGTTTTGCCGTCATGCGTACCGAGGATCGTCTCCGGGCTGATTTTCCTCAGGACGACGGCATCATCCGCCACGAGCCGGTGGCCGCGCCTAATCAGCGTCAGCGCCGTCTCGCTCTTCCCTACACCGGACTTGCCGCGAAGCAGAATGCCGATCCCGGCTACGTTGACGCATACGCCGTGCACCTGAATTTCCGGGGCCAACGATTTGGTCAAGTACGCGTCGGCCATGCCGATCCATTTCGTCGTCGAGTCCGGCGTACGGAGCAGCGGAATCCCTTCCCTTTCGCAGTGCGTGATCAGGTAATGGAGCCCTTCGGTCTCCTGATTCCACGTCACCACGAAGCAGGGCGGGTGGTATTGCACGACATGGCCGATCCGGGAATCGCGCTCCTCCTCGCTCTGCTTGTGCAAATACGTAATTTCTTTTCGCCCAAGCACCTGGACGCGCTGCTGCGGGAAAAAATCGAAATAGCCGACGAATTCGAGCCCCGGCCTATGAACGCGCGCTTTGTCAATGGTCCGGTGCAACTGGCTGTGGCCGGCAAGTATTTCCAAATGGAAGCGATTGACCAAGTCTTGAACCGTTATGGATTTCATGGGTCGTTGCACCTCTTTCGTAAAATTGCGTTATCTCATTATGCCCCGCTTTAAGCGGTTCCGCAAGCGATATTCGGCCTGGGCTCGTGTCATATTTTTGACGTTAATCGGCTACGGAAAATAATGGAGACGGAAAAACCCCGCCGCATGCGCAAGCATATGGGGCGAGGTTTGAGGCTCGACTATTTATGCGGTATCCGGTCTTATGGAATTACGATTTCCTTATTGGCTTTGTCTTCTCCGTTTCGCAATGCCGTATTGATATCCGTACCGTCCACCATCACATTTTTACTTACTTCGCCATTCAGCAATGCATTGATTTTGGGGTCGTATTTGGAAGCCTCCGGCAATGGGGAAGGGCTTACCTTGAAAATCGCCTGCAAATTTTTCCCCCTGTACGTATCGCTATCCGAGCCGTACACTTTTCGGATTTCATCGTTTTTCAGCACGGACAATCGTCCGGCCTTGCTCAGCTTCGTTTGCACCTCCTCGCTCAATAAGCTCAGCACAACTTGATAAGCGGCCTCCCTGTACTTGCCCGATTTGTTTACGACCGCCATATGGAAGTCGACCTCTTTCCCCAGCCCTGGCCGATCGCTGTAACCGGGATGGGCGGTCAAGTCCCATTTGAAGGTATCTTTCGTCCCGGCCTTGGCAAAGAACGAAATATAAGAAGAAATCCAGTTCGGATACATGGCCATCCGCTGCTCCTTGAAGAACAGGTCTGTCGAGTGAATGTGCTTCCCGTTTTCCATATAGCCCGGTATGGCATAAAACTGTTTCAGCAGCGAAAATACTTGGGCATGCCGGTCGGATGTCAAGGAAGCCTTCCCTTTGGCTTTGTCGAACACGGGTACGCCATATTGCCAGTACATCTGTCTCAGGTCGGGCGGCATTACGCCGATATAGTTGGTATTGCCGTCTTTGCGGGTCAATTTTTTGCCAAGCTCGAGAACCTCTTCGTAGGTCATCACGTCCTTCGGATAAGGAACGCCGAACTTATCGAATATATCTCTATTATGAACCATGGCGCCATAGTTCATGGCAAACGGCATTCCGTAAAACGCCTTCTGCTCGCCGAGCTTTTGCATTTGCTGAACGACGGCCGGCTCGAGCTGTCCCAGGTTCAAGCCGTATGTTTTGATCATTGCCGTCAAGTCTTCCGGAATGTCTGCCTCGAGCACGGTCGCCAAGGAAGGATTGCTGACCAAGACCATGTCCGGAATGGTCCCGGCTGCAATGAGCTTGTCGAGAGGATCGCGCGTCTGAACGAGATTGATCTGGGGGTACTTGGCCTTGATCGGTGCGACAAAAAACGTTTGAAATTGCTCGTCGGTCGTGGCGGTGTTGATATCGAGCACCAGAAGCTCGGCGGGCCCGCCTTTGTATTCGGCCGTATTTGCCTTATTGGCTGAAACGTTCTCGGCGGCGGTATCTTTAGGTTGTCCCTGACTGCATCCGATGAGTGAACTCGCGATGACCGTCATGAAAGCTAGCGATGAGGCGATACGAAGTTTGGTCAATTCCTATTCCTCCCCATATTCGATACTGAGAGCGCTTCCAAATATTCGTGTTGTATGAATGCAGACAATAGGCGAATCGCACTATGCATGCGCTATGTAATATTATTCCATACATCCATTCGTTATTCAATATTATAATTTCACTCCTCCATTTGACAGCGGCGAGCGATTACGGTATACTACTGCACAATTAAACATGCGCATTATGCCGATGACGGGAATCCAACTCCGAGGCGTTTGCGACCGGGACCGTACGAATGCAGACTTCATTGCTCCTCGCGTCCTCTAAGCATACCGGGTACCGCCCCGTTACCGCGGAACCAAGCGGACCGGTCAACCGGTCAAATTGGGTGGCACCGCGGGTCCTAAGCGCTCCTCGTCCCAAATGACGAAGGGCGCTTTTTGTCATTTTACGAAAAAAAGGACGTGGACCGCATGCTGGACATGAGATTTATTAGGGAAAACGAGGAGCTGCTGCAGGAAACGGCGGTACGCAAAGGATTGACCGTTTCGGTCGGCGAGCTGCTGCGCACGGACGACGAACGGAAGCAAGCGTTGTCGGAAGTGGAACGCTGGCGGCAGGAGCGCAACCGGTTGTCGGAGCGCATCTCGCAGCTGATGCGTACCGGGGACCGGGCGGAAGCCGAACGGCTCAGAGCGGAAGCGAAAGCGGCCGGAACGGCGCTGACGGCTCTGGAGCCGCGGCTCGAAGCGCTGGATGCCCGCTGCAAGGAGCTGATGCTGCTCGTCCCCAACGTCGTATCGCCCGATACGCCAATCGGCGTATCGGACGCCGACAATGTAGAGATCAGACGGGTCGGGACTCCGACGTCGTTCGGCTTCGAGCCGCAGGACCATGTCGCATTGGGCGAGTCGCTCGGTCTGATCGATATCGCTCGCGGCGTGAAGGTCGCCGGCAGCCGGAACTATTACTTGCTGGGCGCCGGGCTCCACCTGCACCGGGCCGTCCAGCAGCTCGCCGTCGATCTGCTCGTGAAGAAAGGCTTCACGGCCATGGACGTGCCGCTGCTCGTTCGGGAAGAAACGTTGACGGGAGCGGGCTTTTTCCCCGGAGGCCGGGAGCAGACGTTCGAGCTGCCGGACGACGGCAAATGGCTCGTAGGCACGTCGGAAGCGTCGCTCGTCTCGTATTACGCCGACGAGATCGTCGACGTATCGCAGCCGATCCGGCTCGCCGCCGTCACGAGCTGCTTCCGCCGCGAGATCGGCTCGGCTGGCCGCGACGTGCGCGGGCTGTACCGCGTGCATCAGTTCGCCAAAGTGGAGCAGGTCGTCATCTGCAGAGGCGAAGCAGAGCAATCGGAGCTCATGCTTCAGCAAATTACGGCCAACGCGGAAGAGCTGCTGACTCTGCTCGAGCTTCCTTATAGGGTCGTAGCCGTCTGCACCGGCGACATGGGACAAAAAAATTACAAGCAATACGACATCGAGACGTGGATGCCGAGCCGCAGCGGCTACGGCGAGACGCACTCGTCGTCAAACCTGCGCGACTTCCAGGCTCGCCGCGCCAACATCCGTTATCGCGACGAGGACGGCAAGCTGCGCTACTGCCATACGCTGAACAATACGGCCGTAGCTTCGCCGCGCATTCTCATTCCGCTGCTCGAGAATCATCAGCGGGAGGACGGATCGGTGTATATCCCTCCCGCCTTGCGGCCGTACATGTACGGGATCGAAGAAATTCGCCGAACCGGCGCCTTTTAAAGGGAAAACTGCGCACTGCATATCCAGTATGCTCCAAAGCCCAAGCCCGACAAAGCGATACGGAAAGGAGCGCTCGGCCATTAACCGAACGCCCTTTTCCTTCATATTCCATTTGGAAAGCGCTTACCTTCTTGTAGAAATTCGTCCACTTCCATTTATTGCGCAGCCATTTCCGCTATTTTCTTGTCCGCTTTTTCTTGCCCTTCCCGGAGAACCGTGTTCACATCTTTTTTGCCGATGGCCATTTCTTTGCGCATGGCGCGGATGATCGTCTGCACCTCTTTGTCGGCCAGATGCGGACTTGGCGTTTGCACCGGCGGATTTTTGTATACGGCCTTCATGTTTTTGCCCTGCAGCGACGGGAAGTTGGCGCCGAACTGACTGATGATTTCCGGATCGTTCAAGGCGGTTAGCCGTCCCGTTCTCGTCAGCATAATTTGCTGCTCGCGCGAAATCATCATCTGTATGACCTGCATCGCCTGCTCCTTGTACTTGCTAGGCTTCGTGATGACGAGCATATCCGCCAGCGCATGACGTCCTTTCCCGACGGCGTCTTCGAAACGCGGTTCGCTCGCCATATCCCAGTTCATCTTGACTCCAGTCGTTTCCGCCTGGAGCAGATCGCTGATCAGCTTGCCTACCCAATCCGCCTGCATGGCCAATATATGCGTCTTCGTAAACCCGTCCGGACCGTACGTGTACTCGTTTTTCGCTCCGACATAGCCGGGCTGCTGGTACACCTGCTGGAACAAGTCGAGAACTTTCCGGAGATTCGGAGTATCGACCAGCGCTTTGTTCGTCTTCGGATCGACGAACGGCTGCGAATACGGACTGAACAGATGATCGGGAAAGCGGGGATCCCAGCCGATATACTGCACCCCGTCTTCCTTGCGGGTCAGCTTCTTGGACAACTGCAATATATCGTTCCACAGCATGTCGTCCTTCGGGTAAGCGACGCCGAACTTGTCGAACAGATCTTTATTGTAAAAAAGCGCTCCCGTGTTCAAGTCGAACGGTATGCCCTCCAAGCCTCCCTTGGGGTCCAAGTTGTGTATGGCCTGAATCGTCTCCGGTTTGAATGCGCTCAGGTCGAGCTTCATCTTTTTGACCAGCTCGGTCAAGTCCGCGGGCAGATCCAATTGTTTCAACGGCATATGCCAGTCATTGTCGGACATGATCAGATCCGGTATTTCTCCGGCGGCGACCAGCTGCCCCAAATCGCCTTCCAGCTTTTGAAGCGTAATATGCGGATATTTCTTTTTGAGCGGTTCTATATAGATTTGCTGATACTCGAGCTCGGACAATCTGGTGACATTGACATAAAACTTTAACGTAACGGGCTCCGTCGAAACGGTAAATTCCGCTGTTTTCCCGCTTCCGGACTTCTCCGAAGAACACCCTGCCGCAGACAATGCGGCAATCATGGACAATACGACAAACCATTTTCTTTTTCCCATATTTAGCGCCTCCCCGACCTTTCTCCTGATAGACAATGGAACAGTTGATGCGTCAAGCCGTATGCTCCCCCCAATCCTCAAGCAAAAATCGATGCGCCGGCGGCGGAAAAATAGGGTACGCAAAAAGACGACGAGCGAAACCGTTGACCAAAGAAGCATCCCCATCCGTGTCTTCCACGGGAGAGTGATTCATTGGCTTCAGGCTTTCTCGTCGTCTCCACCTTAAAGCGCTCATGTAATTTTCCGAATTTACCGACAACTACATCGTATTCGCTGTGCGCACAAAAGTCAAGCGCTTTCTCTGGAAGATAAGAAAGATATTGATAACTTCCTTCCTCCCGCTCGACTATAACCTTGCTGCATCAGCGATACTCCCCCTCGTCCGTCTCGTCTTCCGCAGCGGCCGCGCTGTCCCCGTACCGTTCGGCAAACGCTTCCGCCAGCTCGATTGCCTGCTGCTTGTTCGCCACCAACCGGTCGAGCTCTTCCTGCTCCATATCGACGATCGTCGCACCCGAGAACAAGGCAAGGAAATGGATATAGCGGATCGGCTTGCCGAGTCCGACGGCACGCGAAAATCGTGCCATCTCCAGTGCCAGCCTTGACGGCTTGATACGGATTTCCATTTCGGCGAATACGGGCTCGTCCGCTTCATCCGGTGCCTCCAAGTCCGTGACGGATGCGGAGTTCGCTTCCGGGTCGAAGTGCGCAGCGGCTTGCTCCTCGATATGCCCGATCCGTCTATCCGACAATACCGAGCTATGCAAGTCCTCGTACATGTCCAGCCGGTCGTACTCTACGTTGAAGCAGCGTTCTTTCCCGGACCATGCCGCATACAGCTCGGAGCGGAGCACCTCCTCCATCGCCCGCTCCGGCGACGCCCCTTCCCGAAGCAGCTTCTTCGCATATTCGGTCAATTCCTGAGAGACGTCCCAATCGGCATAAAACGCCGCCTCCTCCTCAAGCGTCATCTCCACGGCGGGTTCCGGGGGAACGAGCCATTTTACATACATCTGACAGTCGTTCCCGTCGATTACCCTTCTCTCGTGCATCGTGTAGCCCGCACTTTCATACAGCTTCCGCGCGGCGTTCTGTCCTTCGGTCGTCTCCAGGTGAAGCAGCGTTATCCCGAGCTCCTTCGCCCGTTCCTCCAGCTTGTTCAGCATAATCTTTCCGAAGCCGAGACCTTGACGCTCCGGTGCGACGCGCATCCGTTTGAGCTCCGCCGTATCGCCCGGCGTTCGGCGGAAAGCCCCCGTCGCCACGATCTGCCCCTCGATCTCGCCGATCCAAAACTCCCCGCCGTCGGCGAAATAAGCCGCTTCCATATCGCGCATGTCGTCATCCCGCTGGCCGTCCCCTTTGTAGGCGCCCGCTTCTTCGAGAGCCAACTCGTGAAGCTTCATGACTTGCTCGTGATCCGTTTGCCGGTATAGGCGCAATTCCATGGAACGGTTCCTCCTTGATCATACGATATTCTCTATGATATGCCACGGACGGTTACTTCTCAACCATTGGTCTGATTCGTTTGCGGAAAATCGGTTTATAGTAAAAATATATATCGATTGTCATATATTTGTAACATACAATATGTATGGAACTGGAAAATCGTTGCCCGGAGGTGATCGATCATTGCCCTATTATCAGTTCAAAAAAGTATGGACCCCGCTTCAGCTGCTCGGCATCAAGCTTTTTAAAGACGATTCGAACAAATTATGGGTCAAGCTTTGGAATAAGCCGAAGCGCCCTCTGTAAACGTACCGTTTCATATGTCCCGTACAAGAAAAGAAATGCTCCTCGGCTCCGTTTGAATAAACCCCATTTTTCACGGTCGCGTTGATGATTCGCTGCACTGTTGTTAGTCTGCTTTTCATAGCATGGTTAAGCCAGTCCGCCCGCTGTTCCCTGTTCAGTGCAGCACCTCCCGTACAGCTGCATACAAAAAAGGGGAGGCAGCCCGATAAAGGCGCGTTCCCCTCATTACGACTATAAAGTCATCCCTCCGGCATGGCTTATTTGGCGCCTGTCTTTTCTTTCTCCTTCTGGACTTCTTTCTTCAGCAGCTCGTCGGCCTCTCGCATTACGCTGTTGATATCCATCGCATTGGTGGCGAATTTCTGGAATTGACCGGACATCAGGTTCTGCTGCGTACCGAGGGCGACGTCCACGAGCCCGGACTGGCGTTTCGGCGTGGCCGAAATAGGCGGATACAAGTTAAGCGAATTCATATTTTTCTTGCTGTATACGGGATGATCTTTACCCAAAGCGGCTTGGATTTCCTTGCTGGCCAGCGTCGTCGGTATGCCGTTTTTCGAATCCTGCATCTGGATTTCATCGGACAGCATCTCCATAATCGCTTGAAACGCCTCCTCCTTATGCTTGCTCTGATTCGTGATCGACCAATAGGCCGGCCCCCGCTGACCCATCATCTTGGGCGCTCCGGATATGAGCGGCGCGGACACCAGGTCCCAGTTCACTTCGGGAGGTATAATGAGATAGACGCTGTGCTGGTTGATTTGCATCGCCACATTGCCTTTGGAGAACGCGTTGTTCTCTTCAGCCACCGTCTTGCCTATCGCATTGTTCGGAATATCGTAGAAGCGCTTCAGCGTCGTGAACAAGCCCTTCCATCTCTCCGGATCGGACAAGGCGTCCGTTTTCGGATCCAATATCGGGTGCGAGAACGGATTGTCGCGCAGAAATGCCATCGTATTCGCGCTGAAGCCGCGATACGTTACTCCGCCGTCCGTTCTGGACATTTTTTTCGCGAGCTCATACACGTCGTCCAGCGTCATGCCGTCCTTCGGATACGCGACCCCGAACTTGTCGAACAAATCTTTATTGTAATACAACACTTGCGGGAAGTAGGGAGGTACGGGGAGGCCATACATGGCGCCCGTGCCCATAACGTCAATGATTTCCTGAGTGAAAACCGAGTTGAACCGGTTTAAGTCGTACTTGTACTTTTTGACCATCTCACGCAAATCGTAGGCCAACCCCAAATCCGTATATAGCGTCTTCAGGGTCGGGATATCGGTACGGATCAAATCGGGAATATCACCCTGCGCTACAAACTCCGTAATCGTGGCGCCCGGCTGGTTCGTCCGGTATTTGAAAGTAATGTGAGGAAACTTCGCCTCCAGCGTTTTTCTGAACCTGTCGTCGAACTCCTTTACGCTTACGCCCGCCGCATAAATGGACATCTCGAACGGTTCTTTCTTCTCCATAACGGGCGCCGCGCTCCCATTATCCCCGCTGCCGCCGCATCCTGCCGCCAACAATGACGACATCAGCAGCAATGTACCTACCTTGAAATTGCGTGAAACTCCCGTCATCCGGACTTCCTCCTTTTCGATTTCACTCCGCATTTTCGCAAGGTCGCAAAAAAAATGATAACGCTTACAAAATGATGCTGCACAACGAAACTCTTTGAAATCGATGTCCCCTGAATAGAAGCTCATTTCACGAACACGCCCTTCCTGCAGCTATCCGACATGCACCACCTCCCGGGCAGCTAATAAATCCGTCATTTCCGGCGTCCTACGCCCCTATTCCCATCCTGCGCCTAACGAATGGAAAAATCCGATCTTTTAAATCGAATTCGGCGTAAATATCCTCCAAAACTACCCGCATGTTGTCTATGGATCATCGACTGCAACGAGTGAATTGCGTCTGCTGCGTTACTCCAATTATAATTGGCGCTCCCATTATTTACAATCGGTATACCGATTATAGACAAGATGAAGACAGCTAATTCCCTCTTCGTTTCCATCTCCCGGATCGTGCGGCAAAGCTGCTGCTTGGGACATTTTTCGCCCATCGTTCAAGGACGATTATTGTGACAACCGACGAACCGGGGGCGTTACTTTCGTTTTCCTTGACGAAGACACGTGACTTATCGCGGACTATACTTATTTTATCAATGAAGAATGTACAGAATGGTAGGAGCCTCTCCATAAAAACCAATTAGCTCGATAGAGCCACACTATCCGTCAAGCGGGAGAAAACGAATGATGCATTCCATTACCGGCGAACGGCCGCCGACCGGCTATCGCCACACATGGGCGGAAATTTCTTTGGAAGCGATTGCTTCCAATACCCGATTGTTCAAATCCAGCCTGGGCGGGCATGCCGCCTTGATGGCTGTCGTCAAAGCGAACGGTTACGGCCATGGTGCCGCTGAAGCGGCTCGTGCCGCATTGAATGCGGGAGCCGACCGTTTGGGCGTGGCCATCCTGGACGAAGCCGTACAACTGAGGAGCGCCTCGATCGGACACCCTGTGCTCGTGCTAGGTTATACGCCTCCCGACTCCGTTCGGGCAGCTATAGATAACGAAGCAGACTTGACCGTGTTTTCCGACGATGTATTGGAGGAAATTGTCCGTCAGACGGAAACGCTGCGCAAACGGGTCCGCATCCATCTCAAAATCGATACGGGCATGAACCGGATCGGCCTCTCCGACCCGGATGCCGTACTCGCGTTGGCCCGTAGGGCGATGCTGGCCCGCTTCGTCGAGCTTGAAGGCGTCTTTACCCATTTCGCCGATGCGGACGGGGAAGATCCGGCTTACACATGGCGCCAGTTCCGGACGTTCCAGTCCGTTATCCGCCTGTTGGAGCAAAACGGAATACAAATTCCCCTGAAGCATTGCTGCAACAGCGCCGCGACTATGCGCTACCCTTCCATGCACCTGGATATGGTTCGGGTAGGCATAGCCCTGTACGGCTTGCATCCCTCGAGCCATACCCGGCTGCCGGCGTATCCGCTCCAGCAGGCGATGCAACTGAAGTCGCGCATTGCGGACTTGAGACGATCGCCCGAAGGCCGGCCCGTCGGCTACGGCTGCACGTTCGTCCCGGAGCGGGACAGCCTGATCGCCGCCATTCCGATCGGCTACGCGGACGGCTTGTCCCGGCAGCTGTCCAACAAAGGCGTCGCTCTCGTACAAGGCGTTCGGGTGCCCTTCGCGGGAAGGGTATGCATGGATCAAACGATGCTGGACGTGACGATCGCCCCGTACGCGGAAGTCGGCGACGAGGTCACCTTGTTCGGGACGTCCGGCAACGAAAGCATAGCGATCGATGAAGTGGCGGCACTCGCAAATACGATCAACTACGAGGTCGTATGCGCCGTCGGAAGCCGGGTCCCCCGGATTTATACGGGGGAGACCGGAAGCATGTGAAGGCTCCTCCCGATTGATTCGGGTGGGGGCATGCTTCTCCTTCTCACCCGCTCCGGGATGCGGGAGCTATGCTGGCTGTGCTCCATCTGGTCGGCGGGCCGCTTCCCAGAAGCCGAGGACGCGCACATATGGCGCGATTCCGGACGTTTCTTTCGGTTCCTTTAGGCCACGGCCTGTAGCGCGATATAGCCGCCCGCCTTCCGCAAACAATAACTGGAAATCATCTGGTTGTTGAAAAAGTCAAAAAGAGAGATTTGTCATACAAAAAAAGGTGGGGGAAATGCGCGGAAAGCGAAGCGGTTGACTTTAAATCGTGTCGTAACCGCTAAATCTTAAAGACAACACGATTTTAACGGATGTGAAGCGCATTCCCCCATCATTTGTCTCCGATGCTGTGAAGCGCATTCCCCCATCATTTGTCTCCGACGCTGTGGAGCGCATTCCCCCATCTCTTGTCTCCGACGCTGTGGAGCGCATTCCTCCATCATTTGTCTCCGACGCTGTGGAGCGCATTCCCCCATCTCTTGTCTCCGGCGCTTCCTCTCTTTGCAGACTTTCTCAACAGCCTCAAATTATGCAGGTAATTTCAATAATAAAGCGGAATTAGCCAAATGAAATGGAAATCATGCAGTCAAATCGCCATCAAGCCGCCATACGGTCTAATACGGGTGAAAATAACTGGACTTTTTCCAGCTAACAACGGATACCGGATGCCTTCCATACAAAATAACTGCATGTTTTACATGTTTTCAGGCTATGAAGTGTTATGAGATTAGCATCAGTATCCCGCCTTCCGGCCGAGCCCCCACACTTCGGGATTGGCGACAGGCTCCGGACGGCCGCCCGCGAGCACCCGAAGCACGTTTTGAGCTACGGCCGTGGCCATCAAGTAATTGCTTTCCTCCGTCGTTCCCGCGACATGCGGGGTCAAAATGACGTTGCCCATCGACAGCAGCGGATGATCCGCCGGGAGCGGCTCCGGATCGAATACGTCCAGAGCGGCTCCGGCCAACAGGCCGGAGCGGAGAGCCTCGACCATGTCGGCTTGGTCGACGATGGCCCCCCGGGCCGTATTGATCAGCCAGGCGTCGCGCTTCATGAGCGCGAAATGGCGCCGATTGATTAACCCGCGGGTATGCCCGTTCAAAGGAATATGAAGCGATACGAAATCCGACTCGGCGAACAGCCGGTCCAGATCGCTTGTCAATTCCGCCCCGATCGTCGCGGCCGCTTCGCGTCTGCCGTCTTCGGACGACCGGACCCATGCGGTCACCTCCATGCCGAGCCCGAACCGCAGCCGCTTCGCCACTTCCCGGGCGATTGTGCCGAAGCCGACGAGGCCGGCCCGCTTTCCTTGCAGCTCCCGGGATGGTATCGCCATCCGAGAGCCGTAATTGCCTTTGCGCATCTCCTCATGGAACGGAATCAGCGATTTACCCGCCGCCATAATCAACAGCATCGTATGCTCCGCTGTCGATACGCCGTTGACCGCGGGCGCGTGCAGGACGGGAATGCCCTTCGCCGTCGCGTATTCCACGTCGATATTGTCGAGTCCGACCCCCGCTCCGGATATGACCTCGAGCAACGGCGCGGCGTCGATGATCTCCTTCGTGATCCGTGCCGGAGCCCGCAGCACGATCGCTTCCGCTTCCCGGACCGTCTCGCGCAGCCGATCGATGCCGGTATCGTCGGTCCGGACCACTTCCGCAGCCTCGCGCAGTATCGCTTCGCCGGCCGGATGATACATGGACAGCACTTGGACGATCTTCGGTTTTCGCCCCCTTGCTCCATGATCGATATCCGCACCGATTCCTTCGCTCCGCTTCATGGCCGTTCTCCTTCCGCTTCCGGTACGGGATTCCCGGTATACGCAATGCGTATCCCTTCTTCGTGCAAAGCGGCGAGGAACGGCTCGAACCGATTTCCCGTAATCAGCTGTTCGGGCGTCCGAATGCCCCGTTCGCCCATGCGCGCCTCGGCGATCCATTCGGCCATAACGACCGCGGGAAATCCGGTCGTCCGGGCCATCGAGGTCATATTCCGCAACGGGTCGAAGAAATCGGTCATCTCCCATTGCACCTTTGCCGGCTGCCCCCGGTACATTCCCGTAACGGTAACCCGGGCTACCGTAATGTCTTCGACCGAGCCGCCCTTCATCTGCGGTTCCAATACACGCTTCGTCAGCTCGTAGGGACTTACTTGCACGCCGCCTGCCTCGACGGGCGTATCGCTCATGAAGCCCAGCTCGGCGAGCGTCGCCAGCTTGGACCAATGTCCTTTGTATCTGACCGTTTTCTCGTAGATCCGCTTGACCTTGTGCCTGAGCGTGTACGGGACGCTCCAGGCGTCCGTTATGACCGCCTCG
Source organism: Paenibacillus hemerocallicola (assembly GCF_006265175.1). Classification (GTDB taxonomy): domain Bacteria; phylum Bacillota; class Bacilli; order Paenibacillales; family NBRC-103111; genus Paenibacillus_AB; species Paenibacillus_AB hemerocallicola. The sequence goes on along the minus strand of NZ_VDCQ01000016.1, from coordinate 71,703 downwards.
CACTCGCCTACGGGGGCGTCGAACTCGATCGTTTCCAGCCCGGAGAAAGGAGGGATTTGCACCAATTGACCGTTCTCCGCCGCAAGCGAATGTTTGCGGTACAGCTGGAATAGGCTGTCTACGCTGAACACGACCTGATACCATAAGGGCGGAACGGGATGTCGCGGCAGACCGCCGCATATCATGACCGCTTCGTCCGCCTCGTCGAGCAGTTCCGCGCCGCGGGCCGCCAAGATGCCCACGATGCCGGGAGCCACTCCGCAGCCCGTTACGACCAGCACGCCCGCAGCCTTCGCCGAATCATCCAGCTCCAGCTTCTCCGTATAGGCGGCATTGGACAGATCGACCAGATGGCAATTGCCCGCGATCGCGGCTCTCGTCGTCTGCAGCGTCAAGACGGCCGGGAGACAGTTGACCGCAATGTCGAATTCCCGCAGTAATCCGGTCACTGTCGCTTCATCGCCCAAATTTACCGTTCTTCCCGTCACGTTCGGACGATTCGCCGCGGCCGCGATCCGTTCGACCCTCGACTGCTCCGCATCGACCGCCACGACTTCCGCGACCGCCCGGCTCTTGGCCAACTGACCGACTACCGCATGGCCCACCATCCCCGTTCCCAATACGGCCACTCTCATTGCCTCATCCCCCCGCTCCCTCCGGAGCCGCTCGTAGTTGATTTCGTTTTCGTTACCTTCATCTTAGCTTGATCGGATTGGAAATTATATGTTGAATATGCACAAAAACCGGGTACAATTAAAGCTATTATTTGGGTTATGGATTATGGAGGGACACAAGCGGATGAAAATTCTCGAGCATATGGCCCAAGACATCGCCGATAAAACGACAGCCATTCTGGGTTACCCGATCAGCATTACGGACAAGGAGGGGTACATTATCGGCTCGACCGACCGGAGCCGCCTGGGCAACTTTCACAAGCCGTCCCTCGACGTCATTCGCAGAAACGGCGCCGTCGACTGCGAAAGCGGTCTGGAGCATGCGCCCGAGAACGTCCTCCCCGGCATCTCCGTTCCGCTCGCGCTCCACAACAAGCCGATCGGCGTGTTAGGCATCATCGGCGACCCGAACGAGGTGATCAAATACGTTCATCTTGTGAAAAGCCATGTCGAAATGCTGTGTCTCGAAGCGTTTCGCAAAGAAACGATGCACCTCGAAACGAAAATGGTGGAAATTTTCGTGCAGCAGCTCATCCATTTCAAAAACGACGAAGATGCCGAGCCGATTATGCAGTATGCGAAAACGCTCGATTACAACCTCGAGACCGACCGCGTCTGCCTGCTGATCGACATCGCCGGTTATCCGCACGCCCCGGATAGCGCCGCGCCCGCTCCGCCCCCCGCCGATCCGATCCCGCTCCCCTACCTCCAGCAGGAAATACTCGACTATTTGAATTTGCTGTTCAAGAAATCGAAGGACGATATCGTATCGCAAATCAGCGTCGAACGGTTTATCGCCATTTTGCCCGTCAAGTCGAAGACGGAACCCGCGCAGCTGTCCGTCGCGCTCGAGAAGGAGCTGCGGAAGCTGAGCCTGTTCCTGCAATCCAAGTACAACCGCACGGCGGCCATCTCGATCGGCACGGTGAATCGCGGCCTACAGGGCGTCTCCGAATCGTACCGCAGCGCGGCCAAGACGATGTCGGCAGGCAAAAGGACGAAGAAAGAAAACAAAATTTACGCTTGCGACGATCGGCTCATTACGTTGGAGCTTCTTCCCCAGGAGCTGTCGCCGGATATACGAACGAAGCTGCAGTCCATCATCGCGCCATTGGTCAAGCTCGGCAGCTACGAGACGCTCGCGGCGACGTTTTTGGCCTATTGCAAGCTGAACATGAATAGGAGCGAAGTCGCCCGCACGCTGTTCGTGCACCGCAATACGGTCATATACCGGCTGGACAAAATAGCCGAGCTCACTTCGTTGCGCCTCGATTGCTTCGAGCATTGCATGCTGCTGTACATGGCGATCCGGAACAATGAGCGGACGGCGGACGTAGATGAACGGCGATAGGCGAAGCGGGATTGATTCCGCTTGCCCTGCGTCAATTGTTGTCGATTTGCGCCCGCTGCAGCTTGCCGCTGTAATCCACGTATACCGATTTCCATTCCGTAAATACGTCCAGCGCGGCTACGCCCGAATCGCGGTGGCCGTTGCCGGTTCCTTTCGTGCCTCCGAAAGGAAGATGGATTTCCGCGCCCGACGTGCCGGCATTGACATAGACGATCCCGGTGTCGAAATCCCTGATCGCCCGGAATACCCGGTTCACGTCTGATGTGTACACGGAGCTGGACAAGCCGAACTCCACGTCGTTGTTCGCCTCGATCGCTTCCTCCAGACTGCCGACCGGGATAATGGCGGCGACGGGACCGAATATTTCTTCCTGCACGATTCTCATGCCGGGCCTCGCATCCGTAAACAGCGTCGGCTGGAAAAAGTACCCGCCGGGGAGACCATCCACGTTCGCGATGCCGCCTCCGCACAACAGTTTGGCTCCTTCCTCCAAGCCGATCCGGACGTACCGGTCGATTCGTTCCAAGGATGCCCGGTTGATGACCGGACCGACATGGACCTCAGGATCGAGACCGTTGCCGATGCTCAGCCTCGCTATCCGCTCCACGAGCTTTCGTTCGAGCCGGTCCCGGACGTCCCGGTGGACCAGAATCCGGCTGCAAGCGGTGCAGCGCTGGCCGCTCGTCCCGAAGGCGCTCCATAGGATGCCGTCCGCCGCCAGATCGAGGTCCGCGTCCTCCAGCACCGTAATCGCGTTTTTGCCGCCCATTTCCAGAGAGGTCCGTTTGAGCAGCGACCCGGCGCGGCCGTTAATCGCTCTTCCCGCCTCGTTCGAGCCGGTAAAGGAGATGACCGATATGCCCGGATGGTCGACCATCGCGGCCCCGACCGTGCTGCCGGAGCCGTTGACGAGATTGACCAGCCCTATGGGCAGTCCGGCATCTGCGTATACGCGCACGAAGCCCGCGGCGGTGAACGGCGTCTCGGAAGCCGGCTTCCATACGACCGCATTCCCGGCGACCAATGCGGGAAGCGATTTCCACGAAGCGATCGCGATCGGGAAATTCCAAGGAGTAATAAGGCCGACCACCCCTACGGGAACGCGCAGACTCATGGCGAACTTGTCGGGAAGCTCCGACTGGACCGTATCCCCGAACATGCGCCGCCCTTCGCCGGCCATATAATAGGCCATATCGATCGCTTCCTGTACTTCGCCTCTCGCTTCCTCGATCACCTTGCCCATTTCGAGCGTAATCGTCTTCGCCAGCGCTTCTTTTCTCTCCTGCAGCAGCAGGGCGACGCGGTACAGTACTTCCGCCCGCTTCGGCGCCGGCACGAGCCGCCATTTCCGCTGCGCCTCGGAGGCCGCGCGGACGGCAAGCTCGACATCCGCAGCAACCGACTGGACAACTTCTCCCAGCCGTTCTCCCGTAGCCGGGTTCGTATTGGGCAAATACCGTCCCGATGCGGATGCGACCCATTCTCCGTTTATATAGTTGACCGCTCTATCCATTGCTCCAGCTCCTCCGCATTTGCTTCAACCTCTCTGCTTCCGGCAACCGTTCTCCGGGCAAAAAAAGCGAGATCAGGAATATCCTTCTCCCGACGGTCCGAAGGCGGTGCCCGGCGGTCGCGATGACGCCGCATTGCTTCAGAGCGGCCGCTGCGAAGCCGTCAGACGTATATCCGTCCGGGACGGGAGTCTGCAAAATGCTCGGTGCCTCATCCGTCATTTGTTGCCACACCCACTTCGACATAAACTCCATACCGCTCTCACCTCCTCGTTAACCGCCTGTATTCACTATATCGCGGAGGATTTCCGGAAACTATGGTTCTTTTATACAAAAAGCAGAGCGTTATTCGGCATCAGTTTCATGCAGTACAACCAATGACATTCCCTCAAAATCGGATCATAGCGGGGCTGTTCCGCAACCTCATCGCTTCATCGAACGGCAAAATTCCGAAACATTAAGAAAAACTTCATTATTTCTTGAAAAACTATTAAGTACCGTCATGTATGATGAGACATGTTAAGGTCATGGCGGACCGCCATGCCAACCAACAGACGGAGGGGTATCGTGCTAGTCGTTCAAAAGCTTTCCCATTCGTTCCTGAACGGAACCGAATCGACGCAAGTGCTCGCCGGCATCGATTTCCGCGTCGAGCGCGGCGAGATCGTCGCGCTGCTCGGCAGCTCCGGCTCCGGCAAGTCGACACTGCTCAACCTGATGGCCGGCTTGATGAAGCCGACCGAAGGCAGCATTCTCATCGCCGGCCGACCGATCGAGAAAATGAGCGAGAACGAGCTTGCCGTGTTCCGGCGTACGCACATCGGCTTTATTTTCCAGTCCTATGAGCTGATTCCCCATTTGACGGTGCGCGAGAACGTCGAGCTGCCGCTCGTCTTTCAGGGCGAGAAAGCCAAAATTCGTCGCGAACGGGCAAATGCGCTCCTTACGCGGGTAGGTCTCGCGGGAAAAACGGAGCTGTTCCCGTCCCAGCTGTCGGGCGGCCAGCAGCAGCGCGTCAGTATCGCCCGATCGCTCATTACCGAGCCGGCCGTCGTGTTCGCCGACGAGCCTACGGGCAATCTGGACACGAAGACGGAAGCGGAAATTATCGATTTGCTGATCGAGCTGAACGTCAATCACGGCATCACGTTTGTCATCGTTACCCATGAGCACGAGGTGGCGAGACGTACGAAACGGATCATCCAGCTGAGAGACGGGAGGCTCGTCGAATCGGACGCGGAAAGCGACGAGGATGCGTTGCTGCACGGGGAGGTCGGAACATGAGGTTGCGCGATTATATCGCACTCGGCTGGGACCAGCTGCGACGTCGCAAAGTCGTGACGCTGCTGTGCGTCATGGGCATCGCCATCGGCTCCGCCTCGATCGTCGTGGCGCTTGCTTTCGGCGAATCGATCTCCCATTACAGCACGAAGCAGATGAGCTACTATTTGAAAACGGACGAAATTACCATCATGAACAACAGCAGCGGTAGCGGCTCGGGCCAGACAAGCGCCGTAGACGATTTCGGCATTACGAAGCAAAAGCTGAATTTGATCAAATCGCTGCCCCATGTCAAGACGGCGGCGAGCTTCGAACGTATCGGCAACCTGCAATTCGTCGCGGACGATACGAAAACCGGTTATCTGGATATTACCGCTACGGATCTGGGGACGTTGACCGACTTCGGCTTCGAATATCAGCAGGGAGCCCCTATCGACCAGGACAACGTAATCGTGCTGAGCTATACCGCCACGGTAGGCTTGCGGGATCGCCAGACTTCGCTTACCGACGCTGCGCGGCGACAACAGGCGCAGCTGGAGCAGGACGTAATTCAAGGCCGCGAGCAGCCGCCCATCGTCCCATATCCGCTGTATCGCAAACAGATCCGACTGCTCAAAACGGTCAATATGGCGGACGGTACGTCCAGAACGCTGGAATTTCCCGTCCGGGTCGTAGCGATCGAGAAAAGGGCCGAGAACATGTCCGACCGCGCGGTCTTTTTTTCGCAGAAAACGGCTTACATCTCGCCCGGGCTGGCAAGGCAAATCCGCGAGGCGGAAGCTGCCGTCTCCGGCAAAAGTCCGGGGAGCCTCGAAGCCGAGAGCCATTTCGACAACGTTACGGTCAAAGTCGATCAGGCGGCCAACGTGGCCGAAACGGACAAGCTGATCCAATCGCTGAAGCTGCGGACGATGAACAATTTGAGCCGGCAGGAAAGCATGAGCAAGGAATTTGTCATCGTGCGGATCATATTCGGGGGGGCCGGCTTGTTCATCCTGTTCGTCGCCTCCATCTCGATCATTGTGGCCATGACGATGTCGACGCATCAGCGCAGACGCCAAATCGGCATTATGAAGGTGCTCGGGGCGAATTTGGGACAAATCCGCAACATGTTCGTCGTCGAATCGGCACTGCTCGGCGTCATGGGCGGGCTTGCCGGCATTTTGTTCGCGTATTGGGTCATATGGGGGATCAACGTCATCCTGATCAAAACGAACAGCACCGGCTCCGGCGATGCGGAGATTTTGTTCATCAGCTTCTGGATATTGCCGCTCGGCCTGTTCTTCGCCATGCTTACCGGCATCATGTCCGGCATCTTCCCGGCGATCAAAGCTTCGAGAACCGACGCGCTTACCGCGATAAAACGAGAGTAGCAAAGGAGCAAGCATGATGCGTAAAAAGAAAACGTGGCTGTATCTCGCCATCGTCATTCTACTGTTCGCCATAAGCAGTTTGCTGTATGTGCAAAGTCACCCCGGGACTCAGAAGCCGGTCGCGAGCCCTGCCGGAAGCGCGTTGAAATTCAAGGCGGAGAAACAACATTTGTCCAATACCGTCGAGGTGAAGGGAAAGTCGTCCTACGTGAAGGAAACGATCGTGTACGCGCCGTTTTCCGCGGAGATTACACAGTGGTCGGTGAGCGACGGCATGCAGGTCGAGAAAGGCAGTCCGCTGTTCAATCTGGACGACAAGTCGCTGCGCGACGAGATTGCGGAGCAGACGGCGAGCATCCGCAAATCGGAGCTGGAGGCGAAGCTGAAAACGGCGGAGCAGGCCGCCGCGGCGATAACCGGCGAGAAGATCGCGGCCAACGAGGGCGAAGCGCTTCAGCTGTTTACGAAATCCGCCTCCAAGGATGTGCAGGAGGAGCTGGATCGGGTAAATCGTTCCCTATCGAGCGTCAAATTGGAGACGAAGCGGGAGAAGCTGGCTCAGGCCGAGCCGGTCGCCCCGGAATCGGGAATTTACCTGATGGCCGGCACCACCAAGCCGCAAAAGGTGGCGGAGGGCGAAGCGATCGGCAAAATCGTCGACGTCTCCAAGCTGCAGATGACGACCTCCGTAGGCGAATACGACGTGTTCCGCATCCGGCCCGGCATGCCGGTGCAGGTGAACATCGATGCGCTGAAGCAGACGAAGCTGACCGGCAAGGTCGAGAAAGTATCCAAATTTCCGAAAACGACGACCGCCACCGATACCGGTCCGGCTCAGTTCGAGGTCGTCATCTCGCTCGACACCCACGATAATTTGGTCGCCGGGCTCACCCTGACCGCCACGATCGAGACCGACAACAAGCAAAACGTGCTCACCGTCTCCACGATTGCGGTGCAGCGGGACAAGGACGGCTACTACGTGATGCTGGAAACGGCGCAGGGCGTCGAGAAGCGCGCGATCAAGGTCGGTCTGGAAACCGCCGACAAAACCGAAGTGCTGGAAGGACTCCAGGAAGGCGATACGGTCGTTCTCCAGTAGCAGGACGCTCGCGAGGAAAACGGATAACAAGCGATAACCGGCAGAGCCCGCTTCTCCCGCGCATACGTACGGGAAGAGCGGGCTCTGCTTTTTTCTACGACAGCATCATTCACATTCAGGAGTGCCGTCCCGCAAGATCGGGGAAGGCTGGTTGCCTTTGTCGGTGCCATGCCCGATCTTGCGGGACCGCGAATCCAACAAATAGCGGAACTTGAGTATGCTATTGTCCCGAGTACTCCTGTTGATGGCAAAATAACGGAAAACCGTTCCGCTATTCCGCTGTTCACGATCATTTATACCCTCAAAGTTTGAGAATAACGGAAGCCTGTTCCGTTATCTTCAAGCGTGCAACGGAATTCGGGACCATTACGGAATATAGTTCCTCTATTTAACGGCAACACGTTGCACCCGTTTCATCAAGGGGCTTCCAGGTTGTTTGTGGATTATGCTGTCGCAGTTTTATTTCTCACACGGATGGGACGGACGTCGTGCGGGCATGCAGCTCCGCTATTTCCTCCGCCGTAAGCGCACGGCTGTATACGGCCAAGCCTCCGAGCAGACCGGTATAGAAATTGCCCATCTCGCCCGACCGATCCACGGCGCCGACCGTAAAATCGGCCCCTTCCGCCCCTCCATCGTACAACCCTTCGGGATACTCGAACGGATTGTAATGCTCTCTTGCATCCAACGAGCCGTCCAAATAAATTTTGGCATGGCTGCCGTCGTACGTGAACGCGACAAAATGCCACTCCGCCTTGCTTAGCGGCGTATTTCCGATCGCGCTCGTCATGCAATAAGGAAACCCGGGCGTCGGTCCGCCGACGGAAGATACGTGACCGCAAGCCTGCCCCTTGCTTTGCCAAATGCGCAGGTCGAGAAACAGACAATATTGGCGTTTGCGCCGCGATTCGTTCCATATTCCGGCGACGGCCTGGCAGCCCTTGCTCTCGACGTCAGCCCATTTCAACCAGGCGGCGATCGTCACTTGAGCGGCTGGCCCGTGAATATCAAGCGCGGGACATTCCGCCCTGGGCAGCGAAAACCATTGCCCGTGCTTTACGTCCGCCGCGTACGGCCCGAATATGCCGTCCTCCGCCCGCTCTACGGCTCCGGCCCCTTCCGCCAGCTCGTAAGCGTATGGTCCTTGCGCTTTCCTGCTCTGCCCGCCCTGCTCCTGAAAATCCCAGAAGCTGATCAAGCCATCGGCATTACGTACGGCATTCGCAGCTTCGTACATGCTCATAAAAGTCCCCCTTGGCATCGTCGTTTTAAAGACAGCCATTCAACACTACCATTATAATCGCAGCGAACTTCGGCGAACATTAATGAAACAACAACACTTGTACGATTCTACGTTTTACTCGGCATTTGTTACTCCACGCCAATGTTCCCCCGAACAACGCAGCCGTCCCGCGCTACCGCGCCAAACGCGCCTTATGACACGACAAAAAACCATCCGTGCCCCGGACGGTTTTCCCCGCAACCCGTTATTTTTGCCGCACCCAGCCGTCCATCCACCAGCCGCGATCCGGCGCATAATCGTAGCCGGTCCTCGGATCGGGAAGTTGGAGAGTAAACGAGCTCCACCAAAAAATACCCGCGCCATGCACGCCGTTCGGATTGATTTTCGGGTTGATCGTACGGTCGAGATTCAGTTGCTCTCTGGCCAGCTTAAGCCCTGCGGCCGCGTTGGAAATATTTTCTATGGCAGGGTCGTGATACACCGTACCGTCCTCGTCCGCCTTCGTCTCATACACCGGCATCGTCGGATTCAGCATCGTGTCGGGGTTACTGCTATGCGCTATGGCACGCGCGTATCGAACGACCGTCGTTTTCCAAAATTGCCGGTACGTGTCCGAAGAATGAACGCGGGAGCCGTAGCCCAGCTGATCGTACATCATCGGATTCAGCATGTTGAATATGCCGGCCATCTCGCTGACATATGTATCCGACCATAATGCCGGATCCGCAGGCGCTGCGACCGAGTAGATCGCCTTGTCGTCCAGAACGGTCCGGACGTATTCCGCCGTCGCCTTCAAAGCCGGATCGTTCGGCAAAAATCCTTCGATATCGAGCTGGATTCCGTCCGCTTTGTACAGGTTTCCTTGATAAGCCAAGCCCTGATTGAGCAGTTTGTCCGCAACGGCCGTCAAATTGGCATTGTAAACCGTATTTCCGAAATTCGGGTTGCCGACTTTTTTGCCGTTTTGCCACAGCGTCCGCCTGCCGTCGTTGACCATGACGATAATGATTTGATCCGGAGCCGTTTCCCTGGATATTTTGATCCAGCGCGCCAAATGCTTGTAGCCTTGCTCCGGAAGCGTGCCGTTGCGGGCATTGCCGCTCGAGACGAGCACCCCGATATCGGCCAGCTGATACTTGATGCGGTATTTTTGCAGCTCCAGCACCCGTTCCTTGATTTGCTCGTCCGTCAATGGCTCCGTGCCGTTGAACCAATATGAGTTCAAATAAGCGGTATTGTTCGCCTGCCATACGCCATCCGCATTCGTTGCTTCCTGACCGTAGACGGCAAGCGAAATGGATACGGATAACAGCATCGTAACAAGCGCCAAAATCCCCACTGATTTTCGTTTCACCTTGTTGTTCCTCCTGGATGTCAAACTGGTCGCACGCGGTGTTATGAAACGCGTTACAATGGAATTATACGGAAAAGAACGGGCAAAAGGATAGCTCGTTTTGAGCGTTTGAGCAAAAATAAGCAAATAGTCCCGCGCCGGCGGCACCCGGTACACGGAAAAAGTCCCCCGGAGGCGACGGAAAGCCCAGTAGCGGATTCCGATTCCTTCCGGGGGAGCACCCGTTCTCGCAAGCATATTTTCGGCTTGGTGGCGATTGTCGGTTCTGACTGCTCGGCTTACGGCTGGCGCATCCATTCCTCCATCCACCAGCTGCGATCCTGAGCATAGTCGTGAGCGTCCGGGTCATGCGGATCGGGGCCGCGCATAATAAATTTGCTCCACCAGAAAATGCCGGCTCCGTGCACGCCGTTCGGATTCAGCCGGGGATCGCCGGCCCGGTCCAGAGAAAGCCGGTCTCTCGCCCGCTTCAATCCTTGCGCCGCATACAAAATATTTTCGATCGCCGGATCGTGATATACGGTACCGTCATCGGCCGTTTTTTTCTCGTAGGCGGGCATCGTCGGGTTAAGTCTCGTTCCGGGCCGACTGCTCTTCACGATCGCATGCGCATACCGGACGATCGTCGTCTCCCAAAATTGCCGGTACGTCTCCGGCGAATATACGGGCGAACCCCAGCCCAATTGATCGTACATCATCGGGTTCAGCATATTGAAAATGCCGGCCATCTCTCCGATATACGAATCGGACCATAGCGCAGGGTCATACGGGCAGGCGATCGAATAAACGGCCGCGTCGTCCAAGACGCTCCGAACAGATTGGGCAGTCGCCTTTAGTACCGGATCATCCCGCATAAACCCTTCGATATCCAGTTGGATGCCATCCGCCATGTAGAGCGCTCCACCGTAAGGGACTCCCCGGTTGACCAATTTGTCCGCCAGCGTTCTCAGGTTACCGTTGTATACGGCATTGCCGAAGCTCGGATTTCCGATTTTGCCGCCGTCCAGCCATATCGTCCGCTTGCCGTCGTTGACGGCGGCGACGATCTTTTGCGACGGGTCGGTTTCCCGCGACACTTTGATCCAACGGCCCAGCTCCGAGTAACCGTCGGCCGGAAGCGTGCCGTTGCGGGAATCTCCGCTGGAGAGCAATACTCCGATGTCCGCCAATTGATACTTGATGCCGTAGGATTTCAGCTCCAGTACGCGCGCCCGCATCTGAGCGTCCGACATCGGTTCGATGCCGCTAAACCAATAACTGTTCAAATAAGCCGTATTGTTCGTCTGAATCGCCACAGGCTCAGCCATCTCAGCCATCTCCATTTCCCTCCTCTACTTCTTCGCGTCAAGCTTCCGTTTATTATCGAGCCACTTGGCCGTCTTGAATTGCAGCAATCGTTCGTACCCCGCCTCGTTGGCCGCCTTGCTCGCCTGCTCCAGCGCGGCGACGACCTCCGCGTCGCTTTTCGCGTTCAGCATGGCCGCTTTCGCTTCGTCGTAAATGCCCCTTACGATCTCCGCGATTTTGCCTTCCTCCGACTCGGGAGCCGGATCGAGGTTGACGAAGGCGGTCGCATCGAAAGACGTCTGCAGCGGAATCGACGCTTGCGGCTCCTTGCCCCTCTCATGCAGCGCACGCTGCTTCTCCACGCTTTCCCAAGCTTTGCTCATATAGGTGGAATTGCCCGCCCACTGAAACGTGTCCCAGACGCCCAGCAGACGGTTGATCTCCCCGGTCTCGTCATAATAGTTCGGCTTGAGCACGGGGATGCCCGCCTCGTCGGTACCGCTCCAATACAAGCTCTCCGGTCCGAAATTCAAGACGCGCTGCCCTTCCTCGCCGGTCAGCCAGTCCAAATAAGCGTATAAACCTTCCGGATTCGCGGCTCCGGTCGTAATGACGGACGAGTTCCAGCCGGTCGAATCGTACTGGGTCGGCCATACTTTATGGCGATCTACCCCGGCTTTGCGCAGCGGCCATATGAGCTTGTAGCCCACTCCCGAAGCGGCCTCCTGCTGGGTCAAGTTCCCCCGCCGCGTCAAATCCGTTACATTATATGCGGCCATGACCGCCACTGCTCCGGACGTTACCTTATGCCTGACCTGCTCGAGCGTCTGGGAGAGCGCATTCGCCCCCATCAGCTTCTCCCGGTACAGCTTGCTCGCATACAGCATAGTCTCCTTGTACACCGGATCGGAGAAAATGGACGTCAGCCGGTCTCCCTGCGGAACGGCCAGTTGGGAAATAAACAACGTGGGATGGTCGTCCGCGAAGCCGGAATACAGAAGGTCGACTCCCTGACCGAAAATCGTCACCTCGAACGGTACGACGTTCGGGTATTTCTGCTTGACGAGCTGCAAATACCGGTATAGATCGTCGAATGTTTCGAGCTGCGGGGAGCCCAGCTCTTCGTACAGCTTCATGTTGATGCTGTAGCCCCCGTTGCCGGTAGGCGTGGACGTGTGCCAGTTCGGAAACTGGTACAGCTTGCCGTCTTCGGAACGAAGCAAATCGAGGGTACCGGCCCCCGCCCACTTTTTCAAGTTCGGATATTTGTCCAAGTAAGGGTCCAGAGGCACGAGTTTTCCCGCCTTGCGCAGCCGTTCCACATCCGTCCCCCGCTCCGTAAAAATAACGTCTGGCAGTTGGCCAGAATCGAGCATTGCCTGGAACGTTTGGGCCGCCTTCCCGCCGGACGGTATATTGGTAACGCTTACCTTTTTGCTCTCCTTAATCCAGCGCGTTGCCGGATCGCCTCCCCACGGCTGCATCTCGTACCAGTCATAGTTGCCGTATAAACTGAAGGCGAGCGGAGATTGCCCCAGCACGAACTTGCTCCCGCCTGCTCCGGATTCTTCCTTCGGATTCCGCACCTCCGTCGCCTTCTTCGTTGCGCCGGGCTTGTCGGAGAAGCAGCCGGTGACCAGGAAAGCCGCCGCGCAAGCCGCCAAGCCCGTTCGGATCAACCCGTTAGCTATACTCATGTGTTCCCCCTCCATCGCTAAGCTTTAAATACCCCCACAAAGTAGGGCCTTTGCTCCGATCCTTATCCAGGCACTTTGCGGGGACCCCGAATCTTATGCCTTGTAACTGTTTAAAAAACCCGCCAAGATCGTGGAAATCATGGCGGGCCGGCTTGTCAAAAGCTTTATTCAGTTGTCGCCGCCGATTTTCCGGAACGCCTCCTGCATGATCGCATAGCTTTTCTTCAGCCTTTCCTGGTACTGTACCTGGTTCCATGGCTTCCATTTGTACTTGGGCAGCTTGGACACATCCACGACGTCGCCGCCGTCGCCCAAGCCCTTGATTTGGCCCGTGCTTCTGTCCGTGATCCACGGGACGAGGCGGATGCCGTCCACCTTCCGGGTTTGCAGCTTGCCGCCCTTCTCCCCGTAGTCCATCGCGAGCAGCGAGCTCGGATCGGAGAAGCCCAGCAGCATCCACGGAATCCGCATCTCGACGACGTTCCCTTTCGCCTGCCACATCGTCAGCGAATTGTAGTCCGTGGAAGCCGGATCGGTCGTACCGCGCTTCAGTTGGCCTGCCGGAACGTCCTTGTAAGGTCGGTAATATTTGGCCGCCGGGGGACTGAACTCCATGTCGACGATCAATTTCCAAGGCTTGAAGATGCCGGAATCGTCGTTCATCTCCTCTTCGACGACCGGAGCCATTCCGTTCACGACGCCCCAATAGCGGGTCGTAAAATCATAGTTTGACGCGATGGTTACTTGGCTGTCCAACGTTTTGCCGATCGTTACGAGCGTCTCCAGCCCTTCGCTCAGCGTCCGGTCTCCCAGTTCCTTCGAATGACGGTTGCCGCCCTCCAGCGTATCCGCCCCGATATGCAGCGTTTCCTTCTCCGGATCGAACTCGTTCTCCAGCTCTCCCGCAATGTAGACGTAAGCCTCGTCATGCGTAACCCACATGCTGCTCCAGCCGGGTACGCCGGGATCGAACTTCTTCTTGTCCTTGAGCTGGTGCCAGTCGTCCAGGCTGCCGTCGATCAGGAGAGGCCCGTCCTTGCTCGAATACATGCCGGTGAGCCCGAACAATTTCTCGTTCGTGAGCACGTTCAGCCAATATTTGCGCCGGTCGACCGGCTGCTCGAAATCTTGCGTATTCCAGGTCCGCTTGAACCATTCGTCCTGCCACATGAATACGATGGCTCCGGCGTAGTTTTCCTGGACGATTTCATGAAGCAGGTCCACGTTGATTTTTCCCTGCTCTTCCTCCGTATGGCCGCCCTGATTGCGGCCCAGGCCGGTTATATGCCCGATGCCGAGTGAAGCGGGAACGCCGAATTCCGTAATGACGATCGGGATTCCTTTATGGTGCTCCTTCAACAAACGGAGATAAGCTTTGTACGTATCGATTTCGCCTTTGTCGTTTTTGACGTTTTTGATCGTCTCGTCGCTTCGGAAAAATTCCGGATAATACGGATAAGCGTGATAAGAGGCGTAATAGCCGGCTTGCCAATTCACGGGCTCGATATGCATCGGATCGACGCTGACCAGATCCTCGGCCCGGTCGATTTCCCCGGGATGCTCGAGCGGGTCTGTCGACACCCAGTTCGTAAACGCGTACGGATGCTGCCATCCCTGCTTGCTCTCGAACGCCGCAAGCGTATCGAGCATTTCCGCCAGCATATTCTCGAACGGCGTCGCCCCGCTTTTCGCCTTGAAGAAGTCGCCTTGGTACGGCTCCATCCCCTCGTACGCCTTATCCGTCGCCTCCACCAAGGGCGGATCCCATTCCGTCCCGACGCTCCAGCCGAGCAGGTAAGGGCCGGCATTGGCCTTGTATTTGCCGTCGGCCTTTCCCCGCTCCTTCGTAATTTTGACGTCCCCGTACACGGCCCCGACCGCGTAAATGATTTCTTTCTTGAATTCTTTCGTCGCCAAGGGGCTCAGGGCGTCATGGGTTTTAAACATTTGCGCTTCGGGCGACCATACGCCCTGGATAAAATAAAGCGGCGAATCCCGGTTCTCCTCGTTGAATTCCACGAGAGCTTCGTAAAAAACCGGATCATGGATCGTATATACCCGGATGACGTTGGCGCCCAGCTCCTTGATCTCGGCAAACCAGCGCAAAAACGTTTTTTTATCGATCGGCAGCTCGCCGGGATCGTGACCGGGCAACGTCGCTCCCACATTGACTCCTTTCGCGAAGAAAGGCTGCCACTGCTGATCGCTGTAGATTTCGAGCTGATCGCCTTGCGTGCGGAATTTCACGTTCATCCCGTTGTCCAGCTTCGCGTTCTCCACGAACTCGCTCTCCGCATGAAGCGGTTGAAAAAGCTGCCAGCCGAAATACCCGGCGATCAGAACGGCGATGATGGCTAAGCTTAGGCGCAGCTTGATGTTCCTTTTCATAATGGCCACTTTTCTCCTTACTTAATGCGACTTCCCGCTCCATTTCCGGACCCGGGCAGCGCCGTCCGGCGCCAGCGTATGCTTGCGGCTTGCAACCGTATCGCTGAAAATGATTTCCATGCCGCGGATTTGTTCGATCGTAGCTTCCTGCCGGATATAACGGACCATTTTCTTGAACGCCTTCGGATAATCATCGAATTTTTTCACGGCTCGTACGCTCCGGCATCAATATGCTTCAGTAAAATGTTCCGCAACTGTCCAACATAGACGGCAAGCGGCCTGGACGGATGGTGATGATCGCTCTGGGCTTCCGAAATAAAATGCAGCAGCTCTAGGCTAAGGCCGGTCAAATCTCCGGTTGTTTCCGTTGCTTTCAAAATCTCATTCCTCCTCCACAAGGTCTTGCGCGGCAAAGCCGGCATCGTTGTCGCAAATACGGCGCTTGTACGGAAACACCGCCCGCAGCTGCTACTGCAGAAGCCGGCGAATTCTCGCTTCCAGCTCCACCGGGGAGTACGGCTTCGTGATGTAATCGGAGACGCCCAGATCGAAGCATGTGCTTATATCGCGTTCCATCCTGTTGTCCGAAAGCACCATGATGCTGCAATCGACCGATCCTTCTTTTTTCTGGCGAATGCTGCGGATCAGCTCATAGCCGTCGTATACGGGCAAGGACAGCTCCGTTATGACCAGGTCCGGCGACAAGCTGTTGAACAGGCGCAGCCCGTCGAGACCGTTATCGGCTATGTATACGTCGTAGCCTTTCATTCGCAGCCGCGAATTGAGCAATTCGCCGACCGTGGCGTCCTCGTCGATAATGAGAATGGTCGAAGACTTCGTATCGGCATCCGGCTGATTGTAGATCAGAATGGCGCTTTCGTCGTCCGCTTCGTCCGCGATCATGACATGCATCGCTTCCACGTCCGTTTCCTTCGGTATCCCGCATTCCGGAAAGCTCGTGATGAGCAAGCTCCCCGGGATGTTCTCGTCCTGCATGAACTGCTTGACCGCAAGCGAAACGTAGTGCGTATAGCTCAGCTTCTTATCGGGCAGCAGGATGGCCAACGTCCCGTAATTCGACTCGTACCAGAATTGCGCCCCCGGATCGAGCTCGGGACTCGAAAGCTTTTCCTTCAATCTTTCGAGCCCGCCGTTTCCGAGCGTGCACTTCGCGAGAATGAGGCCGCATACGGTCTCGCTCGATTCTACCAGCACCCGGTTTAAGCGAATGAATATCGGATGGGCTTCCGTCTTTTCTTGCAGCATTTGCATGGACATATCTATCACCTCATAAGCGGATTCGTTGTTTCACGGATTCGTTGTTTCACGGATTCGTTGTTTACGGATTCGTTTGCGGCAGCTCCTGCTTCGGTGCGGCCAATTCGTTTTTCCAACTGGTCCGGACCATAACTCCCCATGAATCGTCATTGCGGATATAGTCGATGTGTCCGAGTATTTTCCAATATACGTTGATCTGGTTATAACCTAGCGTCATCAGCACGGAATAAAACATCATTTTGACAAGATCCTTGAACTTCGGATACCGCCGGAAGGCGATCTCCTCGATAAGCAATGCGCCGCAGCTGAACAAAACCTCGACGAGCAAGCTTACCCCTATAATGAGCAGCATCATCTTGTAGTCGGCCATATTCAGCGAGATGTACGCGAACAGCGCCATATACCCGGTAATTCTCAAATAGGGACCGAGCGTCTCGAAAATCAACGTGTACGGCATCGACAGAAGCCCGACCGCCCTATATTTCGGAACGAACATCATGCTGCTGTATTTGAAAATGTTTTTGATATTGCCCCGCGACCACCGCTTGCGCTGGCTCTTCAAAATGCGCATCGACTCCGGCGCCTGCGTCCAGCAGACCGCATCCGGACAATAGGCGATCCGGTACGGGAGATTGTTGTCGAGCATATGTTTGTGCAGCTTGATGATAATATTCATGTCCTCGCCCGGAAAGCCGTCCCGGTACCCGTCGACTTGGACCAGGTAATCTTTGCGGAACAAGCCGAAGGCGCCGGAGACGATGATGAGTCCGTTGATGGCGCTCCAGCCGATTCGGCCGGCAAGGAACGATTTCAAATATTCGATGTTCTGGAACATCGGAAGCAGCTTGCCCGGCAGGTTCACCTCGGTAACCGAACCGTTCTCGATCTTGCACCCGTTCGCCACGCGTACGTTGCCGCCGATCGCGATCGTTTCCTCGGGGTTTTCCATATAGACGGAAGCTAGACGGATCAAGGCGTCCTTCTCCAGCAGCGAGTCCGCATCGATCGTCGCGACCAGCGGGTAATGCGACACGTTGACGCCTACGTTCAAGGCATCCGCCTTGCCGCCGTTTTCTTTGTCCACGACGTACAGCTTGGGGTAGCGGGGATTATAGTAAACGCCCTTGATCGGCATCGCTTCGAGTGCCTGCTGGGCGGAATAGTTCGTCTTGCGGATCAGATTGAATTCTTCGATCAGCACCTGCAGCGTTCGATCCTTCGAGCCGTCGTTGACGACGATTACCTCGTACGACGGATAGCCCAAATTCAACAGCGAGCGGACGCTCTCTATGATCGTCAGCTCCTCGTTGTAGGAAGGCACCAGAATCGAAACCGGCGGCACCTGCTCCGATCCGGACAGCTCGCGGTATCTGGCGTATTTCACCCCTTTGATAATGCCGATGATCCGTTTATGCGAGAGCAGCATAATGATCAAATAAAATACGTATACGGCAATAACGGAATATAAGGAAAAAAGCGCGTACCCTAGAAGCAATGATTTCATGCCGTATCTCCTTTCGAAAAGCCGAGCCTTGCGCCTTCCGCGGGAGGAGGGCCGCCGAAAAACTGCCGGTAAATGCGAAGCTTGCGGTTATGCCAAACCGCCTGCTCGAAATCGTCGTAATACAACGCGCCTTTTGCCAATTCCTCTTGAATGACCTCGTCCGCCAAGCGCGACTGAATCGGTTCATCTCGGCGCTGCGCCAGCTCGCACAACGCTTTGAACCCCGTGTCCTCCAGCTGGAGCAGGCTCCTCGCGCTCGTGAGGCGCACCTGCCGGTCGGCATCCTTCATCCCCGCCTTCAGCAGGTCGACCGTTTGCGCCATCCCCAGCCGGCCGAACGCCTCGGCGACCGCGGCGCGAACGTCCGCATCCTCATGGTGCATCAGCTCTCTCATCAGCTCGGCCGTCATGTGCGTCCCATGGCTTATGATCGCCTGTACGGCCAACAATCTCAGCTCCGGATCGTCCGCATGCAAGAACCGCGGCATATCCCCGTAAGCGCCGGGAATGGAACGGTTTTGCAGGCCGGTCAGGGCGATTTTCACCAGCTCCTCGTCCGTTTCCCGCAAATATCCGGTGAGCAAGGCTGTGCAGTCGATTCTGGATAAAGCCAACACCTCGGCCACGAGCCGGTGCGACTGCTTGCGGAATTTGGCCAAATTGCGGACCATCCGGTCGATCTCCTCTTCGTTCTGTGCGCACTTGGAGATCGCTCTGGCGATTACGAAGGCGGGCGAGCCGTATTTCTCCTCGCCGAGCAAATACGCGAGCGACGGCACGGCCTCCTTCGCCTGCATCACGCCAAGGTTATAGGCCGCGTCCAGCCGGGTCCAATGGATCTCGCTGCGCAGCCTGCGCATATTCAGCTCCACCAGGCCGAGGGCGACGCACAGATCGGTCAGCTTGTCGCGTTCAGCGCCGACGATTTTCTCCATCCATTCGAACAGCTTTTGCTGAATTACTTTGAGCTCGGTTTTCGTAAGCGTCCCGGCCGGCTTCTGCAGCGGCGCGTCCTCGTGCAAATGCGATTTCACGTAGTCGAAATAATCCTGATGCTTTCGCAAATAACGGTCGGTTTGGCGCTCCAGCCAAATCGCCTTCGTTCTAAGTCCGAATAATGCGAGAAATACGATTACGATCAATACAATCAAAATATAGGCCAGAACGATAATGTCCGAAGCATGTTCGGTCATACGGTTTTCCCTCCCTATCCGAATTCCTCTATATCTGTTTCTTTCCGACGTTTCCGTAAAGCCGAGTTCCGCCCTGGCCGGCGTCTATGTTTTTTGCTTCCTCATTTCCTGCTTCTGAAATTCGATGAATGCCTCCACCGAAGATTTGCTTACCCCCGAACGGATGGCGCCGCGAATCAGCTGAATCCAATCGGAAGGCAGCGGCTCCTTCTCCTCCGACAAGCGAAGCGGGTTATCCCTCCTTTCGGAAAACAGAAAATATTCGACATTCACCCGCAGCACCCTGGCTATTTTCTCCAGAAAATGAATCGACGGGTTCGTTTGAATGTCTCTTTCGATTTTGCTCAAGTAAGACTTCGCCACTCCGGCACACTCAGCTAATTCCGATAATGAGATGCCTCGCTCGAGGCGCAGCTGTTTCACTCGCTTCCCTATCATGACCTCATTACTTCCTTTAAGAGATTTTCCCTTCGAAGGGTGCACGTCGTCTGGCTGCTTGACGGAATAACGTTCTCATTAAAGAACCAATTACGAGTATAACCCAAATCTACTAAAAATAAAAATAGTAAAATCTCGACAAAATTCTATAAAAAGAACGTTTTACCCCGTTTTTCTGCCGAAAGTACGGTTTTCCTCCCCTATTTAGTGCTTTATAAAGAACGAATCGTTCTATATAATCAAACATGGTGTTCTTTATAAAGACCGAATCGTAAGAAGTAGAGAATGTTTCGGAGAGGAGTTTCCCCCTTGCTTTTATCTGAGAGAAAAAGGATGGTTGATTGATGAACATGCCCAATTCGAACGTGGGAGCCAAAGGGAAAAAAGCGAGCCCGTTTCCCTATTCCCTGTACATGTACTTCATCCAGCTTCGTCCCAGACAGTGGACCAAAAATTTGCTCGTGTTCGCCGCACTGATCTTTTCCATTAAGAAGTCGAATATGGACATGCTGTTCCATTCCATCGCGGGCTTCTTCCTGTTCTGCTTCGTCTCGAGCTGCGTCTACATTTTGAACGACTTCGTGGATCGCGAAGCGGACCGGCAGCATCCGGAGAAACGCCATCGGCCGATGGCATCCGGCGCGATCAATCCATATGGCGCGCTGCTGCTCGGAGGTGTGCTGCTCGTCTTCTCCTTGACGATGGCGCTTACGTTCAGCCCGCTGTTCAGCCTGCTGCTGCTCGTTTATTTTTTGCTCAACATCGGCTACTCGCTGAAGCTGAAGCACGTCGTCATCGTCGACGTTCTGATCGTGGCTTCCGGGTTCGTGCTGCGTGCCATCGGAGGCGGTCTCGTCATCGGCGTCGCGCTTACGCCTTGGTTTTTAATATGTACGATGCTGCTGTCCATCTTCCTTGCGATCAGCAAGCGGCGTCATGAGGTGAATGCCCTGAAGACCGGAAAAGGCGCACACCGGAAAGTGCTCGATTTCTATTCGATCGAGCTGCTGAACCAATTGAACAGCATCGTGACGACGGCGACGATCATGAGCTACGCCTTGTTCACCTTCACTTCCGGCCATACGATTCACCTGATGTGGACGCTCGTGTTCGTGCTGTACGGCGTATTCCGCTACCTGTACCTGATTCATATGGAAAACAAAGGCGGCAAGCCGGAGAAGGTGCTGTTCGAAGACCGCCATATTCTGGTTACGGTCATGCTGTACGCCTTCTCGGTCGCGCTCATTCTCATTTACCTGGAATAGCTTGATCTTATGGAGAACGGAGGATTCCCGATGAAGTTTGTATGGCTGCTGTCGTCCGTTCTGCTCGGCGTCGTCGGACAGCTGTTGATGAAATGGGGGCTTGTCAACCCGAAGCCGCTCTGGAGCCAAGGACCGTCCTTCGTGAGCATGTTCAGCTCCTGGCCCGTGCTGGCGGGGCTGTTCTCTTACGCGCTCAGCTCGTTGTTTTGGCTGCTCACGCTGAAGCAAATGAACGTCAGCGTAGCCTATCCGATGGTCAGCCTCGGTTACGTGGTCGTCGCCCTGGCCGGCTACTACCTGTTCAGCGAATCGATCTCGGTAACGAAGTGGATGGGTATCGGCTTCGTATTGGTCGGAGTCGCCTTCATCTCGAGAGCTTGAACCATGATACGCATATGGGGGACTACACGCAATGAACGAAGTTCACAGCTATGTATTCGCAATCATTCCGATGATCGCCTGGGTGGCCTCCGGATGCTTGAAGTTCGCGATCAACTCTATCAAGCACGGCAAGGGAGCCCGGAGCCATATCGGAAACGGCGGGTTTCCGAGCACGCACACCTCCGTCATTACTTCCATCGCCATGCTGATCGGGTTTACCGAGGGATGGGACAGCCCCCTGTTCGGCTTGGGCGTCGCCGTCACGATGATCGTCATGATCGATGCAACGGGCGTGCGCAGGGCAGTAGGCGAAAACTCCCGTTGGATCAACCTGCTGACGAGAAGAAATCCCGGCGACGGAGAAGCGCAGCTGAGGGAGAAGCAGGGGCATACGAAAGCCGAAATCGTCGGTGGACTGTGCGTCGGAACACTGACGGCCTGGATCGCTTCCTTACTTGTTTGATGGAGCCGGAACCGTGAAATTATTTATTCGAGGAGTAAGGAGAGATAGAGATGAATGACCGAATTCAGAACACAAGCCTGCTCGCGGGTTTATCCCTATTGGTCTTTACCGCCGCGACGTTTGCAGTGTCCACGCTATTATTTCTGGTGAATGTCCAGATCACCGCCGCCAATCTGTTTATCGCGCTGGCCTTGACGGTAGCGTTCGTCTGGTTTGCCGCGAAAGCTTGGTTTCCGGACAACCGCGTCCTCTATTTCGGCATCAGTCTGGCGATAGCTGCCGCGCTGTTTTTTATATTTCTCGGGGTTAGCGGACATTTCTACGATCTGAGCTACGACGGCCAGACGTACCATCAGGAAGGGATACTCCGCATGGTGGACGGCTGGAATCCGTTCTACGAGACATTGGGAGGAACGGGGGCTCCTTACTCGATCTGGATCGATCATTACGCCAAGGCGGGCGAGACGATCGCGGCCGCCCTGTACGCGGTAACCGGCCAAATCGAGCTGAGCAAGGTGTTCAACTTCCTGCTCATTCTCGCCTCGTTTTTTCTCAGCTTCGCCGCCCTGGCCGCTTGCCTGCCCAAAAAGCGGGGGTTGGCCGCCATTTTCGCGCTGCTGCTCGCCTGCAATCCGGTGAGCATCTATCAAAGCCTCAGCTTCTACGTCGACGGGCAGCTGGGCTCCCTGCTCATCAGTCTCGTGGCGCTCAGCGTACTTATTTATTTACGGCACAACCTGTACTTGATCATCGCGTTCTCGTTGTGCATGATGCTTACGATCAACAACAAATTTACCGCGATCGCTTATGTCGGCATTATGTGCATCGGACTCGTAGCGGCTTTGTACATTACGCAAAAATACGGCCTGCTGAAAAAAATGCTTGTCGCGATGACGGCAAGCACGATTATCGGCGTCGTCATTCTCGGCTTCAATCCGTATGTCACCAATACGATCAAATACCAAAATCCGTTTTATCCGCTCGCGGGCGAGGATGCGAAAGACGTCGTCGCGGCTTTCACGCCGACCAGCTTCATGACGATGAACCGATTCGAGGAAGCGGCCGTCTCCTACTTCTCGGCTTCGGAAGGCAACAGCACGAAGCGGGACGCCACGACGCTGAAGCCGCCCTTTACGTTCAGCATGGAGGAGCTGCAATATTACGGCATCCCCGATACGGCGATCGGGGGATTCGGTCCGCTGTTCAGCGGCGTTCTAGTGCTTTCGCTAATTATTCTGCTCATGGCGTTTCTATTCAACATCCCGCGAACGATGGTCGTGCTCGGTTTGCTCGTCATCCTGTTCGCATCGGTGTTCATCAACTATGCGGCCTGGTGGGCGCGCTACGTCCCGCATCTGTGGCTGCTGCCGTTCATTATCGCGCTGCTCGGCTTCAGCTTCGATGAACGCAAAGTGATCCGGGGCATCAGTTGGCTGATGGTCGCGGTATTATTTATCAATGTGAGCATGGTGTCCTACTCCTATTTCCAGCTGCAATCCGAAGCGAATCGGACTTTGAAAACCCAGCTGCAGACACTTAAGGATTCGCCTCAGCCGGTGAGCGCCTACTTCTCGTATGCGTTCTCCAACAAGAACAGGATGCAGGAATACGGCATCGAGGTCAAGGAATTGCTCGAAGAGCCGAAATGCGGCTCCAAGCTGGAGCTGAAAGATTCCGGCACCCTAGTGTGCACCCAGTAGCCAAAGCTGGCATGACCGTTCTTGCCGGCGAACACAACTATCGCGTTAAAGGAGAGCTTCCGTGAAAACGAAAGATTACCGCTTTGCCGCCAAAACGTTCATCCTCTGCTTGGCACTGCTTCAAGCCGTCATGTATCTCCCGCCGCAAGCCGATGTTTCCCGCAAGGCCTCGGCCGAGCAGCGATCCGTCGCAGCGACCTGGATGTGGAATACTTACGCGATCTGGAGAGATAAAGACCAGACGCTGCAATATTTGACGCAGAACGGCATCAATCTCGTCTATTTGCAAGTCGACAAGGAAATACCGGTCGACGTGTATCGTACCTTCATCAGAGAAGCCGGAGCGCGCGGCATCGAAATCCACGCCTTGGGCGGCAAGCCTTATTGGGCGCTTCCGGAAAGACAAGGGGAGATGTACGAATTCATATATTGGGTGAAGGCGTACAACAACAGCTCCCGTTCGGCTGAACGGTTCAACGGCATCCATCTGGACGTGGAGCCTTACGTGCTCCCGCAGTGGCGTTACGACCAGGATACGGTGATCGGGCATTGGATGGACACGGTCAGCGGCTTCGTCGAGGAAGTCAAGTCGGATTCGTACTTGACGACCGGCGCGGACTTTCCGGTGTGGCTTGACCGGTTCCTCGTCCCCGACGGCAAAGGAGATACGACGACGCTTACGGATTGGTTTTTCGGCAGGCTCGATCAAATCACCCTGATGGCTTACATCGACAACGCCCCGGACATCGTCAAAGCCGTTACGAAGGAGCTGAACGAGGCGGCCGGCAAGCCGGTCATCATCGGCATGGAAACGATGGACAACGACGAGGCGAACACGAGCTTCTACGCCTTGGGAAGATCCCAGTTGACGGGCGAGCTGAATACGGTAGTCCAAGCGCTATCCGGCCATCCTTCCTATGCGGGATATGCCATCCACGAATATGACAGCTGGGTTATGCTTAGGGATTGAATTTAGTTGGAACGAATCGTTCGATGAGGCTGTACTCTTATGGCGCACCGCGCGCGGTGTTTCGCTTCATGACGGCGGTCGGTCCACCACAAGCGAAATTGCGGAACGTACGTACGCTATTTCTCCGGATGCCGCTGTCGACGGCACGATAACGGAACAGCGTTCCGCTATTCCGCCGGTTTTATACGCTTTACCTTTCGACAACGAGATATAACGGAACGATATTCCGCTATTTTCTGAAATGTCGCGGAAATCGGGACAATAGCGGAAGGACATTCCTTTAAATGCGGAGAATTGTTGTTGAAACCATTTTCTAGATGGATAAAGCCCCGGATGCCGTCTACATCGGCATTCGAGGCTTTATTATTGTTAATGTTTAACCTTGCTGAAGCGTTGGCGCAGCGTGTAGCGTTTCCGACACAAGAATAACTTCCGGCATTCGAAGTCCCCGGAAAGTACGAGGAGCAGGCTTCGAAGGTTCACTGTTACTTTTTGTGCGAGAATGCGTTCGAACCTCCTTTGAAAACGCCGACAAACGTTTTCTTAAGCCGTTTCGCGCTCAACGCGCCCGGCATTCGCCGATCCCGCTCCCGGCCAGAACGCGGCGCGTCCCAGCACGGTCGTCAATGCCGGTACGAGAAACGGCCGGACGATAAAGGTGTCCAACAGGACGCCGATCGCCGTTATAATGCCGAATTGGAGCAGCACCTGAATCGGCAGCGTCGCGAGCACCGCGAACGTCCCCGCAAGGATGAGCCCGGCCGACGTAATGACGCCCCCCGTCTCGCTGACGCCTTGACGGATCGCTTCTTTCAGCGGCATATCCTTGCGCTTCTTCCAAATGCTCGAAATCATGAAAATGTTGTAGTCCTCCCCGAGGGCGACCAGGAATACGAACGCATACAACGGGATCGCTCCCGCCACGGCATCGGCTCCCATGAAATAATGCAGGATGATCCAGCCGAGTCCGAGGGCCGAGCCGTAAGAGAGCACGACCGTGGCGATCAAATAAAGCATCGCGACTACGGAGCGCAGGTAAGCCAGCAGCAGCAGAGCGATCAAGCCGATTACGACCGGGATGATAACCAGCTCGTCGCGGTCTCCGGCCCGCTTCGTATCGTATTGGGCAGCCGTTTGTCCGCCGATCCATACGCGTTCCTCCACGCCTGATACGCCAGCCACCTTCAGAACGGCCTCCGTCGCGGTTCTCAGCTCGGGAATATGCCCCATCGCCTCATTATCGTAAGGGTTGACGTTCAATTGAACGTCCACGGATACGATGTCCGGATTCGCTTTTCCTTTCTGCGGAGCGGACACCTCGTCGACGAACGGCAGCTTCTGCAGCGCCGCCTGCAGATCGACCGATTTCGCTTCCGTGTCGGCTATCACCTGGACGGGTGCCAAGCTGCCCGGAGAGAACGCTTCGCCGATCAGGTCGAACCCTTCGCGGGACGGCATATCCTTCGGAAAGGAAGACAATAAATCGTACGTGTACTTGACGCTCGGAGCGAACGAGGCCGCGCCTCCCAGCAAGATTACCGTCACGATAATAACCGTCCAAGGCTTGCGGACGACAAGGTCGGCGAAACGGGCGCCTATCGTTTTCCGGCTATGCGGCTGCGGTGCCGGACGTCCCTTCTTCTCCGCCCGCTCCCGGATCATGTCGGGCGTCCGGGGGACGAACGGGTAAAAGGAGCCTCGCCCCAGTATAGCCAGCAGCGCCGGAACGAGCGTCAGACTCGCGATCGCCATAATCAGAATGGCGAAGCTGAACGGAACGGCAAAACGCTTCACCGCGCCATAATCGGCGAGCAGGAGCGCCGCAAGCGACAGCACGACCGTAAACCCACTCATCGCGATCGCTCCCGACGAGCCGGAAATCGCCTGCTTCAAGGCGGCCCATTTATTCGTTTCCACGGTAAGCATCTGACGGAACCGTGCGATCAGAAACAAGCAATAATCGGTTCCGGCGCCGAACAACAGGACGGTCATGATCGAGATCGCCTGCGAGTCGACCTCGATCCAACCCTCCTTGGCCATAAAACCGAGAATCGGACCGGTAACGCCATATGCGAAGCCTACCGCGATTAACGGAATCAAGGCAAGAATGGGCGATCGGTAAATGGCCAGCAGCAGCACCAGTACGATCAGGACGGTGGCGATCAGAAGCGATACGTCCGCGTTTTTGAAAAGTGCCGTAGCGTCGACGGATATGCCTGCCGGACCGGACACTCTGGCGATCAGCTTCTGCGACGAAATCGTCTCGGCGAACGGATCGTAGCCCGCTTGCCCCGCCGCCTGCTCTTGAATCGACGCAAAGCCGCGCTTCAGTACGTCGCTCTCGGCTTCCTTCGAGAATACGATCGGCGTGACAAGCGTTTGCTTATTTCCGGAAAGCTGGCTTTTCAAAGCCGGAAGCGGCATTTGATGATACGGCGGCAGCGCGGCTTGCTCCGGCAGCGGTTTGGCGGTGAACGTCTGCGCCATATTCTGCACGATTTTCAAGTCGTCGTCCGTCAAGCCTCCCTCGCGGTGCCAGACGATAAGAGCCGGTATTCCTTCGGCGTTCGGAAATTCCCGCTTCGCCACCTCCTCCGCCTGAACCGACGGAAACGACTCCGGCAAATTCGCGGCATTATTGTTTTCCTGCGAATTGACGGAAGGCAGCAGCGCGCTAAGCGCCCCCGTAATGACGATCCACAGCACCAGCGTCACCCACTTGCCTCGCGGGCCGGTCACGCTCCTCCCGTATTTCTCCAACATGTTGCTCATCCTGGACCTCCTCGGTTATGCGGACTCGACATTTGGCCGTTGTTCGGCTACATTCATTGTATAAGCTCATTATATATACCGAACGGTCTATTTTACAATAGTTATACAATATGTTCACAAAACTTTTATACGAAGGAGCGGATGCCCGATGAAACCGTCCCGCCCGACCCCGAAGAAAAAGCCCGGACGCCCCAAGGCGGGGGAGCCTTCCACGGTCAAGGCCACCTTGCTGCGGACCGCCTCCGCGCTGTTCATGCAATACGGCTTCGACAGCGTCTCGATGGAACAAATATCCGTTTCCTCAGGCGTGACTAAAGCGTCCCTTTACTATTATTTCCCAAATAAAGCGGAGCTTTTCACCGCTGCCGTCATTCAAATGATGGCGAATATCGCCCGGCTGACGAGCGGACTGCTCGGCGGCCCCGGCTCTATGAGGGAACGGCTGACGGCCGTAGCGGAGGCGCATATGAGAAATCCGCACGTCGATTTCGAAAGCTTGATGCGCGAAGCGTCCCAATCTTTGACCGCCGAGCAGATTGCGGCCATTCGCGAAGCCGAACGTTCCGTGCATGACGTTTTGGCCGCGGCATTTCGGCAGGAAATGGACATCGGCACGCTCCGCTCGGGCGACCCGCTTCTGTACGCGTACGCCTTCTCCGCGATCATGATGCTCGGAGGCCGTAACGCGGTGTCCGGAGACGCAAGCGTCGCCTCCCCTCTCCCGCCATTCTCGCCCATCGCTCCCTCCGACATTGTCGACCTGTTTTGGTGCGGAGTCGGACGTATGGTATAATTTGCCTACCCACACTATCGGGAGGATGAATCATGCTACAGCAACCAGTTGTGCAGCTGCGCAACGTAACGAAACGAATTGGCGGCAAAACGCTCGTCGACCGGCTTACGTTCGACGTTCCGAAGGGAGAAGTGTTCGGCTTCCTCGGTCCGAACGGCGCAGGCAAAACGACGACGATCCGGATGATGGTCGGCCTCATGTCGATGAGCGAAGGCGAGGTGCTCGTAAACGGCATAAGCGTAAACAAGCAGTTCGAGCAGGCGATGAAGCACGTCGGGGCGATCGTGGAAAACCCCGAGCTGTATAAATTTTTGAGCGGATATCAGAATCTGGTCCACTTCGCCCGGATGATCCCCGGCGTTACCCGCGAGCGGATCGACGAGGTCGTCTCGCTCGTCAAGCTGGAAAATCGGATCGACGATAAGGTCAAGACGTATTCGCTCGGCATGCGCCAGCGTCTCGGCGTCGCCCAGGCGATTTTGCACAAGCCGGACGTGCTCATTTTGGACGAGCCCACGAACGGTCTCGATCCGGAGGGAATCCGCGAGCTGCGCGATTATTTGCGCCGGTTGTCCAAGGAGGAAGGGACCGCCGTCATCGTCTCGAGCCACCTGCTGTCGGAGATGGAGCTGATGTGCGATCGCGTCGCCGTCATCCAGAACGGCAAGCTCGTGGACGTGCGCCAAGTCCGCGATATGGTCGCCCCCTCCGAAGGCGCCGTGGAAGTGACGTTCGTCGCCGAGCCGGCGGAGCTCGCCGCGAAGGTCGTTGCCGAAGCGATGCCCGACGCGTTGCTTGCCGCTCAGCCGGGCGGCTTTACCGTATCCGTCGCCTATGAAGACATCCCCGGTCTGGTTCGTGCGCTTGCATTGGCGGATGTTCGCGTGTACGGGGTCAAAGCGGCTTCCAAGACGCTGGAGGATCAATTCCTGGAAATGACAAGAGGTGGTCAAATTGTCTAACCTGATGAGCCTGATTCAAAACGAAAACATGAAAATTTACCGCCGCCCGCGCACGTGGATTATGGCCGCGCTGCTGTTGGCGGCCACGATAACGTTCGCCTTCCTGATGAAATCGTTCGGAACGGACGTCTTCGTCTCTACGCTCGTTTATATGAGCAATGCGGCTTCGCTGACGTTCCTCGTCTTCATCTTCTCCGTCGTGATCGCGGCGGACATCGTGGCGGGGGAATTTACCTGGGGGACGATCAAGCTGCTGCTGATCCGGCCGGTCGGGCGCTCGAAGGTGCTGCTGTCCAAATATATCGCCGTGCTGCTGTTCATGCTCGCGCTACTCGCCTTGCTGTTCGTATCCTCGCTCGCGATCGGGCTGCTCTTGTTCGACAGCGCCGCGCCGGGAGACATTCCGATGACGATGAGCGGGGTGTTGAAGGAATACGGCTTCCGGATCGTCGAATTGACGATCAACGTCACGTTCGCCTTTATGATCTCCACCGTGTTCCGCTCCAGCGCCTTGGCGATCTCGCTCGCGTTCGTCATCATGTTCGCTTCGAGCTCGGTCATGACCGCGTTGATTGCGCTGAAGAAGGAGTGGGCGAAATACATCCTGTTCGCCAATACCGATCTGGGCATGTATTTCGGCGGCCGCGAGCCTCCGTTCGAGGGCATGACCTTGGGCTTTTCCGTCACGATGCTGCTGCTTTATTACGCGGTATTCATCGCGCTCGCCTGGACAATTTTTCGGAAAAGGGACGTTGCGGGGTGACAGTGGCAGATCGATCGGCTATAATGGAAAAGGAATTAGTACCTGGTCTTAATATCCGGACTAATGAACTTCCGTGCGACCGACTACGATATAAAGGCGGAATGGCTTATGAACTATGAATCTTTCAAACAAATCGTGCTCGACCGGCGCAGCGTCCGCAAATTTACGGATCAGGACGTCTCCGTCGAGGACGTCAAAGAGCTGATCGACTGCGCCCGGTATGCGCCAAGCGATACGAACTCGCAAACATGGGAATTTGTCGCGGTCATGAACCGGGATAAAATCAAGGAAATCGAGCAAATGACCTGGGAGGAGCTGCATAAACGGGCGGCCGATGCCGAAGAGAGGGGACTAGGCCGGGAGGCGCGGCTGCTGACCAAATCGTTCGGCCCGTACGCCACCGCCTTCTCCGACGCCCCGGTGCTGATCGTGCTGCTCGCTACGCCGTACAACTCCAAATTCCGCGAGAGAATCTTCGACCCGATCGCGCTCGTCGACGATGCGGTATGGGCCGAGGAGGGCATCAAGAGCAGCTGTCTGGCCGCGCAAAACCTGATGCTGGCCGCGCACGCGCGCGGGCTCGCGACATGTCCGATGACCGGGCCGGTGCTGCTCGCGCAGCATCGTCTCCGCGATTACCTCGGCCTCGACGAGAGCCGCCAGATCAATATGGTGATCGCGCTCGGACACCCGTCGGAGCAGCCCGGAAGGCTTGCCCGCAAAGAAGTGGACGACATTTTGACGATCGTGCAGTAAACATCGGGGAGGCTGTCCGCAAGGGTTGTATTCTACTTGCAGGACAGCCTTTTTTGCCTATTTACAAGTTATATGTTTTCGCAGTCCCCGCAAAGCACCTGAATAAGCTTCGAACCCGAAGCACCGCTTAGCGGGGGATTTTGCCTATTATCGCGAAGCAGTCATATTTGTCCCACCGCTGAAACTATACTGGTACAAACGAAGTACAAATCGCAAAGGAGCAAACCGGAAATGGAAATGAACTTGCTGGGCATATCCGCCCTTTCGTTCGCTTCGGTCGCCTTGCTTACCCCTCTCCTCATACGGGGACTGCGGACGTTAAGGCTGACGCAGCCGATCCGGGCCGAAATGCCTGCGGACCACCAGGCCAAAAAAGGGACGCCGCTTATGGCCGGCCTAATATTCCTCATCGGCGTGCTGATGGTCGGCTTGTTCTCGCCGAGTCCGCTTGGCCTGTACTTGTGCGCGACGTTTCTTTTGTTCGGCCTCGTCGGCTTTCTCGACGATTACAAAAAGGCGGCGTTCCAGGACCCGCGCGGCGCCTCGGGCAAAATGAAGCTCGCCCTGCAGTTTTTGTTCACGTTCGCGCTCATTGCCGTCTTGTTCCGGATTATGCCCGTCGATACGGATATCGTCATCTTCGGGGATATGAAGCTGGACTTGCTGCCCGTCGTCTACCTGGCGGTCATGTCGCTGTTCATCGTCGGCTCGGCCAACGCCATCAACTTTACCGACGGCTTGGACGGACTGCTGATCGTGGTGGCGATTCCGACTTACTTTTTCTTCTTCGTCATCTCCGATTATCCGGAGGTGAAGCTGTTCTGCCTTACGTTGATCGCCTGCCTGCTCGGCCTGCTGATCTACAACATTTACCCGGCCAAGGCGTTCATGGGCGATACCGGTTCGCTCGCCATCGGGGGCTCGCTAGCCTTCTTGGCTATGATCGAGAAGGTCGAGATATTGATTCCGCTCCTGTTTCTCGTCTATTTCGCCGAGCAGCTGTCCGTTATTTTACAAGTGTGGTATTACAAAAGGACGAAGCTGCGCATATTCCGGATGGCTCCGATTCACTACCATTACAGCTTGAAATACGGCTGGTCGGAAAACCGCATCGTCCTCGTCTTCGGTCTCGTCTCGTGGATGTGCTGCCTGCTCTGCCTGTTGCTGTGGAAGCTGATTTATTAGGCTCCGCCCGGTGGCGGTGGGGCCTGGTAGGCCAATGGAACGATTCGTGTCGAGTGAACCAACTATAACTATTAATGAACTGAACCTAATCAGTAATGAAGCGATACTGAACTTCCGTGCGCTATTAACAAACTTTGGTTCCCTATTGCCGGCAGCGGGCTGTACAAGCTGCATCCGCGGACGGACGAAATGTCGGTCACTTTGCCGGACGCGTCGCCCCCCAGGAGAACCGAATGCTCCGATAAGCCGAAACAGCCCCCGCTCAACGAGCGGGGGCTGTAATCATTTAAGCTCTCATCCTCTAAAGACGCAGCCTCCGCAATCCGATATGCCGCATCCTATTGCACCCATCAGTCGTTGTCGCCGCGCTCGAGCGCGGCTTTCAGCGCATCGCCCAAGCTGGATCCGAGCGACACGTTGTCGCTGAACTGCTTGGCAAGCTGCGCCTGCTGTCGGCGGTTCGCCTTGCCTCCGCCCGGACCTTGGCCCTCCAGCTTCTCGATGACGTTGCACGAGCGGCACTGCGCGTATTTGCCGGCCTTGCCGTCGTGAATTTCCATCCGCTTATGGCATTGCGGGCAACGCTTGCCCGACAAGGCCGGCTCCGCGGCGCGGCGGAAGCCGCACTCCCGGTTCGGGCATACGAGCATCTTTCCGCGTTTTCCTTTCGTCTCCATCATCTTCTGTCCGCAATCGGGACATTTCGTATGGGTCAAATTATGCGGCTTGTACTCTTTCTCGTTCGACTTCACCTCGGCCACCAGGCTCGCCGTCCGGCTGCGGATTTCGGCGATGAACGCCTTCGGGTCGCCCTTTCCCTTGGCGATTCGCTCCAACTCCAGCTCCCATTCGGCCGTCAGGCCGGGGGAGCGCAAATCGTCCGCTACAAGCTCGATCAACTGCTTCCCTTTGCCTGTCGGGAAGAGACGGTTTTGCTGCCGCTCGATGGTGTCCGTATGCAACAGCTTCTCGATAATGTCGGCCCGGGTCGCGGGCGTTCCGAGGTTATGCTTCTCCATCCCGGCGAGCAGCGACGCTTCCGTAAGTCTCGCGGGCGGCTTCGTCTGATGGTCTCCAGTCCGGCATCCTTTTATGTTGAGCGGTTGTCCGGCCTTGAGCTCCGGCAGCGGCTGGGCTTTCATGTGGGAGGAGCCGCGTCCGCCTGCGGCACCGTCATCTGCGGATTCCTTTCCTTCATCCCAATCGTCCTCGTCGTCCCCGGCCTCTCCCGCGATTGCCTGCGCTCCCCCGTATACCTCTTTCCAGCCCGCTTCCTTCTGGACATACCCTTTGGCGTAGAAGCGGTCTTCTCCCGCACGGATCACCAGACTAGTCTCGTCATAACGGCTAGGCGCGTAGAAAAGCGCAATGAACCGCCTCACGATCAAATCGTATAGCCGCCGCTCCTCCGGGCTCAAGGCGCCGAGCTGAACGAACTGCTCGGTCGGAATGATGGCGTGATGATCGCTTACTTTGGAATCGTCGACGATCCGCTTCGTCACGGCCAGAGGCTTGCGCAGCAAGGAGCGCGCCAATGTCACGTAAGGCCCCGTGGCAATGCTTTCCAGCCTGCTCTTGAACGTCGGAGCCATGTCGGAGGTCAAATACCGCGAATCCGTCCTCGGATAAGTTACGAGCTTATGCTGCTCGTACAGCCTTTGGAGCACATTGGATGTCTGCTTGGCGGAGAAACCGAGCCGCTTGTTCGCGTCCCGCTGAAGCTCGGTCAAATCATAGGCCAAAGGCTGCGGCTCCGACCGTTCGACCGTGCGCACTTGGTCGACAGCGGCAGGCTTGCCTTTGACTCGCGCGGCCAACGACTCCGCCTCGGCCTTGTCGTACAAACGGCCGTCATGCCGGTCGTCCTTGCGCCACAATGCCTGAAAGCCGCCGAAATCGGCCGTTACCGTCCAATAAGGGACGGGACGGAAGCCGGCGATTTCCCGCTCGCGGTCCATCAGCATGGCCAGCGTCGGGGTCTGCACCCGGCCCGCGGCCAGCTGAGCGTTGTATTTGCTCGTCAGAGCCCGAGTCACGTTCAGCCCGATCAGCCAGTCCGCTTCGGCCCGGCACACCGCGGACGCGTACAGCCGGTCGTATTCGCGCCCCGGCTTCAGCTTGTCGAACCCTTCGCGAATCGCCTTGTCCGTCTGCGAGGATATCCACAGCCGCTTGAACGGCTTGTTCCAACGGACCAGCTCCATAATCCAGCGGGCGACGAGCTCCCCTTCCCTTCCGGCGTCCGTCGCGATAATGAGCTCGCCGATGTCCGGCCGTTTGCATAATTGCGCGATCGCTTTATATTGATGCGACGTCTCGCGGATGACCTTTAGGTTCATTTTTGCCGGAACGATCGGCAAATCCTCCAGATTCCACGTCTTGTATTTCGGGTCGTAATCCTCCGGCTCCGCGAGCTCGACCAAATGACCGAGCGCCCAGGTCACGACATACTTCGGGCCTTCAAACCAGCTTTTTTGTTTCGTGTTGGCCCCGAGCACGCGGGCGAGTTCTTTGGCCACGCTCGGCTTCTCGGCCAGAACGAGATATTTCATAACCGCAACCCCTTTTCTATCGTTAATGATCGTGCGGCCCCATAAAAAGCAAAAGTCCCGTTCTCGGGACTTTCAACCATGAACGCCTCTTTACAATCGCCGGCGCGGGCCGACAGCTCGTCCACTCTCGATTATTCTTCGTCCGTTTCGAAATTGGCGTAAACGTCCTGTACGTCGTCGTTGTCGTCGAACAGCTCCATCATTTTCGTCAGCTTGTCCGCATTGTCGCCTTCGACCTTCACGTAATTTTGCGGCACCCAGCGGATCGAAGCGCTGTCGAACGTATAGCCGTTCCCTTCAAGCGCCGTCTTCACGTTCTCGAACTCATGGGGATGGGTCAATATTTCGAAGCTGTCCGCATTTACGATCAGATCCTCGGCTCCCGCCTCGAGCGCCTCCATCATGACCGCGTCTTCCTCCAGCTCCGAGTCCTCGCGGTCGATCGTCAGTACGCCCTTCTGGTCGAACATGTACGAAACGCAGCCCGACTCTCCCATATTGCCGCCACGTTTGTTGAAGATGGAGCGGATGTCCGCCGCCGTCCGGTTGCGGTTCTCGGTCAAGCATTTGACCATGATCGCCACGCCGCCCGGCCCGTACCCTTCATAGATGATTTCTTCGTAGTCGATGTTTTCTCCGCCGCCGGTCGCCTTCTTGATCGCCCGTTCGATATTATCGTTCGGCATATTGATCTGGCGTGCGTTCGTAATCGCCGTCTTCAGCTTGAAATTGCCTTCCGGATTCGGGCCGCCCTTCTTGGCTTCCATATAAATTTCCCGCGCAAGCTTGACGAACATATTATTTTTGGCTTGGTCGAGCTTGCCCTTTTTCGCTGCGAAATTTTTGAACTTTGGCATATCGTTTAACGCTCCTCGTTCGTAAGATGGCACCTAATAGTTTACCACTTTCTCCTCGGAGCGGTCAAAATTTCCGCTTAACGGGAAGGGTACCGCCCCCGTTCCCCCTTTGCGGCTGGCAAATCCGCAGCACGCAAAATAAAACCGGGGTCCGGATACGCTCTAGCTCCAAGCGTTCCCGGGACCCCGGCTGACGTACGCAGCCTTCGATCCGGCTCCGTCGCTATTCGGCTGTGTATCGGTTTATACTTTATACACGTTGGCGGCTTGCGGACCGCGCTCTCCGTTTACTTTATCGAACTCGACCTCTTGGCCTTCGTCCAAAGATTTGAAGCCTTCTCCTTGAATGGCCGAGAAGTGGACGAACAAATCCTCTCCTTCATCCGAACGAATGAAGCCGTACCCTTTTTCCGCATTAAACCATTTTACTGTACCTTTCAATCCAACTACCTCCAATATTTGTTTAACGTCCGCTGAAGCGGCACGTCGCCTATTATATGCCAAAAGCTGGGCAAATATTCGGCGACGCCCCGACTATTTTTTGCGGATGCTCAGCATTTCCGTCGAACCCGGTATGAACGGCAGCCCGGACAGCTTGCGCGTGCACGTGCTGCCGAGCGACTCCAAGTACGCCAGAAGCTCCGGAAGCTCGGGATATGGCTCCCAGCGAAGCGA
Organism: Paenibacillus hemerocallicola; assembly: GCF_006265175.1. Classification (GTDB taxonomy): domain Bacteria; phylum Bacillota; class Bacilli; order Paenibacillales; family NBRC-103111; genus Paenibacillus_AB; species Paenibacillus_AB hemerocallicola. The sequence continues at coordinate 35,938 of NZ_VDCQ01000016.1, read as the reverse complement.
TTGAAGCGGGTATACCCTCACTTCGCCTCCCGGCCGGCACACCCGAAGAAGCTCCCCCAGCGCCGCCCGGTGAAAAGCGTCGTCGAACTGCTCCCGGTACAGAAACAGAAAATGGCTGCACAGCACCATGGAAAACGTATCGTCCGGGAACGAAAGCTCCGGCAAATGCTCGGCCCTGTAACGGCTTCGTGACGAAGGCTCGGCATAATCCTGCAAAAACAAACCTAGCGATTGTATGCGACCGGCTTTGTGCCGTTCTATATCCCCGTAATAGCTCCAGTCGAAACGATGCGCGAGCCGCGCCAGCTTCTCCGACGATGTCCCGATCTCGGCCAACCCTTCCGCCCCGATTTGCTCGGGCGATTGGGCGTATCTTGGATCCACGCACACGACGTCGATACCTCTGCGCCCGGCTTCCGCCGCAAAAGACGACGCTCCTGCCGCCACGTCCAGCACGATTCCGCGCCTCAGCGCCTCCTCGTCCAGATCGAACATGCGCTCGTATTCGGCATAGCCCCGGCACGTCATCGCCACTCCGATTTGATCGTAATGCTCCGTTTGCTTCATCATTTCCGACTCTCCTCTTCTCCGCTCATTCATTCTCGGCTACACTCGCTTGCCTACCAGGCCTCGCCGGGTATTGTATACGATTATATGAAAAAGGCCCATGGAAAATCAAGGTATTTTTTTGGAAGAACAAGCAAAAAAGGATTGCGCATCATAAAAAAATATATAATAATTTGTATTACATACACGACATGCATGAATACAATAAAATGTAGTGATACAATGTCCAAGCATATCGATTCACTGACCGGCCTCCCGAACAACAAAGCGTTGGAAAAGCATCTGCAGGAGCGGATCGACCGCGACGAGCCCATTGCGCTGGCGATGATCGACGTCGACCATTTTCTCGAATTGAACGAACGATTGGGAAGCGAGGCGGGAGACGAAGCGTTGAAGCAGTTGGCTTCCCTGCTGCAAGAGGAGAACGGGACAACCGCATTCCGCGTATCCGGCGACGAATTCGCCTTGGCGATGGACAGCGTTACGCTGGAGCAAGCCTTTCTCGGCATGGAACGGCTGCGTATGAAGGTGGAGGCGGCCCGGGAGGCCTTTGCCTTGCCGAACGATCACCGGCTTACGATAACGGTAGGGGTCGCCCAATTCCCCCGCGACGGGAAAACCGAATCCGCTTTGCGGCGAGCGGCGAGCGCCGCCCTCGTCTCCGCCAAGGAAATCGGCCGCAACCAGGTGGCGCTGCCCCCGAACGAGGAAATGGTGATGAAATCGTGCTACTATCCGTCCACGAACGTACGCCGGCTGAAATCGCTCGCCGAGCAGCTGAACAAGAAGGAATCCGCCCTGCTGCGGGAAGCGCTGGACGATTTGCTGCGCAAATACGACCGCAGCGAGATCGCGCGCAAGACGAAGCAGAGCGCGAATGCTTGACCGCTTTGGAAAACCCTCGATTCCGCGAGGGTTTTCTTTTTTCTACGACAGCACAAATAACGAATGCAAGTTTGTGCCCATCGCTTCCGCCTGCAAGGTGAGTCATAACTGCTTTACTAAAAAAAAAGGTTCGGCAGAGCTAATCTGATCCGTCGTCAAAATCATCTTCATGTACAGTGTAAGGTTTGAGGTTGTTTTTAATCATACGTACTGCGTTTAATCCAATCATTTGAGCGGGTAGCGATGTGTTGCCATCTGGCAAAATAGGGGAAATCGAAAGATCTGCCACTTTAAGGTTTATTGTCCCGAAAACGTCAAGGAATTCGTTGACAACACCGTCTTGTACGCGTTTGGCCATCTTGCATTGCCCTCCATAATGGTAAAAGTTCGAATAAGAGGCTCTTGCATATTTCTTGAGCATTCTTCTCTTTCTTTCCTCATTAGGAAGAGTAAAAATATTCTCGGGAGGATATACCACCTTGTGAATGCCACTGTTATGGACTCTGGCTTCTTTAATAATATTGTACATGTTGATATACTGATCCACCATGAAATTCAGATCGTTTGTATTCGGCTGTAACGGATTATAGGTAAACGATGGAAGGGCTTCGGGATCGCTATGGGCAGTCATGATCGTGCCCTTGCTTCCGGGATTCAGATCGACCAGGCCAAAACTCATGATATTGGTTGTCTTTGTGACATCCAGTTCCCACCCATTGCTCGAGACATCCTGAGCGGGAAGGAAGATGGGTGCAGGAACTCCTTGTATTTGCAAGCGTCGGCCCTCCAAACGATTCCCGTGCTCCGATTTAAAAGCTCCTAAAGCTATAGGCTGATTAGGATCCGCTCCTAATAACGGTAATATTTGAGATGTATCCACTTCGACTCCAAGACCGACATACGCTTGAGTTTGCAAATTGTAACCTACGTTCGGATTTTCAATCAATGGTGCAATTCCCGCACGAATCAAATCGCTCGGCTTCCCAATCCCCGATCGTTGTAAAATGACGGAGGAGAAAAAGCCTGCCGAAACGATAACGCCTTTTCGGGCAAAGGATCGATGAGAAACGCCGTCTTTGACATAATCGACTCCCGTGGCAATGAACCGTCCTTCCTTTTTCTTAAATACGATCTTGTTCACCGTCGTTCTCGCGAAAATGACAAGCTTTCTCTTTCCGACGCCCAATTCATCCGAATGGAAGTTATCCCCGGGTGTTACAACACTTTCATTCAGATACCCCGTTGCAGTCGACGATCGGGTTAATGTACCGCCTGTTTCTTTCTGTAAAAACTGATTTTTATAAAAGGTACAGTCGCGCACGCCCGTGTTGTAGTCCTCCACGATGGCAATGTTCAGTGCTTTTGCGGTTGCATTTGTCAGCGTTTGGACAAGCCCGTTCTGCGGTATATGCTGCTGTCTAATGAATATCGGTCCCTTGCTTCCTCTTTCGTCGGGGCTTTGCGTTTGTCCGGTATAGGTTTCATTATCAATAAACAGTGTGCGGACTTGATTGTAGCTCCATTGTTTGCTCCCTACAAGAGCCGCCCACTCCTCATAAAGCTCGCGGCTCCCGCGGACCGCAAACATATAATTTACCTCAGAGCTCCCCCCGATGACCCGCCCATTGATCGTTACGAGCTGCCGCTGAATGGAAGGCTCTGATTTTGACAGAAGGTTAAAGGCGTATTGATTATCGGTTGACAACGAAATGGCATTTAAAACGTTTGGACTGCTTAACTGAGCCGTACTATTTATTCCCGGTTCAAGCACTAGAACGGACGTTTTCCGGTCATCCGTCAATTTTTTGGCAATTACCCCGCCCGATGTTCCGGCTCCAATGACGATGTAATCAAAGACGTTCTTTTTATGAGCTTTCTTTTTATCTCTCATCTACCTTACCTGCCTTCTTGTAAATACTGACTATCTACTTGTCATTGTATGTTGGTATATTATTTGTGAGCAGGTAGAGATCCTGAAACATATTGCTCATTTCCAGTCCAACACTATTCGTTTCACTTGCAAAGACACGTTGACGTGATGGGCTTTATGCGGGAAATACCCTCTTGGAGCGGGGAGTAGATACGGATGGCTTGGCGCAACGGTATGCCTTGGTCGATGTTCGGGTGCAAAAGCGTTTCTCTTCCAAGGGGTTGTCGATGCAGGCGTCTATAAGGCCGTTCCGCGATGTGCAACCGCCCCTGCAAGCTGTTCACTTTGTTTGTGCGGGAGCTGTTCCGCACCGAAAACCCGTCCCCCCACATCATCCCGCATTTGTTACGCCAACGCCCCCCGTCACTTCCGGTGCAAGTCCCAAATAACGGTCGGGTTTCTTCCCGATTCTTTCGACCGCTGGATACCAGATTTGCACCATCAGCTCGCGTTTCGCTTGCGGATCGTTCCCAAACGCTTCTGCGCGTTTCACGTCCGTTCCAATGATACGCTACCGTTCCTGCCGGATAAGCTCCTATCGGCTTCGCGATTGTTCGTTTTGGATTGATCGTATTGAATTTCCTCTTTATGCATACTCTAAAATTTGTAAAGGTTGGATTCCCGCACCTTTCATAGTTGACGGGCATCCAATATTTCGCTCAATGGATGAAAGTGCCATCTTCATATATTTATTCGATCTGTGGAAAATCGGGGGGATCCGGATCAGTTTATACGTGCTGGGCTGGTCGGCGGCAGGGACGGCGTTTGAAAGGCTGGCGGCTTACATGCGGGTGTTTCATTATAAAGGGTGGACGTTGGGCTATTCCTTCGTGTTTTATTTGGCTATCCAATCGTTTACGCTGTTTCTCTACTATCTGTTCAAGGCGAAATGCGTCGAGGACGCCACCTTTTGATATATATAGGCATTCATGCTAAGGTAATAGCAGAGCGTTCGGGGCATTCGAACATTACTTATATCATCCCAAAAAAGCGAGGGAACCGCATTGTCACAGAAAACGTTTAAAAAGCATCAGATTTACAAAAAAGATAAATGGAACATGCTCAATGTGGAGGTGCATGGGACCCGGTTCATCGTACGGGTCATTTCCGATCAATGGGGCGAGGACAACTTCGAATTTTTGAGCCGGCCGGCTTTGATGCATTGGGCGGAGGGAACGTTCTCGAAGGAACGATTCGAAGGGTCGGAGGAAGAGAGAGAACAAATTATTGAAGCGTTCAAGCAAGTGTAAAGCCCCGCCAATGAAAATCCCCGGAATGCTTCATCCAGGCGCTCCGGGGATTGTTTCGTTCATGTCCGGCTCAGGATACTTCCTGTCCGACAGGCATTTCATATTGATCCGGCAGGCGGACCGTCAGTCTCGAAATTCGCATATGATCGACTTCTTCGATCGTATATTCGAAGCCGTTGTGATGGATGCATTGGTTGTGCCGCGGAGGGATTTCCACTTGGGAGTACAACCAGCCTCCGATCGTATCGTAATTGTCCGTCTCGACCTCGGTGCCGAAATAATGATTCACCTCGTGGATGAGCAGCAAGCCGTCGATCGAATACAGAAACGGACTTTTCTTCTCGATTCTGGGCCGACCTTCATCGAATTCGTCGTGAATTTCGCCGACGATCTCCTCCATTATGTCCTCGATCGTGACGAGACCGGAGGTACCGCCGTATTCGTCGATCAGCAGCGCCATTTCCGTTCGCTTTCTCTGCATCAGCCGGAGGAGCGTGCTGATCGGCATCGAGTCCGGTACTTTCATCAACGGACGGGTTATCGTCAAAATGCTGTCTATCGCATCATGGTGCTTGAGCATTTCCTTAATATGCACGAATCCGACCACATTGTCCTTGTCCGGGTCGCATATGGGGTAACGGGTATGCATCTCCTCGATGGCGATCCGCTTGTTGTCTTCATAGCTCATATTGGCGTACAGGCACACCATTTCCGTGCGCGGAATCATGATTTCCCGGGAATTCGTTTCGGAAAACTCGAAAATATTGTCGACCAGCGTAAGCTCCGTTTTGTCGATCAGCCCGTTTCTATGGCTTTCCTTCACCAATATCCGGATTTCTTCCTCCGTGTGAACCGATTCATGGCCATCGTCGGGCTCGACTCCGGATTTCTTCAGCATCCAATTGGATACCCCGTTCAAAATCCATATAAACGGCCGCATCAGCTTGTAAAAGAGCAGTAGCGGAGCGGCTATCCACAACGTGATGCGCTCGGGCTTGCTTATGGCATATGTTTTCGGATATTGCTCCCCGATTGTAATATGCAGGGTCGTAATGAATGCGAAGGCGATAATGAAAGCGATTGTATGAATGACCGGGTCCGGTACGCCCAGCTTGCTCATGGCGGGCTCCAGAAGACGCGACACCGCCGGCTCCCCGATCCACCCCAAGCCGAGCGACGTCAGCGTAATTCCGAGCTGGCAAGCGGACAAATACGCATTCAAGTCCGCAAGGATCGTCCGGGCAAATTTCGCCCGTCGCACCCCGTCCCGCACCAAGCTTTCAATCCGGCTTCCGCGGATTTTGACGACGGCAAATTCGGCAGCGACAAAAAATCCGTTCAACCCTACGAGTACCAGCACCAGCGCAATACTTAACCCTAACGGCAGCGGGCCACCTTCCAAAATGTTCCCCTGTCCCCCTCTTAAGGAAGACAGGTACACCTCCTTGGCATAGCGATTGACTTTCGTTCGATACATTTGAATCTATTTTGTACATTTTATTCCCGGCGGCTTGGATGTTATGCTCAATGTTCCGCAGACTCGGGTCCGCTTCTTGCGGTTCTGCCCGGTCGGTTCGTCCAATATAATAAAAGCGTCCGATCGAAGCCTTTTCGATGAAGTACATCCGAGCTTTAGATAAAACGTTTATAACCGACCTTCGTCGTATTTAAATCATATACGGTCTTCGGCTGCGTCGTACATGCGTTTGACATTGTTTCCGCAAAATCGGGCGAGCCTATTCTCCTTTTTCGCCGAGGGAAACGTTTCGATCCGGAATAAATCCTTATAATCGATCTATCCTGCCGATCAAAATGACCGAGTAAAAAGGATTTCGCCGGATGCTTGGAGAATACTAGAAACAGCAAACGCACCCGAGGTGAAACCGCATATGAACGATACCGGATCGATCGTCCTGTTTACGATCCTCACATTTTCGCTGGCGCTTATTATGATCATGAAAAAAGATACGATTCCGCCCCAATTGCGGCGAGTGCTCGCTTTGATCACCATCGTGCTCGTAAGCTGCAGCTTTTTCATGATCGTATTCAGTCTGCTCGGCACGGGGTTATGACTATCAAGCCATAGAGGATCGACCGCTTCCCGGCGGCCGTTAAACATATATCGTTTTCCTCTTGCTTCAGGGCTTAAACGGACGCGGGGCGAACGCGCTGCCAAACTTTTCTTATAATCACATAGCGGAACGGCCATAATAAGGGAGTTAATGCACTCTCAGGAGGTCCAGCATGAAACTCATTCCGCTTATCGCTTGCCTTAGTTTGGCCGCCATGACCGCCGCACCCGTTTCCGCCATCCAAGCTGCAAAACCTTCGAAAACCGATAGGAGGATACCTATGAATCAAGTGTTGAAGCGTTCCGAAGTACCGGCAGAAAACCGCTGGAAGCTGGAAGACATTTTTGCCGATCAAAAGGCGTGGGACAGCGAATACGACCAGGTGAAAAAGCTGGTCAAGGATATCGGCAAATTCGAAGGCAAGCTGAACGAAGCCAAGCCGATCAAAGAATGCTTCGCGCTCGAGGACGAAATTTCCCTTCATCTCGAGCGGCTCTACGTGTATGCCAATATGCGCCATCATGAGGATATGGCCGAACCGACCTACCAGTCTTTGTCCGATAAAGCGAAAAAGCTGAACGTCGAGGTTGGCGAAGCTTTGTCATTTATTACCCCGGAAATATTGAGTCTTTCCGACGAAAAACTGCAAGCGCTAGTAGCGAACGCGGAGCTGGCGAAATACAAAAAAACGCTCGTCGACATGCTTCGGCAAAAGCCTCACATTTTGTCCAAGCAGGAGGAAGCGCTGCTCGCTCAGGTCGGCAATTTGTCCCAGGCGCCCGAGACGATTTTCGGCATGCTCAATAATGCCGACCTGAAGTTCCCCAAGGTGAAAAACGAAAACGGCGAGGAAATCGAGCTGACGCAAGGCCGCTACATCCAATTCCTCGAGAGCCGCGACCGGGACGTGCGCAAAAACGCCTTCGAAGCGATGTACGGAACGTACGGCAAGCTGCGCAATACGTTAGCCGCTACGCTCAGCGCCAATCTGACGAAAAACATTTTTTACTCGAAAGCGAGAAAATACCCTTCGGCGCTGGAGTCGTCGCTGTATGGCGACAAAATTCCGGTCGATGTATATAACAACCTCATATCCGCCATCCATGAAAGCTTGCCCTTGCTGCATCGCTATATGGAACTGCGGAAAAAGCTGCTAAAAGTGGATGAGCTGCACATGTACGACTTGTTCGCCCCGCTTGTCGACGAATTCAAGATGGACATTACATACGAGGAAGCGAAGAAAACCGTTCTGGAGAGCGTCAAGCCGCTAGGGGAAACGTATGTCAACATCCTGCAGCAAGGCTTCGATAACAGCTGGATCGACGTATACGAGAACGAGGGCAAACGGAGCGGCGCTTACCAATGGGGCGCTTTCGGCACACATCCATTCGTGCTGCTCAACCATAAAGACAACCTGAACAGCATGTTCACCTTGACGCATGAAATGGGCCATGCGCTTCATTCCTACATGTCGGATACGCATCAGGAATATCGCACGGCGCAATATACCATTTTTCTGGCCGAGGTCGCCTCGACGCTGAACGAAGCGCTGCTGATGGAATATTTGCTGAAGCATTCGACCGATCCGAAGCAGAAAATGTATTTGCTCACTTATTATGCCGATCAATTCCGCACGACCGTATTCCGCCAAACGATGTTCGCCGAGTTCGAGAAAATCATTTACGAGAAAGCGGAGAAGGGCGAGTCTTTGACGCATCAGGATTTGAGTAAAATTTATTACGACCTGAACCTTCAATACCACGGAACGGGGATGGTCGTCGATAAAGAAATCGAGATGGAGTGGGCGCGCATTCCCCATTTCTATACCAGCTTCTACGTATTCAAGTATGCGACCGGCTTCTCTGCGGCGACCAGCTTCGCGAAGCAAATTCTCGAAGAAGGGGAACCGGCGGTCGATCGTTACCTCGGCTTCCTGCAAAGCGGCAGCAGCGACTATTCGATCGAAATATTGAAGCGGGCAGGCGTCGACATGTCGTCTCCGGAGCCGGTGCGTCAAGCGATGAGCGTCTTCGGGAGCTTGATCGAGCAGATGGAGCAACTGACGAAGTAATTACAACCGAGTCCCCGGCATCAGGCTGTCGGGGGCTGTTTTTTTGGCAAACGATTCAGCGAATATCGACGGGAGGGTTCTTTATGAAAACCGTATGGAAGCGTACCGAAGTACCGGCCGAGCACCGTTGGCGGCTGGAGGATTTATTTGCCGACCGGCAAGCGTGGGACGATGAATATGAGGCCGTTCAGAAGCTGGCCGGCGATATCGGCAATTTCGAAGGCAAACTGAACGATGCGGATACGATTCGTCAATGCTTCGAGCTCGAGGATAAGCTTTCCCTGCTGACCGAACGGTTATATTCCTATGCAAGCAACCGTCACCATGAGGATATGGCCGAGCCGGTCCATCAGGCTTTGTCGGACAAAGTGAAGAAGCTCGCGGTCCGCGTGAACGAGGCCATGTCCTTTATTACTCCGGAAATATTGGACTTGCCGGACGAGAAGCTGCAGTCGCTCGTAGCCGATCCGGCGCTTGCGAAATACAAGAAAACGCTCGAGGACATGCTTCGTCAGAAGCCGCATATTTTATCCAAGGCGGAGGAAGCGCTGCTCGCTCAAGTAGGCAACGTCTCCCAAGCTCCCGGAACGATTTTCGGCATGCTCAACAACGCAGACATGAAATTTCCGAAGATCCGGGACGAGAACGGCGAAGAAATCGAGCTGACCCATGGCCGCTATATCCAGTTTCTCGAAAGCCGCGACCGCGAAGTCCGCAAAAACGCCTTCGAGGCGATGTACGGAACTTACGGCAAGCTGCGCAACACGTTGGCCGCGACGCTAAGCGCCAACCTGACGAAAAACCAATTTTATGCCAAAGCGAGAAAATACCCTTCCGCCCTCGAAGCGTCGCTATATGGCGATAAAATCCCGGTGGACGTATACGATAACCTGATCTCAGCGATCCATGAAAGCTTGCCGCTGCTGCACCGGTACATGGAGCTGCGGAAAAAGCTGCTGAAGGTGGACGAACTGCATATGTACGATCTGTTCGCTCCGCTGGTCGACGAGTACAAGATGGACATTGCCTACGAGGAAGCGAAAAAGATTGTCCTGGAAAGCGTAAGGCCGCTCGGCGACAACTATGGAACCATATTGGAGGAAGGCTTGAACGGCGGCTGGATCGACGTCTACGAGAATGAAGGCAAACGAAGCGGCGCCTACTGCTCGGGCGCGTACGGCACTCATCCGTTCGTCCTGCTCAACCATAAGGACAACCTGAGCAGCATGTTCACGTTGACGCATGAAATGGGCCATGCGCTACACTCGTATTTGTCCGATTCGCACCAGGACTACCGCGACGCGCAGTATACGATATTTTTGGCCGAGGTCGCATCGACGCTGAACGAAGCGCTGCTTATGGACCATCTGCTGAACCATGCGTCCGATCCGAAGCAAAAATTGTATTTGCTGTGCCATTATGCCGATAAATTCCGCACGACCGTATTCCGGCAAACGATGTTCGCCGAGTTCGAGAAAATCATCTACACGAAGGCCGAGCAAGGCGAGTCGCTCACGCATCAGGACTTCAGCGGCATTTATTACGACCTGAACGTTCGTTATCACGGGGACTCGATGACCGTAGACAAAGATATCGAGATGGAATGGGCCCGTATCCCCCACTTCTACAGAAGCTTCTACGTATTCAAATATGCAACGGGCTTCTCTGCGGCAACCAGCTTCGCCAAGCAAATTCTCGACGAGGGAGAACCGGCTGTCGAGAGGTACCTCGGCTTCCTGAAGAGCGGCGGCAGCGACTATTCGATCGAAATTTTGAAGCGTGCCGGCGTCGACATGTCGTCGCCCGAGCCGATCCGTCAAGCGATGAGCGTGTTCGAGCAGCTGATCGGCCAGATGGAGGAGTTGACGCGGGGCTAATTCCAAAATTTATCAAAACAACCGCAGCGCAGCACCGCGCGTCTCCCGGCGCGCGGTACTGCGCTTCAGCGCCTAACAATAAGGTTGATTTCGGCACTATCCGCGCCATTTCCCCGCTTTGAGACGGATTTAGTGCTCGTTTCAACCTTATTTTCGTCCGTAACGCTTCCTCATGTTGTACTCGTTCCCAATATGCCCGGGCACAGGAGCGGCTGTGGTGTGACCGCAGCCTTCTAAGCCTCCGACCGGTACACTTCGACGCCTCTGACATGCGTGGAGACGAGCTCGAGCTCCGGCGTAAGCAGCACGAAATCGGCGTGCTTTCCCGGCGTCAGCGTTCCCTTCACGCGGTCGAGCCGGGCTTGACGAGCCGGGACGATCGTCATCGAGGGCAGCAGCTTCTCGATCGGGTATCCGGTAAAGCGGATCGCGTTTTTGAGCGCCTGCAGCATCGTCAGCGAGCTTCCTGCGAGCGATGAGCCGTTCTTCAACGTAATTTCGCCGGATCGGACGACAACGTCGCCATATTCTCCATCCGGCAAGCCGGCCGGCGTTACGGCATCGGTGATCATGCATACTTTCTCCGGCTTTTTCATCTCGAACAACAGCTTGACGACGGCGGGATGGACATGGATTCCGTCGCAGATCAGCTCCGTCGTCAGCTCCTCCAAAATGAGACCCGCTCCGGCCAGGCCCGGTTCCCGGTGATGAAGCGGACTCATCCCGTTGAAATGATGGGTCGTATGGTTCAGTCCGAGAGATGCCGCCTTTTGTATTTGTGCAAATGTAGCATCGGAATGACCCGCCGATACCGTGATGCCTTTGCCGACAAAATGACGGATCGTCTCCATTCCGCCCTCGATTTCAGGCGCCAGCGTAACGAGACGGATATGCCCGCCCGCCGCCTCGTAAAACTCGTCGATTTCCGCCGGCACCGGCAATCTTAAATGCTCTTTGCTTTGAGCCCCTCTGCGCAGCTCGTCCAAGTACGGCCCCTCAAGATGAATGCCCGCAAGCTCGGAGCCGGACGTTCTGCCAATATGCTCGGCCGCATTGCGCAGCGCCCGAACGATCGTCTCCTTCGCGGAGGTCGAGGTCGTCGCCAGAAAAGCCGTCGTCCCGTGACGCGCATGAAATCGGCTAATGCCGTCCAGCGCTTCATATGTCGCTTCCATCATGCCGTATCCGTTCCCGCCATGAATGTGAACGTCGATAAACCCGGGAAGCAGCAAAGCCCCTTTGCAATCCATCACGCGCGCATGAGCGGGAACCGGCAGAAGCTCGTCCCCCAAAGCGCGAATCGTGCCGCCCTCCGTTACGATCATCCGGCCATTTTCAATAACGCGATGTCCCGAATAAAGCTTCGCGTTGATCCATATCGTTTCCCCCACGCGGGATCCCCCTTATCGCCGTCAACGGCTGTACCGCTATGCCGTTCCGTTCCGTTGTCCATCATGTATGTACCCGTATAATATCACGCCGCTCATTTCTCGTACACAGCGAAATCGGCTGCGGATGTCCAGTGCAGCGATAAAATGCCAAAAAACCGTATATGCGGCACATGCGCGCCGAATATACGGTATAACTCAAACGTGGTCCTTAAGCCGTGGCATGCCTCATGATACGTGCGATCGTCCGCCCAACTCCGGATTCGAGATAACTAGGAGCGACCGTATCGGCAGCCGCCTTCACGTCATCAGGCGCGTTGCCCATCGCGATGCCTAGTCCGGCCCAGCGGAGCATCTCGATGTCGTTGCGATCGTCGCCGAACGCTACGACCTCCTCTTTGCGAATGCCGAGCATGCCGCACAGCTTGCCGAGAGCCGCCGCTTTGCCCGTACCTTTCGGCTGAACGTCGATTTGCTGCGGTTCCCCGGGGGAGCCGTACGTCGTCAATTCCAGTCGATTCGTTGCATGCAACCGCTCGTAAGCTTCGGACAAGCTGCGGCGGTTATCCGATTTCAACAGCACCTTCAGCCAGCTGTAGTCCATCTGCGCCAAATGCTGACTCCGGTCGGAGTCGAACACGCCTTCCGCGCAATAAGCACGGTAGTTGACATTATGCTGGAATGCGAACAAATTGACGATCTCCACATCTTTCCACGGGAGTACGTTGCGGTCGAGCAAATGACCTTCGGCGGACCATATCTCGCAGCCGTTCGTCGTAATGACCGGAAGTCTCAAATCCAGCTTCTCGATGACCGGTGCCATCCGAATCCGATGGCGTCCGCTCACGAGCACGACATTCATGCCGGAAGTTTGCGCCTTCCGAACCCACTCCGCATTTTCATCGGAAATATTCCCGTTCCGGTCCAGAAGCGTTCCGTCCAAATCCAGTGCAATCATCTTCCAACTCATCCGCGCCGCCTCCCTTGGTGTAAAAATACCATCAACTGATTTTATGTTATGTATTGTAACATATCTGAATAATCTAAACAATAAAATTATTAGTTTTATAGTGAAATGGCATATTCATGTTATATTATATTACAAATATCGCGATAAGATGCGCCAATACGACAAAATCACCCCACAAAGCGCGGCCCTTGCTCCGACGCCTATCCAGGTACTTTGCGGGGACCCCGAGACTTATAAAGTCTATAACGACAAAAAAGGCCATTCCATCGCAGCTCTATCGCGATGATCATGACCTTCCAGCATGTGCTCGTTTACCGAACCCGGACTAAGATTCCTCTCCCATATAAGGAGTAAAATGAATCGGCAGCGTAATCGTAAAGACCGAGCCGACCCCCAGCTCCGATTCGGCTTCGATCGTACCGTTATGGGCTTCCGCCAGCGCCTTGGCGATGCTCAAGCCGAGACCGACCCCACCGCTGAACCGCGAGCGCGATTTATCGGCACGGTATAGCCGGTTGAAGATGTACGGCAAATCTTTCTCGCTGACGCCGATCCCGTTGTCCTCGCAACGGATAACCGTCCACTCGACATTGTAGGAGACGCGGATGTTTACGTTCCCGCCCTCAGGCGTATATTTGATCGCATTCGAGACGATATTGGACAATACCTGAACGATTTTGTCCCTGTCCACCTCGGCATAACAAGGCACGAAAGCCGGTTCGAACGTAAGCTTGATTCCTTTGTTTCGCGAGAGCGGCAAAAAGTTGGAGTATACCATTCTCGCCAGCTCGACCATATTCGTTCTGCGTACGTTCAAGGAGAAGCGGGCGCTCTCGGCTTCGGACAACCGCTCGAGGTCGTTCACGAGCCGCGAGAGCCGGATCAGCTCCTCGTAAATGTCCTGCAGACGTTCGGGCTCTGGCTCGTAGACGCCATCGATGATCGCTTCGATTTGCGTGAGCAGCGTCGTCAGCGGCGTTCGCAGCTCATGCGTCAAATCCTCCATCAGGTGGTGGCGCCAGTCCTCCTGTTTTTTCAGCTCCTTGGTCATTTCGTGCAAAGTGGCGGCCAGCCTTCTTACTTCCTCCGGACCTTTCAACGGAACGGCGACATCCCGCTTCCCTTTGCCGATTTCCGTCGCCATCCGGTACACTTCCTTCAATCGTTTCGTAAGGACGCGAGCAATGAACACGCTGAACAGGATCGAAGCGATTACGACTCCGATCAACAGCAGCTTGGAGCGGAAATCGATCGACTTCATAAATTCCGCATAAGCGGGCTCCAGCTCGCTGTTGCTCAAAATATATTCCATTTTCAAGTAGCCCTGCATTTGCCCGTTCGTCGTGTAAGGAACTTCCGCCGAATCTTGGGATGACGCCACCTTTGCCTTCGAGAACGTATCGAACCATACCTCTTTGCGGTCCTTGCTTTCGAAACGGAGCAAAATGCCGTACAGGGCGGCTCTGCGCTGCAGCCATTGCCGCTGATCTTCCGTAAGCGGGCCATGCGTAATTCCTTCTCTGCGCATATCATCCATGACCAAATAGCCGTTTTTCTCCATCTGCACGGAATGAAAACGCGAGAACAGCGATTGCCAATTCGTATTATTGATAAGCGAGATGAGCAAGACGAACACGACGGAATAGAGAAGGAAGCTCATGAACAAAATAAAGCTCATTGTGCGGACATAAATCCATATATGTTTCATCATTCGGGTTCATCCGGCTGCATCGAGAATTTGTATCCGGTACCGACGACCGTAACGATATAAAGAGGAGCGCCGGGATCCGGTTCGATTTTTTTGCGCAAGTTTTTGACATGGGCATCGATAGCTCGTCCGTCGCCTTGAAAGCGGTATCCTTGCACCGTATACGAAAGATCGGCCCGGCTGTATACTTTGCCCGGTTTGCGAATGAGGACGGACAGCAGCTTGAATTCGGTAGCGGTTAGCGGAGCGGGCCTCCCGTCGGCCAGCACCTCGCGGGTCTCCATATTAATGACGAGTTTGCCGCCAAAGAAACGGATTACTTTCTCGTCGTCGTTTTCTCTTTTGACGGGGGCAATCCGGCGGAACAGCGCATAAATGCGGGCGATCAATTCCTTGGCACGGAACGGCTTGACGATATAGTCGTCGGCCCCGAGATTCAACCCGTTGATCGTGTCGATTTCACGGGATTTGGAGGTAACCATAATGATGGGGACATTCGATTTTTCGCGAATTCGTTTGCACACTTCTTCTCCGGGCAAGCCTTCGAGCATCAGATCGAGAATAATAAGATCGTGCTGATGGAAATCGAATTTTTGAACGGCTTCCATCCCGTTCGACGTGTAATCGGTTTTCCAGCCTTCCTTCTCGAAATAGGCAATGAGTACGTCGCGGATTTTCGGTTCGTCTTCGACAATCAGGATATGCACCGGTCATCCTCCTGGTGAGTGCTGTTTCCTATAAAATTCAACGGCGGGAGGCAAAAATCCTCCCGCCGTGCTTTTGGTTTTTTTACCTATTCTACGAGACCCGTACGCTCTACGCCTTCGACGAACCAGCGCTGCGTAAACATATACAGCACGAGCGGAGGAAGGATGATCAAGAACGAGGTAGCCATCTTCAGCGGCTCATCGAAAATCGATGGCCCGAACTCGGCCGCCTGCTGCGTGAGCACCGCCGATATTTGCGAAATACCCATCGACAGCGGTACTTCCTTCACGCCGTTCAGGTACATGCTCGGCAAGTAGTAATCGTTCCAGGTCCATACGAACGAGAACAGGAATACGACGAGAATGGCCGGTTTTGCGAGCGGCAGCATTACCTTGTAGAAAATTTTGAATACGTTGGCGCCGTCGATCTTGGCCGCTTCCTCCAGCTCTTTCGGCTGGGTGGAGAAAAACTGGCGGTAAATGATGACGAACAGCGCACCCTTCAGTCCATGCCCGAACAAGGCGGGCAGCACGATCGGGATATACGTTTTCATTAGCCCGAGTTGGCTCGCCGCGATCAGGTTAGGCAGAATGACGACCTGGATCGGCACGATGAAAGTCAAGATCAAGCAGAAAAACAACGTGCGCTTGAACGGAAACTCGAGCCGTGCGAACGCATATCCGGCAACAGCGCAAGATACCGTCTGCAGGACCGCTATCGTTAACGACAGCACGGCGCTGATCGTAAACGCGCTCGGATATTTCAGCTTGGTCCATGCGTCCTGCAGAACGCCCGTGTAGATCGCTCTCGGCACCCAGCTGACGGCCGGGTCGAGCAAGTCTTGCGAGTTTTTCACCATCGTCGTGATCATGAACAAAATCGGGTTCAAATAAATATAAGCAACGTCGATCAGAACGAGATAGATGAAGGCGCGGAAGATGAGTCCTTTGTCGGCCTCTTTGCCCAAGATCACGTGTCGCGTCTTGGTCAGCCCCGCCCTCCAATCGAAACCGTCCGACCGTTTCGACTTCAGTGCCGTTATTAGTCGGGTCACAAGTTATCCTCCTTAACATTATGCCTTCCGCAACTAGACTCTGGGAAGCGACCGATGAATTTAGCGGGCACCCAAGCCAGATGCCTTCTGCACTCTCTGGAAAACCCACAACGTGATCCCGAGGAATACAAGGATGATGACAAAATAGATCCACGCAAGCGCGCTTGACTGTCCGTAGTTGCTGCTGTTTACCTGGGACAATATCGGGTTCGTCGGGAACGTGAACAAATCGACCGTCGTGTATATCAGGTTAAGCAAAATAAATGGCGTCATACCCGGGAGCGTAATTTTCCAAAACACTTCCCACGGAGTCGCGCCGTCGATTCTCGCAGCCTCGTAAACCGAACTGCCGATCGTTTGGCGTCCCGCCAAGAAAATCAAAATCTGCACCCCGGAATACCATAAAATCAGAACGAACGAGCCCATAACGGTAACGATCGGGCCTGCCCACGATGAGGTCAGGTTTTGGGATATTAGCGATGTGATGTTATACCGCGCGATAAAGCCGAGATCGCCTTCGCCCTGTGTCATAAATTCCCGCACAACCTGCCCGGTAGTGAAAATAACGGGCAGGAAGAAGATCGAGCGGAACAATGCGCGTCCGGGAAACTTCTGATTGAGCATAATCGCGACCAGCAGCGAGAATATTAATATAATCGGAATCATGATGACCGACTGTCGCAGGAAAGGAAACAGCGAGTTGTACAAAATCGCGCCGTTTTCGAGCAAAATGTACTTGTAATGCTTCAAGCCGACCGCCGTAATCTCGATACCGGTACCCAATATCCGCACTTGATGGAAGCTCATGTAGAGCGAATAACCGAGCGGGAACGCCATGAACGCGAAAAATCCGATGGCCCACGGGGCTATGAACAGCGAGCCTTCCAGCTTTCGGATCGTTTGACCCGAAAGCTTGCTTTTTTTAGTCGTCATGGTGCCGTTCCTCCTTTCACGATCAAGTAATCCAACGGCTTCACGGTTATGCCGCCGCTCGAATACGTTGTTGGGCCATAGTTGACGATAATGCGTTTGCCGCCTTGGTAAGTCGTTTCCTTCACTTCAGGCGCCAGCTGACGGTGGTTTACGATAAATTTGTTCTGGACGTCGCCGAGCGCTTCGTTCAAGCGCTGGTACTCTTGTACCGCCTGCGTCTCCCAGCTGCGGAAGTCCGGGCTGTACAGGTGAAGCTCGTTGGCATTCTTGAAATCTTCGGCATTCTCGTAGATGAAGACGAACGAAGGGGCCGAGCCGTATTCCAAGTCGCGCAAAAATTGCTTCTGGTATTCGTCGCGCTCGTTAATGAACGAGGACGTGTAATTCACGAGTCCGTGAAGAGCGATCTGGATAAACGGAATCGAGGTTTCCGAGAACGAGTCATACGAATAATCGTCGATCAGCGACTCTACCGTGCTCATATACGGAACGGCGAAAATGCTTGAACGATTGCCCCGGATGTCGAGATCGGCGTCCTTCACTTTTTGCAGCAGCTCTTGCTGCTTTTTCCGGCTTTCCTCGCGGCTAAGCGGATAATTCGTGTTGTAGTCGCTGTTGACGGAGCGTCCCAGGCCTTCGACCGGGCTGAAGCCGACCGTGCCGAGCGTAATTCCGTCAGCGCCCAACTCGTTGTAATAAGAAATGTCTTTGGTCAGCACTTTTTCGATATGACCGAGACTGACAATACTTTTGAGCACCGTACCGCCCAAGTCGCGCAGGCCGTTTTGCCGTTTGTTGTAGCTTCCGGCATTGGTGTTGTTGAACATGTAGTTCGTGTCCAGATAGACCGGAATGTCGAGCGTATGGGCGAAGTCGATGAATTGCTTCATCCCTTTGTCGCCGCCGAGTCGGCTGTCTACCGGCAATGGGGCCCCGTAGTCGCTATAGCCGCCTTTTGCCCAGCCCATATAGTTGACGGTCATATTGTCGACGCCGAGACCGTATAGACGCTGTACGATTTTCATTGCGTCCGCGGTCGTCGTCGCCTTCAAGTAGCGGTCCGTAATCAACCCGTTCTCGCGCTCCGCTCCTACGAGGCTGACCGACATCGGCAACTTGGTGCTGTTCTTCGGCTTCAACGGCTGCATCTTATGCGCATCCATCAAATATTGACGGTAACGCTCGCCCATGCCCACATAGTTCGCTTTCGGCTTGTCGAGCATAACGTAACGAACGGAGCGGTCACCCGTGAACCGTTCTTTTTTGTTGTAAGTGATGAAGAAGCGGTTTTTCTGCTCATTCGTTACTTGCTTGTAAGTCGAACGGTAATTTTGCTGGGCCGTTATCCAGTTGTAGCCGCTGAATACGCCCGACGGCGAAGCGACGACATCGGTCATCTCGGCTCCGTCCTCGATAATCGTCAGGAAGCCTTTGTCGCCAGATTTGGCGCCGAATACCGGCATCATGATCGGATTGCGCGACTGCGGATCGTCGTTTGCTTTGAACGATACGTCCGTTCCGTAGACCGGCTCCTGATAAATCCGGTTGACGTTCGTGTTGTGTTCCCTGTATGGAATCAACGCGCCGGAACCGTCCGGAATGAACAAGTAGCCTTCTTGACCGTATGAATGGTCCGCACCGAGGAACGGGTACAAACGAATCCAGATCAGGCTCAAGGAGCCTTCCTTAATACCGGAATCGATAATTCTCGTTACGATCGAATCTTTCTCGACTTTGACCTCGATCGGAATCGTAAACTGCTTCGACGGCATATCGAACGTAAGCTTGAAGCCTCCGTCGATCGAAGCGACGTCGATGATTTTGCCTTGCTCCTCGAGCAAATTCGTTTCCTTCGGCTGCGTTACTTTCCCCGTCAGGTCGATATAGCGCAGCATGACGGGGGAGCGAAGATGCGTTCTCCAGATCCCTTCCTGGGTTTCCTTCGACCATCTTTCCGGATCGGGATACGACCGCCAAATGTTGCCGTTGCGTTTATCCAGCACATTGAAGTGGCCCGTCTTGGCATCCAGCTTCAGCTCGAGCTCTCCCGATTGGGCGACCGTCTTGAAGTCGGCTTCGTTCGGCAGTTCGGCCAGCCCTTTCTCGACCTTCACGGCTCCCACGTTCGCCTGGGCGACCGCGGTGGCTGCCCCCCGGTCGAGCGTGCTTATATCGAGTCGAAGCGTGACATACAGGAGCAGAGCAATGATTAAAGCAGCCCATATCCAATATTTGATCGGTACTCGCTTGAGCAGCTTCATCGCAATCTCACCTCCTGATACACCTCGTAAATGAAGTCTTTCAAATCACTGCTCAAGCCCAGTACGACGAGCGCCAGAATGGCAAGCGTCATGAAGGCTACGAGCGTGAGAATAATATTGACGATCGTTTCGCCGACCGAGTAGTTTTGGAGCGACTGGATTTTCCAGAATATCATCGCCGCGGTCCAAATATACAATACATTCTCGAGGAAATCGTATATCGCCAATTCGGATGTGGTCATCACGTTGGAAATAATCGCCAGCGGAATTCCGATTAGAATAACCGGGATCAGCGCATAGGCGCTGCCGACGAATACGTCCTTGAAGCGGCCTTCCCCGCGATAGATCGAGCTGACCAAGTAGTTGGAGATGACCCAGCCGAGCCAGATCAGCAGGAATTGCAGCAAAATCGCGATAATATTGACTCTGCGAATTTCTACCATGTTGAACGAGAAGCTCGTAAACAATCTCATGATGACGATCGCCGCGTAGGCTCCGATCAGCAGGATGATGGCGCTCAGGTAACCGCCCTTTTGCTCGTAGCGGAGCGCCGAGAAGCCGTCGATCGGATGCTTCAGCAAATAGAACATGTGCTTGAATTGCGTGATGAATTCTTTCTTGGACCGTACTCGGTTGCGCCAAGCTTTCCGCCACTTCGTCTTGCGAGTCGTTTTCTCGACGACTGCGTACAGAATAGCGGCGATGACGACGATGGAAGCAAGCAGCGAGAAATGGCTTTGGAACCATTGCAGACGAATTTGCCAGAAAGCATCCGAATACCCTTTATGATCGTCGCCACGCTTGAACAGCTCCAGCGCCTCTTGATAATTGCCTTGCTTGTAGGCCGCTTTCGCCAAACCGAGAATCGCCGGCGAGAAGTTTTCGTTCAAGCGCAGCACTTCGCGCCAATGCTTCTCGCTTTCCTCGTAACGTCCTTGCAGCGTCAGCTTGTTCGCCTCGTTTACCTTGGCTCCGAATTCGGACAATCGGAACAGCTGGATAACGCCCTCTTGACCGTCCAGCAAGTACAAGTCGTTGCGGGAGTTCGCATCGACGGCGACCGGATTTTTCATCAGGCCGAGCTGCGTCGTGTTGGCCGATGACGGGCCTGCCCAGAAGAACAGCAGATTGCCGTTGGCGTCGTACTGGTTAATATATTTGTAAGAAGAGTCGATAGCGGTAACGTTGCCATTCGAGTCGATCGTCAAATCGATCAATTGCGGCGTTACTTGTCCGCCTGTGGCGAACCGGACATCGAACCGCCGTATTTCGCCGAATGTCATGCTTTCCAGCATGTTCAAGCCTTTGATGCTGAGCTTCTTGATCTGCTCGCTTTTGATCCCTTGACCGGCCGTCGTCGTGTACATGAAACCGTCGTTGTCGACGGCGACGCTGCTGATCGCCCCGGGAAGCTTGCTGATTTCATTGGCGTACATTTCCTTCGTATACAACATCCGCTTCATCGCGTCGAGCGGCGAGAAAATCGTTTTGTTCGCGCCGTAGAAGCTCTGGAAGTTGCCGTCCGGATCAAGCTGGAGAAGCCCTTGATAGCCGCCGAGTACGGCGATGTACAGAAAGCCCCGCTTGTCGACGACGAGTCTCGTCGGATCGTATTTGAACGCCTCCGGAATGTACCTCGAATTCGGTTTTTCAAACTGCCGGATATATTTGCCGTCTTTGTCCAGACGAACGACCCGCTTGTTGCCCGTGTCGGCTACGTAGATATCCAGATCGTCGGTGACGAATACGCCCTCCGGCTTATTGAACGGCTTTCCTCCGCCTTCCGTCGTGATGTAGCGGACGAACGTTCCGTTCTGGTCGAACTGGACGATCCGGTTGTTGCCGGTATCGGCTACGTAAATATGGTCGTTTTTGTCGATAAACAAATCTTTCGGATTTTGCAGCGGCGACGGGCTTGTTTCTCCCGGCTTGTCTTTGTTCGGAATCGTCAGCTCTTTGCCGAATATCCCTTCGGGCGTATAAGCCGGCTGCGTCCATATGAGGCGTCCCTGCTTCTCTTTCGAGTTCGTCCAGTAAGGCACTTCCGCGAATGCGGACAGCGGCATGGATGCCACTGCGGCCATCATCAGGACGAGCAGCAGCAGGATCCGCCCGGTTTTTCTCGATTTCATGGTCAGACCTCCCAATCTGTCTAGTCCTTATTTGATACCCGAATGCGCCATCGTGGCGATAACTTTGCGTTGGAAGAACAGGAAGAACAGCAAGTTCGGCAGGAACAGCACTAGCCCTGAAGCAGCCATTACGCCTTGTCTCGCGATACCCGTAGCTCCGCCGGTAACGAATGTATTCATGAAGAACGGGAACGTCTTCATCGACTCATCCTGCATAAACAATCTGGAAGTCGTAAGATCGGTCCATGCGCTCTGGAACGTCAAGATGGCGACTGTCGCAACGGCCGGCATAATGAGCGGAATTACGATCCGGAAGAAGACGGTAAGCTCGCGGGCGCCATCCACCTTGGCCGCTTCCAGCAGCTCGTTCGGAACGCCCTGGTCCACGAACTGCCTCATCAGGAACACGCTGACCGGAGCCGCCAAATGCGGCAATATATGGCCCAAATACGTATTCATGATGCCAAGATTCGATACGACCAAATAGCGAGGAATATTGACCGTCTCGGCAGCGAACATAAGCGACAGCAAAAGTGTCGCGAACAGCAGGTCGCGTCCGGGAAACTTGTGCTTGGCGAGCGGGTAGGCGCACAAGGCGCTTACCATGACGACCCCGACAACCGTAAGCGTCGTGACGACGATACTGTTGAACAAATATCGGGTTGCCGGTACGACCGAGTTGGCCGTCAGCAAAAACAAATCCTTGAAGTTTTGCAACGTCGGATCCTCTACGTAAATGCGCGGAGGAAAAATAAACAATTCCTGCACCGGCTTGAGCGCATTCGTGAATAGAAATACGATCGGTACTACCATGAACAAGCCGATTAGCGTAAGCAGCACATAAAGCACTTTCTGAAAGCCGTCTATTTTGTTCAGCCTGTTTCTGCGCAGCCCGACAGACGATAACATGCGCGAAAACCGACTCGTGGCGGCGGTACTTGCCATTATTCGTCACCCCGCGATCCGAAAAGCTTATGACTGAATTTGTTGGCCATGAACATCATGACAAGCAGGAATACCGATATGGCCGAAGCGTAACCCATCTCGAACCGGACATCCCCGTAGTCTTGAATATGGCTCATCAAGACGTGCCCCGAATACTGGGGAGTCGGGAATTGGCCGGACAAGGACTGCCCGATTTCCCCCGCCTTGAACGCTCCCACGATCGCCATGACGGCGCTGAACAACATTTGCGGTTTCATCGACGGAATCGTGATGTACCAAATTTCCTGCAGGCGGCTCTTGATGCCGTCGATCCGTCCCGCTTCGTACAATTCCCTATTGACGCCGAGTACGCCGGCAAGCTGGGCCAAGAAGCCGACGCCCATACTCGACCATAATGTGAGCGTGATCATCGAACCCATAAGCAGCTTGGGATCGGTAACCCACAGTACCGGCTTCTCGATCACGCCGAGATTGAGCAGGAAGTTGTTCAAGTGACCGATCCGGTCCCCCGAGAGAAGGGGCAGCCATATAACTGTCATGGCTGCGCCCGCCGCAAGCGAAGGGCTGTAAAAAACTAGCGCGTACAGCGTCCGTGAGTAATTCGGCAGCTGTGCAATGAGCCAAGCCAATATAAACGAAGCGATATATCCACCCGGTCCGACGGCCAGAGCGAATTTGATCGTGTTCGGCAAGGCGTTTTTCAGGAAGATCAAATCTTGCGACATCAGATATAAATAGTTTTGCCAGCCTACGAAGCGGTACGGCTCCAATGCATTGAAGTACGTAAAGCTGAGCAGAGCGGCCAGCAGAACGGGAATGAAAATGAACAGCGTAAAGCAGATGACGAAAGGTGCGATGAACAGATAAGACAGTCGGTACGACCAGACCAGTTTCCAAAAGGTGTTCATGCGAGCGCCGATTCCTGGTTTACGGTTTTCATTGGCTGTTACAGCGATTCCGGCATTACTTCGGGACAAATCGGTCAACTCCTTCCCACGGCTTCGTCACTTGAGGCAAATCAAGCGTATGCAGCACGGTTCCGTCCGGTGCTACGAAGCCGAACTCCTGCTCCTTGCGCACCATCTCCCGGTCGATGTTGACGATCGCTTCCTCGAGCGATTCTCGGTAATTCATACCGTCAACGACCGTACGATTCCATGCATTGTTCAATTCACGTCCAACGAAGTAGGCGCCCGGCGGGTTTGGCATTTCTTTGTACCATTTCCACTGTTCCAAAATAACCTTCATATCGTCCCTCGGCCACGGCAGTTTGGTGAACGCTTCGATATTGGCCGTATTCCAGCGGAACGTGATGCCGTTGAACGATTCGAGATCGTTGCCGTAGCGCGCCTGCACGTCTGCGGATACGAGCCATTTCAGGAACTGCCATGCCGCATCTTTCTTCTCCGAGCTTTCGTAAATAAATCCTGTCGTTTGTCCGCCCGACGACCAGCGCTCGACGACGCCGCTCGAATTTTTAATGCCCGGCAGCGGCGCGATTCCCCACCAGCCGGTCAACTCCGGTGCCGCTGCAGACATCGTGACGTACGTGTTGTAATCGGCTACCCCGATCGGCATGTTGCCTCTGCGGAAATGCTCGTAAAAGTTCGGATTTCCTTTGTCCAAATCGTAAATGTTGAACAAATCGGTCCATTGCTTGAACCCTTGGAACGATTCAGGCGAATTCAGAGCCGTGCTCATTCCGTCCTTGGTGAAAAATTCAGCCCGATTCTGGTATACGAACGTAATAAAATCGGTCGGCGGCACATAGAAATTGTAACCGTTCTGCTGCAAGGTAGGCAGCATATTGTATACGTCATCCCATGTATCCGGAATTTTCAGGTTAAGCCGCTCCAAAATGTCTTTGCGGTAAAATAGCACTTTGAACGACTGCTGTTCCGGAAGCGCGTAATAGCCCTTATTGTAGTAGAAAGGCAACAGAGCACCCGGAGCGAACTGGTCGGAGACTTGCTTGAAATCCGGGAATTTGCTTAAATCGTAAAGCGCGTTCCGCATAGCGAAGTCGATCGATTTGTCTTGAGGCTGCCCCAGCGCGATATCCGGGGATATGCCGGCTGCGTTAGCATAGATGAGCAAGTTTTCGTCCGGCAGCAGGCTGACTTTAACCTTGATGCCTGTCTGCGGCGTAAACATCTCGTTCGATAGCTCCTGCAGCAGGTTGACCCAGTCGCGACCGCGATTGACCCAAACGTTGAGGGAACCTTCCTCCAAATCGGTCAAGTCTTCCTTTTTGCTAAAGGATCGGAAAAAGTTTAAAATACCGGTTTTTGTTTTTTGGAGAAAATTCGCCTCCATCTTCGGAGGGTTCGTACCGACCGGAACGATATGAATCTGATCAAGCAGCAGCGGAGCTTTGATCAGCGTTTCGCGAATCGCACCGATTTTCGTCTGCAAGCTCGAGATATCGTCCATATAATATGGAATTTCGTTCGGATATCGGAGGTAGCTCTCGATATCCTTTACCGCGTTCAGAAGAATCTGCGCGACATTCTCGCGAATTCCGTTCGCCTTCAGCATATCGTCGGCCATTACTTTCATTTGATCGCGGATCGTCTCGAGCCGTTTCGGCAGCTCCGGGAAATCCTCGGTAATTTTCCATGTCCGGTTTTTGTCGACCACGTTGCCGGTGAGCGCCTTCAATTCGGCTGTCAGCTCGCGCAATTGGCTGGTCGCCACTTCCGATTCGATGATGATCGGCTGGAAAGGACCTGTCGTAGCCGTCATCGTCAACGTGTGATCGCCCTTCTCGAAATAAAACTCGTACGGCTTCGCTTCCGCATCCGATAATGTGACGCCTTTCCAATTCGGATCGTAATGAAATTGGTATGCGGTCAGCTCCTGGAACGGAACTTTGCCGTCGATCGCAATCGTCCGGAAGCTGGACATGTTCGAAATCGTATTTTGCTTCGACCTCATCGATATTTGGTAACGGCCGCTCTCCGGGACGTTGAACGACCACGTGATCGTTTGTCCTCCGGTCTGCCAGCGCGTACCGCCCACCGTATTGAACGTCTCGTGCTTGCCCGCCTCCGGCATCGATAAAGCGTCCTTGTCGACAGCCATCTGGATGGCGGCGTCGTTTTTGGTCGTCATCTCCTCGGCCTGGATCGAGATCGTTTTGGCGGATGCCGCTTGACCGGACGGAAGCTTCGAGGCGTACGTTTTGTAATCGACATACGTCTCGGGCGGGGAAAGAGTGATCTGACTGATCGCGATCGCTTCGCTGCCGGACAGCCGGATCGTATGCTCGCCTGCGGACAAGTACCATTTCAGAGGATCGTTGTAGGCGTTCGCGGAATCGCGGAAAGGCTCGTCGATCCAGCGCTCTACGCCGAGCGACCTCGGGCGGATATCGTCGCCCTTCTCGTCCCGCTTGACCGGCAAATCATCCTTGAACAGCCTGCGGAAAGGAACCGCTCTCGCCTCGCGGAACGGATAGTTGCCGTCGATCGTGACCGCCAGCATGACCGGCCTGCGGTTCAATTGAGACTCCTGCGTAGCGCTATAAGGGTAATATTGCAAATTGAATTGATACAAACCTTCCTTGTCCACGCGGACCTTGTACTCGACCCAGTTTTCGCGGTCGCTCTTCCAGAGCAGGACGCGGTCTTTTCCTTGGTAGGATCCGGCTTGGGCCAGCTGGTGGGATTGCGAGGAAAAATCGGCACCGGTTATCCGGTAAGTGCTGGTGGCGTTGGCATAGTTTTTCTTCGTCCATTCCGCGAGCGTCTGGGTGAAAAACGGCTCGAAATTCGTGGACAAACCGGCGGACATGAGCGGCGCGCCCGACGACGAGGATGAAGTCGAAGATGCGGCCGGGGCTTGCGTCGTTGTCGCATTGGCCGCGTGAACCGCTTTCCCCGCATCCGGAGCGACGATGCCCGAGCCGAGCAAGACCGAAGCGGCCAGCACGACGGCTACGGCGGCGCGTTTATTGTTGTTTCGGCGACGTTGCAATGGGGATCCTCCTTTCTTCTTTAAAGGTCGATAAGACGTTCTCCGCTATCCCGGTCGAAGAACAGCGCTTTGTGCATGTCGACGGCCACCGAAATTTTCATCTCGTCATTGTAGAAATTGCGCGGGCTTGTACGGACGACCAGCAAATTGGGCGCTCCGACATCGAGATGCAGGAACCGGTCGGCTCCCATCAATTCGTTGAATTTATGAATGCCGTTCATGACGGCGTTCGGGAAAGCGTCGAATACGATTTGGTCGACGCTGATGTTTTCCGGGCGGATACCGAGCGTTACAACCTTGTTGACCAACCGTTTGGCGATGAGCGCCTTCGCTTTGCCTTGGGGAATTTCGAGAGCGAAACGGTTCGTGTGGAATTCCAGCTTGCCTCCGTGCTCTTCGAGCCTGCCTTCGATGAAATTCATCGGCGGCGAACCGATAAAGCTTGCTACGAAAGTATTCGTCGGATTGTTGTATACTTCCTCTGGAGTGTCCACCTGCTGGATGATGCCGTCCTTCATGACCACGATCCGGTTCGCCATCGTCATCGCTTCGGTCTGATCATGGGTTACGTATATCGTCGTTACTTCGAGCTGCTTGTGCAGCCGGATCAGCTCGGAGCGCATCTGCACCCGCAGCTTGGCGTCAAGGTTCGACAGCGGCTCGTCCATGAGAAACACTTCAGGGTTGCGCACGATTGCGCGGCCGAGCGCTACGCGCTGACGTTGACCGCCGGAGAGCTGCTTCGGCTTGCGTTCGAGGTACGGTTCGATTTCCAGGACGCGCGACGCCCGCTTGACGGCGATATCGATTTCGTGCTTGGGCATTTTGCGCAGCCGCAGGCCGAACGCGATGTTTTCATATACGGACATATTCGGATACAAGGCATAGTTTTGGAATACCATCGCGATATCGCGGTCTTTCGGAGGCAGATCGTTGACGAGAACGTTGTTGATGTAAATCTCGCCTTTGCTGATGTCCTCCAAACCCGCGATCATGCGGAGCGTTGTCGATTTGCCGCAGCCGGAAGGACCGACGAATACGACGAACTCCTTGTCTTCGATTTCCAGATTGAAGTCTTTAACGACGTTCAGCTTGTCTTTGCCGTACTGCTTATAGACGTGATTGAACAATATCCGGGACATGAGCCGATTACCCCCTCGATTGATTTGCTGACAGAAAACGGTTACATGGCAACATACACTTTATTATAAAGAGCAAGCTGTGAAATTGGTGTGAAGAAAACGACATAATTCGAGAGTTAGAACGCTTTCCGGGCCGAATAAGATTAATTTATTGTGAATTTCCGGCTTTTTCCCGGATAATCACCTGCAATAGCCCTATTCAGGCCCCCGGAGGATGCTCATTCGAGCCGATGAATTTCATGTGAAGATTGCTGTCTGCCAATGCGTGGACCCGGGCATCCGTGTAGAATAAAGCTAAGAGATTACTACGCCGGGAGGGTTATGTTTATGCCTTACGAACAATATGAGGACAGCATCAGGCTGGAGAAGCGGACGAAAGCGAAGGAGAACCAATTTTCGCCATATTGCGATTTTATTTATTACGAATCGACGCGGACGCCGGGGATCATGCTGGCCGCCCGCATTATTAAGCCTCCCAAGCCGTCCTACATTATCGCGGGCACGCACGGCTGGCATATGAGCATACCCAAATTCGTGCACATGGATCAGCCCCAGCAAGGCAACGATTATTTGCGGGTCGAAGTCGATATGCGCGGACGCGCCCATTCCGACGGTTCCCCCGACTGCAACGGTTGGGAGCTCTATGACGTCATCGATGCGATCGAGTATGTACGGAAGCATTACGCGGAGCATATTATCGATTCTGACATCGTTTATTTCGAAGCGGGAAGCGGCGGCGGCGGCAATTCGATGGCGATCGTCGGCAAATTCCCGGACTATTTCGCGGCGGCAACGGCCTTGTGCGGAATATCCGATTATGCGCTGTGGTACAATAACGATGAAATCGGCGAATTTCGCGACGAGTTGGACGTATGGATCGGCACAAGTCCCGCGGACGATCCGATGGCCTACCGTTCGCGCAGCGGCTTGACGCTTGTCGGAAACCTGCTTTCTCCGATCTTTTTGGCTCACGGGGAGACGGATATCCGCGTTCCGGCGGAGCACACGCGCCTGTTCGCCGCCAAAGCGGAGGAGCTCGGCAAAAGCGGTCTCGTCCGCTATCTCGAGCTGCCCGGCGTCGGGACGCGCGATCATTGGGGAAATGCGACGGACGAGATGATGTCGGTCGTCAGGTCGGAGAGCGAGGAGAACCGGATACGGCATCGCTCGCCGGTTACGCTCCCTTCAAGCGGCCGTCTTACGGTCGGCGGTTATTTGTTCACGAAGCCGTTCTCCGTCGTACTCGACAGTTCGGATAAAGTAGCTTTCCTGGACTATGACCTGGATGCGGGCAAATTCGAGCTTTCTTGCGAAGTGGAGTGCGGATATACGCTGACAATCGGCAATGAATCGGTTTCCCGTCAAGCTTCGATATTGCGCTAGGATCAGGAACACAAAAGAACTCTATCCCGTTGACAGGCACCGCGAACCCGATTTGCGAGAATGCCGGCCCAATAACGTAACGGGATCGAGTTCTTTTTTGTATGCCAGGAAGTGCCTGTATCGCATAATCGGTGAAGGCTGTCCGCCTTTGCAGACTCTTTCGAGACCGCGAATTCATAAAATAGCGGAATTGGCGTATGCTATGGACCCGAATCCGTGTCGACGGCATAATTAACGGAAATTCGTTCCTCTATCCCGCTGTTCACGATCAATTTCACCCCGATAATATTGAAACAACGGAAGCCTGTTCCGTTATATTCAGGAGTGAAACGGAATTCCGGACAATAACGGAATACGGCTCCTCTATTTACCGCAACGTATACACGCCTCATCAAAAGACCTCCGTGTCGTATGCAGATCATACATGCGTCTCAAAATCAACTTGCCGAAGGCTGTGTCCATCAAAAGTGCACTATCCGGTTCGCCTATTCAATAAATAAAGTATGCATGCACCTCCCGGAAAAGTACTTGAACTATAATAGTAACAGGTATATAACCGGTTGAATTCACACAAAATTCATACATAGAAACCTATACTATACTTGTATTTAATGTAAGCGTTTCATACCCAGAGGAGGCTGCACATCCGTGATCAAGAAAAGGGTAAGTCTTGCAATTGTCCTGACGTCAATGGCGACAATATTCGCCGCATGCGGAGGAGGAACCGCTCAGCAAGCCGCTAATTCCCCCGACACCACAGGAACTTCCACACCCGCTCCGGCGAAATCCGCCAATACGGGCCCGAGAGAAATTACGATGTACACGGCAGGCGGAGCGATCGACGAGAAAACGTTCGACTCCATGTACGGGAACGCGATCCGCAAAAAGTTTCCCGATGTGACGGTGAAATACATCCCGAACGGCAAAGGCTCGACGATGGCCGATTTGATAACGGCGGGCACTACGGTCGATGTCGTTTTCGACTCGATCGCCTACGCCAACACGTTCCGGGACTTTGGCATTCAAGTCGATATGACGCCTTATATCAAGTCGCGCGGGCTCGATTTGGGCAAATTCGAGCAGACGGCGATCGACTTTCAACGCAAAATGGGCAACGGAGCGATTAATTCTTTGCCGGTCTGGACCGCCTCGGCCGGGCTATTCTATAACAAGGAGCTATTCGACAAATTCGGTGTCCCTTATCCGAAAGACAATATCACCTGGACGGAAGTATACGATCTGGCCAAAAGACTGACCCGCAACGAAGGCGGAATCCAGTACGTCGGCTATGTAACGGCGGCCGGCTCCCAAGCGAATACTAATCAGCTCGGACTGAAATATATCGATGCCAAAACCGGCAAGGCGCAAATCGATAACGATGACTGGACCAAGTTCATGCAAAGCATCGCGCAATTTTTCCAAATTACGGGCGTGGACTGGACCGCCCAAAATTCGACGGTGGCGGCTATGAGGGCCATGTTCGAGAAAGAGCGCGTTGCGGCCATGTATACGAATTACAGCGGCGGTACGCCTCCAGACGACATGAAATGGGACGTCGTGAAGGTGCCGAGCTACGAGCAGGCTCCCGGAGTGGGACCTCAAAGCTACCCGGCATATTTATCCATCGCTTCACTCAGCAAAAACAAAGAGCTGGCCTTCGATGTCATCGCCTATCTCGTATCGGAAGAATACCAGCTGGAGAATACGAAGGCGGGCAGAGCGACCGTTCTGAACAACAAAGATATCATTAAGCAATACGGCGCATCGATGGAGAAGTTCAAAGGGAAAAACATCGCCGCCATGTTCCCCGAGAAACGGGCGCCTATCGGCGATTACACGCCATACGATACGATCGCATCCGGGAAATTCGCGGCGGCGTTCACGGAAGTTATCGTCAATAAGAAAGATATCAACACCGCGCTAAGAGAAGCGAACGAAGCGGCAAACAAAGAGATCGAGGCGCTGAAGCAAAAGACAAAATAAGCTATCGCCGCAAACCGCTCGCCGGGATATTCCCGGGAGCGGTTTTGCTATATGCGCACGCGCAAATTGTGTTCCGTTTACGCGATTTTTGTATTGACTTTGAAAGTGATAACCATTATCATTTGTAGTGAAATGTTGAGAATCGTTATCAACAATCGGCCGAAGACGGCCTGACTTGAATACAGACAAGGGAGTGTGCGGAATGGCTCGTTTATTCGCCGAGAAGCTGCATATCGCGTACGGGGAAAAAGTAATAGTCAATCAGCTCGACCTATCGATTCCGGGCGGCAAAGTTACCGCGCTCGTAGGAGCGAACGGATCGGGGAAATCGACTATTTTGAAAACGATGGCCCGGATTATGAAGCCGCAGAAAGGCGGCGTTTTTCTGGACGGGAAGTCGATTCATCAAATGCAGACGAAGGAAGTGGCGAAGCAGCTTGCCATCCTCCCGCAAAATCCGGTGGCTCCCGAAGGACTCACGGTAAGCGAACTCGTTTCATTCGGCCGTTTTCCCCACCAGAAGGGGTTCGGATCGCTCAGCAAGGAAGACAAGGAAATGGTCGGCTGGGCGCTTCAGGTAACCGGCATGACCGGCTTCTCGGATCGTCCGATCGAGCAAATGTCGGGCGGACAGCGTCAACGGGCATGGATCGCGATGGCGCTCGCGCAAGGAACGGATATTTTGTTTCTCGACGAGCCGACGACATTTCTCGATATGGCCCACCAGCTCGAAGTGTTGAAGCTGCTCGAGCGTCTCAACCGGGAGGAAGGACGGACGATCGTCATGGTCGTTCACGACTTGAACCACGCGACCCAATACGCGGATCATATCGTGGCGATCAAAAATGGCGAGGTCATCTATGAAGGCAGCCCGAACGAAGTCGTCCACCCCGACATGCTGCGCGAAGTATTCGGCATCCGTGCCGATGTCATACCCGATCCGCGCACAGGGACGCCGCTTTGCTTGCCTTACGGCTTGGCGGGCGATGAGGACCCCGCTTCTTCCAACGTCGTGCATTACGATCACAAGACTGCGGACAATCAGCATGCGGCACGAGAAACCGTCAAAGAAAAAGTAGGAGCGCTCTGATCCGTCGCTTCGCCAATCGAGAACCTATAGGAAAAAAGGGGAACCCAGCCCATGTATAAGCTTTTCAGACCGATCACTTTGATGTTGGCATTCATTATGATATTGGCCGGATGCGGCTCTACCGCTACTCCGTCTCCGTCCGCTTCGGACAGCAAACAAGGCGCTCCAGCAGCGGGCGGTTCCGGTACGAACGCGACCGCTCCCGCAACGAAAACGATCAAGCACGCGATGGGGACCACCGAAATTAAGGGCACGCCTTCCAAAATCGTCATCCTCGAATGGAACTATGCGGAAAACTTGCTCGCCGTGGGCCTTCAGCCGGTCGGCATGGCCGATATGGCCGGGTACAAAAAATGGGTCAGCGCGAAACCGGAGCTGGCCGCCAGCGTCGTCGACGTAGGTACGCGTCAGGAGCCGAATCTTGAAATTATCGCGAGTCTGAAGCCGGACCTGATCGTAACGACCGCTCTCCGCGCGAAAACGTCCTACGACAAGCTGAAAGCGATCGCCCCGACCATCGTCTTCGATCCGTACTCGGAGGAAGATTCCAAGGACCAGTACGCGCATTTGATCAACGCCATGAAGACGATGGCCGATATCGTAGGCAAAAGCGCGGAAGCCGACAAAGTGTTGAAGGATCTCGACAAAACGTACGAGGACGCCAGAGCGAAGCTGAAGGCCGCAGGCAAGGAAGGCGCGGAATTCGTCCTGACGCAAGCTTTCAGCAACCAGAACGCCGCCGTGCTCCGCCTGTTCACCGAAAACTCGGCCGTATCGCAAATTTACGGCAAGCTCGGTCTGAAAAACGCCTACAAACCGGAAAAATTCGAATCGCAGGGCTTCGCTACCGCTTCGGTCGAGTCGCTGCCCGCCGTCCAAAAAGCGAATTTCCTGTATTCCGTTCAAAACGACGACAACGTGTTCGAGAAGCAGCTGAAGGACAATGCCGTATGGAAAGGTCTCGCTTTCGTCAAAGAAAATCGGACTTATTCCTTGGGCGGCGACTTGTGGCTGTTCGGCGGACCGCTCTCGATCAAAAGTATCGTCGATAAAACCGTAAGCCTGTTGACCGCAAAATGAAAATACAATCTGATCCCGCTGCTTTGCAAGGCCGCAATCGAACCGGCTGGAAAAGCATTCTCGTATTCGGGGGCGGCCTGCTAGCGCTGGCTGCCCTCCTTTTTGCTTCGCTTACACAAGGGGAAGCGAGCATTACCGTGAAAACGGTGATCGATGCGATCCTATCGCGCGAGGACAGTCTGCAGCATAATCTGGTGCTCGGCATGCGCCTGCCGCGTGCGGTTATGGGCATGCTGGCCGGGGCGGCGCTTGCGGTATCCGGCGTATTGCTGCAAACGATTACCCGCAATCCGCTTGCTTCGGCGGGCACGTTCGGCATCAATTCCGGGGCGTATTTCGTTGTCGTCGCCGCAACCGTATTCATGCCGTCCTTCATTTCCTCCGCCCCTCTTCTGCTCGCCCTGATCGGCGGATGCGGCGGTGCCGCCATGGCGTACCTGATGGCTGGCGGAACGCGTGGGACGCCGGTTCGGATGGCGTTGTCCGGCATGATCGTGACGATGGTGCTCTCCTCCTTCACAAGCGCGCTGCAGCTGCTGTTCGAGAACGAAACGAACGGCTTGTTCATGTGGGGCTCCGGCTCGCTCGTCCAAAACGACTGGAAAGGCGTGCTTCATGCCTGGCCGTGGATTGCGGCCGGAACCGCCGTCGTGCTGCTGTTCATCCGCACGCTCGATATGCTGGAGCTGGGCGACGATACCGCGAAATCGCTCGGGCAAAAGGTCGACGCGGCGCGAATGACCGCTCTGGCCGCCGCTATTCTGCTCGCCGGCGTCACGGTAAGCGTCGTCGGGCCGATCGGCTTCGTCGGCCTGATCGCCCCTCACCTCGTCAGGCTGATCGGCTTTCGCCGCCACCGGCTGCTGCTTCCGGCTAGCGCCTTATGGGGCGCCATCGTTCTTGTGGGTGCGGATACGATCGCTCGGCTGTTCCGCAGCACGATCGGCGAGCTTCCCGCCGGAGCGGTGACCGCCTTTATCGGAGCGCCTTGGCTCATATGGCTTGCCGTCCGGGGTTCGAAGGAGCAGCGGAGCGTGGAGGCCTCCAGCTCGATGAGCGTCGGCTTCGCCCCGAAAAAGGTACCGTATTGGCTCATGCTCGCCTTGCTTGGCTTGCTGTTGGCAGCAGGTGTCGTAATCGGACTTGCCGCCGGCGGTTTGAAAATTCCGGTCGGCGAAGTATTGGCCGTCTTGAGCGGCGGCGGACAGGACATGTACAGGAACATCATCCTGGAGATGCGGATGCCGCGACTCGCGGTCGCCATGCTGGCCGGGGCCGGGCTAGCCGTGTCGGGCGTCATGCTCCAAGGGGCTGTGCGCAATCCGCTAGCCGATCCGTCCGTCATCGGCGTTACGTCAGGGGCAGGCGTCGGCGCCCTTCTGCTGCTCGTCGTCTGGCCGTCCGCTCCGGGCTCGCTGCTTCCCGTAATGGCCTTCGTAGGAGCGGTTGCCGCCGCCATCATCGTCTACGCGCTCTCTTGGCGCAAAGCGCTCCATCCGACCGTGCTGACGCTCGTCGGTATCGCGGTTACCGCAATCGGCTCGGCCACGATCCATTTTCTCGTCATCAAGTCGGGGATGGGAGCCGCACCCGCATTGGCTTGGCTGGCCGGCAGCACGTACGGGCGGGGATGGGAGCAATTTTGGTGGCTGGCCTCAGCAGTCGTCGTGCTTGTCCCCTTCGCCTGGCAGCTC
Source organism: Paenibacillus hemerocallicola (assembly GCF_006265175.1). Lineage (GTDB taxonomy): Bacteria > Bacillota > Bacilli > Paenibacillales > NBRC-103111 > Paenibacillus_AB > Paenibacillus_AB hemerocallicola. The sequence continues at coordinate 837 of NZ_VDCQ01000016.1, read as the reverse complement.
GGACGCAAAATCGATCTGCTCGCCTTCGGCGATCCGGTATCGCTCGGGCTCGGCCTCAAGCTGCAGCGCACCCGTATGATCTCGGCCGGCGTCGGTGTGGCTCTGGCGGCTATCGCCGTATCCTGTATCGGCACGGTCGGATTTATAGGCTTGCTGGCGCCTCACGCCGCCCGGATGCTGGTCGGTCAAAACCAGCGGAAATCCGTCGCGCTGGCCGCTCTGCTCGGCGGCTTGATGCTACTGCTCGCGGATGTCATCGGGAGAGTGGCGATCGCGCCGAAGGAAATTCCCGCCGGGCTGGTCGTCGCCTTGATCGGGACGCCCTATTTGCTGGCCCTTATGTACAAAAGCTTCGGGCGGCGATAACGCCAATAACGAAGCGGCGGCTGCGGCTATAGCGGCAATCGGCCCTGAAATTGGACGACGTTCGTGAAGCGTGGAAGTGAACGCAAACGATCCAGGGGGGACAACATTCGCAAGCAGTTTGCGGGTATTGTCCCCTTATTTGTATTGCCGCGGATAAATATTTGCGCAGGAACAACAGCGGAGAGCGGTAGGTTCGGCGGGCGTCAGGGGGATCGAGCGGCGGAAACTCGTCGGGAGTGGCAATTGGAAGCCATGGAAGCCATGGAAGTCGTGGAAGTCGTGGAAGCCATGGAAGTCAAGGAAGGTCATGGAAGTCATGGAAGTCATGGAAGTCGTGGAAGCCATGGAAGTCGTGGAAGTCGTGGAAGCCATGGGAGCCGTGGAAGTCGTGGGAGCCGTGGAAGTCATGGAAGGTCATGGAAGTCATGGAAGTCATGGGAGTCATGGGAGTCATGGGAGTCATGGGAGTCA
>NZ_VDCQ01000159.1 GCF_006265175.1 Paenibacillus hemerocallicola | reverse complement strand
TCAGCGAGCCGAATTTCGAACGGAATTCATCAGTCCGTGCCAAAATAAGGCTGGTTTCAGCACTATCTGCGTCTTTTTCCCACTTCGTGCGGACAGTAGTGCTGGTTCAACCTTATTTCTGTCTTCCCGCTTCATCGGCGGACCAAACCGGCCTATGCAGCAAGAAGGAGGTTCACTATTATTAAACTTTGGTTCACAACGATCCGCCCATGACGTTTGTTAATAATTCGCCATGCGTGTTGTCCGCCAAGCTCAGTTGGCCTCGCGCCGCTGTGCCCATACTTGCTTATGGACATTCTCGGGGCGCGCCAGACCAAGGTTCTCCCGCAAGGTGGAGCCTTCGTAGGCGGTGCGGAAAATGCCGCGGTTTTGCAGCTCGGGGACGACTTTGTCGACGAACGTTTCGAGCCCGCTCGGGTAAATGGCCGGCAGCAGGTTGAAGCCGTCGGCGCCGCCTTCGCGCAGCCATTTCTCGATGAAGTCCGCGACTTGGATGACCGAGCCGGTAAACGTGACGTGCCCGTGTCCGCCGTAGCTGCGGCTCAGGAACTGGCGAATCGTCATGTTGTCCCGGATCGCCGCGTCGATGACGACCTCGTGGCGGCTTGTAATGCCGCCTTTGATCGTACCGTACGGCTTCGCCCGATCTACCGGGACCGGCGCGTCAAGCGGATATTCGGACAGGTCGACGTCGAAATAGTTGGACAGACGCTTCAACGATTTCTTCGTGTCGACGAGCGAATTGAGCTCATCCTCCAAGTCTCTCGCTTCGGCTTCGGTGTCCGCGACGAT
>NZ_VDCQ01000158.1 GCF_006265175.1 Paenibacillus hemerocallicola | reverse complement strand
AAAAACATTGACGCTGCGGACGACGAGCAGCCTCGTAGACTACATTGCATGGACGTCCGACAAACCGGCGGTCGTTGATCCGTTAAACGGCGACGTCGTCAGACCGGCAGCAGGCCAGCCCGATGCAGTCGTAACGCTGACGGCTCAAGTCAGTTTGAACGGGTACTCGGAAATCCGTACATTCGCCGTGAGCGTAAAAGCTCAAGAACCCGTTAACAACGAGAAGGCCGAAGCGATCGAAGCCGCGATAAAAGCGATCGAAGCGGTGGGAACGCCTATTACGTATTCCGCCGATCTAGAGGTGAAGCTTGCACAAGCGGACACTGCCATTAAGACGGCCAAATCACACGGTGCTACAGATTCGGATATTACCAATATGAGCAAGCTGACCGCAGCCAAAGAAACCGTGAGCGGTTGGAAGGAGAAAGTCGCACTGGAGCGCCTGAGCTTGACGATCGGGTACCAAAGCGGAGACGACGCGGCCTCGGTCACGAAAACATTGACGCTGCGGACGACGAGCAGTCTCGTAGACTCCATTGCATGGACGTCCGACAAACCGGCGGTCGTTAATCCGTTGAACGGTCAAGTCGCCAGGCCAGTAGCTGGCCAGCCCGATGCAGTCGTAACGTTGACGGTCCAAGTTAGTTTGAACGGTTACTCCGAAGTTCGTACATTCGCCGTGAGCGTAAAAGCTCAAGAACCCGTTAACAACGAGAAGGCCGAAGCGATCGATGCCGCGATAAAAGCGATCGAAGCGGTGGGAACGCCTGTTACGTATTCCGCCGATCTAGAGGTGAAGTTTGCACAAGCGGACACTGCCATTAAGACGGCCAAATTGCAC
>NZ_VDCQ01000157.1 GCF_006265175.1 Paenibacillus hemerocallicola | reverse complement strand
ACGATTACGCTCGATTATTCGCCCAAAACGGCTGTCAGCACTAGCGTTGCTATTTCAGCCTCCGCCTCGGTAAGCAATTCGGCGAGCGGTAACAACTTGACCGCCTTACGTTGGGCGTCGGGCGAAAAAACGGTTGCGGATTTCGCTGTCCCGTCCTTCGGTACGGATGTGCCGCCTTCCGATTCGTTTAGCGTCACTGAGAACGGCAAGTACACCGTGTACGCCGCGGACTCGGCTGGGCTATCGGCAGTGCAGACGATTGAGGTAAGCAATATCATCACACTAGCGCCGACGATTACGCTCGATTATTCGCCCAAAACGGCTGTCAGCACCGGCGTCGCGATTTCGGCCTCCGCTTCGGTAAGCAATTCGGCGAGCGGCAATACTTTGAACGCCTTGCGCTGGGCATCGGGCGAAAAAACGACTGCGGACTTCGCTGTCCCAACCTTCGGCACGGATGTACCGCCTTCCGGTTCGTTTAGCGTCACCGCGAACGGCAAGTATACCGTGTATGCCGCGGACTCGGCTGGGCTCTCGGCAGTGCAGACGATTGAGGTAAGCAATATCATCACACTAGCGCCGACGATTACGCTCGATTATTCGCCCAAAACGGCTGTCAGCACCGGCGTCGCGATTTCGGCCTCCGCTTCAGTGAGCAATTCGGCGAGCGGCAACACTTTGAACGCCTTGCGTTGGGCGTCGGGCGAGCGGACAGCCGCGGACTTCGCCGTTCCGGCCTTCGGCACAGATGTACCGCCTTCCGGTTCGTTTAACATCACCGAGAATGGCATGTACACCGTGTATGCCGCGGACTCGTCTGGACTTTCCGCGGTCCAGACGATTGAAATAACGAACATCGTCACGCAAGCGCCGACGAT
>NZ_VDCQ01000156.1 GCF_006265175.1 Paenibacillus hemerocallicola | reverse complement strand
GCTAGGTCTAGTTTATTATTGTCTTTTTGAGGTTTTTCGGTAGATTTAATTTTTATGGGAGTTCAGTTAACGACGATTTTAATATTCATAATAGTCTTGTCCCCTAAAACCGTTAAAGACAGACAGAAGTCCACATAGACGAAGTCGATCTGGATCGATGAGATGATTGCCATATGTTTGAATAAACTGCTGTGAATAGTCCCCCTTCAAGTTATGCTGTAAAGACCAAAGTCCCCAGAAAATATCATAATGGCGATCTCCAATGCCACCATACGCTACATCAACATATCCATTCATTTTAAAGTCGTGCAAGATTAGGTTTGGTAAGCAGTGGTCTCCATGAATGACGACTTTATCTTCGTTCACATATTTGTACAAATTAATCATATTTTCGTGCGCCGATTCAATGCTCGTATATCCCAAATATCGAAGAATGCCCTTTTCAGCCCTGCCCTCTCGGTAATTTCCTTCCGCTCTGATAACCATTTCCTCCAACCCATTAATAATTGGGCAGTCACTATACTCCACCTGATGCAATTTCAAAAGACTTTCTGCAAACACTTCAGTCAAACGCTCTGGTTGCATAAGATATTCGTCGCTTACTGCATCCGAACCAGGAATGCGATCCGTAATAAGATAATCTCTTTTGTCATCTGAAGAATAATGCAAAACTCTAGGGCACACCCCGTATTTATATAAGTAATCCGTCATCAGGGCTTCGGTTTGCATTTGGTTTATTGGAGTCACTTTCAGAAAAATATCATTAGCTTCTTTTTCTATGTGAAATACATTTGATCTGGCGTTATTTTTAATGATTGTCACCACTGCATCTCTAATGTATGACTGTACTTCAGCAGGAAAAGTCTCATAAATTGATTCAACCTTCATATTCATTTATTTCAGTTCACTTCCATTTCGGTTTTATGTATCTCGCCTCTATTCTACATTAAACAATAATATTCCTTTACCTTCAGTACCTGTTATTTAACACAGTAGAGTAAGGGGCTGGGGATGCCAGCCCTTCCTCATCAAACCGTACGTGCGGTTTTCCCGCATACGGCTT
>NZ_VDCQ01000155.1 GCF_006265175.1 Paenibacillus hemerocallicola | reverse complement strand
TGATCTGATTGAAGTGGATGAAGCTCCGACATTAGGGATAATCAGGGGAATAAGCTTTGAAGTGAAGGCAGCGGGGAAGACGGCAAAGTTAACCCTCCAGCGAGACAAGGTGCTGGTAAAGTCCAGTAGCATTCTGGTTGCGGATTATGAACATGTAATACCCGACGATGGAGGATTTCATCGGTGGGGGATTGCTTACGATGGCCGTGGAAAATTGATGCTGTCCATGGACGAGATGAGGATCGTTTCCTTCAACGTAGCTACTCCTGTTTCAAGCGGTGCGGACTCGCTCAAAATCATCAATGCTTCGATGAATAGCGTGTCCGGTCATAACGAGGTTTACCTGGATCATCTGAGGTTGACGGTAGGAGACTTGCCGGAGTGGACGCAGGTCGAACCGCGAATTAAAGGGTTATCGGTGCTCCCTTATTCCGACTCGGAGGAAGTGACACTCGGGGCAGGATTGGATGATATTCCTCCCAACTGGTTGTCCGGAGGCGAACTGGAGATCAGGACGAAGTTGGTGCAGGACGATCAAATCATTGCACAGCATAGCGGGATCATTTCTTCTCCCCGTTTCCAAATTCCGCTTGCACCTGGGGGACAGACGGGAATCATGACTGCTGTAGCAGAGTTGTATTATAAAAATCGCAAAGTGAATGAAATAACGAGTGACTTCTATGTATATCCTTCGGTTCATAAGGTAAACCCCGGTGATGCACTGGTATCTGTACCGGGCAGTGTCTACCTATACAACGACATGCTCTGGTTGGAAGATGACCAAGGACAAAAGGCGACATATGCCGGATGGAAGACGGGAAAATATCGTTATTTGGGCAGTAATGAGGACGAAATGTGGATCGCGAACGAACCGGGCGCCCATTCGTTGGAACTGCCGCTGGAACTCCAAGGGCGGTATGCTGTCTATGTCGGTTATGTAGCCAAGGCTGGCGGATTCCAGGTTTCTTATGGAGAGGAAGCAAGCGGACAGGTTGCAGGGACCAAGACAGTGACCGGAACAACTTACGGTCTCAAGGCTACCGAAGAGCAATTTCTATTTGCCGGTCAATTTGATGGAGAACGCATTCGGATTACTCCGCTGCCGGATCAGCAGGCTTACATTACTTATTTTAAGCTTAGAAGCCTGACAGAGGAAGAGTTGACGTT
>NZ_VDCQ01000154.1 GCF_006265175.1 Paenibacillus hemerocallicola | reverse complement strand
AACGCTATAACGAGACGTTTAAACGTGAAGCGGTAAAGTATGTGCAAGAGCAGGCGAAGACGCTGGAGCAGCTCGCCGATGAGCTGAATATCAATCCAGGTACGTTACGGAACTGGGTCGGAAAGTACCGGGAATTCGAACATGAGCCTGTGAATCAAGGGGAAACCCTTCGTCAGCAATCGCAACTCCTCGAAGAGCAAAAACGTGAAATTGAGGATCTGAAGGAAGAGATTGCGATCCTAAAAAAGGCCATGCACATCTTCAGCAAAGAAAGGAACTGAGGTTCCAATTTATCGAAGATCATCGCTCCGAGTTTCGATTGGAGAAGATGTGCGGCGTATTTCAGGTGTCCAGGAGCGGCTATTACAAGTGGCAGGCCTCAGAGGCATCCGAGCGGGCGAAGCGCAAAGCAACGCTGACCGAGCGGGTGAGATGGCACTTCTACGACTCGGAGGAAACCTACGGCAGCCCCCGAATCCGGCGCGAGCTGGTGAAGGAAGGATGGACCGTCTCGGAGCGCACGGTAGGCCTCATCATGCGTGAACTCGGCCTTCGTTCGTGCATGGCCCGTAAGTTCAGGGTCGCCACGACCGATTCCAAGCATGACCTGCCTATTGCTCCCAACGTGCTGCAACAAGATTTCACGGCCACGAAACCAAACGAAAAGTGGGTGGCCGACATCACCTACATCCCGTGCCGTCAAGGAAAGCTCTACCTTGCCAGTATTCTGGACCTGTACACGAAACAAATTGTGGGATGGAAGCTTAGCGATCGCATGACGATTGACCTTACCCTGGATGCATTGAATATGGCGTATGCTGCCAAGAAGCCCCCCAAGGGTTTGATTCACCACTCCGACCGCGGTTCACAGTATGCCGCCAAAGACTACCGTGCCCAGTTGGAGCGCTATAAAATGAAACCAAGTATGAGTCGCAAGGGTAATTGCTATGATAACGCCTGTATCGAAGCCTTTCACAGTATCTTAAAGCGCGAGCTCATCTACAGTAAGCCCAAGTTCAAGACCAAGGAAGAAGCACAGCAAAAGCTCTACCGCTATCTTGAATTCTTCTACAACCGAAAACGCTCCAATAGTACCATCGGGTATATGTCACCGGTGCGTTTTGAGCAACTTTATTACGCGAGTGCAGCTTAAATTAATGGTGTCTACTTTATTGACAGAAGAGCA
>NZ_VDCQ01000153.1 GCF_006265175.1 Paenibacillus hemerocallicola | reverse complement strand
GACCCTCGCCTTGGCAAGGCGATGCTCTACCACTGAGCCACATCCGCATATTCTTCAATAGATTTCATTCATTCAGGATTCTTATTATACACGAATAAACTATCAAATACAAGCGTTTTTGTTAAACATAATCATTTGGCGAGGCACCGCTTATTCACGGCCCTCGCTTCCTATTTGCGGTGCCGTATCATTAGGCATTCCTTGCAACATTGTCGGCTTCAAGCTGCTTCGCCAAACCCGTCCCATATCCCCAGCCGCCGGTTTTCACCGTCTCGCCCGCCTTTACATCCGCTTCATATGCGCTGAAACTCCCGCGTTCCTAGACTCATATTTTATTCGTACTCGTGCCGAATGAACATCCTTAAGCAATACGCTCGTTTCTTTCTTATAATCGGCCCAAGCCCATCCTTCCCGCACAAACGCTTCCCGCTCCGCCATTTGCGCGAAGCCGTCAATGGCACCTCAGCCTCGATAATGACAGGCAACGGAGTCGAAGGGGGAATCCCGTACGATGAGCGCATCTGCTACCTCCTCGGTCACCTGGGCCCAATAGCGGCCTTCCGGGAAGGTTATAAGCGTAGGCGCATGGCGGTGTCCGCCAAAATAACTCGTGCGTCATACCCTCGCTTTGCCGGCATGCTTCCCGCCGATCAGCTTATACAGCTGCACGCCGAACACTCCGCAAGCAGCTGTCATGGCTTCCATGCGTGCAGACGAAAAAGTCCCGTTCGCTATGGACAGGCTGCAAGCAGTCGTTAAAATCCGCATCGCAGACCGTCTTTTTCCACTCACTATACAAATTCGGCGTGCCATTTGGCAATGACGAACACATCGACACCTTAGTGAGCAAGCTCGTGAAGTGGCATCATTGGACGACAAAGACCAAACCCCATGGGTGTCATTACCCGTGGGGTTCAATATGTGCCATATGCAAAACAAAGGCCTCAGCAATTAAGCTGAAGCCCTTTGTTTGTACGGATGCGGTCGAGAGGACTCGAACCTCCACGGCTGTTACACCACTAGAACCTGAATCTAGCGCGTCTGCCAATTCCGCCACGACCGCATGCTATAAAGTTGGTGCACACTGCAAACCGTAAATCGATAAGATGCGGTTGAGAGGACTCGAACCTCCACGGGCGAAGCCCACTACCCCCTCAAGATAGCGTGTCTGCCATTCCACCACAACCGCAAATGGCACAGGGGATATACCTAATCATTCCCTGAAAACTGAATGCGAAACGAATCGAGTTTGTAAA
>NZ_VDCQ01000152.1 GCF_006265175.1 Paenibacillus hemerocallicola | reverse complement strand
ATCGTCGCGGACACCGAAGCCGAAGCGAGAGACTTGGAGGAAGAGCTCATTTCGCTCGTGGACGCGAAGAAGTCGTTAAAGCATTTATCCCACTATTTCGATGTCGATTTGTCCGAGTATCCGCTCGACGCGCCGGTTCCCGTGGACAAGGCGAAGCCGTACGGCTCGCTTAAAGGCGGCATTACAAGCCGCCACGAGGTCGTCATCGACGCGGCGATCCGGGACAACATGACGATTCGCCAGTTTCTGAGCCGCAGCTACGGCGGCCACGGGCACGTCACGTTTACCGGCTCGGTTATCCAAGTCGCCGACTTCATCGAGAAATGGCTGCGCGAGGGCGGCGCCGACGGCTTCAACCTGCTGCCTCCCGTTTTTCCGAGCGGGCTCGAAACGTTCGTCGACAAAGTCGTCCCCGAACTGCAAAACCGCGGCATTTTCCGCACCGCCTACGAAGGCTCCACGCTGCGGGAAAATCTCGGGCTGGCGAGACCGGAAAATCGGCACAAGCAGGTGCGGTCGTTGATACGCGAAGCAAACTGAGAGCGGATACTTTTGCGGCTTCATCAACAAAGGGGCGAAATGCAGTCTATTGTTAATAAACCTAAACGAGGTGTTGGGAATGGGACAACCGAATAAGCAAGTTCATCTGAATGTATTCATTCGCGGAGCCGGCCATCATGCCGGCGCGTGGAAGCATCCGCTCGCGAACCCGAAGCGCGATCTCGAGCTGGAGCATTACGCGGAGCTGGCCCGCATCGCCGAGCGTGGACTGCTCGATTCGCTGTTCATGGCGGACAACTACTCCGGGCTCGGGCGCAGACTGGAACCGTTCACGCTGCTCTCGGCGCTGGCCGCCTTGACGAAGCATATCGGCTTTATCGCCACGGTGAGCACGACGTACAATGATCCGTTTCACGTCGCGAGGAAGTTCGCTTCGCTCGACCATATCAGCAAAGGCCGCGCCGCCTGGAATATCGTCACCGGCCATTCGCAGTCCGACGCCGACAATTTCGGCAAGCCGGGCCATCCCGAGGTAACGAAGCGATACGACATCGGCGACGAATTCGTCGAGGTAACCAAGCAGCTGTGGGACAGCTGGGAGGAAGACGCGCTCGTCTACGATCGGGAGACGGACACGACGCTCGATTCCGGCAAAGTGCACGAGATCAACTTCAAGGGAAACTACTATTCCGTCAAAGGTCCGCTCAATATTCCCCGCCCGCCGCAGGGCTATCCCGTGCTCGTACAGGCCGGGTCGTC
>NZ_VDCQ01000151.1 GCF_006265175.1 Paenibacillus hemerocallicola | reverse complement strand
TTGCCCCTGTCAAGTAGACATTGAAGAAGAACCGTCATGAGGCAACCTTAGTCCGAAATTCAACTGGACTAAGGTTGTTTAGTTTCTTCTGAAAACGTTCATTGTTATAGAAATGTATATATTGTTCTATGACTTGAATAAGTTGTTCCTCAGACTCAAAGGTGTGGAGGTGGAAGCACTCCGATTTGAGATGACCAAAGAAGCTTTCTATGCATGCGTTATCCCAACAATTGCCTTTACGAGACATGCTCACGACCATTTTCTTCAGTTTTAGAGTGCGATTGTAAGTCTTGTGCGTGTACTGAAATCCTTGATCGCTATGGAGTAGGGTTTTCTTTACTTTACGTTTGTAGGTGGCCTGCTGCACGGTCTCCAGTACAAGATTAAGATCATTACGTTTACCGATACGATAGGCAATAATTTCATTGTTATAGATATCAAGGACAGCGGATAAATAAAGGTTCTTTTGATTATAGGGCAGAAAGGTAATATCCGTAACCCACTTTTGATTCGGACTGGAAGCACGAAACTCACGGTTTAATACATTATCCGACTTCACCATAGCTTCTTTGGAACCGAAATACGGTTTCTTACGCCTAATGGTTGAGCGGATCCCCAGCGCCTTCATCAAGCGATAAACCCGCTTGTGATTTACGGTTAGACCGTAGATTCTTTGCAACCATACACGAACTCGTAAATAGCCGTAGATGCCCTTCAATCGTCTATGGCACTCCATGATCTTCTCCTTTATTGCCTCATCCTCTAGCTTCTTAGGAGAAGGGTTCTGCTTGCTCCTGAGCCATTTGTAATAGCTGCTCCGACATACATTTGCAAGGGCACACAACATGGAAACAGAATACTTGTCAGCTAATCGCTCGATCGTTATATATTTGTATTCTACTTTTGGCTCTTCCCCCTTTGCAGTCCCCATAACTTTTTTAAGTATTCGTTCTCCGCACGTAGTCTGACTAACTCTTCTTCCAAACTAAGCGAGTCCTTTCGTTTGCGTCCTTTATGTAGTCCCCTAGCCTTTCCTCTCTTCTCCTCAAGCCCTTCTAGGCCCTCTCGTTCATATAGATTTACCCAGTGTCTTATGTTCGTTCGAGGTATATGAAGTTCCCGTGCTATTTCACTAAAGGGCAATCCCTCTCTGTTATATAGCTCTACGGCAGTTCGCTTTTCGTCCAACGTATATGTTTTCTTAATTTCAGCCATGAAAAAAATCCCCCCTAAGTAAACTTTAGTGTCGATTCTTAACACTGTCTACTTAAAGGGGA
>NZ_VDCQ01000150.1 GCF_006265175.1 Paenibacillus hemerocallicola | reverse complement strand
TATAATGCTCCCATAGGTTGAGACACGGGAGGTTAAAAAATAAGTTATAATGAGACCATGGAAAAACGAAACCGATATACCCCAGAGTTTAAGGCGAAGGTAGTGCTGGAAGTCCTGCAAGAGCAGCAGACGGTGAACGAGATCGCCGCGAAATATGAAGTCAGCCCGGTGATGGTAAGTCGGTGGAAAGCGGAGTTCATGGAGCGAGCATCCACCGTGTTTGACAAGAAGACCAGCGAAACCGAGAAAATGAAAAAGGAGTACGAGAGCAAGCAAGAGCATCTCGAGAAGCTGGTCGGCCAACTCACGGTAGAGGTCGACTGGCTCAAAAAAAAATCTGGCCTCAAATGAATCCCTTGAATCACGTAAAGCCATGGTTGAGCGTGAGAGTAAAGACATTAACATCAAGCGTCAGGCTGAGCTGCTGAGTGTGAATAGGACGAGCATCTATCGTCCTTCCAAGGAACAGCAGATGAGCGAACTCAACATAGGAATCATGCATCGGATCGATGAAATCTATACCAAGCATCCGCATTTTGGCTATCGAACCATGACCGCATTCCTACGGGATCGAGGGTATGCCATCAATCGAAAGCGTGTGCGTCGACTCATGAGAATCATGGGGCTAGAAGCGATCTACCCGAAGCCCAACTTGAGCAAACGGCTTCACGCCAAATACTGCCGGCCCTATCTTCTGCGAGGCCTTACGATTGATCGTCCGAATCAAGTCTGGGGTATCGACATCACCTACATCCGCATGGGAAAAGGCTTCATGTACTTGTTCAACATCATCGATTGGTACAGCCGAAAAGTCATCGATTATGAACTGTCCAGCACCTTGGAAAAGGGATTTGTTCTCAAGTGCCTGAAACGTGCTTTCAGCCGCTGCAAACCGGAGATTATGAACAGCGATCAAGGCTCCCATTTTACCAACGCTGCCTACCTTGATCTATTGGCTCAAGAAGACGTGAAAGTGTCCATGGATGGAAAAGGACGAGCCACCGACAACAGCCGAACAGAGCGGTATTTCAGATCGCTCAAGTACGAGTGCATTTATCTGAATGAATTTGAAGACCCTCGCGCGCTGCGCAAAGGGATAGCTCGCTATGTCCAATTTTACAATCAGGAGCGCCCGCATCAATCTCTCCATGATGGGAAGCCTGATCAATTCTATGCTCATAAAGTCGAGAATATCGCATCCTAATTTACTTGATTACGAGAATGGAGGACATAACTTATTCATCAATAATTCGTGTCTTGACAACGGGGGGCATTACA
>NZ_VDCQ01000015.1:22804-149320 GCF_006265175.1 Paenibacillus hemerocallicola | reverse complement strand
TTCCAAGCTGGTAGCGTGGGTTCGATTCCCATCACCCGCTTTGATAATTGAAGCAGCGCAACGAACGGACTGCCGGCGTATACCGGCAGTCTTTTTTTGTAAAGCCACGACTCCGTTTGTGGAAGGATAGACGTTGTGCTATAGTGGGAAAAATATATCAATGGAAATTATTATGTTGGAAAAAGGTGATAACGATGGCAACCGATTTTGTACATTTGGGAATACGGCCGGAATTTCAGAAAGCGTTGGCTTTGCACGGAATTCATGAGCCGACTCCCGTCCAGACCCAGTCGATTCCGCTGCTGCTGGCCGGTCGGGACGTTGTGGCACAGGCACAGACGGGTACGGGCAAGACGCTGGCCTTCGTACTGCCGATACTGGAGCGTTTGGAGCCGAAGCGGCCCTTCACCCAAGCGTTGATCGTCACGCCGACAAGGGAGCTTGCGGTTCAAATTGCCAAGGAAACGGAACGGCTCGCTCCGGTTGTCGAGGCAAGCGTGCTGGCCGTCTACGGCGGACAAGATATCGACAGGCAGAACCGGAAGCTGGAGCAAGTGCCGACGATCGTCGTCGGAACGCCGGGACGTCTGCTTGACCATGTCAAGCGCGAAACGCTGTCTTTGAACGGAGTGCGTATGCTGGTGGTGGACGAAGCCGATGAAATGCTGCGGAGAGGGTTTTTGGAGGAAGTGGAGACGTTGATTGCTCTCGCTTCGCCCAAGCGCCAGACGATGCTGTTCTCGGCCACGATGCCGCAGCCGATCCGCCAGTTGTCGGAGCGGTATATGAGCAAGCCCGAGCAGCTGCGCGTGGCGGGCAAGCAGGTTACCGTAGCGGAAATCGAACAGGCCGCCGTGGAGACGCCCGAATCGGAGAAGACCAAAACGTTGTCCAAGCTGCTCGGTCATTACCGGCCTTATTTGGCCATCGTGTTCTGCAGCTCCAAGGGCAGGGCGAATGCGGTCAACGAAGCTTTGAAAGAGGAAGGGTACGATTCCGACGCGCTTCACGGCGAGTTGTCCCAGGCGAAGCGCGAGCACGTGCTGAAACGGTTTCGCGAGGCGAAGCTGCAGGTGCTCGTCGCGACGGACCTGGCAGCCCGCGGACTGGACATCGAAGGCGTCACGCATGTGTTCAATTACGACGTGCCGCAGGACGTGGAATGGTATATCCATCGAATCGGCCGTACCGGCCGGGCGGGAGAAAGCGGAATCGCGATCACTTTGGTGACGACGCGGGATAAGATCCGGCTCGCCAAGCTGGAGAGCAAGATAGGTATGAAGCTGCCCCGTCGAGATGCGGAAGGCGGTCTGCTTGCAAGCGAGATAATCAAGAATGCCCCGGCCAAATCGTTCGGAAGCCGGCAAGGATCGGCGGGTTCGTTCGGAAAATACCGCAAAGCCGATCCGTCGAAGAAACGTGCCGGACAATCCGGCGGCAAAGGCCAAGGAACTCCAAGATATGCTTCGGCCTCTCCCAAACGGGGCTCCGTACGAGGCAAGCCGAAGTAACGAAGCGGTCAAGGAGGGGATAACACGGCGGGCAGCTCGATGTCGACAATGGTGCCGCAATCGCGATTGCTGGCAATGCGAAGCGACCCTCCGTGATTTTCCACGATTTTAAAGCTGACCATCAAGCCGAGGCCGGTGCCGGAATCTTTGGTCGTATAAAAAGGCTCGCCGAGGCGGCTCATCCGATCCTCCGGGATGCCGCAGCCTTGGTCGGTTATGCGGATGCCGACCCCGTCTTGCCGGCGCCGGCTCATCTCGATTCGGATCGTGCCTCCATCCGGCATCGATTCTTGGGCGTTCTTGAGCACGTTGAGGAACAATTGCTTGATCTGGTTTTCATCGCATTGGACGGGCGGTAAGTCCGGCTCCGTATGCAGCTCGAAGTTTGCATGGGTAAGAAGAGCCTCCGACTCCAGGAAGGCGATGACCTGCTGCATGGTCTCGCGCAAATCTTTAAGCTGGAGGCGGGTTGCTTGCGGCTTAGCCAATACGAGAAATTCGCTGATAATCATATTGATCCGATCCAGCTCGGACAGCATCAGCTCGACGGTTCCCTTATTGTCGAAGCGTCCCCGATTAAGCTGCAGAAAGCCTCGTATCGTCGTCAGCGGATTGCGGATTTCATGCGCGACACCCGCTGCCAATTGTCCGACGACGCGAAGCTTTTCGAGCTTTTGCAGCAGTTCCATCGTTTTCTTGCGCTCCGTAATGTTGACGAAGGTAACGATGACGCTGTGCAGCTTGCTCTCGTCGCCGTCCGAGAATAACGGGTTGGAATGCACCAGCAGCCATCGAATATCGTCAGTCTCCTTGCTGACGAACCCTATAACGGCATCCGACGGCTTTCCGGTAGAGAGCGTTATGAACGAAGGATACGCCTCCCGAGGCAACGGACTGTTGTCTTCGCGAATAAAGTTCCAGCTGCCGGAATTGAACGGCAATCCCCGTACGGTATCCCGACTCATCCCCGTAATCAGGCATGCCGCTTCGTTAACGTGTATAATATTGCCCGCATCGTTCAACACGATAATTCCGCAAGAGATAGCTTCGAATACATCCCGCAAATGCCGCTCGCTCTGCTTCAACCGATTTTCCGCTTCGACGCGTTTCGTTATATTGCTTAATACGGCTACCGCCCCATATAGCTTTCCGTCTACGCCGATGATCGGCCTGCTGCTCGCCTGAAAGAGGTGTCCCAGTGCCCACAACTCCATATTGCTGACCGGCAAGCCGTTCAGTGCGCGTATAAGCGGCGTTTCCTCGAGAGGAGCGGGCCGCGACATGTCGCCGGGCAGTCGTACATCATATCGGACAACCCAATGCTCCGGAGACATTGGGGGATTGACGAGGGTCGAGCACTGCCCGAGCTCGTCTTTATTCATATACACGAGGTTACCCTTCTCGTCGCACACACACACCAATTCATCCATGTTTTCCAGAATGGTAGCCGTAAATCTTTTTTCCTCGGACAGTTGATCGTGTATCCGTTTCGATTTGCGCAGCTGGACGGCCATAAGGAACAAGAAGGGAAAGGAGGCCGCAATGAAGGCGGCCGTATGAGCAATAGTGTCCGTTAGCGATCCATAGCGGCCGGTGCGAATAAGCATATGGAGAATCACATACATAACGACCGACAGCAAGAAGGTTCCCAACACCGGAGCCGGACGGAATCGTACAGGCTTATAGTGGTCCTGGAACATAGGCAGTTTGCTCATAGATTTCCCTTCCCGGTATCAAGATTCGTTCCTGCGCGTCATTTGCTGCCAGACCGAGCCCTCCGCGGCACCGCCGCCTTCGATTCGCTCTATGGCCATTTTGACCTGCATTCTCACTTCAAATTCAGTATCGTCGGACGCTTCGCGAAGAGCGGCCAGGGCGCTCTCGTCTCCGGCTTCGTACAAAAAGCGGGCGGCACGCCAACGTACCAGCTTGTTTTTATCGCCGAGCGCTTCGATCATCGGACCGATGGCAGCCGGGTCTCCGATATCGGATAACGTATCGCCCGCGGTTCTGCGGACCGATACGGACTCGTCGCGCAGCGCTTGGAACAAGTAGGGGAGCGCCTCCGGTTCCCGTACGTCACCCAAGTAAACGGCAGCGAGCCGGCGAACCGACGATTGGGGGTCGCGAATCGCTTTCGCCAGCAGTGAGAGCTTTTCTACGGTCGGTTTCATTTGCTGGAGTGCCGCATAACGCTTCTTCCAGTCGGGATCGTCGAGAAGACGCTCCAGTTCGCTCAGAGCAAGCTCTTTTTGCGGCAAGGGCGCAGGCGCCTCTTCGCCGAGACCGGCCGCCTCCGCGGCTTTGACCAGTTCGCCCAGCCTGTCCGCGTCGTAAGAGGCATCCAGCTCCTGAACGACTTGATCCGCGATCTCCTGAAGCTCTCCGTAGCGGATGCCGATTTCTTCAAGCTTGCGCTCCTTGATCAAGTTCGGAGAGGCGTTTCCCGCCTGCATGGCCGATTGGACAAACCGTTCCGGCATAGCCCGGCGTACCTCCTCCATCCCGGCGCGCACACGGATTTGCAGCGGAATCGAGCGGAACGTTTGCATGAGGACGGTCGCCTCGCCATACGAGTCGTTCGGTGCTTCTCCTTCCGGAATGCCGGCTGCGACAGACTCGTCCGATCCGAGAATGCTCCGGATACGGGACAATATCATTTCCCAGTCGCCTTTGGACGTCCGATCGACGGCAATGAAATCCGCCGTATGAAAGATAGCGGTTACTCCCGGGATATCAAGAATTCGGCGAAATGCTTCGGGCGCAGCCGTATCTGTTGATTTGTACGTGCGTTTGGCGCCCTTCGGCAAGCTTTCGTCCAAATTGACTTTCATCGTGTTCGGACTGGGTGTCGGTTCGATTGATACGATTCGCATTCGATTCATCCCTCCATATTTCTATTGTGTCACAAAACGCGGCATTAAAAAACCCCGTTCCTGTTAAACGGGGCGAGGGAGTGTCATGCACTAGTCCAAATTCAACAGCTGGCGGTTTAAATAACCTTCCAGCACATTCGTAATAGCGAAGACGGTATGCGACAAATCTACGTTTTCGACCGCATATTCGCATTCCGGCATGTAAGCCATCGCTTCATCGTAGTACGAAAGCCGCGCCGCCACGAGGCGTTCACCATCCCCGCGTTCGATTTGCCGCTGCCGCAACGATTGCAGGTCGGCGTATAGAAACAAGCGGATTACCGCATCGCCGTAAGCCTGCTTCAGAAGGCGGGCTCCTTCCGGATTCAAAATGACGTAAACGAACCCGTACTCGTTCCATAGCCGTTCAATGTCGGCTTGCTTGATCCCGTACTGTTGGCCTTCCAAGTTGACGGTTTCCACAAACTCGCGGTTTCGGCTTGCTTTCTGGAAAGCATCGGGGGAGATGAAGTGGTAATCCTGACCTTCCTGCTCGCCTTGGCGCGGCTCCCGCGTCGTATAGGAAAGCACCTTCTTCAGCTCCAGCGTCGTTCCCGCCATATCGGCGATCGTCTTGCGCCCCGAGCCATCCGGCCCGGTAAATACAAAAATATGCGGCTTCCCACTCGTATTGCGCATGTCGCACCTCCCGGGAAAATCGGTTACTCACGAACGAACAGGCTGCTGCAAGTGTCATGTATCATTTTATTCACGAGAGGCGAAAAAAAGAAGAGCACCTCGCTACGAGGCGCTCTTCTTTTTTTCTTTATCGGTTTTCGGCAACGCCAATAGTTGTACCTTCTTTGATCGTACGGAGTATGGATACTTCGACACGACGGTTTTTGGAGCGTCCGTCAGCCGAGTCGTTCGAATCGATCGGACGGTATTCGCCGTATCCGATCGCACGGAACCGGTCAGCCGTAATTTTGTCGTTTTGAAGCAATATTTTCATGAAATTGAGAGCGCGCTTGGCGCTCAAATCCCAGTTCGTCTCGAACTCCGCATTGCGGATCGGCACATTGTCCGTATGACCGGCTACCTCGATCTGATATTGCTGATACTGTGTCAGCATATCGGAAATCGTAACGGCAAGCTTCTGGGCATCCGGCTTGACAGTGGCGCTACCGGAGGCGAATAGAGCGTTGTCGCGGATCGTAATCATGAGCATGTCGTTCGTCAGCTTCGTCTCGAGCTGGGCGGACAGCTTGTTGTCTTGAATGTATTGATCCAGCTTCTGCTTCAGCTCCTGAAGCTCGGCCGTTTCTTTCTGGATTTGCTGCTGCTGGGCTCCTTTAAGGTCGGCTTGCTCGCTCGTCGTATCCGCATCCTTCTTCTTCGTGGCGGGTTCGCCCGGAACCGGAACGACCTCCGGCTGTTCGAAAAAGCTGGAGCCTCCCGTAAAAGCGGAGTTCAGGCTGCGCATGATCGAATCGTACTTCTTCGAATCCATTTCGCTCGAGGCGAACAAAATGATGAACAAAGCGAGTAGCAGCGTCAGCAAATCGGCGTAAGGAATCAGCCACGACTCGTCCAAATGTTCTTCATGATGCTGCTTGCGCTTTTTGTTCACTGCCGTCTTCTCCTTTGTTGTCGGTATAACGTTCGGACGGAGCCAGGAAGACGGACAATTTCTGCTCGATGGCGATCGCGGATATGCCGGACTGGATAGACAATAATCCTTCGACCATCATCATTTTGAGCTCTACTTCTTTTTTGGAAATTTGCTTGAGCTTGTTGGCGAATGGATGCCACAGCACGTAGCCCGTGAAAATACCGAGAAGCGTCGCCACGAATGCGGCCGAGATCAAGTGTCCCAACGCTTCTACCTGATTCAGGTTGCTGAGGGCGGCGATCAGGCCGACGACGGCGCCCAATACCCCGAGCGTAGGGGCGTATGTACCGGCTTGGGTAAAAATAAGCGCGCCGGAGCGGTGCCGTTCCTCCATTGCCGAAATTTCTTCCATAAGTACGTCATGAATGAATTCCTGATCGTTGCCGTCAATAATCATGCGCATGCCGTTGCGCAGGAACATGTCGTCGATTTCCTCGACCTTGCTTTCGAGCGCCAGCAGCCCTTCCCGCCGCGTGATCGTGACCCATTCGATAAACAGCTGGATCAATTCCTTCTTGGACACGAGCTTTTGCTGTTTGAACAAAATGACGAATAGCTTCGGGACTTTCTTCAAATCGGACATAGGGAACGCGATGAATACCGCCGCGACCGTCCCCAAAATAATGATCATAATTGCAGCAGGGTTCGCCAGCGAGCTAAGATGAGCGCCTTTCAACACCATGCCGACCAAGAGCGCGACGAATGCCAATACAATGCCAATCGCTGTAGATTTCTCCATCTTGCACCTTCCTTAAGTAATCCGAACTATACGGGTATGCTGTATAGAACTACTAATTCGATTTATAACGACAAAATCCTTCCTATACCCCCATAAAACAATCCGATTGAACGAAATTTTTCTGCTTTCAGGCCAAAAGAAAAGGCCCGCATGCGCATGCGGGCTATTTCGGCTGCAATTTTACTATATATTAGATGAAGAAATACATTGAAAACCGGCGCGCGCGTCACGGATTCGTCTCGATGATGCCGTGGTCGCCGAAATGATCCTTGACCAGCGCGTTGAAATCTTGAATATAAGGCTGGAGCGATTGTCCGCGCCATGCTTCATGGGCGTACTCGCTCAGCCGGTTGATGAATTGCTGGTTGGCCGATACGAATACGTTTTGGACGCCGGGATGATACTGGGCGACGCATGCGCTGAGCGCATGAACGAATTCGCTTGAAAGATCCTGCGGGTTCGGAATCGTATCGAAGCTATATTTATCCATGACGATATTGCCGGGCGGCAATACATAGGAGACGTCGGAGTGGTCGTCTACACCCGACGAGGCGATCGTACGGTCGCTGAACAGTATCGTGCCTTTGCCTTTCAAGCCGGTGGCGGTGTTATCCGGTACGACGGCGACATACACGTTCTTGTCCGTTACCATGACGAACGAGCTGCGGATCCCCTTCAAGTCGTCCACGGCATCCGTCGTGGATTGGACGAAAGCCAGCGTGCCGTTGTTATGATCGGCGGCCCTGAGCTGAGTGTTGTAGGTGCGGTAGCCCGTTCTCTCGTGGGTTTCGGTTCGGCTGCCGTAATCGGAAGGGCTGCTTTCGAAATGCTTCTGGTAGGAGCAGGCGGAAATCCATACGACAGCGGCCAGAACGGCGCAAGATTGATACAAGGTTCGGCGGTTCATATATACCTCCTGATCGAATGAAGTCCCTTTGTATCGTTTGTTCGTTTCGCTTCTAATATGCATGCGCCCCCGGACAGGAAGCAAAAGCCTAATTTGCATAAAGAAGCGACATTATGGAAATAACCTTTATGTGTGGTTTTAGCGAATTCCGACAGCTCGAAAAAACCCCGAAACCCTTGATTTAGAACAATTTGTGAACTTTGCCACATCGATTGACAAAAGGTTTCCGCGAATTTATATTTAATAAGGTGTGATTAGGTTAGTTGACAAAATGTGGCCATCCATGATAGCGCTAATAGATTGGTCCTGGAGAGACGATCGGTCTATTAAACACAGAGAATTGGGGTTGATGAGTGAATGAGACGGTGGCAGTCTGCATGGCGTTTAATCCCGTTGATGGCGGTTTTGGCGTTCGTGCTTACGGGTTGTGGTTTGGAAAATTTGACGGCTTTGGATCCGAAAGGTCCGGTTGCGGAAAAGCAATTATCGGTCATCTACCTCTCTTTGATCGTCATGATCGGCGTATTCGCCGTCGTTATGATCATCTATGTGTATGTTCTCGTACGTTTCCGTAAACGTCCCGGACAAACCGGAATTCCGAAGCAGGTGGAAGGTAATCACAAGCTCGAGATCATTTGGACGGTCATTCCGTTTATTCTGCTCATCGTGATTGCGATTCCGACTGTCAAGTACACCTTCGAATTGGATAAAGATTACTCCAAGGATCCGAACGCTCTGCAGGTCAAAGTAACGGGCCACCAGTTCTGGTGGGAATTCGAATACATGAATGAAAAGATCACCACTGCCCAAGATCTGGTCATCCCGTCCGGACGCACGATCGCTTTCCATCTGGAATCGGCTGACGTTATCCACTCCTTCTGGGTGCCTACGCTGGGCGGCAAGAAGGATACGAATCCGGGTATGACCAATATGCATTACCTGAAGGCAGACAAGCCGGGTACTTACTATGGCAAATGCGCCGAGCTGTGCGGGGAATCGCATGCTTTGATGGACTTCAAAGTGAAAGCCGTTACCCCCGAAGAGTTCGACCGCTGGATAACCAGCATGAAGACGCCGACTTCGGCGCCGGTATCGGCCCAAGCCGTGGAAGGCGAGAAAATTTTCAAGGACAAATGCTTGGCTTGCCACGCCATCTATAACTCGACGTCCAAGCAAGTCGAAGGCGGTAAAGTGGGCCCGAACCTGGTTGACTACGCGGACCGCTCGACTGTCGCCGGAATTTTGTTCAACCGCGAGCCGGCTGATTTGAAGAACAACCTGAAAACGTGGCTCGACGATCCTCAAGCCGTCAAACCGGGCAACCTGATGCCGAATCCGAAAAACGTCCCGGGCAGCAAGATGGAGCAAAGCCTCGATTTGAACGATCAACAAATCAATGCGCTGGTTGAATATTTGGCCGGTCAGAAGCAGAAGTAATCGCGTAAACAAATGCTTTCGATGCAAACTTTTTCTGACGAAAAAGTTCCTAGGAGGGTTACACGTTGGCACACGCACATACGGTTAAAAAGTACAGCGGGCTGATGGATTGGCTGACAACCGTGGACCATAAAAAAATCGGAATCCTGTATCTTCTGGCCGGCGGATTGTTTTTCCTGTTCGGCGGTCTGGAAGCGATTCTTATCCGCGTTCAGCTCATGAAGCCGATGAACGACGCGGTGGATGCGTCCATGTTCAATCAGCTGCTCACGATGCACGGTACGACTATGATTTTCTTGGCGGCCATGCCGCTAATCTTCGCCTTTATGAACGCCATAGTCCCGCTTCAAATCGGGGCTCGCGACGTTGCCTTCCCTTTCGTCAACGCACTCGGACTTTGGCTGTTTATCGCCGGCGGAGTATTGCTTAACACAAGCTGGTTTTTTCAAGGGGCTCCAGACGCGGGCTGGACGGCATATACGCCGCTCTCGTCCTCTACTACGTATAGCGGCAAGGGCGTAGACTTCTACGTGCTCGGGCTGCAGATTGCCGGTATCGGTACGCTGATCGGCGGGATCAACTTCCTCGTCACGATCATCAACATGCGCGCTCCGGGAATGTCTTTCATGCGTATGCCGCTGTTTACTTGGGCATCATTCATTACATCGGCTCTTATCCTGTTCGCGTTCCCGGCCATCACGGTCGGACTCGTGCTTCTCATGTTCGAGCGCATATTCGAAGCGAATTTCTTCGATGTCAGCGCAGGCGGGAATGTCGTGCTATGGCAGCATATATTTTGGATTTTCGGTCACCCCGAGGTGTACATTCTCATATTGCCGGCGTTCGGGATCATTTCCGAAGTAGTCAGTACGTTCTCGCATAAGCGTCTGTTCGGTTACAGCGCAATGGTATTCGCTACCGTCATCATCGGTTTCCTCGGCTTCATGGTATGGGTTCACCACATGTTTACCGTCGGGCTCGGTCCTGTCGGGAACGCCTTGTTCTCGATCGCTACGATGCTTATCGCGGTGCCGACCGGGATCAAGATTTTCAACTGGCTCTTTACGCTATGGGGCGGGCAGATCCGGTTTACGACCGCGAGCTTGTTCGCGCTAGGGTTCATTCCTACGTTCGTTATGGGCGGGATGACGGGGGTAATGCTTGCATCGCCGCCGGCCGACTTCCAGTTTCATGACAGCTACTTCGTCGTAGCGCATTTCCACTACGTTATCGTAGGCGGTCTCGTATTCGGAATTTTCTCGGGCTTGCATTACTGGTGGCCCAAAATGTTCGGCCGCATGCTTAACGAAGGGCTCGGCAAATGGACTTTCTGGTTTTTCTTCATCGGCTTCCACTTGACGTTCTTCGTACAGCATTTCCTGGGTCTGATGGGGATGCCTCGCCGGGTATTTACTTATCTGGAAGGTCAGGACCTCGACACCTTTAACTTTATTAGCTCGATCGGTGCATTCGCAATGGGTGTCGGCACGATTTTGTTTATCGTGAACATTATCATTACGCAAATGAAGCCGCAAGACGCTCCTGCCGATCCGTGGGACGGCCGTACGCTCGAATGGGCCATTCCATCCCCGGCGCCTGAGTACAACTTCAAGCAGCTTCCGCTCGTTCGCGGGTTGGATCCGCTGTTCAAGGAAAAGATGGAAGGTCGCAAAGAGATGACGCCGGCCGAGCCGCTCAGCTCGATTCATATGCCGTCGCCTTCGGTTCTGCCGTTTGTCATGTCCATCGGGCTGTTCATAGCCGGTTACGGATTTATGTATCATAACTATTACGTCGGTGCCGCAGGCATTCTTGTAACGCTCGTTTGTATGCTGCTCCGCTCGGTATACGACGATCACGGCTACCATATCGAAGTCGAAGAGCTTCAGGATAAGGGGGCGAAAGTATGAATCACGCGGATTTGACCGGCAACAATTTGCCTGCCGAGCCGGAGAAGGCTACGCTGGAAGGCCGCAATAAAATACTCGCCTTCTGGCTGTTCCTGGGCGGCGAGACGGTTTTGTTCGGAACATTGTTCGCCACGTTTATCGGCTTGCGCCATCAAATCGGGGACGGACCTTCCGCTGAAGAGCTGTTCAAATTGGGCACGGTCGCTTTGGCTACGTTCCTGCTCTTGACCAGCAGCTTGACAAGTGTCCTGGCCATTCAGGCCATGCACCGCAAAGATATTGGCAAGATCAAACTGTGGTTTGTCGTTACACTCATTCTCGGTCTTGCGTTCCTTGGCTTGGAAGTTTACGAGTTCGTGGAGTATGTCCATGAAGGACACACGTTTACGACCAGCGCATTCAGCTCCTCTTTCTACACGTTGGTAGGCTTCCACGGAGCGCACGTTGCCTTCGGAGCATTGTGGCTGATTGTACTGCTGCTCCAGCTTGCCAAAAAAGGATTGACCGTCGTAACGGCGCCGAAGCTGTACGTGTTCGGCCTGTACTGGCACTTTGTCGACGTCGTATGGGTATTCATTTTCACCGTCGTTTACTTGATGGGAAAGGTGGGCTAATCGGATGGCAGCAAATCATCATTCCGCATCGGAGCACACGGGTAAACGGCCTCACGTTCACGAAGGGCCGAAAAATCATTACTTGTCGTTTATTTTATCGATTGTTTTAACCGCTCTGGCTTTCGTGGTCGTATACGCGGAAATCGGCAGAACGTTCACGATTATGTTCATCCTCGTACTGGGTATTATTCAAGCGGTGTTCCAGCTTGCTTTCTGGATGCACATGAAGGATCGCGGACATGGATACGCGATTACGGGAATAGCGTTCGGGGCGGTCATCGCTCTGACGGGAGTTGCGGCAGTCGTATATTGGATCTGGTGGTAAACGTCGGAGGGGGCCTTTAGTATAAAGCGCCCCCTTTTCTTTTAGGCAAGTAAAGGTTGAGCTTTATAAGCTGTAAAAGTTTACTTCACCTTTTGTGCTTAAAAAAAGGGGCTCCCCGAAAAGGAATCAGAATAAGCTGCAGAGGTTTACTTCACTTTTTGGGGATCTTGAGGGAGGGAACAGCCGTGTTGGGGTTGCAATATTTTTCATTCACAGACTTGTGGAACCCGTGGCAGATGATGTTGACGATCGCGATCGGAGCGGTTTATTTGTTGCTGACCGGACCGAAGCGTTCGTGGTTTGCCAATAGCGAGCGCGTTACCGTCGGAAAGAAAAGCTTGTTTCTGCTTGGAATTGCGGTTTATTATTTCGCAAACGGCGGTCCGATGAACTTATTGGGACATTTGATGTTCAGCGCGCATATGACCGCGATGTCGCTCGCTTATCTCGTTGCTCCGCCGCTTATTTTGCTTGGCATTCCGGGCTGGATGATTCGGCCCCTGCTCACGAACAAAGTTACAGGGGGAATCGTCAAAGCGTTGACGAATCCGCTCATTTCTGTCGTGGCCTTCAACATGTTGTTCTCTTTTTATCATTTGCCGCTCATTCACGACTATGTCATGACGCATTACACGATACATTCGATCTTTTTTATAGTTTTACTGGTGACGGCTTTCATGATGTGGTGGCCGATCGTGACGCCTGCGCCGGAAGTGAACGGCTTGAGCGAATTGAAGAAGATGGGTTATATTTTTGCCAACGGAGTATTGATTACTCCCGCATGCGCCCTGATCATCTTTGCTTCCACGCCGGTGTTCGCGACGTATAATGATCCTCAGATGTGGGCGCAAGCGATGGGGTATTGCGTCCCCGCCAATTCGCAGCTATTGCTGGAAAATTTCTCGGGTCCGGAATTTTTCGCGCTGCTCGATCCGCAGGAAGACCAGCAGCTGGGCGGCGTCATTATGAAAATTTTGCAGGAAATAACGTACGGTGCCGCACTCGCCTATATATTTTTCAATTGGTATATTCGCGAAAGGGCGAAGGACGATCAGGACCCCGATCCGATCTTGCCGAACCCGATCGCGTAGCGGAAGGGATGTCGAGAAGCCATGCATACCGTTTTACCCGCGTTCAGCACATCGTTCATCGTGATCAGCGCCATATTGGTAGCTCTCGGATGGGTGCAAATTGCCAAGCGCAATATTGCCAAGCACCGGAGACTGATGACATGGGCGGCGATATTCGCCACATTGTTCTTTATCGTATATATGTCGAGAACGATATTCGTCGGCAATACGGAATTCGGCGGACCGCACGATATTAAAATGTTTTATTTGATTTTCCTGCTCTGCCACATCTTGCTCGCCACGATCGGCGGCGTCATGGGAATCGTGACGTTGGTGTGGGGGTACAAAAATCAATTGGCCAAGCATCGCAAAATCGGACCGATCACTTCGATCGTATGGTTCATTACGGCCATTACGGGAACGACGGTCTATGTGCTCCTGTACTGGATATATCCGGGCGGGGAGACGAAGCCGCTGCTGGATGCGATTTTTTAGACGCTCCGAAGCAGTTGGTTCGATAGGGTTAAACAAAAGCGAAAGCCTTTCTTGACGGATGCTGTCAGGAAGGCTTTTTTTGTCTTTCTCCTTCTCAAGCGAAATACTACTTGAAAAGGAACGGTGCCATGTGTATACTGTTAATATAAATATACACAGTAAGCACACTGTGCGGAAAGGTGATGCCGGATGTGGCGCAACGCCTGGTTTATCGTAAAAGTCGATTTGAAAAGAACGAGATGGGGGCTAATCGTTTCTACTCTCATGTACGCTTACTTTAGCGTGTTCGGCTCCTTTATCGTGAACGAGCTGGTTCAGGATTCCGTCAAGCCGGGAAGCTTGCATACCAGTTTTTTGGCCGACATTATGTTTTTGTGCAGCTTGAGCTGCATCGGCTTTTTCATGACGGGGGAATATCGGAACTATTGGCGGAGCGACGTGTTCTCCAAGCGGCTTATGTATATGAGGTCGCTGCCGATCGGCACGAAGGAGCTTGTGCTGGCCCGCTACATGCAGATGGGGATCAATTTGTTGTATTTGTCTCTCATCTACTTCGTTCCGTTTTATTTCCTCTGCGTACTGGGAGAACGGTTTACGCTGACGGAATACTTCTCGTTTACGATATTTTGGCTTTGCTTCGGAGCATGCATGTCGATCGTGTTCGCCTATAAGGAAATGGGCGGCTCGGGCAGATCGTACTTCTTGTTCAGCATGGTATGGGTCGTCGTTTACTTCATCGCGAGCGGAGCGGCTTGGTATGGGGGCTTCGGCTTCGTGCTCCTTTCCGTCGAATGGGTGGAGCGCTTCGGATTGCTCGTACCTCTTGCGAGCTTGCTCGTGACGATCCTCTGGTTGCGGGTATGGGGCGGAATGACAATTAACAAAATATCCAGGCGGGATTACGCCAGATGACGATAGCGCATTTAGGACGGAAGGAGGCGAATACGGTGCGCATCCCGATACAGGTTTCGGCCGAATCGGCCGAACCGATGTACCATCAGATTGAAGTGCAGCTGCGCTCTCTCATATGGAGCGGAAGACTGCCGGAAGGCACGCTGCTCCCCTCGATTCGGGAGTTCGCTCAAGAGCTCGGCTGCAGTATCATTACGATCCGCAGAGTGTATCAAGATTTGGAGAACGAGGGGCTGCTCCGCACCCGGCAAGGAACGGGAACGTTCGTAGCCGCCGTCGGAGCGTCGGAGCGGGAGCGGTACCGGGTAGATGCCGTCATCGAGGCGTTTCGCGCCGCGATCGAAACGGCCAAGCAGGTGCAATGCTCGAGGGAAGAGACGATCGCGATATTCGAAAGGTGCCTGAACCAATGGATGCCGCGTGATGCCGCGAAAGACGGAGAAGAGGGAGGAGAACGGGAATGAGCGTATATGCGGTATCGATCGAAGGGGTCGAGAAGCGTTACGAACGATTTCAGCTGGGACCGATCCGTCTGACGGTCGAGCCGGGCGTTGTCGTGGCCATTGTCGGTTCGAACGGCTCCGGAAAAACGACGCTGTTCCATATGCTGATGAATACGGTGCAGCCCGATCGCGGGGACATTCGTCTGTTCGGGGAGAGCTACGCGGAACGCGAAGTGGAGATGAAGCGGAGAATCGGCTTTATGGCGGAATCCTCCTATGCCGAGGAAGCGGGCTGGCGAATCCGCGATATCGTATCGTTCACGTCGCATTGGTATCCGAACTGGGATGCCGGCAAATGGGAAGCATTGGCGGAACGGTTCGAGCTGGATCCGAAAGCGAAGGTGAACCTGCTATCCAAAGGGATGAAGCGCCGGCTTATGTTCAGCTTATGCATCGCGCAAAGTCCCGAGCTGCTGCTGCTGGACGAACCTTCTTCCGGTCTCGATCCTTCCGCCTGGCGAATCATGCTGGACGAGATCAAGAAGTTCATGACCGCCGGAGACCGTACGGTACTGATGGCGACCCATACGATGGAAGAGGTGCGACGCCTTGCCGATTATGTGGCGTTCGTCCACGACGGGAAGCTGCTGGAGTACAAAGACAAGGACACGCTCAGCTACGATTGGAAGACCTTATGGATCGGGGCGGCCATCGAGGAAGCCGAAGCGGTTCAATTGCCCGGCGTCGTCGATTGCGAACCGGGGGGGACGACGAGACTTACGACCCGCGACGTCTCGGCTACGGAGCAGGCGCTGGAACAAGCCGGAATCGAGATTGTGAACCGACAGCCGGTGGAGCTGGACGAGATGCTGCATCATCTGATCGCCATGAAGAAGCAGAAATAGAACGAAGGAGCTGACAGGACGATGAATCCTTTACGCATAGATCGCGTGACGAAAAACTACGGCGACAAAACCGCCGTCAATGGTATCGATTTCGAGGTCGGGCAGGGCGAAATATTCGGGCTGCTCGGAGCGAACGGCGCCGGGAAGACGACGACGATGAGGATGGTGCTCGGTCTCATTTATCCCGACGAAGGCGCGATTTACTGGAAAGGCAAAGGATATTCCGACGAGCTGCGCAGCCTGATGGGCTATTTGCCGGAGGAGAGGGGCTTGTATCCGAAGGTGAAGGTAAGCGATCAGGTGCTGTATTTGGCCGAGCTGCGCGGCATGAAACGGTCGGCTGCGGAAAAAAGCTTGCGCCGCTGGCTGGAGAGGTTCGAGGTGCCGGAGTACTATAACAAGAAGGTCGAGGAGCTGTCCAAAGGCAACCAGCAAAAAATCCAGTTTATCGCCGCGGTCATCCACGATCCGGATATCCTTATTCTCGACGAGGCGTTCAGCGGTCTCGACCCCGTCAACGTGGAGCTGCTGAAGGCGAACGTTCTCGAGCTGCGCCAGGACGGCAAGACGATTTTGTTCTCGAGTCACAGAATGGATCATGTCGAAGAGCTGTGCGAGAACATTTGCATGCTTCACAAATCGAATACGGTGCTGAAAGGGAATTTGAAGTCGATCAAGCGCTCGTTTCCGCGGGAGCGGGTGCTGCTCGATGCGGAACGCGACGTACAAGGGTTGGATCGGATTCCCGGCGTCAAGTCGGTGAAGAAGGGCGAAGCTTGGACGGAAATCCGCATCGACAAAGCGGAAGCCGCCCAGGAAGTACTGAAGACGGCCTTGGCCCAATCGGAAGTGTACCGTTTTCAGATTATGGAGCCGACTCTGAACGAAATATTCATTAAAACGGTAGGAGGTCAGGGCTAGCATGAATAAACTATCGACAGTTATCAAATTTACGTTTATGAATCGCGTCCGGGCGAAAGCATTTGTCGTGACGACGCTTATCTTCGCGATTATTTTGACGGCGATGATCAATTTGCCCGCCATCATCTCGAGATTTTCCTCATCGGACGGTCCGGCGAAGCTCGGTATCGTGGGCAAAGAGACGGAAGTAACGCGGGCGCTCAAGAGCTTCTATGACAATCAGAAGGAGCCGGAGCTGCAGATTGTCCTTCTCGGCGACGCCGGCTCGAAGGAAGCGAATGCGAAGCTGGGCAAGGAAAAGCTGGAGGCGAAAGAGGTTAAGGGTTATCTCGAGTTTACCGACGATGCCGCGGCCGGTTTCCCGAAGGCGACGTACAACGCGAAGAGCTCGATGGATTTTTCGATGGAATCGAAGCTGAAAAGCACGCTGCAGGCGATTAAAGCCGAATTGGTCGTCAAAGATATGGGTCTGACCGCCGACCAGCGCGCCAAGCTGAACAGCCCGGTGTCGATCCAGACGGTGCAGATCCAGGAAGGGACCTCAGGCAAGACCGAGTCGCAAATGGTACTCGCCTACGTGCTCGTCTATGTCCTGCTGTTCCTGCTCTATATGACGGTGATCGGCTACGGCAACATGGTGGCTACGGAAATTACGGCGGAGAAGAGCTCCCGCGTCATGGAGGTGCTCATCTCCAGCGTGTCCCCGCTGAAGCAAATGTTCGGCAAAATTATCGGCATCTGCCTGCTCGGACTCGTTCAGATCGTCGTATTCGTCGTTGTCGGCGCCGCCAACTTGCTCGTCCCGCAAAACTTGGATAAAATCAAAAGCTTCAACATCGATTTGGGCGATGTGCAGCTTTCGCTGCTTGGCTATTTCGTCATTTTCTACTTGCTCGGCTATTTCATCTATGCGACGATTTTCGCCGCCGTCGGCTCGCTCGTAAGCCGCACCGAGGAAGTCGGGCAAGCGATCATGCCGGTCACGTTCCTCATTATAGCCGGATTCATGATTGCCATGTTCGGGCTGCAAAACCCGAACGCCCCGTTCGTCGTGGCGATGTCGTTCGTACCTTTTTTCTCGCCGCTCATCATGTTTCTGCGTATCGGCATGAGCGACCCTGCATTATGGGAGATTTGGCTGTCGATCGGGATTACGGCGGTTACGATGTTCGCCCTCGGCTGGCTGGCCGCGAAAATTTACCGCGTCGGCGTGCTTATGTACGGCAAGCGGCCGTCGTTCGCGGAGCTGCGCAAGGCCATGAAGGCTTTTAAGGTGTAAGTGAGTGTTTTGTATTTGTTGTGAGTAATGGTTATAGTTGAGACTCATCAGGTTGATAACTGAGACATTCTAGGCGATATGTTTGAGACAATTTGAAGCCGGTAACAGCAAGATTTCTTGCTTTTACTGGCTTTTCAGTTGGAAGTTCAGGTAAAATACACCTCGCATTTGCGAGTAAGTAAAAGGTTTGAATTGATACGGCCATTATTGTTGCTGCAAAAGATAAAGGATGGCAATATTCAAGCAATTGCGCAATTTCATGATAAATGCAACGATCTTCTTCAATTATCGTCGAGCGGAATTGGAAGAAGAATCTCGCGGCCTAGTTGGATTGTTTTCGAATACACGAACAATTGTACATCATCAACTACATTGCGATGAACCGCTATCGGAACCTCCGCTTCAACCCGCTCGCCGCACCTGCTTCGTTACCGCTTGGCCAAAACCGGAAACATTCTCCCTTTCAGCAAATCGCCCTCGCGAAAAGCCGTGCCGGCCGTCACAATATGCTGGCGGCCCGAGAACGTGGTCCCGTCCGGCATGTAGATGACGGCAAGCACCCGTCTCGGCTTGTCGGTGCCGTTCGCGTGCGCGTAATGGAACGTCAATCCGTGATGGAAGGTCGCGCTGCCCGCCTTCATGCGCACGATAACCGGCTTCGTCTGATCGATGCCCGTTCCTTTCGCGTAATCGAACAAATTTTGCGGCTCCACCAGGTTGATGCCGGCCAGCTTGCCGACTTTGTGCGAGCCCGGCACGAACATCATGCAGCCGTTATTCTCGTCGACATCGTCAAGCGTCAGCCAAATCGACAGCGCCCCGGGCTTGTTCATCGGCCAGTACGGCATATCCTGATGCCACGGGGTCGGCTTGGAATCCCCCGGCATTTTCCATAACGCGTGGTCGTGGAACAGCCGGATGCCGTCCGCACCGCTCAACCGGCGGGCGATTTCCGCAAACCGCGAATGAAGCGTAAATTTCGCTACCGCGGCCGAATCCCGCCATGCGTTGACCTTTTGGTTCAGCACTTTATAATAGGCGCCGTTCGGCGATTGGCCTGTCGACCGTTCGCTGTCCGCCGCCATCACGTCGCCTACCGCTTCCCTCAGCTCCTCCAGCTCCTCGGGCGTCACGACGTCGTCGAATTGCACGAAGCCGTTCTCGCGGTAAAAGTCAATCTTGTCCTGGGGTACCTCAAACATGTTTACTTCAGCTCCTTTTTCTGTTATGACATTGATTATAAAAGACGGGGCGCGGCGAATCGTGGCTGATTTTGCCAACGCATTGAACGATCTTGCAAAGCGCGGCGGAAGGCGGGGCGAAGCGGAATGACGGAGCATGAAGTGAAAATAAGCCGGGGAGCGGGCTATTTCCGCGAAGAGTTTCCGTTTTTTACGAACAAGTACAATATAGTCGCCGGACAGACGATCGAGCGGCATGCGCACGATTTCGTCGAGCTCGTATACGTGCTGGAGGGCGGAGCGCTTCACGAAATGGGCGGCCACCTGTATACGCTGCGGCAGGGCGATTTGTTCGTCATCGAGCCCGGCGCGGCTCACAGCTACAAGGGGGCGCCCGACCACAGGACGGTCGTGTACAACGTGCTGTTCGACCGGAATTTGCTGTACCGCGAGCTGGCCACGATGGAAGACGTCGTGCCGATGCTGGAGTTTTTATACTTATCGCCTTTTTTGCGCAAATCGTCCGTATTCCGGCCCCACCTGCACGTCGAGGGCAAGCAGCGGCTGCAATTGGAAAATCATTTGGAGACGCTGCTGCAGGAGACGAAGCGGAAGGAGCCGGGCTACCAGCTTGTCGTAAAGGCGAGGATGATCGAATGCCTGGTCGTCTTAAGCCGGCAATGCGCGCCGGACACCGTCACTGTCGCGGAGCCGACCGACCGGCAGTGGATGGAAGCGGTTGTTCTGCTCATCAAGGAAAATTTCGACAAGCCGCTCGCGCTCGAGCAGATCAGCCGGCTGTGCGGCATGAGCGTCACCTCGTTCTCGCACAAGTTCAAAGCGCACACGGGCAAGACGTTTCTCGAGTTCAAGCACGAAGCGCAAATCGAAGCGGCCTGCGGCCTGCTGGCGCAAACCGATCATAAAACGATCGTCATCGCCCATGAGGTCGGCTTCGAGGACGTCAGCTTCTTTTATCGGGTGTTTCGCAAAAAGATGGGCACAACCCCGAGCGGCTATCGCGCCTCGCTGCGCGCAGGCTCCGGGCCGGGGCATTGACGGAAATAAAGGATATAAAAAGAAATTGCGTCCATGTACGATTCGATTTGTTTTTACTATTCTTCAGAAGGATTCAATAAACAGGGGGAGCATGAAGGAGATGGAGGGAACATCCAAACCCGGGCTGCCGGCTTTATCGAATTCCAGACATGTTCCACCCGAGCGAGGAACGCATCCGCGGAATTATTGAGGATCGAAAGTCGATCTAAACAACAAATAGCCAAGAGTGGAGCTGCCATCAAAGCAGTTCCTTATTCATTCGGTACTTTTAACTTGGCCCTATGTTCTCTCGGAGCTACGCCCCTAAACTGCTTGAATTGCTTATTGAAATAGCTTAAGGAGTGGAAGCCGCATTCATAAGCGATTTCGGTAATCGATTTGTCGGTATGATCCAAATAATAAAGGGCCGATTGCAGCCGAAGTCGACTAATAAACTCATTGGGAGAGAGACTTGTAAGCTCTTTAAATTGTTTGAAAAACATCGTTTTCCGCATATTCGACATGACGATCAGTTGATCCATTTCGATCTCTTCCGTAAAATGAGACAGAACGAATTCTATGACTCGAATCATCGCCTCGTTCGGCTTTCTCCCCAAAGAGGAAAGATCCCGAAAACCTTCTAAATAATAACGGAATATCGAAACGAGAATATCGACAAAGTACAAATATTGCTTGGCCTGCCATCCGGGAAGCTTCTGTTCCTCCTCAGCGACTGCTTGCTTTGCAGCAGCATGAATCAAGCCGGCAAATGGCGATTGTGCCGGTATTAACGGGGAGAAGCGGCCGGCGGCCGTATAAAACGGCTGGAGCAATTTACTTCCTTCCGGAATGAACTTGACGATTGACGGGGAAAACAGCAGCATAATCCATTTCACCGGTTTTTCCGTGCTTTGCGCAAGATTATAGTGCGGTTCAAAGGGACGGAACACAAAGACGTCTCCAGGCTTCCCGTAATAGTCGCGGTCAACAAGACGGTATTTTGCGTCGTTCTCCAGTAATATGCTCACTTCCAAAGCGTCGTGCAGGTGCATGTCATGCTCGGTTAAAGCTCCTATCTTTTGCACAAAGTTCAATTCACGTTCCAGTCGGACATCATCGTAATACATATAATCCTCCGTGAAATCCCATCATCGTTAGGTTACTAATATCGTCAACTAATTGTATCCTAGCTTCTTATGAACAAAAATACAATTTATTGGTTGCTTTCGAGCAGTTTTTCCGTCGGGCTTGCAGTACATTGAAATCATAACGAATAAGGAGGAGAAGCTGTTGACACAAGCCATTTCTAATTTTGTACTAACGGAGCAAATGATCGAAGAGTTTTATCGCGAGGGCTATTTCTATGCGCCGGGATTGATTACTCCCGAAACGGTAGAAAAAATCAACCTGGAGCAGGCGGATTTCGTGAGCAAATCCGAAAGCGGGGAATGGAAATCCAATGGCTTCATTCATTTTGACAAAAGCGCCGCGCAGTTCCCGGAAACGGCAAACATGCTTTCATCCGCAGCCTTGATCGATATTTATGAGAAAATACTTGGCGACGAAGTAAGGCTATGGATGGGGATGTATGCCGTAGTGCATCCGCATGGGGAAGGATTGGCTTGGCACCAAGACAACATGTATACGCACATTTTAGGTCATATGCTCAACGGGTTTATAGCTCTCGATACGATTACGCAAGAAAATGCAGGCTTGTGGCTTGCACCGCGTTCCCATCGCTTAGGCCGTCAAGCGAATATTGACGAGGCCGGCGCTAAGCATCGGCGAGCCGCAGACCCTGAGAATGGAATGCCATGCAAGCCGATGGCGCCCGGAGATGCCGTTATTTTTCATAGAGAGACGCTGCATCATAGCAAAACGAATAATACCGACAAGCCGAGAAGAGCCTATGCTTTCCAGGTTGCATCGTCTGCTTGCCGATATGCGGAAACGGGCAAACTGCTGACGGACCGCGAGCTGCTGTCTGCGCTGAAGAAATAATAATCTACGGCAATAGCCCGGTTTCGTCTGAGTTCTTCGCAGCGTCGCTACGATGATTCAACCCATCCAAGGACGAGAACATATATCCTTAAAAAGACAGTTGGTATACGTACTGCACGTATACCAACTGTCTTTTTCTTTATACATCTATATCGAATGGTTGGCTGGTTTCGACGCGCCGCGCTTCCAAACGGACGCGCATATACGAGCGGTTCGTTTTCGTAAAGCGCTTTCAAAACGTCTTGGAGAGGTTTATTTGCTACCGATGACTTTCGTTTATTGAGTTGCGATGTAGGTATTGATGCTTTCTTCGGCTTCGCGCAAAGCGGTGTTAATATCTTTTTGACCTTTAACCGTCGCATTCATGCCTTCGATCATGATCGTTTTGGCTTTGGCGTCATGCTTCGTTACAACGAAAGGTTTGGCAGGCTGGGCCAAGAAAGCGTTTTTCAGGTTTTTCCCTTTCGCGTAATCCAGATTTTTCCCGAACTCTTCCTCAATGTCTTTGCCGGTCATGACCGGGACGCGGCCGATGCGGGCAAGATCTTTTTGTACTTCTTCGGACAGCATGGTGGACAGCACTTGGAACGCCTGATCTTTATATTTGCTCTGCTTCGTAATGTGAATCACGTACTCGTCTACCTGCATGCCCGTATTCGGCAGCTCTTTGAACTGAGGATATTGTACGATATCCCAGTTCACTTGTTTTGCATCCTTCAAGTTGGACAGCAGGTTCAGCGAAGGATACATCGCCAAAATTCCGTCATTGGCGAATTGGCCGGCCGCGTTAAGCTTCACTTCTCCGTTTCCGGGGATGTCGTATATTTTCTTAAGCAAATCGAACACTTTTTTCCAGCCGTCAGTATTCACTACAGCCTTATTCGTTTTCGGATCGACGTAAGGAAGCGAAAATATCGATCCGATCCGGACCGGTCCATCCGGCTCAAGTCCGCGGTATTGAATGCCGCCATCGTTGCGGGTAAGCTTTTTGCCAAGCTCGTATGTTTCTTCCCAAGTCATGCCGTTGCGGGGATATTCCACGCCGAACTTATCGAAGATCGTTTTGTTATAATAGTTAGCGTAAAAGTGCATCGTCCACGGGAGTCCGATCAAATAATCCGTCTGACTGACGATTTTCACCCCATCCACCGCGACCTTATTCAATTTGGTAAGATCGAAACGGAATTTTTTGATCAACGGCTCGATGTTTTCGTCCAATCCTCTGCCCGTGTACCGTTCCATGAGGGGAGAAGCCGTCATCACCATATCGGGAACCGTGCCGGCAGCCAAGAGCTCATCCAGCGATTGGCCCTTAGCAGCCAGATTGTATACTTCAAACGAAATATTCGGATAACGTTTTTTGACCGGCTCCTCGATATATTGCTTGAACTCGGATTCCAGTACCCAATTGAAAGGGTACGCGAACCGTAGCGTTACCGGAGCGTTGCTAATCGCAAGAGCCTCCTTCTCTTTCTCCTTCTGCTCGGCCTCTCCGGCTATCTTACCGCTACAGCCGCTTGCTAGCAAGGACATTAACACAGCGCTAATCATAATGGTTTGAGTCTTGTTTATTTTAGCCAAATTTAACCCTCCCAGACAGTCAAAAGTTCTACAGTATTAAGAAACGAGCGAATCGGCGTCAAAAGCAGGCATTCCCTGCTTGGATTATTTACGTTATGGAACATTGCGGATTGCGAGCAAACAGGCGAAAAATCGAGGTGTGCAAATAAGCCATCACCGTGGCCTCGGAAACGACAGTCTTGGAGGGCGTTCTCAGGTAGCGAAAGAAAAAGCCCGGTACCCGGCTCGAATAGCGGACGGCGATCAGTTGCAGCAACCCCGTGGCGATGCAACTGTACATGACATAACCTTCAATCGCTTTCACCGTCTGCCGAACGTTAAAGGATCAAATCAAGTTTGCCGAGCGGCGTACGTTCCGTATCGCCGCAAGGCATGCTCATATTTTTGTGTGCTCTGCCGAAATTACGCGCCGCTGGCGGCCAAGGAAGCACGGATGCTGCGAAACACCTCATAAGTACGCTTGGCGCATTCCGAGATGGAGATCGGGTGGAAACCGATCAATTCCGCGTATAGTGTATCGTTCAACGGTTGCGTCCAGTTTGCAGGCAGCTTGCTTGCGCCAAGCGTAGC
The DNA here is from genome assembly GCF_006265175.1 of Paenibacillus hemerocallicola. Classification (GTDB taxonomy): domain Bacteria; phylum Bacillota; class Bacilli; order Paenibacillales; family NBRC-103111; genus Paenibacillus_AB; species Paenibacillus_AB hemerocallicola. The sequence goes on along the minus strand of NZ_VDCQ01000015.1, from coordinate 124,954 downwards.
GCCCATAATGGAGCCTACGGTTGCTCCGTTGCAGTCGGTATCCCAGCCGCCGAGCACGGAAGTGGCGATGGCGGTCTCGAAGTCGCCCTTGGAGAAAATGATGGAGGCGGCTACAAGAGCGGCGTTGTTGTTCGTATGCACCGGGTGATAGTGCTTGAATGCTTCCCAAATGCGGTCGACAAGCTGTACTTGGTCCTTCGCTTCCTTCGCTATCGATATCGCTTGCTCGATATCGTGCGCAAGTCTGCAATTGCGCGGAATTTCGCTTAACCCGATGCGCACGATACGCTCCGGATCGCTTTCGACGAAAGCGGCTGCGATCATGGCCGCACAGAACATTTCACCGTATATGCCGTTCTTGACGTGCGAGAAGGAAGCGTCGCGCCAAGCAAGCTCGGCAGCGAGCTCAGGGTTGCCGGCTGCGCCGTAAGCGAAGCCGTCGGCGCGAATTTGCGCTCCGATCCATTCGCGGTATGGATTCAAATACGTGCGCACCCAATCTTTGCGGGTATCCCAGTTGTCCGGTCTTTGTCCCTTTTGATGAGAAGTCGCATGTGTGAAATTCATATAAGCTTGCGTCTCGGCCGTACAAACTTGTCTGTAGGCGAGCCGTCTGTGCCATAATTTCCCGATGTCGAACGAATCGAAGTTAAGCCCTTTCTCTTCCAGCATAATCAGTCCGAGTACGGTATAGCGTATATCGTCGTCCGTTTCCATAAAGCGGATCTTTTCCCTAGTGCTTTTCATACTCGCAGAGGCGAGCGACAAGCCATGCTCCTTCTCCGCGCGGGATTCGATCGGAGTATATCCGCGAATCGGCCAGGCATCGGCCCCTTCGAACCAAAGCTGTACGTTGCGCCATCCCGGATTGCTCTCTGTCCCGCCCATGTAGTGCCAAACCTCCAGAGGTTTGCCCAGGGCGCAGCCGGCGCTGCGGCCGAGCCATGCGCCATAAAATTTGTCCTGCCATTGCGCTTCATCCGGCGAATCGCTCAGCTTGCGCGGACCGTCAGGCCGCAGAGCGCGAATATCGGCCAGCTCCGAAGGCTCCTCATAAGGAAAATCGCTTCGAATCGGAAGCGCTATCATTTCGTTGTAGAGCGACATCAGCTGAGCTTCATCCGTTCCTGCCGCCGCGACCTTCTCTGCATAGCCGTCTACTTCGCAGCCTTCCTGACCTCTTTGCACGACTTCCTTTTTTAGCAGTTCATCTAGTGATGTCCACCCCGCCATATGAATGACCTCCATCGAATGAATTCGCTTCAGGTTCATTATAGCTGGGGCACAGGCGAGTCATCTACTCAGCTATTGTTTTGTATTCTCAATAATTGCGTGCACCGAAAATTTGTTGCGATAATCGAGTGGAGAAAGGCCTACGATGGATTTGAAAAGACGGTAGAAGGAAGGGATGCTCTGAAAGCCGCTCCCGAAACAAACGTCTGCAGCGCTAAGGCTCGTACTGATCAGCATCCGTTTCGCTTCGTTGATTCGCAGATGCAGCAAATAATCTTTAAAACTGCGCCCCAGCTCCTGTTGGAATAGATGGCTGGCCCGGGAAGGACTAAGGAGGAGAGCTTCCGCTATGTCCGTCAGCTCGAGCGGCTCCCGGAAGCGATCTTCAACCATCGTCAAAGCCGGACGCATCCGTCGAAACGTATCGGTCATCCGTTTCCACTCGAACTTCGACATACCGGTCGAATAATGACGCAGCAGCAGCACACACAGCTCAAGTAGGGCGCTTTTGGCCATACTTATGTAACCTTCCTGTCTGGCGTCGAGCTCGTTCCATATTTCCTCAATCAATGCCCCGAGCGGTTCGGCAAGGGGCGAAGCCGAAGTAATGCGATTGTCGAAATGATCCGAATTATAAGCGAATGGCAACAGCAACGATTCTTCCTCTTCGAGTAACAAACGCGGATCGAAATTGATAAATATATAGGTGCTGGGATTGCATTCATCCGATTTGGCAATATGGAGTTCGTTATTATTGACTATAAAAATATCGCCGATTGCGACCCGGTACTGCTTCTCACCGAAATAAAAAACGCCGCTACCGGAAATGCATAGGCCGATTTCCAGACTTGAATGATAATGAAGCGGTTCCAACTTTTTGTTGGGCGTCCAGCGGAAAGCGTTAATCGGAATGTTGTTCTCATAAGTAATAGTAAGCCTCATGGGAAACCTCGAATAACGAATTTTTTTCGAGAATCGAGAGGTCCGGCGCTTAGGGTTGATGCGGCCTTTGACCCTTCGCATTCCACGGTCCTTGCTGTTGGTACTGTCGGGGAGAACAGCCGTATTTGTTCCTGAACACCCGCTCGAAGTGGGTCAAGGTGCGGAAACCGGAAGCGTAGCAAATATCGGTTACCGGCCACTCGGAGGCAAGCAGGAGCGCGGCCCCGAATTCGATCCGCAAGTTTTGCAGGTAGTGCTGGAACGTAATGCCCGTCGTCTGCCGGAAGCATGTGCTAAAGTAGCCGGGAGCGAGATTGGCCTCGCGAGCGGCATCCTGCAAGCTCAGCGGTTCTCGGAAATGATGATGAATGAAAAGAAGGGCGCTTGCAACTGCGTCATGGCTCGATGTCGCAGCCGCATCCCCCAGTAAGCCCCTACCGACCGAACCGATCTCCCGCTGGCGCAGCAGCTCGATCAGAATGCGTTCCAACGCTCCTTTCACCATAAGCCGCTGGGCGGTCTTCGGTTCCCGCATTTCCCGGTCGATAACCAAATACTCCTGCTCCACTCGCAGAAGCGCCTCTTTATCCAGACGGATCATCCGACTTGCATTCCCGTAAAGCAGCAATTCGCGCAGCTCGCCGACCAGCATTTCTTCCGAGAAGATCACGTTGTACACATGCAGAACGGAATTCGGATCAGGGTATATTTCATGGAAATCCGCGGGGGTAAGCAGGAACAGACTACCTCTCTCCAGTGGATGGGCCACTCCGTTCAACACATTCATTCCTGTCCCTTCCGTTATGACGCACATCTCATAAAATTCGTGCCAATGAAGCGGAGACGGCTGCTTTAGCCGCTGCACAAAGAAGTTGAAGGAACGGTTAAGCTGCATATACTGCTCATTCAACAGACGCCTGGGCTGTGACCCGCTCTCTCGCTTCATCGGTTCATTCCTTTCCGCTTCCCGGTGTTTATACGTTCTCGAATCGGCTTCCCGCCACATCCCGACCTCGGGCAAGCCATACTTTGTGATTCTGATTGCGCTCCGGAATGACGCGCGCTTCCGTAGAGAAATAGCGCATCGTATAGCCGCACCTGCGGTGAGGGCTCGTATTGGCCTTCGCGCCGTGGATGATCCGGCTGTCGTGCAGCGAGCATTCGCCCCGCTCGAGTTCAAAATAGACGGCTTGCGAGTCGTCGATATTTTTCACTTGCGACCGGAACAAGTTCTTGCTCTTGTCCACTTCCTCATAATCGGAAAACCCGTTATTATGAGTGCCGGGGATGACGCGCATGCAGCCGTTCTCCTGATTGCTGCGGTCAATGGCCAGCCAGACCGTCACGATGCTGTCGAAGCTGCTCACGCGGCCTTTCCAGTAGGCCGAATCCTCGTGCCATGGCGTGGCGCGCCCCACCACCGGATCTTTGCAGATGAAGTGGCTCGACCACAACCCGATGTTCGGACCGAGGATTGGCTCCACCAGATCCAGCACCTCATCCGCGAGTAAAAACTCCAGCAGCCGTTCATCGCGGAAATGCGGGGTGTCCAGCTCGTCCGAAAGCTTCTGGCCCTTCAACGCCAGCTGCTCCTCGAAAATGTCCGTCAACCGATTCAACTTTTGTTCGGAAAAAAGCGGCTTTTTGTACAATAAATATCCGTTACGACTATAATAGGCCGTATCCTCCGGTGATAGCAAGCTTGTATTTTTCTGCATGAAAATTCGCCTCCAGCAATCGATTATAGGTACAGCTCTACTGTAGCAAATCGAGTGGCGAAGGCGCTCATCTTTCCATCTGGGAAACTTAGCATATCTTCAGATGTTCATTGCCAATTTGATAATGCCGATCTCATCCGGATATCACACAATCGCCTGATTGGGTCATTTTGCCATTCTACGATTTTCGACAAGAACTTTTCACTGTCCAGTACTATTGGAAGTAAAGGAAAAAAGCGATTCGCCTACCTGACAAATCAACAAAAGAAATACGACCGTTCAGCATTTGTTTCCCACCGCCCTCCCCCTATAATGAGAGTGCATGACCATACAGAAAGAAAGGGGGTATCATTCCATTGTCAACTGCCAGACGAACGATCATTGACGTAGATATCCATCATAATGCACCGAACGTAAAAGCCATATTTCCATACTTGCCGAAAGAATACTGCGACCGCATATCCGAGTGGGGGCTGCTGCTTCCCAGCTATCCGTATATGAACGGCGGCAAGGGAGGGCGCCGGGTGGACGCCAATCCGCCGAACGGCGGAGCGCCGGGGACGGATCTCGACTTTATGAGAGAGCATTACCTTGACCCGTTTCATGTCGAATATGGGATTTTAACCGGCGAGTTTTATTCGCTGGGCTCGCATCCCGACGCTCATTACGCCGCCGCGCTCGCTTCCGCTTACAACGACTACACGAGAGACCATTGGCTGGACAAGGAAGACCGTTTGCGCGGCTCGATCACCATCCCGAAGCAGCATCCGCTGCTCGCCGCCAAAGAAATCGACCGCGTGGGCGATGATCGGCGATTTGTGCAGGTGCTTGTGCCCGGAGGAAGCGAGAAGCCTTACGGCAATGCGATTTACGAGCCGATCTTCGAAGCATGCGTACGGCATAATCTGGTGTTCACGATTCATATCGGCAACGAAGGGCAGGGCATCAATCCGTCGCCGACCGGGGCGGGCCATGTCACCTATTATATCGAGTCGCGGGCGAGCCGGACGCAGACGATGATGGCGCATATGGCCAGCCTCCTATTCAGCGGAGTCTTCGAGAAATACCCGACGCTGAAGGTCGTGATGCAAGAAGCCGGCGTCATGTGGATCGCGCCGTATTTATGGAAGCTTGATCAAGACTGGAAAGGGCTGCGGGTGCAAACGCCTTGGGTGAAAAAGCCGCCAAGCGAGTATTACCGGTCCAATATGTACGTATCGTCCCAGCCGATTGAGCTGACACCCGATCCGGCCCTGTTTGTCCCGATGCTTGACGCGCTCTACGCCAAGGAGTGCCTCCTGTTCGCCAGCGATTACCCGCACTGGGACTTTGACTCGCCGCGCCTGGCGTTTCCGAAGCTGGACGCCTCGTACGCCGACCCTATCTTTTACCGGAACGCAGCCAATCTGTACGGGCTAAAGCCGCGCACTTCGTCGCCCGATCATACGTAACAGCCATCTACTTTACCCGCGTCGAACGCCGCTAGCTAGCTTTCCGACAGCTTGGCTGCATGCGTTCGACGCCATTTCCCAGGCGGTATGCCGTAATATTTGCTGAACGCATGTGTAAATGTGTAAGGATCGGAGTAGCCGATCATGACGGCTATATCTTGAATCGAATGCGTCGTAATATGCAGAAGCTCAAGTGCCTTATCCATTTTGAGTTTCTCCAAATAGCGCATTGGCGTCATGCCGACCTTTTCGGTGAACACTTTGGACAAATAAGCGCGATGAACGGACAGGTAGGCGGATACATCTTGTACCGTTATTCGCTCCATGTAATGGGTTTGCATATATTCGATGCTTTTCGGAATCCAGTGTGCCGGACCGTTCGCAGGTATAGCGCTTTCTTCATCTGGTGTCATCAAGCTGAATGCGCGATAGAGGACGGATTGCAGCTCCAGGCTGCGCCGGTAGCCTTCGCTGGGCGGAACGAACATTTGCTGCAGCGTATGGTGCAGTTCCTTGGTCATCACCTGTATCAAATAAGGCGCGCTTTCGGAAAAACCCGCTTTCGTCAGCAAGGTGTGCGACTGAGCGCCGTCAAAGGAGATCCAGAGCATTTTCAGCGGCTTCTCTCCGTTACCTTGTCCGTATTTGTAATGTATGCCGGGAAACATGCAAAATGCGTCTCCCTTGTTCAGCAGTACCTGCTTGTGGTCGTAATACATGTGCAGCTGCCCTTGCATAATGAAATGAATGTTATACCAAGCGATATTCCGGGGTTCTATACGGTATTCGGGCTTGGCGATATTATGTCCAACGCGCAGCAGCCAGACGCCGCCGCTTTTGGCAAACGCATCGGGAACAAAGTAAACGGTTTCATGAAATTCGAAAGCGGTTTCTCGCATGGATCGGCCTCCTCTTGCATCCTGCATCCTTTCACCGATTATACCATGAATAGACGACAAACTAACAAAATAATTGTAAATGTTTATCCAATTTCGAAAAGGGAGGAATTTCGATTGAACCGTATGAAATGGTATTCGTTTTCCTGTTTGGCATTGGCCGTCATCCTCAGCGCTGCCGGCTGCAGCAAGTCCGATTCGGCGGATTCCAAGGCGGCTCCTGCGGATAAAGGCGCACCCCCCGCCGCTGAAGCGCCTAAGGAGCCGATTACGCTCAAAGTATTCGAGACGCTGGGGATGACGCCGGAGCATTTCAAGCTGCTGATCGCCGATCCGGTCAAAGCGAAATATCCGTACATTACGATGGAACGCGTGCAAGGCTCGCCTAAAGCGATCGCCGAAGCGCTGGCAGCGAAAGAGCAGGTCGATCTGTTTACGTTTTTCAACGGCAACTGGGGCGACTACAAAGACCTGGGAATCGTGACCGACTTGAAGCCGATGCTGAACGCAGCCAAGGCCGATCTGAACCGGTTCGATCAAGGCGCTCTGAAAACGTTGACCGATTTATCCAAATCGGGCGAGCTGTACGGGCTTCCCTATCATATGCAATTCAACGCCCTCTATTATAATAAAGATTTGTTTGACAAGTTCGGGGTGGCCTATCCGGGAGACGGCATGACTTGGGAGGATGCGATGGAGCTCGCCAAAAAAATGTCGCGCCAAGAAGGCGAAACGCAATATTCCGGGCTGACGATGGACGTTTGGACGCGCTTGACGCTGCAGCTCGGTATTCTTCCGGTCAACGCGGCGACGAACAAGTCGAATTTGACGACCGATACGTTCAAAAAAGCGCTGGAAATCGCCAAGCAAATCTATTCGATTCCGGGCAATCCGCCGAAGTTAGGCGGCGATCCGTTTCTTAAAAACAAAACGACGGCGATGTTCGCCTCGATCTCGCTGCTCGATGTGCTGCCGACGTCCGGACTGAACTGGGACGTGGCGCAATATCCGAGCTATAAGGACAAGCCGAACATCTTCACGCAATACGATCTGCACATCATGGCGATCAGCAGCACGAGCAAATACAAGGATGACGCGTTGAAATCGATGCAGGTGTTTTTGTCCGACGATGTGTCCCGTATCAGTACGAGCCAGACCGGCCGTGTGCCGCTGCTCGTCGACCCGAAGTTCAAGGAATATTTCGGTTCGGAAAATCCGGGATTGAAAGGTAAAAAGCTGTCTAGCATTTTCAAAAGCAAGCCGAATCCGAATGCCGCCGCCTTCACCAAATGGCACTCCAAAAGCTATGAGATCGCCAACAAGCATGTGACCGAATATTTAAATGATAAGATCGACTTGAACACGGCAACCCGCAACGCCGATGAAGAGATTAACAAGTGGATTCAGGACAACCCGTAAGGCGAAAAGCGAGGTATCGAATATGAGGCAAAAATATGCGGTGGCCAAGACGTCGGAAATCCCGCCGGGTACGCACAAGCTGGTGGAGGCGGGCGGACGGTCCATCGGCGTCTACAATGTGGACGGAACGTTTTACGCGCTTCGCAACGTTTGCCCCCATCAAGGCGCGGAGCTGTGCAAAGGATTGGTACGACCGCTGATCGTGTCGGACGAAGCGGGCGTCTACGAACAGACACGGCAAGGCGAAATCATCCGCTGTCCCTGGCATCAGTGGGAGTTTGACATCAAGACGGGCTGCATGATCGTTGATCCCGACATGCGGACGCGCTCTTACGAAGTAACGGTGGAAACGTTCGGCGTTACCGTCGAGGAAGAGCATGTCTTCATTCATATGTAGCCCGAGCGGCACACAGCTTGTGTTGCAAACTAAATAGGGCCTCAGCGGCGTCCGTTTGCTTCGAGGGCCGACCGAGCGGCGGGCCGTTGAGCCGGATGCCTCGTTCCTTGCAATACGCACGGCTCTCCCGATTCCGGTAGTACTTCTATTGTTGCAAATGGTGAAGATGATTGAACATGAGTAGAAGCGAAAGAAAAACCTCTCTCTTTGGCAGCTGCATCCGGCCCGTTTGAGAGAGGTTTTTACTTTCTTACATATGAACCAGAATAAGATCGTTATCGACGGAGACACCGAATTTCTCCACCGTGACATCATACGTTTTGGTGCGCATGGCCGCATCTACGATCATGCAGCCTGTAGAAATGTCAAATTCCCACTGATGCCAGGGGCAACGCACAATTTCACCCTCTCTTTCAAACCGAAAGTCACCCGAGCCTCTAGAAGAAACATAGGCTGTCACCAGTCCTTTGCACAGCTCTGCCCCTTGATGAGGGCATATATTGCGCAGAGCATGAAAGACTCCGTTAATATTATAGATACCTACACTCCGGCCCTCAACCTCCACAATTTTATGGGTGCCAGGCGGAATCTCCCCTACCGTCCCTACGATGTGCCGCGAGCTTCGCTTCATTTCATCTCCTCCGTTTGACGTTGAGGCAGACCATACAGCTTGGCTGCATTCTGATAGTAGATGCTGTCCCATAGCTCATGATCCAGTTTGGGCAGCGCTTGACTCGGTGAATCGTAATCCCAATGCGGATAATCGCTGCAAAACATCAGCGTTTCTTTGGCATAGATGCTCTCTAACAAATGATCGAAAATCTCGCGGTTTGGCGTCTCCTCGAACGGCTGTGTGGTAACGCGGATATGCTCCCGGAAATATTCGCTCGGCTTCTTGCGGACCCAAGGCGTTTGTACACGCAGCCCTTTCCATTCTTGGTCGAGCTTCCACAGGAACGGGGCAAGCCACAGTACGCCGGCTTCCTGCAATACAACCTTCAAAGCAGGGAAGCGCTCGAATACCCCATCGAAAATAAAGCTGGCCAAATGGGCGGCCATTACCGCGGGACGTGCGCACCGTTGCTCAATGTAGTGAGTGACATACCCAGCCCCGGTATGCGGGCTATTAATACCTTCGCCTTCTAATCCAACGTGGATGGTGAATGGCAAGTTATGGCGAACACAAGCCTCGTAAATAGGATCATAAAACCTGTTTCCATAAGGAAGCGAGGCTCCGCTTGAAACAATGACCTGAACCATATCGGGCCGGCCTCCGACACGATCAATTTCTTGCGATGCAAGCTTCGGCTCTTGCTTCGAGATAAATACGGAGCCCCTCAACCTGCTTTCCCGCGAAAGCCAATGCTCAATCGTATATTCATTAATCGCCCGGCAAATTGCGGCAGCATAATCATAATTGGGAGTAGCATGCATCGCATAACCTTCCCCGGTCAGAATGCCGTATTCGACATTGTAGCGATCCAGATGCTGCTTTTTCATCAATTCCAAATCACTGCCGGCAGAGCCGCCGCCTTCGGGATACGCATCGGCCATTCGACCGCCCACGCCTCCATTAAAGTGCATGCCTCCTGGCAGCGCAGGACCATATTGCTTCACCAGCTCTTGATAGGCTCGCGGCAAATAGGGTTTTATGGCATTCATCCCCGTCGCATGATGAATGTCGCAATCAATAATGGATCGTTTCAGCTTCGGACGCTGGTCCGCCGGTACCTTTTTGTCGGTATTCGAAGTCTGCATATCTTTTGCCCCTCCAGCAGTTTACATTAGATAGCAGGATGCGAGGTCGTATATACGAACCATCCTTGCTTCTTGACCCTCATATTACGTTTCCAGCGGCCAAACAACAATGCTGTCGTGTCTTCTGTCTTTTGCGATTTTGTAAGGTTGTTATGTTCTTTAACATTTTGCCGCCTTCGTGTTATCCACATTAAACCCCACAAAAATAGTGAATAGCTCGATATAAAACGTTTTCAATTTTGTTATTTTGTAATCTGAAATATAAGAAATGCTTCTGATCGAAGCCTTTTCGATGAAGTACATCCGAGCTGTATGAGTTGCTTTTCTTGGTAAAGAAAGTCGCACTTCGCTTTACCGCTTTAGCGAAGTTAAACTTTTCTTTAACGTAAAAAACCAGCCCATCGGGCCGGTCTTTGATTATATCGCTTGAATTTATGAAGGCTTCTGTCCAGCGGAATATTGTGCAGATATCTTCTTAAACACCTCATAGCTGCGTTGGGCGCATTCCGAAATCGCGATCGGATGAAATCCTGTCACCATGGCGTATAACGTATCGTGAAGGGGCTCGACCCAATAGGCCGGAAGCTTGTCGGCTCCGAGCTTAGCGCCCATAATCGATCCAACGGTAGCTCCGTTGCAATCGGTATCCCAACCGCCTAGCACTGCCGTCGTAACGGCCAGTTCGAAATCGTCCTTAGCAAAGATGAGCGACGCGGCAACTAAGGCTGCATTATTGTTGGTGTGGACGCAATGATAGTGCTTGAACGCTTCCCAGATCCGATCGACTACATCCAATTGGTCAACAGCACTGTGCGCAATTTTTACCGCTTTGCGAATATCATGAGCCAATCGGCAGTTGCTGGGAATTTCACTAAGTCCAATTTCTACAATGCGTTCATTATCCGTTTCATTAAAAGCGGCTGCAATCATGGCGGCCACAAACATTTCCCCATAGATACCGTTCTTCACATGGGAAAAGGAAGCATCCCGCCAAGCCAATTCGGCTGCCAGCTCCGGATTTCCTGCCGCGCCGTAAGCAAAGCCATCGGCTCTGATTTGAGCTCCAATCCATTCCCGATACGGATTTAACCAGGTTCGCACCCATTCACTTTTCTGTGCCCAGTCCTCCGTTTTTTCGCCTTGCATATGGGAGGTCACCTGAGCGAAATTCAAATAAGCTTGCGTCTCCGCTGTACACACTTGCTGATAGCTAAGATACTTATGCCACAGCTTGCCAATATCCCAAGCATCGAAATCCAATCCTTTTTCCTCTAAAAGAATTAAGCCTAACACGGTATAACGAATATCATCGTCGGATTCCATAAACTGAATATGTTCTTTCCAGCTTTTCCGGCACCAGTCATTCACCTTCAAGTCATACTCGACGGACGCCCGTGAACTCCCTGGGGTATATCCGCGAATTGGCCAGGCATCTGCTCCTTTGAACCATAGCTCAATATTTTTCCATCCGGCTCTTCCCCCGCTGCCCGACATAAATTGACGGTTCTCAAACGGTTTCCCCAAGGCGCACCCTATACTTCGACCGAGCCAAGCACCTTGAAATTGATTAAGCCATTCGGCTTCAGATTTATCTGTCGTTAGTTTTCGCGCTCCTTCTGGCCGCATCGCAAGAATGCCAGGCAAATCTGAAGGCTCTTGATAGGGGAAATCAGCACTAATTTCAAGCTCCATCAACTGACGATACACCACCATCAACTTCGCTTCGTCATCTCCAGCAGCTGCCCATTTGTCCTGAAACCCGCTTACATCGCAGCCTTCTTCTCCCCTTTGTATGATTTCCAAATGTACAATTTCCCTTAATCTTTCCCAGCCAGCCATCGTAAAACCACCTTTTTAATCAGAGATTTTAAGCTGATTATACTGATTTGGCTTTAGCGAATCCTCTCAATTTCCTTCACGCTTCTCAAAATAATTGCTTAACGCCATATTGTTTACGGTATTCTTGAGGCGACATGCCGACAGCGGAGTTAAAGGCTCGATAGAAGGACGCCAAGCTCTGAAACCCGCTGGAAAAACTAATGTCTGCGATACTATCAAGGTTCGTGACAAGTTGTTTTTTAGCTTCACTAATCCGCAGCTGTGTCATATAAGCGATAAAGCTGCTGCCTATATGCTCCTTAAAAAAGCGGCTTGTCCGAGCGGTGCCCCAGCCTAGATGGGCAGCAACATCCGTAAGTTGAAGGGGCTCTTGGAACCGTTCTTTCACAAATAGCATCATTTCTTTGATCTCACGCTGCGAATTGGACATCTTTACCCATTGCTCATTGCTGAACGCGCTTCTGTAATGGCGAAGCAAGATAACGCCCAGCTCCAGCAATTTGCAACGAGCAATCGTTAGATAACCCTCGGCTTTTGCGTTAAGCTCCTCATAAATCTGTTGAATGAGTACCCCGATTTGCTGGGCAAGCGGTGTTCCAGCTGCAATATGATTTTCAAATCTCTCCGATCGATAAGCAAATGGCAGTAATAATTTATCATCTTCTTCAAGAAAGAGACTGGGATCAAAATTCAAAAAAATATATCGGCTTGGATCGTGCTGGGCAGATTGAGCAATATGAAGCTCCGTATTATTGACAATAAAGATATCGCCTTTGCGTACTTCATAAAGCTTACTTTCAAAAATAAATTGCCCTCTGCCCTCCCGGCAATAGCCGATTTCCAGGCTTGAATGGAAATGAAGGGGCTCCGGATAAGGTTTTGGACACCAAAGATAAGCATTAATTGGGATGGGATTGTCATATTTTATTTTTTGCTTCATTGGGTTTCCATCCACCTTTTGAAAAGATATAAAACAATCAACCATCGCGAACGATTCGGGGTATCCAGCTAATTCTCAGTTTAACACTATAGTTCGCCTTTAGCTTAGCTCAACGCAAGTTGTATGCCCATTACGCACCTCGTCGATCAAAGCAAGCGTAAAAATAGTCCCCGCCTTGTGAAAGGACGGGGACTAAGCGAGCTTCAGGATCCGCTTATTGGGGGAGGGCAGTTTTTCTTCTCCCTTACATACCGGTCGATATCGACCAGCCGGAACCCGCCGCCGGTGAACTCCTTGACCAGCCTGCTGTTTAAGACCAAATCCCGAACGGTGTGGCTGTCGGAAGAGATCAGGAACGCGGTTCCTTTCTGCGCCGATAACCGAATGACGGATTGGTCGGGGGTATTGTATCTAACGTTCAATTCCAGGATTTTGCCTGAAGCCGCAATCCGATCCGTGATTTCCGCCATAGGAAGCTCTTCTTCCCGTATCCCGAACTTCTTCAGCTCCGACAGCGGATGGGCGATAATGTCCACACGCGGATTTTCGAGCATCCGGCAGAAAGCCTCGAGCCAGTGCTCGATGATCGCTCTTCTGGGCAATCGGTCGCCGTCCGCCGTGGAATAGTAGCCGTCCGGCTTCGGAATGCGATGAATGGACCCGAGAATGAGATCTACGAGCGCATCAAAGGAGGGATCGGCATCAATATCGCCATCCAGCGACACGACCTTCGCTTCGATACCGGAATAAAGCCGGATTCGATGCCGATATTTCCGCTTCAGCGTCTGAAGATGCGCGGCGTACGCCGGTACCCAGGGGCTTGATTTCCATACATGATCGGTGATAGCCATCGCTTCGTAGCCGATGCCGATAGCGGCTTCGATCATTTCTTCCGGTGTATGTTTGCCGTCCGAGTAATTAGAGTGCATATGAAGATCCATGAACATCGTAGAAAACCTCCTCCCAATAACGCGTCATCCGGGTTCCCCACCTGATCTCCAGTTCATCTTTGCTTGGCGGGATATCAAGCGCTTGTTTTACGGCTAGCGCCGGAAGGTTGATCCCGGCCGCCGTGCAGTGTACGATCGTCCCCTGGATTCTCGGGTTAATTTCCACGATTTTCGGCTGTCGCAGCCGGTCTCGGCGGACTTGCACGCCGATGTTCCCATTCAATTGCATGGACTCGACGACCGCAACTGCGTAATCGACAATATCCCGCTCCTTCGCAATCGAGCTCTTTGTCGTAATTCCCCCTACCGTAACCTCCCTCAGCCTTGGAACCGCAACGACGGCCTCACCGTGCTTGACCAGAAGATCCACGCTATACTCCTCATGCGGCAAATATTCCATAACCAGGGTTTCCGGGATTATGGTATGTCCATGGAGAATCCGCAGCAGCTCTTCTTCGCTGATGTGGGCGGAGCTAGGCTTCTCCTGGAAAAGCATGCGAAACCTGTCCGCGCCGTTGTCCACGATATGAAACCCTCTGCTGCCGTCCGAGACGACCGGCTTAAAGCATACCGGCCGAGCCGGGTAGCCAAGCTCATACAACGCGGAGATCAGACCTTCCGGAGAGTTGACCATCCGGAACTCGGGCACGGCCATTCCCATAGTTTGGAGCGCCTGATACAATCGCCCTTTGTGAATCACTTTTCGCAGCGAATCCGCAGAGGAAATCGACAATCGGGTCCCGATCCGCAGCAGCTCCTCTTCCGCTTCCGCAAGCTTGATCAATTCATCCGTGACGAGAGAAAAGAGCAGCCCCACTTTCTCCTCGGCGCACAGACTCAGGACAAAGGGTATGAACGATTCCTCCGATGCTCGGGGGCCGACGACATGCTTGTTCGACATATGAAATCCGACGGCTTCCGGATTGCAATCCATGCCTATAATTTCAACATCGATATCCCGGTTTAAGCGGAGAGACCGAATTACGCCGGAAGCGGCCGGAGATCCTGCCCCGGTAAGAAGAATGCGCACGAACGGTTTCACGATGAATTCATCACCAACCTCTATTTTCTTCCCACTATACTCGCTCCGAGTCGTTTAAGCGCCTGACAGGCGACCAATTTCGCAAGGAATAGGTTGCAGCACAGGAGGTACTTATGATCATTTCATAGGTTAAGGTAGTCAAATCGATATATCATGACGAAGGTGTGATTCTATTGGGTGCTCTCCTCTACTCAGAGCAACGTGCAATGGTTTTGGCCCCCCATGCGGATGATGAGACACTCGGTTGCGCCGGTGTCATTCAGAAATATATTCGCCACGGCAGCCCGGTTCGAATCGTTATAGCTTCTTTCACCCTAAGCGATTCCAAGCGTTACAGGAAGGAAGAAAAAGGCTACGGCATCTATAGCGGAAAGACGCGAATTATTGAATTGAAGGAAGCGATGAGCCTGCTCGGGGTTACGGATTATCATATCCTTTACCCGGACCAAACCGGCAAGCAGCTTTACGACAGCAGGCTGGACCGTATCCCGCGGGTGGAGCTGGTCTCCAGACTCGAGCGCCACATAGAGGAATTTCGTCCGACTGTCCTGTACATTCCGTCCATTACGAAGCATCAGGATCACGAAGCTCTTCATCAAGCTGCCATGGCGGCGGCGCGACCTTATTTTTGGAATGGCACCATCCTGGTCTATGAGACCGACGGAGAGCTTGCGTTTCAGCCGAATCTATATATTCCCCTTACGGAAGAAGCAATGAACTTAAAAATGAAAACGTTGGAAGCCTATCAGACCCAGATCGGGTCATTGCGGCACCCGGTTCATCCGGATAGCCTTCTGCATAAAGCCAAATTCCGCGGCAGTCAAATTTTCGAGGAATACGCCGAAGCGTTTCAAATCATCCGGCTGCACGGGTAACGTCCCGCTATGTTGCAGTTATAAGGAGAGACTTGCATGCATACGGCTCCGAATCGAGCGAAAGCCCGCATACCGGGCATCAGCGTAGTGACCTGCACGAACAAACCAAGCTTCTTGCGGACTATGTTCGAGAATTACAACAGGCAGAGATGGGGGAATAAAGAGTGGATCATTGTCGTGAACAGCGATCGGGCTGATCTGGGCCGATACAAGCAAATGGCGGCGCAGCTCAAGCATGTCCGTGTATATCGGCTTCCCGCCCGGCGCACATTGGGAGCGTGCCTGAACTTTGCCTCGGCCCTTGCTAAACATGCCTATATCGCCAAGATGGATGACGACGAGTACTACGCACCCGGTTATTTGCCCGATATGATGCGGGCATTCCGAAAATCGGGGGCCGATGTCGTAGGGAAAAGGGCCTATTTCATTCACTTAAGCGGCAAGCGTCTGCTCATTCAACGCTTCCATGCACAGAACCGATTCGTTCCTATTCTTGCCGGGGGCACCTTGGTCTACAAAAAAACGGTATGGAGGCAAGCGAGGTTCGCCAATCGCTCGCTGGGGGAGGACGTTCGGTTCTGCAGAGCCTGTCGAAGAAGAGGCTTTAAGCTATATGCCGGAGATCGTTATAATTTCTGCGCGTTGCGGCGAAAGCGGCCGAACAGCCACACTTGGAAGAAGAGCGATCAACAGTTTTTAGCCCATTCTCAAACGAGAATCATCGCGCATGGCGACAATTACAGGAAATATGTCGTTCGATAATGGGAGGGAGCTAAGTGAGTCTGAAAGCGAACCGGCCCCAGGGAGTGTCGGTCATCACTTGCACGAATCGCCCGCAGTTCTTCGGCATGCTGATCGCCAACTACAGAAGGCAGCGATTTGAACGCAGGGAACTTATCGTCGTCTTGAACAAGGATAGCATGGATTTGTCGGAATATCGCCGGAAGGTTTCTTCTTATCGCCATATATCGGTCTATAAGGTTCCTGAAAAGTTTACTCTGGGTAGCTGCCTGAATTATGGAATCGGCAAAGCGAAATTTCCGATCATCGCCAAGTTTGACGACGACGATTACTACGCGCCCAATTACCTTGTGGAACAAGTAAGGGCTCTACGCCGAACAGGCGCCGACATTGTCGGGAAAGGAGCTCATTTAAAATTTTTCGAAGGGAAGCGCCTGCTTGCCATCACAACTCCCTCTCAGAGAAATAAATACGTGAAGGATGTGGCGGGAGGCACGCTTCTGTTCAGGAGGCGGCTGCACAACCACGTTCGTTTTGCCGATCGGACGCTCGGTGAGGATACCAACTTTTTGCAAAGAAGCCGGTCTAAGGGATATAGGCTGTACGCCACCTCTCCTTATAATTTTGTCGGTATTCGGAGGGCAAATAAAAAGAGCCACACGTGGACCTTGAGTGACAACATCGTGATGAAGGGAAGCTTGTTTGTAGCAAGGACAACTCGCTACCGCAAGTGGGCGAATCGACCGGTTGCCAATAAAGGATAGTTGGGGTCGAGGATCGGATTAATGTTGGGCAAATACAATAGCCCCGACTCGTTTATTGCGCATACTTTCAAAATCATAAGGGTTATCCTCCAAGCGGTCGGTTCATTCGACTGCTTGGCGGATAACCCTGTTTTTATCGGTCAGCCTCGCAGCCCGTATAGCGTGCTTTGGTACAAAGGCCCAAAAAATGGGCGTTTGCATCAGTAACAAAAGCGGATCCTGCTCCATAAATTGAGATCATCATCCGATACCGTTAAAACTTTCTTTACGCCAGTAACCGAAATCACACAAAAAAAACGGAGGTTATAACAATGAGTGAATTCAAAAATGAACTCGAGCAGTTGAGCGTTTCCCAATTTCAGGCCGGCCAGATGACGCCTTGGAATCAACAAAGCCAGTATCAGGCGGCGGCCCAATATCCGGTGGGTCAAAATGTGACAGATCCGTCTCGGCTCTGTGTCGGTTTCGGCGGATTTTGCGCCGGGTTTTGCGCAGGATTTTGTGGCGGGTTCTGTGCCGGGTTCTGCGGAGGATTTTGCCAGCATCAATGCGGAGGGTTTTGCCATCATCAGTGCGGGGGATTTTGTCATCACCACTGCGGTCGTTGACTCCGCCATTTCAAACTTTATCGCCGCTGCTGGAAAAGAAGTGTTCGCCCCTGTACAGACATTGTGCTTACAGGGGTTTTTCTATGACATTAGGGACAAATACGTATACATATGATAACGATGAACGGATAACACAGGTCGCCGGATAGCTCACCAGAGGAGGAAGGAAATGAATAATTTGACACCGGCCGCGCGTTTGAAAGTAAACGGGGATACGTTTTCTCTCCCGGTTCCCGACAAGGGCGTTTATTTCCGGAATAACGTAGGTACGTTTCGATTGGAAGGCGAAATGATCGATCGGTGGATTGAAAAATTGATCCCTATGTTCAACGGGGAAAACACACTCGCGCAGTTGACGGACGGATTGTCGCCCCCATACCGGGAACGGGTGTATGAAATCGCGGAGGTGCTGCTCGACAAGGGCTTCGTAAGGGATGTGAGCCAAGATATGCCGCATCAGTTGCGGGACGATATTATACATAAATTTGGCTCGCAGATAGCCTTTTTGGACAGCTTCGGTCATTCCGGGGCCTATCGGTTTCAAAGCTATCGCAAGACCGGCGTATTAGCGGTAGGTTCAGGCCCTTTTTTCGTTTCGTTGGTTTCTGCTCTGCTGGAGTCCGGACTCCCCAAGCTCAGCATGCTGATTACGGACTCGATGCCAACCAACCGGAAGCGGCTGGCGGAGCTGGCAGAGCATGCCGGAAAGTCGGATGTCGAGGTGGAGGTGCGGGAAGCGTCTTTGCCGGACAAAGGATCGATTGATTGGCGGGAGCTTGTTCGGCCCTTTCAGTCCATTCTGTATGTATCTCATGATGGAAATATCGAGGAGCTGCGTATGCTTGAAGCGGTATGCAAAGAGGAGAGGAAGACGCTCCTCCCTGCTATGCTCCTGCACCAGACAGGAATGGCAGGCCCGCTCGTACAACCGGAATCCCGATCGAGCTGGGAATCGGCGTGGCGCCGCCTGCACCGGACCGAGGTATTTAAAGACCCGACGCTGCATGTGTTCTCGTCCACAGCGGGCGCGATGCTCTCGAATGTTATCGTGTTCGAACTATTTAAGTCGGTTACGGGGGTGATTGAACCGGAGCTGAGGGACTCCGTATACTTGCTGGACTTGGAGACGTTGGAGGGAAGCTGGCACAAGCTCATGCCGCATCCTCCGGCAAGGGATAGTGCGGGTATTCCAGTCGAGTGGATTCAAGATTTGGAAGCGCGGCTTGAAGGCGGCCTCGAGGCGAGCGTATCGAACGGACTGTTCCCCTATTTTAACCGGCTGACGTCAAAGCAGACAGGAATCTTCCATATTTGGGAGGAAGGGGATTTGAGGCAGCTCCCGCTCTCTCAATGCCGAGTTCAAGCGGCCGATCCGCAGAGTGAAGGGCCTGCCGATTTGCTGCCGGAGATAGTATGCAACGGCTTCACGCACGAGGAGGCGCGACGGGAAGCGGGACTGACCGGGATCGAAGCGTATGTGTCGCGATTGGATGGTGCGCTCGTTGGCTTTGGCTTGAAGCGTCCTATCGCCATCGGAGTAGGGGAGACGGTCGCTGAAGCCGTTGTACGCGGACTCCAGGCAAATTTGGCCGGCGAATTGACTGTGCGGTATGCAGCTGTGAAACCTACCGTGACCCCGGTGCAGTTGGGTCCGGTGGAGGATGATCGATGCCGGTTTTATTTGCAGGCGTTGACCCGGATGCAGGGAGCGCCGATTATCGGCATGGGAGAGGAAGTATCGGGGTTCCCCGTTGCGTGGGTCGGTTCTCGCGATCGCTGGTACGGCTGTGTCGGACTGAATCATACAACAGCACTCAGGAAAGCGCTGCAAGCGGCATTGCTTAGAGTGCAGAATCAATCGGACTGCCGCGCGACCCAAACGGTGGAGGTTTCGTCGGTCCTGCAAGGAAAAGGGGCGCCTCTTCGCATTGTACTTCCGCCCAGTGAAGGGATAGTTCGACCTGCAGCTTTGCGCGATGCTTTACATGTACTGAAAAGAAACAACCGGCATCTTTGGATTGCGGATATGGCGATAGAGCCGTTTTTGAAAGAAATACCGGGCGCGGTAATCGGCGTAGTGCTGAGAGAGGGGGAAGCTTGATGCTTGGTGTCGTGGCCGTTGTCGGAGAAGGGATCTTGGCGGATCTGGTGTGCAAGGAGCTTTTCGACGTATGCGAGCTCGTACGCGTGCCCGATCTCGGGGCAGAAAAACTGAAAACAACGGACCTGGCATTGGTTCTGCACGATGCCTGGCACCCCTCCGTTCACCGCGAGGCGGAAGACGTTTTACAGAAAGCGGGCATTCCATGGTTGCGGGGCTTTCTTGCATTCGGCGAAGGGATTGTCGGGCCGCTGGTTCGTCCGGGAGCGGCGGGATGCTCCCAATGTGCGGACATTCGCAGCCATATGGCGGGTCGCGATCGCAAGGAGATGTGGAGACTGCGGCAGCAGCTGGCAGAGGCCGGGGGAATCCCAAGTGACGCTTGGGCGTCGCGCACAGGGCTGTTGCAAATGACGCACCTGATCGTTGCGGAGTCGCAAAAGGTGTTGCAAGGCATTCGATCTCGTTACGAAGAACGGGTGTATTATTTCGACATGAAGACACTGAGAGGCACAAGCCACTACTTTCTGCCGGCCCCGCAGTGTCCGGTTTGCGGAAGGCTGCCGGCCGATTCGCGAGAGGCTGCCCGGATTGTCTTGGGGCCAAGTCCGAAGATCGGCGGGAACAGCTACCGCAGCCGTTCGCTGGAAGACTTGAAGAAGGCTTTGACAGAGCAGTATTTGGATTACCGGATCGGTTTCTTGAATGGAAAAATGATGGATCTCATGTCGCCTTTTGCCGATGTGAGCGTAAATCTTCCTTTGTTCGGAAGCGACGAGGCGACGGCGGGCCGAACGCACTCCTATGCGGACAGCGAGCTTACCGCCATAATGGAAGGGTTGGAACGGTACTGCGGAATCGCGCCCCGCAGCAAGCGGACGGTGATCCGGGACAGCTACCGCAACTTGGCGGATCATGCGCTCAATCCGGTCGCGGCAGGGCTGTACGCGAAGGAACAATATGAGCGGCCCGGTTTTCCGTTCACTCCGTTCGATCCCGACCAGCCGATCGATTGGGTATGGGGCTATTCGTTTTTGCAGGAAAGTCCGATTATGGTGCCTCAGCAGCTCGCTTATTACAGTTCGAGCTGCGGACAAGGATTCGTCTATGAAACGTCCAACGGCTGCGCATTGGGCGGCAGCTTGGAGGAGGCCATTTTTTACGGCATTATGGAAGTCGTGGAGCGGGACTCCTTCCTGTTGACCTGGTATGCGCAGCTGCCGCTTCCGCGTCTCGACCCTTTCTCCGCGGGAGACCGGGAATTGGAGCTGATGATCGGCCGTTTACAGGCCGTGGCGGGATTCGATCTGTTCTTATATAACGCTACTATGGAGAACGGGATACCCAGCGTTTGGGCATTGGCGAAGAACACGAAACCGAAGGGGGTAAATCTCGTCTGCGTAGCGGGAGCGCATCCGGATCCGGTACGGGCTGCGAAGAGCGCGGTTCATGAATTGTCGGGGATGACACTGACGCTTGACGACAAATTCGAAGCGAACCGTGCGGAGTATGAACGTATGTTTCACGACCCGATGCTGGTGCGGGATATGGAGGACCATTCCTTGTTGTACAGCTTGCCGCAGGCTCAGGAACGGCTCCGATTTTTGCTCGAGGAAAACCGGCCTCTGCGTACGTTCGAAGAAGAATTCAAGCGGCGGCCCAAGCATTCCGACCTGACCGACGACCTGAAGGACATTCTTCGATCGTTTCGCAAGCTCAACCTCGATGTGATCGTAGTGGACCAGACAACTCCGGAATTGAAACGAAACGCGCTGCATTGCGTGAAGGTGCTGATTCCGGGGATGCTGCCTATGACGTTCGGTCATCATCTCATCCGAGTGGAAGGACTGGAGAGGGTGCTGAGGGTTCCTGCGGAGCTCGGCTATTTGAAGCAGCCGCTGCTAAGGGAGCAGCTCAATCCGCATCCGCATCCGTTCCCATAACTTGCCCAAGGAGGGAAAAGGATGAGTCTGGAATCGTTTCTGCATAATCTCCATGCGAAGCCCTCCCAGTCCAGACCGCCCGACTGGGAGGTCGATTGGGCGGATGCACCGCTTAAATATAAGCTGTATCGCGGCTTGCCGACGGTTTCGTTATCCCCTGAAGTGCCTCTTGCGCTGGGAAGCCGGAATATGTCCGGCAAACCCGATTTAACCGGTATCGGTCATATGCTGTGGTACATTTACGGGTTGACGCAAATGAGCCATTCATGCGCTGCCGATCCCATGCACCAAACAGCGAGTCCATTGCAAATGCATCGGCGTTTCGTACCTTCGGGCGGGGGGCTGTATCCGAACGAAATCTATGTGTATTTGAAGACAAAGGATGCTCCTGACGGAATTTATCATTATGATGCGGCGCATCACCGTCTGATACTGCTTCGTCAAGGCGACTTTGACTCCTTTCTCGCCCGCGCTCTTGGAAACCGCTGCAAGGTGTCGGCTTGCTTCGGCACTATTTTCGTATCGACCGTATTTTGGAGAAATTATTATAAATACAATGACTTCTCCTATCGGCTGCAAGGGCTGGATGCCGGCGTGCTGATCGGACAATCGCTTGAAGTGGCGGAACGGTTCGGGTTTGCGGCAAGGGTGTATTTTCAATTTCTTGATCGGGCGGTTAACCATCTGCTCGGGCTATCCGATCGGGAGGAGAGCGTGTATGCGGTAATTCCGCTTTCCATGGAAGCCGCGACAACCTGGTTTTCCGATAGGAGCGGCGGAATAGGGGATGTCCGTGCAGCTGAGCTGTGCCGGGAGTTGGAAGCCGTCCGGCATAATCATTACGTGCGATCTCGGAAAATCAAGCCTTACCCGATGCTGATCCAAATGAACGAAGCGTCCATGATAGAATTCCCGGAGGCTTTCCGGCAGATCGGAACGGTGCCGGACGCCGACAGCGGGGTTCGGGCGACATACTTGCCCCGGGCAGACAGTCTGATGTACGATTTGGCCGCTATTTGCCGAAAACGATATTCACCCGAGTCGGAGTTCGTTTTGAACCCAATAACGTCAGCGCAAGTAGGGGCACTGCTGCACGATGCCACGGCTTCCTGCAAGTATCGCAATGATTTGGACGGACCCCATGAAAATTTTATTTCGCGCGTCCTGCTGTATGTTTGTACGTCTAAGGTTGAGGGCGTACCGGACGGATCATACCGCTATGACGCAGTCACGCATGCGTTAAGGCGGATATACTCCGGAGATCACAGAGCGAGGCTTCAGCAGGGAATGTATCTGGACAACGTCAATCTATTCCAAGTACCGCTTTGTCTGCATGTGACGGGTAATAAAGATTTCTTCAAGCCCGAATTAGGGTACAGGGGATACCGCATCCAGCAGATGGAGGCGGGTATACTCGTGCAGCGGCTGCTATTGGCGGCGTCCGCCGTAGGATGGGGAGGACGCCCGCTGCTCGGATTTAATGCCGATAACTGCGATGAGATCTACAAAATCGCGCCTCAAAGGAAAACTAGTCTGATCCAGATTCCGATCGGTCCTTATCGTTCTTGCTCTCGATTAGAGGGAGGCTTGCATGCATAACGGCGAGTTTTATGCATCGGTGGCGATATGTAAAGCAAAGCAAGCTGACGCCGTATAGACCGACGCCAGCTTGTTGCTTTGTGAGTATCCTGGTACAGGAAGTAATTAAATAAATGCTCTCGAAACGATTACCAGCAGGATGAAAAGAACGAGGATCACACCTGTGCTGGTCCCCAATCCGAAACCTCCACAGCTAAAGCCGCCACAGCTAAAGCCGCCTATTCCACCGATACCAGACATTTTGCCACCACCTTGCCTTCATTTTCGACTACACAGACATTGTATGAACTTGAATCCAAATGGATTGGACGAATGCCCTGAAGCGATACTTATCTTGAAACGTATCGGTCATTGCGACTGGAGGCTTGCCCGTGAAAAAAACCGTGTCGGTAATTGGTGAAGGCATACTGGCCGATCTTGTTGGCCAAGAGCTGTCCGGCATGTTTGAGGTCGTCGCTCAGTCCGATTTCTCCCCGGATATACCGAAATCGGCACAACTGATCGTAATCGTCTACGATGGTGAACGCTCTTCCGATTATCTGGATGCGGAGGAATTGTTAGTGCAGACCGGGATCCCTTGGCTGCGCGGTATTACTCGGTTCGATGAAGGTATCGTGGGACCATTGGTTCGGCCCGGAATAGCGGGATGCTCCCTGTGTGCGGATAATCGTCGTCAACTGGCAGGACGCGACCCCTCCCGGGGATTGAGTACGTCGATTTCGGGACTTCGGCATGTAGCGCATTTGCTTATGTCGGAGGCGCAAAGAGCGCTGCAGGGCTCCCGGGCCCGTTTGCAAGAGCATATGTTCATCATCAATCTGAATACGCTGGAGAGCACGCTCCACTTTGTTCTGCCTGACCCGTTATGTCCGGCGTGCGGCATATTGCCCGATGATTCATCGAAAGATGCCCGGGTTTCTTTGCAGCCGAGACCGAAGACGGCCGTGGGCAGTTTCCGCTGTCGTCCGCTGGAGGACATGAAGTCATCCGTCAGGCACTATGTGGATTCACGGACGGGTCTGATTAACGAAAACATGCATGACCTCGCAGCGCCGTTTGCTTCCGTAGCCATGAATCTGCCGTCCTTCGCATTTGGGAATGAGGTGACGGCCGGTAGAAGCCACATTTATGCTGACAGTGAATTAACCGCTCTGCTGGAGGGCTTGGAGCGGTACTGCGGTCAGGTTCCGCGAGGAAAAAAGACCGTAATTTGCGAAAGCTTCAATAATGTAGCCAATGAAGCGCTCGACCCCGTCAAGGTAGGGTTATATTCAAACGAACAGTATGCGCAGCCTGATTTTCCGTTCGAACCGTTCGAACCTGACGCCCGGATCGATTGGGTATGGGGTTATTCGTTTTTGCAGGAACGCCCGATTCTGGTTCCGGAGACTCTCGCGTATTACAGTTCGGGCTTCGGGGGAGGATTTGTACAAGAAGGCTCCAACGGGTGTGCGATAGGCGGTAGTTTGGAGGAAGCGATCGTATATGGAATTTTGGAGGTAGCAGAACGTGACGCTTTTCTGATGACCTGGTATGCCAAGCTTCCGCTCCCTCGTCTGGACCCCGGTTCCTCCGACGATTTGGAGCTACAGCTGATGATAGAAAGACTGCGCGCAGTGGCCGGTTATGATGTGCATTTGTACAACATGACAATGGAGAATACGATTCCTGGCATTTGGGCGCTGGCCAAAAGCGGCAACCCGGGGAAACTGAACCTTATATGTGCCGCCGGAGCCCATATAGACCCGGTACGGGCAGCGAAAAGCGCCGTTCATGAGTTGGCGGGCATGTTGTTCATGCTTCAAGAAACTTTTGAGGAGACCCGTAAGGAGACGGAGCAAATGTACGACGATCCGTCATTGGTACGGCAAATGAAGGACCATGCCATGTTGTACGGTTTGCCGCAATCGGAAGAACGACTGCAGTTTCTGATAGGTACGGATCGTCCGGTACAGACGTTCCAAGAAGGGTTTGGGAGGCACGCAGCTGCTGCCCATGCCGACTTGACCAATGATTTAAAGGACCTTTTGCACGTATTTCGCCAATTGAAGCTCGATGTGATCGTGGTGGATCAGTCTTCGCCGGAAATCGTACGAAACGGCCTTCGTTGTGTAAAAGTATTGATACCCGGGATGCTGCCGATGACGTTCGGACATCATCTTACCCGATTAACCGGGCTGGAGAGAGTTTATAGAGTACCGATGGAACTGGGGTATACGCAGCGGCCTATGACGGATGCGCAGCTAAATCCGTATCCTCATCCTTTTTTATGAGGACCGGTTTACGGGAAAAAGGGATGAGAAACCGCTGAAGAAGCTAAATCCGATGAGCCTTTCGGTATTCCGAAGGGCTTATTTTCATCGCTTTGACGAAGACGCGAATGGCGCAGAGACCGAGTGGAGATGACGGGCCTGCTCGAGTCCATGTGGCGCCCTCCTATCGCAAAAAAGTATATGAATTAATATAATCTTGTGCATGGGTTTTGCCGAGGAGGAGCGATAAGATTAAAACATGGAACCTGATCATTTCCCGGTTTCATACACTTTGTTTAACCCTATCAAGGGGACGGCAGGAAAGGCGTCAAAGCGGGGATGACGCGGATGAAACAGAAGTCTGTTCGCAAAAATAGGCAGGCTGGCGAGCCGGGAGAGCGTTCTAAAGTCGGCATTTCTAGCACATAGGAGGCGAGCGCATGAATCCAGAAGGATTGATTTGCTTTTGGGATTTTCAGGAGGAAGCGGGACAGGACCGCGTCTCGCGCGGAAGCTGCAAGTACGGGCTGCGGGAGAACAATGGACCGATCGTCCGGGTGGAGGATGGCGTGTTCGGTCCCTATGCGGCTCGACTGGACTTCGGCCAATGGTTCAGCATCCCTCGGGCGCTATGCCCCGCCTTGAACATGCACGGAACGGGGGGGCAAGTAACCGTGGCCGCCTGGGTCAAGTGGAGCCGCTCGCATTTCTCCCGCTGCGAAGCGATCGCCGGGATGTGGGACGAGACGCGGGCGAAGAGGCAGTATTGCCTCTTCTTGAATTTGCAAATCTGGAACAGCGGGGAGCAGGTGTGCGGCCATGTATCTTCCGTCGGCGGACCGACCCCCGGCTATAAGTACTGTATGGACGCAGCGATCGGAGCAACGCCGGTTTCGCCGGATGCTTGGCATTTCGTGGCATTCACCTACGACGGTACATATGCGCGCGCGTATCTGGACGGACGGCTGGACGAACGCGAGACGTTCAATCCGTATCGTTATGAAGGCGGACTTTTCGACGGCGGCCCGGACGGGGCCGACTTCACGGTGGGCGCGGTAGACCGATCGGGGGAGCCGGGCAACTTCTTTACCGGCCTGCTCGGCGGGCTGGCCGTATACGATCGCGCCTTGACAGCCGACGAAATCGCGCAATTAATGCGTTGAAGGCACATCTCCATCCCCGCTTCGAGTGTTGAGCACCCGAAGTGGGGGATTCTAAAGTTCAGTAACAAAGAAATTTGGCTCATTATTTGCCGAATTCGTGCATCCGGCAAGCGATTAGCGCAATGATTTTCTCATTTGCTAAGAAGCAGGTTGACAGCAGATATAAAAAAGCCTATCATAATACCCATAGGGGTATATGTATTAAACGGGTGCGCAAAAATAAAACGGACAGGGACAGCATGGCGTAGTGAAGCTGCCCTTCCCTGAGGCCCCGGTAAAACGTCGTCCTAGTCATTAGTAGGAGTAGGACTGAGACTCGGCATACGGCCAAGTGGAGAAAGAAAGGGAGCAACCTGGCGACCGTTGTGTAATAAGGATCGATATTTTGACTTGACAAGGAGAGATATACGATGGCAGGCCCATTTTCAAAAGCGATAACTGCGGAAGAAGTAAAGGAGCGTCTGGAGCAGGGGGTGGCCAATATGACAGGGGGCATGTCCCAGTGGGGCGGCCAGGTGAAATACGGAAGCTGAGCACGAATTTTTTTTACCTTTTTTAATACCTATACGGGTATGGGTAATTGAGCAAGTATCATAAACCTAAGTTGGAGGTAATGAACATGACCGCACCCGAGATTAAAACCGATTTGATGCTGGATTGCAAAGGGCTGGCCTGTCCGATGCCGATTGTCCAAACGAGAAAAGCGATCGAGCGGCTTGAGGCCGGCCAAGTCATGGAGATACAGGCAACGGATAAGGGATCGCTCGCCGATCTTCGGGCATGGGCCGCAAAAACGGGGCACCAGTATTTGGGTACGATTCAGGAAGGCGACGTACTGAAGCATTATCTTAGGAAGGCGAGCCCGGGCGACGCGAAGGAGCAAACTATATTCCCGCATATCGTGGCGAATGAGGCGCTGCGACATATGCTCGGCCAGGGCGAGGCGATTGTCGTTCTGGATGTCCGGGAACCGGCGGAATACGCGTTCGGCCACATCCCCGGCGCTATGTCCATTCCGCTTGGGGAGTTGGAAAGCCGACTAACGGAATTGGATCCGGAACAGGTGGTTCACGTCATTTGCCGAACAGGGATGCGAAGCGATCTTGCCTGCCAACTGCTCGCCGACAAGAGCTTCGGGCGCGTAAGCAACGTTGTCCCCGGCATGTCGGGCTGGAACGGTGCGGTGGAGCGAAGTGTTTAAGAAAGCTCAAAAAGCTCAAACAAATATGCCGCATACGGCGGCTTAACTTTTTTAGCGAAGGGGATTTTGCACATGGCTGCGGGAGCACATTTGAGAGGAATGACGGCCCGACAGGTCGCGCGGATCGTTTTGGATAGGGAACCGTTGTTTATACTCGACGTTCGCAATGAGGGCGATTATAGCGATTGGAAGATAGAAGGGGAGCGCGTCGCTTCGATTAATATTCCGTACTTTGACCTGTTGGACGGGGTAGAAGTCGCGCTCGGGAAAATTCCGACAGAGGATAGAGTGCTGGTCGCTTGCGCTAAGGAAGGCTCGTCCAAGTTCGTCGCCGAACAGCTTATCAAAGCCGGTAGGGGCGATGTCTACTATTTGGAGGGCGGCATGAAGTCGTGGAGCGAGCATTTGGAACCGGTCAAAATCGGCGACTTGAAGCAGGGCGGCGCCTTATATCAATTCGTCCGTCTCGGAAAAGGCTGCCTTTCTTACATGATTGTCAGCGGCGGCGAAGCGGCCGTCGTGGATACGGTCAGATTGACCGAGGTATACTGCAGCTTCGCTGCACAAAAAGGGGCACGGATCAGGCACGCCATCGATACGCATCTGCACGCCGACCATATTTCCGGAGGCAGGAAATTAGCCGAGCAAGTCGGGGCAACGTATTGGCTGCCGCCAAAAGACGCCGATGAAGTCGTATTTGATTACGCAAAATTGGAGGACGGAGCCGAGATTGCGGTCGGCGATGCCAGAATCAAGATTGAAGCGGTATACTCGCCGGGGCATACGATAGGAAGCACCTCATTTGTCGTAGACGATCAATATTTGCTGACAGGCGACATCTTGTTCCTCGAATCGATAGGTCGTCCCGATTTGGCGGGAAAAGCCGACGATTGGATCGAAAATCTCCGGAATACGTTATACAAACGATATACAGAGCTGCCGGAGGAGTTGCTTGTACTGCCGGCTCACTTCGGGAAGATTACCGAGCTTGGCGAGGACGGGAGCGTACGCGCTCGGCTGGGCGACCTGTACGCCAAAAATCCGGGCTTGAACATGCCGGATGAAGCCGAATTCCGCCGTGCCGTAAAGGAGCATCCGCCTCAATATCCGAATTCGTACCAAGAGATTCGCCAGACCAATATGGGCATCATTCAACCGGCCGAGGAGCGGCAGCGCGAAATGGAAATCGGTCCAAACCGCTGCGCCGTCCACGATAAATAAGGGGAAACGACATGGGAACACGTCTCATTGTAAAAACATTATTCGGGGGGGAGCTTCATGACGGAAATACATGCACAACAGTCGACGATCGTATTGTTCAGCGGTGATTTGGATAAAGCGATCGCCGCTTTTATTATTGCGAACGGAGCCGCGGCTTACGATCACGAGGTTACCATGTTCTTTACATTTTGGGGCTTGAACACGCTTCGCAAGGATAAAGCGGTGAAAACCGATAAGGGGCTCCTCGAGAAGGCGTTCGGATGGATGATGCCGCGCGGAGCGGATAAGCTCGGATTGTCCAAAATGAATATGGCCGGCATGGGGCCGAAGATGATAAAGCATGTCATGAAAAAGCATCGTGCACTGAGCCTGCCCCAGCTCATTGAGCTGGCTCGGGAGCAAGGCGTAAAGCTGGTGGCGTGTACGATGACCATGGATCTTCTCGGATTGAAGCAGGAAGAGCTGATTGACGGGCTGGAGTATGCCGGCGTGGCCGGTTATTTGGGAGATGCCTCGGATGCGAAAGTTAATTTGTTCATTTAACCTTCTAAATATTTAACGGTGGGAAGCCTCTCCAAATCGGCTATAATATACCCATACGAGTATGGAGGGGATCGCGATGCAATATGACGACGATATGAAGAGAAGGCTGCGCCGGGTGGAAGGACAAGTTCGCGGCATTCTGAAAATGATGGAGGAAGAGAAAAATTGCAAGGATGTAGTCAGCCAGCTGTCGGCCGTACGCAGCGCCGTCGACAAGACGATGGCCCACATCGTCGCGGTCAACTTGGAGAAATGCATCGTGGAAGAGAGAGAAGCGGGGAAGGATACCGGCAAGCTGGTTCAGGAAGCGGTTGAGCTGCTGATCAAGAGCCGGTAATGTCCGCTGATAGTAACTGCATGTTTTACAGTTATGGCGTGGAGAGCCGGCTTTCATTGTCCGGCGTCAGGCTCAATAATAGGGAGATATCATCACGTACACGATAACTCCGGTCAAGCTGACATACAGCCACAGAGGCATCGTCCAGCGGGCCAGCTTGCGGTGGGCGGGAACTTTCATCTGCAGCCCTCTGGCAAGCGTAAACAAGGCGAGCGGCACGATGACCGCGGCCAGCACGATATGGGTGATCAGGATGAAATAGTACACTCCGGCCAACCAGCCGTCGCCGCCGTATGAAGTGGATTCCGACAAGGCGTGGTACGTCAAGTAGGTGACGAGGAACAGGGCGGTCGTAGTAAAGGCGGCGAAAATGAACCGGCGATGCCAAGTAATATTTTTGCGCAAAATCAGGAACAGGGCCAGGCTCAAAAATACGAATGTAAATCCGTTCAAAATGGCGTTGAACAACGGCAGATACGTATAGTCCTTCTGGCTGTCGCCCATTTGCGGCACAAACAGCAAGGCAAGGATGACGCCGTTAATGATCACGGTTAAAGCGACGATGCTCAGTGTAATCAAACGCTCCTGGGCAGGAGTCTTCGCACGGTTCATTTCGTTATCTCCTTTCAACTCATTTTAAACTTACCTTTACGCTCGGCCGCTGTCAACGAAGCTTCTGTGAACGTTTCGGCACGTATTTCGTAACGAAGCGGTAGCGCACATGTGGGAAAAAGGCCCCGACGTCGCCAAGGGCGAAGTTCGGGGCCTTTCAGTGCTCTCGCCGCCTATACCCGGTGCGCTTTCTGCGACGGCCTGGCGAGCGCATCTTGCCACAATTTGCGCCACTCCTCGTAATCGCTTAGCACACTCGCCGGATTGCTGCGGCTGCGGGCTACGAACGAGGGGTGAAACGCCCGGCCGGAGGCGGCGCCGGTTTTATGGTAGCGCAGGTCGAGCGACCAACGCACATGGTCGGAACGGTTGGACGTTCCCCGGTGCGGCGTATATTTGTTCATAATGACGATGCCGCCCTTGCGGCATTCCGCCGAAATGGGCTTCGCGGCGGGCAGAAGCTCCGGGACGATGGTCGTGCCGCCCTCCGCCTGATGCTTCAGATAGCCGCCCTTGAACGCATGCGGGATGATTTCCATGCAGCCGGTTTCTTTGGTCGCATGGACAAGCGGCAGCCAAAACGTAATGATTTCGGAAGCGTCGGAGTCGTCGGACGTGACTGCTGCATCCTGGTGCCAAGGTACGTTGTTCATGCTGACGGCTTGCTCGCCATCTCCTTTCCACGGCATTTTGGAGCGCAGATGCTGGATCGGATTGCAGGAAAGCTCGCTCCCGAGCAGGCATTCGACGACGTCGAGCAGCCGCTCGTTGGTCAGAAACCGAAACATGGCCGGACCGAGCAAATGCATGATGTCGAATTTCCGGTTGATTTCAGGACATTGCTCGTACAGCAGGGCAAAGCGCCTTTCGAACGGCTCGTTCGGATAAAGCTCGGCAATCCGGCCTTCCTCATGGAAAGCTTGCGCCCGCTCGTCGATGAACCTTTCAATTTCCGCGATAACCGGCTGCAGGTCCTTCTCGGTCAACACGTCCTCCGCTATCAAATACCCGTTCGTCTGAAACTCGATTATTTGCTCCACGGACAATGCCATTGCGGCTCTCCTCCTGCTTCGTAAATGATTTCTTCTTCAGTATAGAAAACCGGAGGATGGGCGCGTAGGAACAATTTATCCCGGAATCCGTACGATTTTTACTTGTATGGACGACATGCGAAATTCAGGCAGGAGATCGGGAGCCGCTATCGAACTATACCTACGTCACAATAGACCGGGGACACGGGAGGGGTGCCGAATGGACGTCCGGCTCGAAACAGGAGGGCGCTCCTACACGATCGACCATATTACGACCAATTTGATGACCGGACGCAATGACATCCGGGGGGTGCGCCATTCCCATCCCGTATTCCATATCATGTACATATTGGAGGGGAACGGCTTGTTCACGGTGGGCCGTACCGCTTCCGAGGTCGGACCGGGCATGCTGCACATTATTAATCCGAACGAGCCGCACCAATTCCATTTCGGGACGAACGGGCCGCTCGTGAATTTGGAGAGCACATTCGTGCTGCGAGATCGTAGCGGCGAGCCCGCCGAGATCAATTTGTTCGACATGATCGAGGAGAACCGCTCGATCCGCATCGCCGAGCCGCTTCGCGTTGCGCCTTTATCCGTTCCTCACCGGTTCCGCCCGATGCTGGCCGAAGGGTATCGCCGCATTCTCGATTTATACGACATCCCGCTGCTGAAGTCCCATTTTGCGGTTACGGTCGTCGATCTGCTGACGCGAGTGGAAACGATATTTTCCAGTATCGTCCAATCGGAGGGAGAGCCTCATACGGCGGAGGAAACGGTCGAGCGCGCCAAGCGCTTCCTGCTGTCTAACCGCCATCGCCCCGTTACGCTCGGGGAAACGGCGCAATCGGTGCATGTGACGCCCAACTATTTATGCCGGCTGTTCAAGGAGCATACCGGCGATAGCCCGATGGGCTATCTGCAATCGGCGCGGATGCGGGAAGCCGGCAGCCTGCTCGCCTTTACCGATCTTCCCGTTTATACGATCGCGGAGAAGCTCGGCTACGAGGAGCCTTCTTATTTCGCGAGACTGTTTCGTCGCGCATACGGTCAGTCTCCGCAAACATACCGGCGACACCGGCTGTCGGCCGACAAGCCCGAATGATGACGATTATGGCCGACGATATCCGGGATTTTCCTCTGTAAAGGGCGCGTCGCCCGCTAGAACTGGGATAATTTGTGGGTTGACTTGGCGAAAAACGGTATGCTACCCTAAAACCCGACTTACAAAACAGGCCGAATCCGGAATATTCCGAATATCCGGTACGGGGGACTTCTTTAAATTGGGGTGAATGTTCGCGCTTTTCGGCGGACAAGGGAACAACCTCTTCCCTAACCCGTCAACTAACCTCGGAGGCAGCAGGAGGGAACCTGTTTGAACCGTTTTTGGAAAACCGTTGTGTTGTCGTGCGCCGTATGGATGTCCGCTTCCGCCGTACATACCGTACACGCTTCGGCCTATCCGGCCGAGCAGGGCGTCAAAATCCAGGTGAACGATCAGCTCGTCCAATTTCCGGAGGCGCGTCCGTTCATCGACAGCGACGGTCAGACGCTCGTGCCGATGCGCCCCGTGTTCGAGGCCATGGGATACCATCTCGACTGGAGCTTGGATAACGGGCAGACGACCATTTCCGCCCAAGATGTCAAGAAGCGGACGATGGTAGTGAAAACCGGCGCCGCCGAGGCGCAGCTGGACGGCAAGCCGGTCAAGCTGCAAAGCGGAGCGCAGATGCGCCAAGGGACCGTATACGTGCCTTTGCGGCTAGTCTCGGAAACGCTAGGTTATATCGTCCAATGGGACAACGACAACGGGATCGCGATCATCGGCCAAGACGGCAATTACCATGCGCCGGCCTGGTATGCGCAGACCCAAGCGGACAAAATCGCGGAAACGGCCAAGAGCTTGACCGGCATCCGTTACGTTTGGGGAGGTACGACATTAAGCGGCTTCGATTGCTCGGGCTTCGTCAATTTCGTATTCGAGCAATACGGCATCGATCTGCCGCGGACGTCCCGTTCCATGTACGACACGGTAGGGCAGTCGGTAATCGGCCTGCAGACCGGAGACCTCGTATTTTTCAATATCGGCAAAGTGACGACGCATGTAGGCATTTACTTGGGAGACGGGCAGTTCGTATCCGCCACGACATCCCGCGGGACGAAAATCGATTCGATCTATAGCTCCTATTGGAGCTCGAAGTTTATTGGCGCGAAGCGCATTCTGTAAGCCGGAATACCGTCAAGCCCAAATAAAACCTCCAAAACCGCCTTTTTCATAGCGGATTTGGAGGTTCTTTTCTGCCATTCGTCAATTCGCCGGAAGGCTGGAGGCGAGCCGGTCCATAAGAGCCGCCATTTCGGAACGCTGAATAGGGTAGTCCGGCCGAAACATGCCGGGCTCGTACCCTTGCAGAGCTCCTTGCACGGCTAATGCTTGGATGAACGGATATGCCCAGTAGTCCGAATGGACATCGGAAAAGGCGGCTTTCGCCGAAAGCGGGGCATCCGGCTTCAGCGCTCTGGCGAGCATCGCCGCCATTTGCGCGCGCGTGACGGCGGCATCCGGCTCGAATTTGCCGGCGGCAACGCCATCCACGATGCCCGCTTGCCGGGCGGCGGCGATCTCCCCGCTCGCCCAATGCGAGGCGGGAACGTCGGAGAAGCCGGACGCGATTCCGGTTCCCGCCTGTTGTCCCGGTAGTATCGCCCGGGTCAGGATCGCGGCCGCCTGAGCCCGCGTCAGCGATAAGGTGGGACCGAACAGCCGCGGGGAGGTCCCGGTCATCCACCCTTTCGAGAATACGGACGCGATCTCGCTCCGGGCCCAGTGCCCTTCGGCATCCTCGAAGTAAGCCCCGTTTACCCACAACGACATGTAGCTCCATACGTCGCCGCTTTCCTGCCCGAGGCTCCAGCTCCCCGTCCCTTTCAGTCCGTATTGCTCGACGAGCTCCAGCTTGCGCTTCATCGATTGCTCGTTCTCATGCCAGATGACGTAGGTCCCGGGAGTTAGCGTCTTGTAATTGACGACGGGGGGCGTCTGGTCGGGGCCGACCGTGAAGGTGCTTACGGCCGATTCGCTCTTCGTATCGTACGCGGTCGTCCCGCCGTATCGCGACACGAGGGCGTCGACGGCGCTGTTCGCGATGCCGTCCCCGCTTATCGTTCCGTCCGTCTTCCAGAATCGGCCGTAGAACGGGAGGCCGAGTACGATCTTATCCGCGGACGTATAGTTCAGAGCGTACCGGATCGATTGCTCGACATAGCCGATACTCGCCACCGGACCGGGAACGGAATCGCCGATCGACGTTTCATCGTAAGCCATGAGCATCAAATAGTCGCTGCTGCCGGCGAGAGCGGCGTAATCGTAGGAGCCCGGCCAGCCTTTCGTCCAGCCCGTCGGATTGGCGCCGACCGCCACGGATACTTCTTTGCCGGCCGGCAGCCGCTCCCGCAGCATTCTCACCAAGTCCGAATAGTCGTCGCGAGACGTCTCCGTTACGTTCTCGATATCTACGTTGACGCCGTCCAAGTTGTATCGTTTTACCGCTTCGACGATTTGCGCGGCGAGCGCATCGCGCTGCTTCAACGCTTGCAGCCCGACGTTGCGGTCCCAGTGGTTGCTTAAGAACGGTACAACCTTGATGCCTTGCTCGTGCATGTCGTTCACGAATGCAGTATCCAGCTTGTCGGTAATTTGCAGGCTTCCGTCCGCCTTCAGATCGAAATAGCTGGGCGATACGACCTGAAGAGCGCCGCCCGCCCGGTCGACATACTGCGCGTAGTCGGACGTACGTCCGTTATAAAGGTAAGACATTTGAAAGCGGGAGGCGTTCGCCTCGGAAACCGCGCTTATCGATAAAAAAGTGGCGGCAAGCGCCGCTGCAACGCGTACTCGTCTGAAAAAAGCCATAGGTGCAAATTTCCTTTCTATTAAGATTACTTCCATTTTGCAAAAAAGAAGGGAGTGCGAACAAGGCGTAAATATTGTCAATAGGACTCCGCTTCCGCAAGAGAAACGCATGAAAACGTTTGCCTTTATCGCCGCTGCCGCCGATTGTATGGTAGAATGATAGACAGCAAAACTAAAATGACGCGCAGGTGATAGAAATGGGCACAGTACCAACAGGCGTTCGCGGATTGGACGTATTGATGGAAGGCGGCTTTCCACGAGGCTCGACGATCATGGTCGAAGGTGCTCCCGGAACCGGCAAGACGACTCTGGGCATGCAGTTTCTATATCACGGGGCGGCTATGGACGGCGAAGCCGGAATTTACGTTACGTTCGAGGAATTTCCGGATCAGCTATACCGCGATATGCTCGCTCTCGGCTGGGATCTGCGGAAGCTGGAGGCGGAAGGCTTGCTTCGGGTCATCAGTATGTCGCCGGACATCTTTCTGGAACAGATCATCGATCCGGGAGGGCTTGTCGAGAAGCTGATCCGGGAGATCGATTGCAAGCGGGTCGTCATCGACAGCATCAGCCTGTTCCGCTACGGTGCGGCCGACGAAGAGGGGCACCGCCGGATGCTGTACCGGCTGCGCAACATTCTCCGCAGAATGGACTTGACTTCGCTGCTGATCAAAGAGCGGGGGACGACGAGAGAGGAGACCGGATTCGAGGCGTACATCGCGGACGGCTTTATCCAATTGCAGTTGAAGCAGCAAATGGACAAGTACCGGGTTCGTACGCTGGAAATATTGAAAATGCGCGGAAGACGCATTCGCGAAGGCGAGCACGTGTACCGGTTGACGGACGACGGCATCCGGCTCATCCCGGCCCGATCGATGATCGAGGACTTGGCACTCCTGAACGGCCAGGAGAAGGTGCCGACCGGCATCGGGGTGCTGGACGAGCTGCTGGAGGGCGGATTTGCCCAGGAAAGCGTCTATTTGCTGGATACGAACAGCAAGGCCAACTACAAGTATTTGATCGCTTCGGTGCTGGCCAACCGCGTGCGCGCGGGAGACAAGGTGCTGGCGCTGCTGTCGAGCTTCCTGACGCCGCAGGATCTGAACAAAATGTTAGCGCTTCAAGGGCTTTCGATGAGCGAGATGGCCCAGGAGGATCGAATCTTTTTTATCGAGCATTACACGCGCCCGTATCCCAAAGATTGCGAACCGAACGTGATGGATGTAAGCGGGTTGGATAACTTGGCGTACCGCAGAATCGTTCAGGAGAAAATCGGAACTTTGGTTGAAGGCAGCGGCAATTGGTTTATTTATTACGATTTGAACACGGTAATAGCCGAACGCGGCAAAGATTATGCGACGAAATATTTCGCCGAGGATTCCGCCGGCGTGAAAGCGCTCGGCATGACGATGATGGTACTGTGCAATTTCAGCGAAATCGGACCTGAAGTTTCCGCTTTTTTGGAGAGAACATGCAACGGCGTCATCCGCACCTGGGTTGACGGCGCTTATCAATATATGCAAGTGATCAAATCGCCGAACGGCGTTATTTCCGAGCCCTATGTGGTGGAGACGACTGCTCAGGCTCCGTTCATGAGATTGATTTGAAGTCCGCGCGCGGACTTAAGCGGGAGGACGAACGATGAACGAGGAAGACTTATGGCAACTGCAAATGGAATGCACCCGTTTTTTTCAAAACAATCCGTACAGCATGGAGACGGTGGAAGGCATATCGCTTCGGCTCGGACGCAAGACGGAGATTCTCGATCCGGTGCTCGGCAGACTCGTTTCGCTGTCTATCTTGGAGAAGACCGGTAATGGGTCGCGTTCCATATACCGTTATATCGAGCCGAGCTATTCCGGCGATTTGGAAGTGCAATGGAACATCAACTGAGCCAAGTGCAAAGCCTGCTGGATTTGTATGCGCTTGAAAGCGGCTTGT
The DNA here is from genome assembly GCF_006265175.1 of Paenibacillus hemerocallicola. Classification (GTDB taxonomy): domain Bacteria; phylum Bacillota; class Bacilli; order Paenibacillales; family NBRC-103111; genus Paenibacillus_AB; species Paenibacillus_AB hemerocallicola. The sequence goes on along the minus strand of NZ_VDCQ01000015.1, from coordinate 87,524 downwards.
CCGTCCTGCTGACGAACGATCGTGGGGAATGGTTAACGCGACCGTCCGGTGCGATCGTGCCGCCAAATTCGGAGACCGGGGCTTTGCGGGCCGGAATCGAATCGCATCTCCAACAATTGATTCAAGTCTTTTCCTCGGTACGGAACGGCATCGTGTGCGATATTTCGCCGGGAGTCCGTCTTTTTATGGCTCCGGCGCGTCCGAATAAGCGGCAAACGTATTACTTATGGGCAGGATGTCTGGTGGACGAAAGGGCGGCGTCCCGCACGCAGGGGCAAGCCACGCCCGGACAGGCGCATTTTCCGTGGAGTGAGGCATGGCCGTCTGTCCGGCAAAATTCCGCTGCGGATACCGAGAAGGCGCTCGCCCAGACAGGCAGGCTCGCCGCAATCGCGGAAGGACTGCTCGAGCAGGAGTATGTTCAGGAATCGCATTTCCGGCGCACCGAGCTGCTGCGCCGATTGACTACGGGCGGGGGAGCGTTCGGGGAGTGGGTCGCCGCGATGGCCGAGACGGTCGATGAGGCCGATTTCGTCGGCTTTGCCGCGAAGACGGAAGGACAGCGGTTCGTGATCCGAGAATACGCCGGACCGGCGGCCGAAGCGCTGCAGGGGCTGTCGTTTTCGCTCGGGGAAGGCTTCGTGGGCCAAGTCGCCACCGCTCGCAAGGCTGCGTTCTGGGACTATGTCGCCCAGGACCCGCGAACGTTTGTATTTACCGGACGGGGTCTTTACCCGACGTCGCTTTTTTGCGTGCCGGTCATGAGGGAGCGCGAGCTGGCCGGCGTATTGTTCGGCGGCAGCGTCACGGAGCCGTCGATCGGCAGGGAAACGCAATCGTTCGTGCAGACGTTCGCCGCAAATTGGACGATGGGCATTACGCTCGAGGCGGTCCGCGCGGACCGCGACACGAACTTCACCCGGCTGTCCACGTTCGTGGAAACGTGCGGGTCGATCAACCATGCCCAGGACGCGAAGCGGCTATCCTACATATTGGTGGACATGAGCCTGAACTTGGTGGAAGGACCATTCTCCTGCGTCGTGCTGAAGCAGTCCGACCATAAGGTGCAGCTCGTATCGAGAGGGCTAGCGCAGCAGCAAGCGGAACGTTACGTGAAAGAGGTGGCGGCACGCTGGTCGAAGCCCGACGGAGGCGCGGCGGGGCTGGAAGCCGAGCTTTGCGAGCAGCCGGGCATGCCACCTGTGCTCGAATGCCCGTTGTACTACCAGAACGAGCTGCTCGGGGTATGGTGCATCGCTTTGAAGCATGCGGGCCAATTCGCCCTGTACCGCGACTATATGATCATCGTGGCGCAAGCGGGAGCTTCGGTCATTTACGGGCTGTGGGAGAAAGGGAAGGTCGGTCGGGGCGATGCGGTGCAGCTATTGAACAGGGCGCTGGGCTATTGGGACTCGTACGCGCATGAGATGACGCATGAAGCGCAGGAGCTTGCCTTGCCGTTCGCCCGCTCCCTGAAGCTGCCCGACAGCGAGATCAAGCATATCGGCGAAGCTTGTCTCATCTACCCGTACTCGCCGGCCTTCTTGACCGGCCTTCTGCCGAGTCCGGAGCAAATGGAGATTATCGGGGATTTCCATGCCATTACCCGTCTCCTCGAGGAAGGCAAAGCCCGAGGCTCCGCTCCGGCCTTCGGCGTAGGGGGGCAATTGATCGCGCTTATTTATTTTTACTTGCAGTTCAACCGGGACCTGCAGGCGCTCGATCAGTTGTGGGCGGTAACCCCCGAGCTGAGGACGGCGTTCCGCTCGTTCTGCGATTCGAGAGAGGTCGTCGAGAGCGAAATTGTGATTGGCGGCGAAGAGGCGGCGGCATCTCGGGACAATTCCGCTTCGGACCTTCCCGATATACGCAATTTGAAGGACCTCCCGCCGCTCTCCGCACGAGAGAGAGAGGTGCTTGGGCAAGTGCTGCAAGGCAAGAGCAACCGCGAAATTGCCGAGCAGCTCATCATTAGCGAGCACACGGTCAAAAACCACATGACCAACATATTCCAAAAGCTGGGCGTGACCGACCGGGCTCAGGCCATCGCTATGGTGTACAAGGCAGGTTGGAACCGTTGAGCCGGCCGCAATGTTCTTAATTAATGCGGCTAACCGTTAATGGCTTGTAATATGAAGCGTGTGTAAGGTGCAACACGTAAAGCCCCCGCTGAGAATAAGCAGCGAGGGCTTTTGCTCTGTAAGCTTTCATGATGTCAAATTCCTCCTGGTTTGCTTAACGTGCCTAAAGTTATCGGACGAGCTCGTCCATGTTTTACCAAAAATCAAAATATCTTGTGCAGTCAGGGAGGAAAATGTTGGTGCAGCTTAGCGTTCGGCATACAAAGCTTATTGTTGCATGTATTGCAATAGCTACTTTCATTAGCGGTTGTTCGGGTTCGGACAACAATGCGGATACGGCCGGGAATCCGGAACCGGTAGACAAGCCTTCCGCCTCTGTCGCCCGGCAAAACATGGATCCCGGGAAGGAAGCGCTCGGGCAGAAGGTGATCGCGTTCGAGCATCGGCTGTACGACATCGAACGGCAGGCTATCGGGATTTCGAAAAAAGCGGGGGAAGAAATTTTGGCATCGGTTAAAGGGCAGCCCGATTTCGCGATTTTGCGGGAAGCGGAGCGCACTTATCTTCAGATTGCCGACGATTACAAGAAGCTGCCGATTCCGGAGGGGCTGTCCCCGGCAGACTCGACGGTTTTGAAAACGGCGAAGGAGGACTACGCTGCCGCTTTTGAAGCGAAGGCGAAGGCGCTGGAGGCGGTAATGCTTTATGCCGTTAACAAGCAGGATAGTGCGGCCTACAAAGCGGCGGACGAAACGAATCTGGGCGAGAAGCTGATCCATAAGGCGGTTGCATCGGTCATCGCACTGCAGCTTAAATTGGGTGTCGATTTTACGCGAAAAAAGGATTATCCGATCGACGATTCGACAGGGCAATCGCAGATTGCGGCGAAGGGGAAAGAACAAGCGCAGACCCAGGCGCCAGTGGAAACCTCCGCCCCCGTGCAGGCCAAAAACGAAACGCCGCCCTCCCCGCCAAAGGCCCAAAACGCGAATGCTTCGGCAACGCCGGGTGCTTCATTGCCGGAAACCGTGTTGAAGAAGGGCGCCAAGGGCGATGCGGTAAAGGCGCTTCAAGAAGCGCTGATCCAGGTCGGCGAGTCTTTGCCTGCGGGCGGTGCCGACGGGTTGTTCGGCGACGGCACGGCGGAAGCTATAAAATCGTTCCAGCGCAAAAACGGCCTTTCGGCCGACGGGGTTTACGGTGCGGCGACGCAGCGGGTGCTGCAGTCCAAGCTGGGCAGCGTGCTGTCTATCACGAACGGACATATCGCGCTCAAGGGCGTCCACCGGGGCATGACGGAGGATGAAGTTACCCGTTTGTTCGGCAAGCCGCGCAGCATCGAACGCGACGGTTATTACGATGCGTCGTTCGAATACAGCTTGCTGTCGGTCGGATTTTATGACAAGACAGCGGAGGGCGTTACCTACTTGGCCGATCCGAGTATATTGCAAGACCCTTTCCTGACGAACTTCCCCGGAGAAAAATATGCTGGAAAGGACGGCAAAATAGCCGTGTACTATTTGCCGCAGTCGAAGGAACAGCTTTTTTTCAAAGAAGATGGCGGTGCATTGCGCACATACATTAAGCAGGATGACGACAATTTCAAATTCCAAATCAACAAGGGAACCTATAGGAAGGTAGAGTAGGCCAACGGTGCAGCCGCCTCCATGGGGGGAGTCGTCTTACCAATCATTAAGTGCCGTCAATTGCGTCTGCAAGTCGCAGTTGGGCGGTGCTTTCTTTATGCGTAATGGGGAATCGCTCGAAAGCCATGTTTCGGCGATGCCTAACAAGTTTAGTTTACTGTAAGGGGAAAAACCTACTCTGTTTCCAATTTTATATATATCGGGAAGGTATGAGAGCTAAGGTAGGAAGCGTCTTGACCATAAACGGATATGAATAGGAAAGGAGTGGGACAAACCGTCATCCCTTCCGAAGGAAAAGATAAGAATAGCCGGGGATACCTTTTTCGTCGCGAAAATCGGAAAATGGAACTAACAACAAGAGCGGCAGAAAAAGTCGGAAGGATCGAAGGAGTGGATCGATATGAAACTGGAACTGATCGAACAACAAGTCGCGGCACTGGAGCGTCGCGAGCCTCAGACGTCATTTTTGCTCAGAAGATTGAAACGGCATCATGCCCCCACATACCGTCAAAGCTTGCTCACCGCCCACTACGCGCTGCAATTGGCCATGGCGCTTGGTTATACGGAAGAAGAACAACTGGTGCTGTTCCGGACCGCACTGCTGCACGATATAGGCAAGCTGCACACCGCGCGCGACGTTCTGGACAACCGGCATCGCCTGTACGAAGGAGCTTTGCTGCAGCTGCAGGAGCATCCGAAGCACGGAGCTTCCATTTTGGAGTCCTATATTGCGAGCGGGAAGGTCGACGGGGAAGCGGTTTTGCATCATCACGAGAATTTGGACGGAACGGGATATCCATTCGGGCTCACGTGGAAGTCGATATCCTTGAATGCCCGCATTCTGAGAATCGCGAGCAACTTTACGACTCTGACCGACGACCGGACGTCGATCGGGCTATCGAGCCAAGAGGCGCTGGAGGAATTGTACTGCTGGAGCGACGTTCTGTTCGACGCCGAGCTGGTCGAGCTGATGAACCATCTGTACCGCGAGCAAGCCCAAACGAAGCGGGAGAAGGAGGATGCAGGCTATGATGTCTCTGTTAAACGAAATCGAAATTCTTAAACGGAAGCTGCACCGCGAGGCCGATCGGCACGGCGATTTGACTCACTGGTATGTCGTGCGTATCAGCCAGCAGTTGGACCAGAAGCTGAACGAATACGAGCGCACTCGGCGCCATTGCGGACCGAAAGCCGGAATCCGGTAGGAGGACTATGAACGGGTACTTTTTTTCTAAACCGTCCTGATTGTGTTATCGTTGGAAGTAACGATATGCGGTCAAGACGGTTTTTCATTTTTACCTGATTCATGGGGCAAAGGAGTAATGCGAATATGGAGCTGCTGCATGTACATATCGAGCAAGCCGGCTATGAGGAGCGGGACAATGTGATCCGCAACGTGGCGTTTACGTTGGGGTCGGGTCAGCTTGTCGGTCTGATCGGCCCGAACGGAGCAGGCAAAAGCACGACGATCAAAGCGATATTGGGTCTGATCAAGAAGACGAAGGGGGAGGTCCGATTTTCCGGCCCCCAAGGCAATTACGCCTACATTCCCGAGCATCCGATCTTGTATGAGGAGCTCACGTTGTGGGAGCATTTGGAGCTGGCCGCTGCTGCATATGGGCTCAAGGCTGACGAGTTCAGGGAGCGGGCGGAGGAGTTGCTGGCCCAGTTCAAGCTCGGCGATGTGCGTCATCATTTGACTACGTCGTTCTCCAAAGGGATGCAGCAGAAGGTAATGCTCATTATCGGCTTCCTGACCAAGCCGGACGTCTATATCGTGGACGAGCCGTTCATCGGACTCGACCCGAAGGCGACCAAGGAGCTGCTCGATACGTTGAATGCGGAAAGACGGCGCGGCGCGGCCATATTGATGTCCACCCACGTGCTGGATACGGCGGAACGCATCTGCGATTCGTTCGTACTGCTGAATGCCGGCGAGACGGTTGCGCAGGGCGATCTGGATCAAATCCGGAGCGACTGCGGGATGCCGGGCGCTTCGTTGTTCGAATGCTTTCATACGTTGACTTGAGCGGGAGGAACGGCATGATTGATGCAAAACGGCTGTTTGGGCGAAGGCTGAGATCGGAATGGAAGTTTCAGTACCGGGTATGGAAAATGGCCGTCGACTGGACGGTGGCGCTGTATATCGTCATTCCCGCGCTGCTGGTCGCGGGTTATCAATACGTCTCGTGGTGGCGGGATATGCCGGGATGGGGTCAAGCCGTGCCGGAGCTCGCCTGGCTGGCGGGGCTGTACATCGCGTGCGGCTTCGGTGCGGTGCGGCTGTTCGTGGAGGAAGCGGATCAATTGTTTCTGATCCGCAACGCGGAATGGATGAGGCGGCTGAAGCTTGGCGGCATCGTCTACTCGTTGTCGCTCCGGGCGCTGGCATCGATAACGGCCGTTTGTCTCGTTGCGCCTTTCCTCATCCTGGTGCACGGCTACGATATACCCCGTCTGCTGCTACTGGCGGGGCTGGCGGCGGCTGCCGGAACGCATGCCATGCTGGCCGGCCGTATTCTGACACTAAGACTGCCGCGCTTCCTGGGCTGGCTGGCCAAAGCGGCGGCTTCCGTCGTGCTTGGAGCCCTCTTCGTAACCGCCGCCGGGCATGAGGCGGCTCCGGTTTGGATGGGGGGCTTGACGGTGCTGCTCGCCGTGTCTACGGTACTGCTCGCCCGGATCCGGCTGAATATCGCGTACGCTTTCTACCAAGACGCGGCGTACGAATCCGATCAGCGGATGAAATTCGCCGCTCTGCTGCTGGGCCAGCTCGTCCCGAAGCCGTCGAAAATATTGAAGCGGTCCAAGCCGCTCGTCCTGCGGAATTCGCGGACCGTATTCCGCAAACGTACGCCCGATCGGGTATTGGCCGAATCGATTTTCAAATCTTTTTTTCGCAGCGGCACCCAGGTGAGGCTTTATGTGCAGTTTACGCTCGCTTGCAGCTTCGGGCTGCTGCTGATGCCGGTTATGGTCAAATGGCTGTTCTGGTTGGCCATATCGCTTCCGCTCGCTTACTGGGTCAAGATGTACGGCAAGGAAGTACTGGGTTCCTCGTTCGTGAAGCTGTTTCCGTGGAAGGAAGAGGATCGCGTGAAAGCGATCCGCAAGGCGACGCCGTTGCTGTTCGTCCCGGCTTACGTACCTGTCGGCTTTGCGCTCGGCTGGACGGCCTACGGGTTATGGGCGGGGCTGCTGCTCATTCCGGCTGGCTGGATAATCGGATACGCAATGGGGGAATTGTTGAACGGCTGGTAGTTGATCCTTCGGAGGGTGAATAAGGAAACGATAGGAGGAATATCCTAAAGGCTGATACCTATTCCATCACGACGAAAGAGGGGCTCCCATGAGTCAGGCACCGATTTATTTCGAGTTCCCGGATTCCGCCGCCGCGGCGATTGCGCTCGACACGCTGACCGAGCTCGGCTATCACGCGCATGCGACAGGCCAGGAGGGCAAAGCGGGCGTCCAACTGTATATCGACCATAACGATTTGACCTCGGCTCTCGAGATCGCACAGGCGAACGGAGGCAATTTGCTGGATACGGACACGACGCCCGCGGAGACCGAATCGTACAGCATGGCGTACGATCTCGATTCCGTTCCGATTCCGGCGCATGTCGTCAACGAGGATTGGCCGGAATCGTACTATACGTCAGCCGGGGGCGGTACGATCGGCTCGGCGGACGAGAATGGAGCCGATCCCGATCTGTTCGATCCGTCGGGTGACGATTACGACCGTTTTTCGGCGGGAGTGCGGCTGTAGAAGGCACGCCATGGGTCTCCCATTAACGCCCCGTGATTCTTTTGGCAGACTTCCTTGATAGCTGGAATCAATCTGAGCACCCTTGACGGTGCTCTTTTTGTTTTCTTGTGGGAGAGAAGAGGCTAGGCGGATGCATAACGGAACGGAAGTACGTTATTCGCTTGGAAACGAAAAGTGGCAGCGCAACAGAGGAACGGAGTTCCTCTATTTACCTTCGCTGCTCTATTTTTTACCGGATTATCACTAATAACGGAAACAGGTTCCTCTATTCTCGGGAACTGCCCTGAAAACGATCCGATAGCGGAGCGGAGTTCCGTTAATAGGCGGAGCATGCTTTTAGCTTGAATTCACGATAGAAGTCAAAACGGTCATGGAAGGAATAAATCGCAGTCATTTCGTATGGAGGCGCGATGACAGTCGGTGTTTCCTTTTTAACTTTTTAATGATGAATGATTGAATCGTTCAATAATGGTTTCATATGTTCATGGCCCCGATCCCTTTATTTTAATAAAATAACATTGGATTAAGAATTTATACGGAACAACGAGGGGGATTGAAAATGATTGAAAAGTTTAAAATCATCGATTGCGATATTCACAATGCGCTGGGCAGCACTAGCGACTTGCTTCCGTATTTGGCGGAGCCGTGGAAGAGCCGGGTCGCGAGAGCGGGCCTCGGTCTGCTGTACTCCGGGTATTATAGTCCGGTCGGCGTGGGGCGGAAGGATGCCGTGCCGCCCGGAGGAGGGGCGGAAGGCTCGGATCCCGGATTCGTCGCCCGGCAGCTGATGGATCCGTATAATGTGGAGTTCGGCATTCTGACCGGCAATTTATTCAGCGTATCCGTCGGACACGATCCGGATTATGCGGCCGCTCTCGCGAGCGCCTATAACGATTTCATGATCGAGCATTGGCTTGGCGCGGATAGCCGCTACCGAGGCTCGCTGCTCGTTTCTTTCCTCGACCCGCTGCTCGCGGCCAAGGAAATCGACCGACTCGGCCGGCATCCGGGTATCGTTCAAGTCGTCATGAGCAGCGCGACGCGAATGCCGCTGGGGCAGCGGTATTATCATCCGATCTACGAGGCTGCGGCGCGCAACGGCTTGCCCGTGGCGATCCATCCCGGCGCGGAGGGAGCGGGACAGTCGAATCCTCCGTCGGCGGCCGGATATCCGACCTGGTATTTGGAATGGCATACGAATTTATCGCAAAATTTTATGGCCCAGCTGACCAGTATCGTCTGCGAAGGGGTGTTCGAGAAGTTTCCCGGGCTGAAATTCGTGTTCATCGAAGGCGGCGTCGCCTGGCTGCCGCATTTGATGTGGCGGCTGGACAAAAATTATACGGCGCTGCGCGCTCAGGTTCCATGGCTGAAAAAATTGCCCAGCGCCTATATTCGCGAGCATTGCTACTTTACGACGCAGCCGATCGAAGAGCCGAAAAACATGAACCATCTGAAAGCCATATTCGAGATGATCGATGCCGAGCACATTTTGATGTATTCGAGCGATTACCCGCACTGGGATTTCGACGCTCCGGACCAAATCTTGAGATGGCTGACGCCGGAAGCGCGGGGACGCATTTTCCATTCCAACGCCAAGCAGTTATACAACCTGTAGAGAGAGGGTAACGGGAGATGACCGTACAATATGTAGCCGAAGCCGAACAAATTCCGGAAGGCCAGCATCGCGTATACGAAATAGCCGGCAAGTCGATCGGCGTCTATAACGTCAAGGGCGAATATTTCGCCGTTCTGAACTATTGCCCCCACCAGGGAGCGGAAATATGCAAGGGGCCGGTATGCGGAACGACCTTGCTGTCTCCCGTGTACGAATATGAATACGGAAGAAAGGGAGAGGTCGTTCGGTGCCCGTGGCACGGCTGGGAATTCGATATCCGGACCGGGAAGTCGCTCGTGGAGGGAAAGCCGAGATTGCGGCGATACGCCGTCGTCATTTCGGAAGGCATGCTCGGCATCGAGGTGTGAGCGGGAAGGGCAGGGCGCTCCGAATCATTATATGTTTATGGGAATGCCCTGCAGCCCCTTCTCTTGTACCAAATGCAGGTCTACGCTTGCGACGAGCGGCTCAGCTTAGGGAGCGGCACCAATGTGATCGGCTGTCCTTTCTGGACGGCCAGCGGCGCGAGTCCGGTCACTTTTTTGAATACGCGATGGAAGTGGGATTGCTCGCAGTATCCGAGATGGTCGGAAATTTCCGCGATCGTCATCCTGCTGTTTTTCAGCAGCTCGCAGGCGACGGATATTTTCACCTGATGGATGTAGTCGATCGGCGTTTGGCCCAGCGTCTCCTTGAACAGCTTCGTTACGTGATTGGGCGAGCGCTCGATATAATCGGCGAGATCGGACAGCCGGATCGCTTTGCAATGGTTGTGGACGATATAATTTTGCAGCCGGGCCATCAAATCATGCTTGATGGCGGAGCTGCGCTGTTTATGCGAATCCTGGATCATCCAGCCGAGCATTTCGGATAATACGCCCTCGCAGATCAACTCATTGCCGGGCGTCCGGTTGAACCATTGCAGCAGCAGCATGGAAAACCGTTGCTTGAAGTAATTTCCGTTATGGATTTTGCAGGTGAAGAAGCCATGCTCCCGGAACCCTTCCAGCAGCGTATCCGCATGTCCGGACGAGGTGAAATGGGCGGAATATTTTTGATGCGGCTCTTTGTCGTTATGGCAGGAGCGGCTCGTGCCGGACGGAATGAACAGGGCTTCCCCTTGGCGCAGCTCGATCACTTGATCCAGCAGCCGGTATATGACCGTGCCGCTCGTTACGTAGATGAGGATATGGTGGTGAACTTGCTTCGGCTCGATTTGCCATTTCTCGATTCGATCGTCGTAAAGGACGGATTTGATCGACAGCATCGGAAAGCCTCCATTCATATAAATGATTGATTCATCCATAAAGAAAAGCTATCGTTCATTGATCGTATAATCAGGTGTGTATTAAGATTATAACAAGAATTTGAAAATATTGAGAGATACAAAGGGAGTGAAATATTAATTGATTCGCGACTGGGAGCGGCAAAAAAGAGAAACATGAAGGCGGTTGTGAATGCGCTTTCAAAAATGGTGATCATCATCAAGAAGGAGTGATTTCCTATGGTAGCCAAAGAGGGGTATAGGAACGGTAAAAGGGCGCTCGTGCTTCTCGTCATGACCGCGCTGCTGCTGGCGGCTTGTACGGGCAAAGAAGATCAAGGCAAGCAGGAGCCGGAAGCGAACAAGCCGAAGGAGCCCGTAGAGCTTTCGATCTGGCAGACGGTGCTGAACGTAAACGAGGAGCAGTTCATGCAGGAGTACGGCAGCAAAATCAAAGAGAAATTCCCCGAAGTGACCTTGCGCTTCATTCCTTACAAAGGGAAAGGGTCGGCGATTCAAGATTTGATCGCGGCGGGTCAAATGCCGGACATCATTTACGCTTCGGTCGGGCACATATTTTTCGGCGTGCTCGATCCGCAGCTCCAGTTCGATATGACGGAACTGATCAAGAAAAACCAATTCGACCTGACCCGCTTCGATCCGGCCTTGATCGAGCGCCAGAAGCAGATGGCGAACGGCGGCGTATACGGCCTGCCGACTTCGATGGATACGCTGGTGCTGTATTACAACAAAGACATTTTCGATAAATTCGGATTGTCATATCCGAAAAACGGCATGACGTGGGACGAAACGTACGAGCTGGCGAAGAAGCTGAACCGTACCGAAGGGGGCGTTGCTTACCGGGGCTTCGGCATGGCGACCGGCGCGATGTTTACGGTGAATCCGCTATCGCTGCAGTCCGTCGATCCGTCGGGGGACAAAGCGCGGTTCACTGCCGATGAAGGATTCAAGAAGCTGTTCGAAAATTTCTCGAGGTTTTACAATATTCCCGGCAACGAAGTAACCCAGCAAAATATTACGCTGGCCAAGCAGCGGGAGCTGTTCGACAAAGACAAGGTGACGGCGATGTTCGTCAATACCGGCGCGTTCGCTTCCTCGACGTATAAAGACACGATGAATTGGGATGTCGTATCGTTGCCTTCCTTCGGCGAAACGCCGGGAGTCGGGTCGCAGCCGATCCCGACCTATTTCTACATTGCGAATCCGAGCAAGAAGAAGGACAAGGCGTTCGAGGTCATCTCCTACCTGACTTCCAATGAGTTTCAGCAATATGCCGCCAAGCAAGGCAGGTTTACGTCTCTGAACGACAGGAGCATCCGGAGCGTATATGGCGACGATATTCCGTATTTCAAAGGGAAGAACGTGAAATCGATGTTTCCGGTCAAGAACGCCTCTCCTACTCCATTGACGAAGTACGACAGCGTGGCTCTGGCTAGCCTCGGTACGCAGTTCGACCAAGTGCTCATCGGCCCGAAGGACATCAATACGGCTTTGCGGGACGCCGTCGAGGATGCGAACAAAAAGATCGAGACGGAGAAAGGGAAATGACAAGCTAAAGCCCCATAGTAGAAGGGGGCGGAGTCGATGCGTCGGAAATAGCGGCGAGTCATGCGGCTAATAGCTGAACGGAAGCGGGTTAACGGGAAAAACCGGTATTAGGGGAAATGGTTGTTCCGCTATTACCGGTTGTCTCGACTTTATGAGAGGGACCCCTTGCATCGGTTTCAGGTCGGCGACTCCGCCGCACTCTTCCCCGCCGTATATCCTGTCGAGAACGCGGCGGTGATATTATAACCCCCGGTATAACCATGAACGTCGAGTACTTCCCCGCAAAAGAACAGACCCGGCATCAGCTTCGATTCCATCGTCTTCGGGTCGATTTCCTTCAGATGGACGCCGCCGCCGGTTACGAACGCTTCCTCGATGGACAGCGTGCCATTGGCGCGAAGCGGGAACGCCTTGGCCAGTTTGGCCAGCTCCGTCCAAGGCTGCTTCGGAATGTTGTCGTACGTGAGGTCGTCCGGGATGCCGGACTTCTTCAGAAGGATAGGGATCAGCTTCTCGGGAAAAAAGCCCTTGAGTACATTTTTGACCGCTTTTTTCGATTCCTCCCGGGCAAGCCGCATCGTCTCGGCGTATATGTCGTCGGCCGTACGGGCAGGGAACAAATCGATCGTCATCGGGACGGTGCGCTCTCCGGTTTTTTTCATTTGTTTGACCACGAACTGGCTGCAGCGGAGCGCGGCGGGACCGGATATGCCGAAATGGGTGAATATCATGTCGCCCTCGTGCTCGATAATCAGCTTCCCTTTCTCGTTCCATACCGCCAAATGAATGCCGCGCAAGCTCAACCCCTGCAGCTCGCGGGTCTGGATAAAAGCGTCGGACGACGTAATCGGCACTTCGGTCGGATACAGCTCGGTAATCGTATGTCCGGCCTCTTGCGCCCAAGCGTAGCCGTCACCGGTCGATCCGGTATGCGGCACCGATTTCCCTCCGCTCGCTATGACGACGCAGCGGCTCTTTAACCGTTCTCCCGAGCGAAGCCAGACTCCTGTCGTTCGCCCGTCTTCATACTCGACCCGGTCTACCGGACTGTTGATGCGGATGGCGACGCCCTGCTCGCGAACCCGGCTCACCAAAGCGTCGACGACCGTCTTGGCCTTGTCGCTTACCGGAAACATCCGCCCCCGGTCTTCTTCCTTCAGCCTGATGCCCATCCCTTCGAAGAAGGCGATAATGTCCCGGTTCCCGAACGTATTCAAGGCGCTGTACAAGAACCGGCCATTGCCGGGAATATGCTTGATCAGCTCGTCCAGCTCCTTGGCGTTGGTTACATTGCACCTTCCCCCGCCGGAGATGCCCAGCTTTCGTCCGAGCTTGTCCCCTTTGTCCACGAGCATCACTTTCGCTCCCGCATCGGCAGCCGCTATGCACGCCATCAATCCGGAAGGTCCGCCGCCGATCACAATAACGTCATAAACCACAACGAATCTCCTTTTTCCGCTTGTTGCCGGAGTAGTTACAGAACATTGTATCGCGTTTTCGGACAAAAGAAAAACGCCGGAGACGGGATCGGCCGGCCGTAGAAAGTCTCCGCCTCCTCTGGTTGGGAGTCCATTCTCGACGGCCCGCCGTTATCGGCGCCTCCTATGGATTCCATTTTATGACAGTCTGGTCCCCGATCCAGCTGTCGTCTTCATGGTCGATCGCCCGAATTACGAGTCGCCCGGAATAGACCTCGACGAACAGGCTTTCGCTTTTGACCGGATCGACGGGCTTGTTGTCGGGCCCGTATACGCTTCGCACCGAGGCGCTGCCGATCGCGGTGAAAGGTCCGCTCCATACTTGGTCGGTCGTTTCCCAGTCCCAATGCGTATGTCCCGAGAACAGCACGGCGAACGGATACTTATCCAGAATGGAGCGGAGGCGCTCGTGCTGGACCACGCCGCGTTCGATGGAGCTCCCGTCCAGCGTATCCGGCAGAGGCTGATGGAGAAACACGAGCGCGGGCAAATCCGTCTCCTCGCTGCTGCCAGACTTGGCGCTTCGCCGGTCCCGATGCTCGACAAGCCTGGTTTCCAGCCAGTCCAGCTGTTCATCCGACAAGTAGGCGTCCTCCGCGATGGATGCATCCACGTCGCGATATGCTTCGCCGCTCATCAACAGGAATGGGATTCCGTGTACGGATACTTCCCGGTGCAGCTTGGAGTAGCCGAAGAAGTCGGCGAATTGGGCAACGGCCTTGGCCGAGCTCCACCCGCTGCCTAGCTTGGAGTAATCGTATATCCCGCCGTGACGCCACATGCCGTAAAACTCATGATTGCCCATAGTCGCGTAGACCGGGGCATGCGGATTGCTGTCCAACAGCTCCCGGAGCTTGTCGAAATCCTCTTTGCCGCCATTCGTCAAATCTCCGTTTAATAGGAGCATATCCGCGTCCGGCTTTATGCTATAATGATACTTAAGCGCTTTCACGAACAATTTTTGCGATAGTTTGTCGTCCTCCTGTACATGAATGTCGCTTAATAGCGAAAAGGCGGCCACAGGCTTGTCGGATTTACTCGGAGATGTCGACGCGGCAGGGCCGGCAAAAGAAGCGCCGCGGATCGTTGCGGAGCCGGCAAGCGTGACGACTAACCAAGAAACCGCTGCCGTTAAGACGGCTGTCAGCAACAAGGTTCGATAGGTTCTCAACAAGCATCCCCCCCGTCGTGCGGCTCGGCATAAAGGTCGATGCCGGCAGGCGTTAGCCTCAAGCATATTGTTAGGATTCTTCCTGCGTGTTTTCTTTTACCCAAAATGCGGGCTTCTGCTTAGGTTGTTAAGGAACAGTCCGACTTATTCATGTCGAAACGGAGTTGGTGTTGGTTGTCCGGGCTTATTTCTTGGGGGCCTTTCGCGATTCAGGTCGGCTTATTGGCGGTCATTGCCGCCGTATTGACCGCGATTATTGCCGTTCGCTGGCTATCCCGCACTCATGGGGCGTCCGCGAAGGAGGCGGCCGAATTGCTGCAAAACGCAGCATTTATCTCGTTTATCGTCTGGAAGTTCGGGCACGTTCTATTTGCTCCTTCCGTAGTATGGGACCGTCCGTTGGCCCTGCTAATGATGAATGGAGGCACTAGGGAGGCGGGGCTGGCCGTAACGGCGGCCATCGTGTATTTGGCTGTGAAGCTGAGGCGCAACAGCATACCGCCGCGGCTATTCCTCGATCTGATGGCGGTGGGTGCTGTGGCGGCCGTCATCGTGTATGCGGCTATCGACTGGAAGTATGGAAGAACGACCTCGCTTCCTTGGGGTCTGGTCTTGAACGATCCGGAATACCGGTATCATCCGGTTTCCGCGTATACCGTAATCGTCGCCTGCATTGTCGCTTTGTTGCTATGGGTTCGCCGCAAATCGTCGGGAACGGGGGAGTTGTTCCGTATTGCGGCCATGTATATGGGACTCGGCTTGTTGGCCGTTTCGTTCGGAGACGTGCCGCAGCCATCGGTTTTGTTATTATCGCCGTTTCAGTGGCAGGCGCTCGTCTTGGCCGGGGTTGGCATCATTTTCTCTTTTTCGATGCATAATAAAGGCGAAAGGAGATGAAGGATCATGTCAACGAAACAAACGAACGATCAGGATTCTTTGGCCCAGCGCCGGCAAGCCGGGGAGAACAAACAAAATCGTCGGGAAGAGGGCCTTCCTGCCGATAAAAAATTGGACGGGCCGAACCGTCCCTCGGTTTGAGCGCGGAACGGAGCAGCCCATGAACAATAAACGCGACGACCTGCATTCCGATTCCGGCAGCCGGAAAGCCGACGGCGAGGATGAATCGCTCGATCCGTTCGAAATCAACTTTTTGCCGCAATTTGTGGAAGGGAGAGGCCCTCGCGAGCCTTTCGTCAACGAATTCGGCGTCACTATCGGCGATCATATGTATGAATCGCCGGAATCTCCGCTCAGTCAATGGACGGAGCAAACCGATCCTTTCATCATGGCGGGAGACCAGTGGGTGCATCCGTTCAAGGATGTAGGCTTCCAGACGGCGGAAAACCGCGACTATTTCGAGAAAGGAATCGTTCCCTCGGCCGAAGGAGCGCGGTTCATGCATCCGGACAAAAACGCCGCATATGAAGTCGGTCTGGACAACGGAGATGAAGAAGGGCAATCGCCGGACCCTGAGTGATGAAGCGGAATCGGCGCATCGGTCCGGCGTCGGACGCAGCATTCTTTCGATCTGCGGGTCCTCCATGGATTCTTTCCAGCCCGTACAGGGGCTTTGCTTCCGCAAGTCGGAGATGTATAATAGGAGATAGTAAACATTTTCGAAATTCGATACTTGCGAATCATGGAGGAGTGAAGCGATAATGGCGATGTCATTCGAATCCTATATGCGGGATATGATTCAACCGATGCGTGACGACCTGACCCGGCTGGGCATCAAAGAGCTGCGTACGCCTGACGAAGTGGTAGAGCAGTTCGATTCGGCAAAAGGGACCTCTCTCGTAGTCGTCAACTCGGTGTGCGGTTGCGCCGCCGGCCAATGCCGTCCCGGCGTAGCCAAAGCGCTGCAGCACGATATTACGCCTGACCATCTGTTCACGGTATTCGCCGGACAGGACAAGGAAGCGACCGCAAAGGCGCGCGAATTTTTCGCGCCATATCCGCCGTCGTCGCCGTCCATCGCACTGATGAAGGACGGAGAGCTCGTGCATATGATCGAGCGCCATCAGATCGAGAACCGGTCGGCCGAGCAGATTGCCGCCGATTTGGCTCAAGCGTTCGAACGTTTTTGCCGATAATAGCATACGGCCGAAAGAACCGTCGGGATCGCTCCCGACGGTTTTTCAGTTCCCTGAGTAAATGGAAAAGCTACAGTTAAAAACAGCGCGAACGATAAAAAATAAACTTTAACTGGAAAAGGTACAGCTATTATGTAGTTAACATGGCTCTAGTCAGCAAATCGGATATTATAACTGTACTTTTTCCAGTTACCGTAGAGGGAAGTGGACTGCAATCCCGATTAACGGGATAATTTCCATTTGCAGGCCGGAACGGACGACTTGCAACCGTGTAATTCTGGTTCCGGGTACCGGAACTGCACTCCGCTCATTTATGGATAATGTCGATGAATGGAATCGAACGGACAAGTATATCCGGTGAACGAGTATAGTTTGCTGTAACGTAAAAAAGCCCCTCGGAAGAGGCGGCTCATGGTTATAGTATGGGACATGGTACAACCAACTTGTGGTGGTAGACAGGCCCTCCGGAAAGGAGGATGCCTAGGGAGATGCTTTCCAAGCGATTAAGGTTATGCTCGCGTTAGGAATGCTTCTCCTTGCGCTCTCCGCCTAGTTAGCGCCGGGTGACGGGGTATTGTTTCCGCAAGTATTCACATACTTAAGCAGGAGGAGCTCCGACCGAGTGTTTGTACAGGGACAGCCGCGGCTCGCTGTCCTGTTTCTATTGTAATCATAACTCGTTTAGTATAATGATGGTAAGTTACTTCAACAACTCCGGCAATACGCGCCTATCGTGATTTGGTAAACAATTCCGGCAAATATTGCCGCGCCGCGACAGTCAACTCCTCGTCGGACAAGCTCGTCGTCCGTCCGTCTTCGTACTGGCAAACTACCCAGCCGTACATCGCTTGGACGCCGGGGGACCGTTTGTCGACACGCTCTTCGCCGACCAGACCCAGCTGGCGATTGACCCAATGGGCGACACCCGCCGTCCCGGCTTTGTCGGTTACGAGGACGCCGAGCGGCCGGTTCAGCAGTTTGTCCGTATCGAATATGTTGTAAATTTCCTCGTTCTTGATAACACCGTCCGCATGGATGCCCGCCGCGGTTACGTTGAACGATTTGCCGACGAACGGCGTCATCGGCGGGACCGTATATCCGAGCTCGCGCTCGAAGTATTCGGCAATTTCGGTGACGATCCGGGTATCGACCGAAGTGTCGCCGGTCAGTCCCATATATTCGAACAGCAGCCCCTCGATAGGCGTATTGCCCGTCCTTTCCCCGAACCCGAGCAACGTTCCGTTAACCCCGGAGCAGCCGTACAGCCATGCGGTCGCCGCATTCGTGAGCACCTTGTAAAAGTCGTTATGTCCGTGCCATTCGAGCTGGGCGGAGGCGATACCCGTTTCCGTACGCAGTGCGTGCAGCAGCCGGGGGACGCTGCGGGGAAGAGCCGCTCCCGGATAACTGACCCCGTAGCCCATCGTATCGCAAAGCCTGACTTTGACCGGAAGGCCGCTTTCTTCGGACAGCCGGACAAGCTGCTGCACGAATGGGATTACGAAGCCGAATACGTCCGCGCGGGTTACGTCCTCCAGATGGCATCTCGGACGGATTCCTTCGGCGAGCGCCGATTTCACGACCGACAAATATTGGTCCATCGCTTGCTCGCGGTTCATCCCGAGCTTCAGATGAATATGGTAATCGGAGCACGAGGTCAGAATGCCCGTCTCGCGGATACCCATCTCCTTGACCAGTTGGAAATCCTTCGCGACCGCCCGGATCCAAGCCGTAATTTCCGGGAAGGTGTAGCCTTTCTCCTGACAAGCCCGTACCGCCTGACGGTCCTTCTCGCTATACAGGAAAAATTCGGTTTGGCGGATTACGCCTTTCGGTCCCGACAACCGGTGCAACAGATCGAACAGGGCAGTGATTTGTTCGACGGTATACGGAGTGCGGGCTTGCTGCCCGTCGCGAAACGTCGTGTCGGTAATGAAAATGTCCTCGGGTCTGTTCATCGGAACGTCTGCGCCGTCGAAAACGATTAGCGGAGGAGCGTCGTAAGGAAACTGCTCGCGCAATAAGTTCGGCTCTGCCCCGGCAAAGAAAGATGGACGATTGTTTGTCATGTTCGGTCACCCGCTCGTTATTGGAATTGGTTCTTTGCTTTTATTGTATGGGGGATTTTCGATAAAAGAAACTTTAAATATTTTATTGATTATATAAAAATAATTTATTGGTAAACTGTAAAAATACGGTTGCATGGCAGCAAGTGTTTCGATATGATCCTAAGAAGAACAAGAAGGAGGGACGCGAAATATGGCATCCATTTGTACCGGTCAACTCCAACCGCGGGATGGAGCGGAGGATAGACGTATCGGTTGCCTGTCGCGTTTCTTTTTCGTTCCGGTATCCGGTTATGTAAGGTTTCCTATTGCGGATTCAACTAGCGTCGAGCCTTCGGGCTTAGGCGCTATTTTTTTGCCCATTAACGGAGGTGCGGAAATGAGGTATAAGCGCGTGTTGGTTAAGCTAAGCGGAGGCGCGATGGCGGGCGGGGAGTCGGTAGGGTTCGATCCCGGAAGGCTCGAGCATATCGCGGACGAGGTGATCGCGGTTACGCGGCTCGGAATCGAGGTGTGCGTCGTAATCGGCGGAGGCAACATTTTTCGCGGCAATATGGCGGAAGCGTGGGGCATCGACCGGGCGGAAGCGGACAATATCGGGACGATGGCTACGGTCATTAACAGTCTGATGCTGCGGGGCGTGCTGAAGGCGAAGACGGACAAGGAAATCCGCGTCATGTCCGCGCTTACCGTCAACGCGGTCGCCGAGCCTTACATCCGGCTGCGGGCGATCCACCATCTGGAGAAAGGGTATATCGTCATATTTGCCGGAGGCAACGGGCAACCGTACGTGACTACCGATTATCCTTCCGTGCAGCGGGCGCTCGAGGTGGGCGCACAAGCGATTCTCGTCGCCAAGCAAGGGGTGGACGGCGTATACGACAGCGACCCGAAGCGCAATCCGGGCGCCAGGCTGTACGCGCGGCTTCCTTACGAGGAAGTGATCCGATCGGATCTGAAGGTGATGGATTCCTCCGCCTTCCTGTTGGCACGCGACTATGGCCTCCCGCTTCACGTGTTCAACTTCGACCGCGTCGGGGCGATGAGACGGATATGTGAAGGCGCCGACGAAGGGACGCTCGTCCAGGCGGGAGTCTCGGCACAATATGTGACTTGAACGTGGCAAATGTTAGGGATAAGCGGAAGGAAATGATGCATTTTTTGCCTATTCTCTTGAATTCTGACGGCAGTGAACTATACTGATGTTAGGAAGTCTAACGCAGCAATGCAAATCGCAGATGAATATAGAAAGGTGATGGAGACGAATGAGCTTGCAGCAGGACATTATCTCGCGACTCGGCGTCAAGCCGGAAATCGACGCGGACGCGGAAATTCGCAAACGGGTCGACTTTTTGAAGCAATACGTATTGGACAGCAAAGTGACGGGTCTCCTGATCGCCATCAGCGGCGGCGTGGACAGCGCCGTGGCGACCGGGCTGTGCAAAATGGCGACCGACGAGCTGACGAAGGAAACGGGACGGGACTACATTACGCTTGGCGTATTCCAGCCGTATGGCGAGCAGTCCGACATCTCGGACAGCTATTCGGTAGCCGAAGCGTTCAACTTGACTCATAAGGTAGAGACGAATATCGAGCAGGCCGTCGACGAGATCGCGCTGGAGGTCGAATACGGCTTCAAATCGCTGGGCACCCCCCGGCATATTAGCCGTGCCGGCAAAGGCAACGTGAAAGCGCGGACGCGGATGGTCGTGCAATATGCCCTCGCCTTCGACATGAATTTGCTCGTAGTCGGGACGGACCATGCCTCCGAGGCGATCACCGGATTTTTCACCAAATACGGCGACGGCGCGGTAGATATTACTCCGCTCAGCTCGCTGAACAAACGGCAGGTGCGCCAGCTGGCGGCAAAGCTCGGCGTCCCTCGGCCGATACTCGACAAGGCGCCGACGGCCGGCCTGTGGGAAGGCCAGACCGACGAGACGGAGCTCGGCATTACGTACGAGGACAACAGCAGCTATCTTGAAGGCAAGGAAATTGATCCTGCAGCCAAAGAAAAGCTGGAAAAGCAGTATTTGAAAACCGAACATAAACGATCGCCGATTCCCGGCATTTGATCTCGGGGAAAGCGGGAGGCGCGGAGGCCGTCGGAGGCTTCCGCGCTTTTTTTGACAGTATGGAATTTATTAGTTTCGGGGTCTCCGCAAAGTACCTGGAAAAGCATCGGAGCAAAAGCCCCGTTTGCGGGGATATTTTGACTGCCGATGTCGGATTTTATTCGACAAAATCCACTTCGGCTAGACGTTTTTTTCGGCTCATGCTATGATAATGGTAAAAAACTGCCAAAATATGGTGAATGCGGAGAAGGAGAAATAATGGCTGCAGGGCATAAGAAAAGTCAGTATCGGCTGGCTCGAGAGGGCTCGGGCTTGCAGGAGCATCATTCGATCGTTTATTGGTGTGTCGTCGCATTCATAGTATCGTTTCTGTTCATAGCCCCGTTTCAAACCGCGCTGTTCTATGGTTCCAAAGCGCAATACGAAAGTCCGATTTACTCGTCGATGATATGGACCTCGGTATTTTCTCTGCTTGCCGCAGCTTATTTGTTCAAGAGCTGGCGATTGCGCGAGATTCGCGACTTGTACGCGCTTGCGGTATGGGGCATCCCGCTCAGCTATTTCATCTCGTTAAGCTCGGCCGCGACCCGGCATCATGCGGAAAACTTGCTGCTGCTGCAGCTCATGTACGCGCTCTTTTTCGTGATCGGGCTTTATTTCTCGAGAAACCGCATAGGGAATTCGATCCTCCGCTACGGGATCGTAGGTTCCGCCTACGCCGTAGTCGTATATTGCCTGATGAACGTGTTCGGGAACGTCTATTTTTACGATGCCGTTATGAAGACCGGCGAAGGGCTGCGATTGACGTCGGTATTCCAGTACGCGAATGCTTACGCCGGTTTTTTGATCATCCCTTTGCTGTGCGGCTTGTATTTGATCGTCTTTTCGCGAAAATGGTACGCGACGGCTATTCACGCGCTGATGCTCGTTCCCGTGCTGCTGTCGTTTTTCCTGACATTGTCGCGCGGCGGGCTCGTCATGCTGCCTTTTATTCTGCTTGCTTTTTTGCCCTTCTTGTCCTTTGCCAGACAAATTTTGTTTTTCGTCTATTTGATCATAGGCAGCGCCGCTTCGTTTCTCATTACCGACAAAATCAAAAATATCGCTTCGGACGTCTTGGACGTCATGGTGGAACGACGCGGACCGGACTTCGAAGTGACGGACACGTTATCCTTCTTCGATCCGCTGTCGTTCGGCGGATGGAGCCTGCTTCTGTCGACGTCCGTCGTCGTTTGCGCGGTCGTGGTGCTCGTTCACAAGCTGCTGCCGCCTTTGCTGGACAGAGGATTAAGCCGCATTTCCGGGGCCAGGCTTGCCAATTTGTACGTCCCGGGGCTTATCGTGCTGGGGGTCCTATTAGGAGCCGGTCTTATCGCGGGAAATGCCGCCATAGTCCATATATTGCCGGAGGCGCTGGCGCAAAGGGTGCAGAGCATCAACCTCCAGCAGCACAGCGTGCTGGAACGGTTCACGATGTACAAGGATACGTTCAAGGCGCTGAAGGATTATCCGTTATTCGGCGCCGGAGGCAACGCCTGGAGCGTATTGTACCCGCAATATGCCAACAATCCGTACACGGTCAATCAGGTGCACAGCTTCGTCCTTCAATATATGGTGGAAACGGGAATCGTCGGCTTGCTCATTTTGTTGTCGTTCATCGGCTCGATCTTGTATAGGTTTGCCAAAACGTACTTCGTCTCGAAGCCGGCGGACCGGGAGCGCAATCTGGTGTTTTACGCCGCGGCGGTGGCGATCCTGTTTCACAGCTTGATGGATTTCGAGATGACCTATGCGTATATATCCGCTCTCGTATTTTTAAGTCTCGGCGGGATGGCATCCGGGTTCGCGAGTCCGATATCGGAACGTTGGCTGAGCGGCAAAGAGGAGAAGAGCAAGTATGGGCTGCCTGTCGTTCTCGGCCTGCTCTCGGCTGCGCTTCTGGTTGTGTCTGTCATCCATGGGCAAGCTTACAATCATTATTCCGCCGCGGTGCAGCTCGCCCAGCAAGGGAGGACGCTGGAGGAAGTGCTCGTTCCTCTGGACAAGGCGATCGGGCTTCAGCCGGACAACCCTTACTACGTTTTGACCAAAGTGGATTTCCTGGAGCAGGTGTACGAGAATACGCAAAACGAAGCACACTATGAAAAAGGCTCGGGACTGCTCGAATCGATCAAGAAGACCGAACCCTACGATCGCGTCGTCTTTGAAGCCCGGTATCGGCATTATATGGTGAAAGACCGCCTGGCGGACGCTCTGGCGCTTATGAAGGAAGGCTTGCAAACTTATCCGTGGGTTATCGGCATGTATGAACGGGCGGCGGCGCTGCATTTGCAGCTCGGGGAGCAGTACTGGCAAGCGGGCCAGAAGCAGACGATGGACGGACACTGGAATGCCGCGGTCGAGCTCCATCAGGAAGTGTTGGCTCGTATGAAGCAGCTGGAGTCGCTTCCGGAAGGGCAAATGGCGGGGAGTCCGTTTTATGTAACGCCCAATCTCGCGCTGACGCTCGGACAAGCTTACTATTTGAAAGGGGATGCCGCGAAATCGGCGGAGATCTTGTCTACGACGATCGGCGATCAGCTGGAAGAAGCCGTCCGGAAGCCCGGCACGAGATGGTATTTGGCGGCATTGCAGAAAGCGGGCAAACCCGACCGGGCGCTGTACGACCGGTTTACGGCGAATTACCCGGACGAGAAGCAGGAGATTGAAACGATCGTGTCGTTGTCCTTATCGTTATAGAACGATTGAGCCGGCTAGTCACTTTGGCGCTATAATCAATTTCTGAATGGGTCTTTGCCGATTGATGCCTCGATGTCTGTCCGGGTTGGCATCGCGATGGCATTGCTGAACCAAAGTTCACTATAGTGAACTTTAATGCTTATTGCGCTAATTGCTTGCCGGATGCGCGAATTCGGCGAACGGTGAACCTAATTTCATGTTAGAGAACTTGTATTCGGTAACCATTGGTCTGTCGCCCATGCGACGCCGCAACGCGCACGGGAGAGTGCGCGTTGCCAAAAAGCTTTAGGTTCACTGTTTCTGCGTTTGCGTGATCTTGGATCCGAACAGCTTCATGTAGTTCCCTTACGGGCCCCCCTTGATGAAGCGCCTGCAACGGTGTTGCCGTCAATAGAGGAACAATACTCCGTTATGATCCGGAATTCCGTTATACTCTTGAGAATAACGGAACAGGATTCCGCTATTTCGATCTTTCAAGGTGAAAATGATCATGAACAGCGGAATAGTGCAACGTTTTTCCGCTATTTTGTTTGCGGGCACCGGCATTCGGCTCAATAGCAAACTCCAGTTCCGCTACTTGGCGGATATGTTGTCTCGCGAGCGCCGGCAGAGGCGGCAAGCTGCATGTAGAGCATGCGGTACATGCGGTACATGCACTTCTATGCGCGAATGATGCAGTCGTAGAAAAAAAGGGGGGCATGCGCCCTCCTTCAGTTTTTCTTGCCCGCAACAGTCCGCGGCTCCATTAGCCTCACCGGTAGCCAAGCCGCTCCAGTACGGTGCAGGTTCGGTCCACGATGTCCTCCAACTGCGCAGTGGACGTGCAGTGAGGCAGCCAGTAGTAAAGGGTATCGCCGAGCGGGCGCAAGATCAGCCCTTCCTTTAATGCCTCCAAATATAAGCGGTACCCTCGCCGTTCGGCAAAAGGATAGCTCCGCCGGGAGCCGGCGTCCTCATATAGCTCGAAAGCGGCCACCATGCCGAGCTGGCGGATGCCCGCGATATGGCTGAAGGCTTCAAACCGGCGAATTTGCTCGCGCAGAGCCGAGGAAACGTTCCCGACATGCTCCAAGACGCTTTCCTCCTCGAAAATGCGCAGACTCTCCAAGGCGACGGCACAAGCGAGCGGATTGCCGGTGAAGCTGTGGCCGTGGAAAAACGTCTTCAGCGTCTCATAGTCGTCGTAAAACGCTTCATAGATCGTATCGGTACACAATGTAACGGCGAGCGGCATCATGCCGGCAGTCAGCCCTTTCGAGAGACAGAGCAGGTCGGGCGATATTCCCGCATGCTCGCAGGCGAACATCGTGCCGGTTCGCCCGAAGCCTACCGCAACTTCGTCCGCGATCAAGTGCACCTCGTATCGCGTGCACAATTCGCGCAGTCCCGTGACGTATGCGGCAGGGTGCATGAGCATGCCTCCGGCCGCCTGGATCATCGGCTCGACGATCAACCCGGCGATTTCTGCGGCGGACGACTCGAACAGCCGCCGGACGGCTTCGAGCGCTTCCGCCACGGAAGACTCTGCCGCTTCGGGCGTCGGCCGTCCATCGGACCATTCGCTCACGAGAGGCGATGGCAGCCGATATCCGTCAAACAGCAGAGGCTTGAATGTCGAATGAAACAGGTCGACTCCGCCTACGCTTACCGCTCCGAGCGTATCGCCGTGGTAGCTGTTCTCCAGATAGGCGAATTTCGATTTCGCCGGTTTGCCGACATGCCGCCAATATTGGAACGACATTTTCAGAGCGACCTCGACGGCCGTGGAGCCGTTGTCGGAATAAAATACTTTGCCGAGCCCGCAAGGTGCGATATCGATCAGCTTGTCCGCCAGCTCGATCGCCGGACGGTGCGTGAAGCCGCTGAACATAATATGGTCGGTTTCGTCAAGCTGACGGGCGATTGCCTGCTTGATCCGGGAATGCCCGTGTCCGTGCACGTTCACCCACCAGGAGGAGACGGTATCGTAATACCGGTTGCCGTCGGCGTCATACAAATAGATGCCCTCGGCCTTCTCGATAAGCAGATGGTCCTGAAGGGCGTAATCTTTCATTTGGGTAAACGGGTGCCATACCCGCTGGCGGTCTTTGTGCAGAAGCGCGCGTTTGGCCTCTTGATCCATGTCGATCCTCCTTCGCGAGCATAGGGAACGGAATTGGCGCATATCGCCGGATTGCCCTATAATAGAAACTATAGCGGATAGGAACGGAAAACGTAAAGGACCCGGGTGCGCGGGGGCGGAAGGAAAGGACAGGATAAAGCGGGATGATAGCAGGAGTAGGCATCGATTTGCTGGATATCGAACGGGTAAAAAAGCTGCTCGGACAGCCTCACGGAGAACGGTTCGTGGAGCGGGTGCTGACGCCGGAGGAGCGGGAATTGGCCGCCCGGCGCGGCGGGCGGCTCGCGGAGTTCGTCGCCGGCCGCTTCGCCGCCAAGGAGGCGGTCGTGAAGGCGCTCGGCTGCGGCATCGGCCGCGAGGTCGGCTTTCAGGACATCCGCGTCGTCCCGGACGAATGCGGCAAGCCGGAATGCCGTCTGTCAGACGCGGCATGGGCGCGCCTCGGGAAGCCGCAGCCGTTGAAAATTCACCTGAGCATCACCCACTCGGCCACGACGGCCGGAGCTTATGCGATTGTGGAAGCCGAGTGAGGCCGAGTATTACCGTGGCCGGATGTACCTATTCAAAATAACGCTCAAGGAACCACATCCGCAGCGAGGACCGACGAGGCGCGGAATAAGGTCCATATGAGCGTTATTTCTCGTTCAAGCCAGTCGCGAGGACGGCAAACGCTCTCCGATCGGCCGAATTTCTCAAACGCGGGCCGGCCATGGCGAACGGACCGATCACTTCTTGGCGGACAGCCAGTCGGCCAATGCCCCGATTTCCGTCTCGTCCAGCGAGTTATTGAAGCCGGGCATTCCATTGCCGCCCTTGGCGATTTGCGTTACGAGCTGCTCCCGGCTAAGCTTGCCGCCGACCTTGGTCAAGTTCGTGCCCGGCCCGACCCGGCCTTGCAATTGGTCGCCGTGGCAGGACAAGCAGTGCTTCTTGTACAGCGCCTCCGCATTGCCGCCTGCAGCTGCGGCGGTCTGGCCTGCACCCGCATCAGGACTGCTGCCAGAGCTTCCGTTCTTCGCTCCGCATCCTGTCAAAACTGCCGTTGCCAGCAGCATAACTGTCACCGTATACGTCATCATTTGGCTCTTCATCGACAGCCCTCCTTGTCCCCAAGCATCGCTAAGCCCATCTTACCATATGCGTGCCGCAGACGGCTTTTTCAGAGAAGGCGCCCCCGTGTACATTGTGCAAACAATGTGTGACAGTCCCTACGGCCGGGATCATAGGTTGAAATCGATGGTCGAGAAAGGGATCCACAAGCTTACGATGAGCAAAATCCAGCGGATCGCCGCTTCGATCGGCGATCCGGTATCGACGGCCATAAATTTCGGCAGCAGGCGTATTTTTCCTTTCAACGGCCAAAACAGCTGCACGCCGTTTTCGTTGAGCAGATCGATAAGCGGGTGCGAGGCATAGGAGGCAACGAATGCCCAGAAGTACAATGCCGGCATCGGAGAGGCGGCGAGCGCCAAAGCCGCGACGAACGCGATGGAGTGTGTCAGCGTCCGATGACGGACATGAATGAACCGGAGCAGCGCCGACAAAGGGAATAGCACCTTGGCCATCGTGGAGCCAGGCTTGTCCACATCGGCCAAAGTCCCGGCCAGACAGCCCAGCAGAATGGCTCCGGCGGCATCCCAGGACAGGAAGGGGACCTGTAGATTGACGATTACGAGTTCTGCGGCCACGAGGCCGGCCGCGCTGTGCGTTTTTTGCAGCATGTAAGTGTTCTCCCTGGCCCATAAAGTTCGAGTAGCGTGTTTTGCAACACTTATATACTATCACATTTTGGGAACATTTGTTCTTTTTTTGCCGACGATAGCATGCCTGAACGCAAAAAAAGAGACCCACAAAGCAACGGGCCGTGTGGGTCTTCCAAATATATATGAAAAAAGGGGGTCGAGGTTTATTATAGGCCCGTATCATTAAAGGAAGATGAAAGTCATATTTCAGTTGTATTACAATTTTCGGTAAGACGGTTCAAGCGCTATAATCGCAATCCGTTATTCCGGGTACGCGTCGGTAGCTTTGCGCAAAGCTCTCGCTTTTACGCTGCGGGCGTATTCGGTCGGTGTCATGCCCGTTTCTTTCTTGAACGATCTGGAGAAGTGATGCACGCTCGTGAAGCCCAGTCGTTCCGACAATTCCGTCATGTTATACGCATGCTGCCGGATCAGCGATTTCGAGCGTTCGATCTTCAGCTTATTGAAATAGGCGATCGTTCCGAGTCCGGTAGCGGTCTTGAAGAGAGTCATCAGCCGGGTTCTGCCCGTGCCGAATGCACTGCATATTTGCTCGATGGTCAAGCTTTCTCCGACACGGTTATTCATATAGGCAATCATTTGCTCGACGAGCGCATGATTGTAATTGGCCGCGACGATCGTCTCCGGTTTGGTCTGCACTTTCCGGATTTCACCTTTCCGGATCAATTGGACGAGCAAAATTTCCAAATGATTTTTGATCATTTGCTCGCTCCCGAATGCGGCGGCGGCCCTTTGCGAAGGTCTGTGCATGCGAGGGGAATCGACGGGAGGATCGAAAGCTTCCCGCCCTTCATCCACCAGCCGGGAAAGCAGCACCTTCTCGTCCTCATCCGGTCGAAACGTTTTCCCTTCGAAAAAACGCATGGCTGCCGAATCGCAAACGAAGGAAATGATAATAAGGGTAGGCGCCGTATCGTTCACGGCCCGTCCGGCATGAAATTCGTCAGGCGCGTAAAACAGCAAATCCCCCTGCTCCAGAACGATTCGTTCGGCGCCGCGAACGATTTCGTACTGCCCTTTGTCGACGTAGCACAATTCCCAGAAATCGTGACTTTCCCCGGGAGTCCAGAAGCGCTTGGGAAGCTCCATATAGAAGAACGTAATAATTTGAAGAATGGAAAGCTCGATGCGCAAATCATATTTCGGAAAATTCATCCCGATCGACCTCTTCCTGAACGATTTCGCAAAATAATCGTCTTCCTTGGTAAAGAAATTGGGTGCAGATAAGTTTATTATAAGGAAGAACCCGGGGGTTGAATATAAAAAGCGGAAGGAGGAAGCGTTTGCAAGAGGGTGAATCGAAGGCCCGGCGACGGCAATACAGGAATGTATGCATTTCGCTTGCTGTAGCGTTCCCCATTACAAGTGAATGTGAAAAAAATCACAAAACTAAAAGAGAGAAGGGGTTCCTTTGAAAGGAAGTATGATTGCGTCATATGCGGCGCTGCTTCTGCTAGGTATATCCGTAACCGGTTGCTCGGGGAATACCGGCGAACAATCCTTGATGGCGGATAAATCGGCCGACACCGCAAAGCCCGGGGGAGAGCGGAGCGGAAAACAACCGAGTACCGAGCCGGTCACGCTGAGAGTGAATAATTGGAACACCGCGTTTCAACAAGCGGAATTCGATCAATATTTCGCCGAACCGCTCCGCAAAAAGTATCCGTTTCTTACATTGGAATATTTGGATCAGCAGAAGGGAACAAGCAACACGCTCGATAACCTGATTACCGCCGGCAATACTCCCGATATCGTGTTTACGGATTACCCGAACCTGGCGGGGCTGCTGGATTACGATTACCCGGAAGATTTGAACCGTTATGTCCAAGATTTTTCCATAGATTTGAAAAAGGTAGACCCCCTCGTGATCGAAGGCGCCAAAACGATCGGCTCAAAGGGAGAATTGTTTGCCCTCCCCGTCTATTCGGACCGGATGATGTGGTTTTACAACAAAGACTTGTTCGATAAGTTCGGGGTTCCTTACCCGACGGACGATATGACCTGGGATGACGCGATCGCCGCCTTCAAGCGTTTGTCGCGGATGGAGGACGGGGTGCAGTACGCCTCTTTCCGTATGATCAATTTGCCGATGACAGGCAGCCAGTGGGGCGTTCCTCTGGTCGATCCGAAGACGGGCAAAGCTTCCTTCCAGACGGACGATTGGAAGAAGTCGCTTGCCCTGATGCAGCAAATTGCCGCGATACCGGGGAATACGAAGCTGACGAACGAAGATTTTTATCAGAAGGAGACATTGGCGTCTCTCATGCAAAGCTTCAACATTATGGTCAACCTGCTGGAAGGAGTAGAACGGAAAGGGCACAAAATCGATTGGGACGTCGCTTCCTTGCCCCAGTCCAAGGAGAAGCCGGGCATTGCCGGAGCGAATAAACCGCTTTACTTCATGGTTTCCAAATCAAGCAAGCATAAGGATCAGGCATTCGCGGCCGTCTCCTATTTAATGGCCTCGGAGGAAGTTCAAACGACTCTGTCCCGGAATGGCAAAATGTCCGTTCTGATCGACGACGGAATCGTCAAGCAATTCGGTACGAAGCTGGACATCTTGAAAGGAAGAAACGTCGCAGCGGTCTACAAGCATAAAATGAGCGCCTTGCCCTACTCGAACCGGTTCAACAGGCTGGCTCTCGTGGAAATGATTGCGGCCGGGAACGAAGTACTGAACGGCACGCAAGACATGAATACGGCGCTCCGCAACGCCGAAGAGAAGGCGAACAAAGCGATCGACGCCAAAATAAAGTGAAAGCTTATCTCCGAAGATCGGATGATGGATCGATATAGCAGGGACATGCGAGGAGGAATGAGGATGGCCGGCAGTCGAATGAGTCGCAGACAAATGCTCGCTTCACTTGGAGTTGCAGGCGTCGCTTCGGTCGGATTGGTATACGGGAGAGAACTGGAAACTCATGCTTCGGTTGTTGAAAGCGTTTACTTCAAACCCAAGAAGAGCTTGAGCTTGCCCGAGGCGGTTCTGCGCTTCGAGGACGTGATGAATTTGATCGGCTTCGAGGGGGAATATGCGGGGCAGCAAATAAGTTTGAACCAATACCGCCCGGGTACCGGTACGGGGGGAGGACTGCTGTATTGGGATCCGGCAATACCGAAAGCGGCCCATAATGGAGGAACCGTTATGAGTCCGACTGCCTCTTGGGACGGAACGGCTCCGGGCTTGCCTTCGTTTTTGAACGGGAGCGGAGAGACGAACCCGACCGGCAGCGGCTGCTGGGTCCGTTTGCAGGACCGCGAGAACGAGTTCCGCCCCGAGAGCTTCGGCGCAGTAGGAGCGGGCAACGAACAAACCGTCATTCAGTCCGTACTCGACGCAGCGAGAGCCTGGTCGGTCCAACATGCAGGGAGACGTCCGATTATCGGATTCGACAAAGTCTACACGGTAAACGGCGTTCAAGTATACGACGGGTTTGTGCTGCTCGGTCCGGGCGGATTGAAACGCGACGACGGAACCATTCCGAGCTCCTCGGTCGCCTCCAGCAGCGTCATACTCGGAAACGGCATTAAAGATATCGACATATTCGGTTTGATTGTCGACGGAAACGACCGATTGCAGGGCGTGATGAGCGATCCCGCCTATCGGCAGGGGAACAACGCCGGGGCATTGGGCTATCAAAATATATACATCATCGGCAAATTCGCAAATGCGGACCCAGACATGGGAACGATCCGCATTCATAATTGCCGAATCGTGAATTCGCCCGGCAACGGCATTGTCGTGAACAACCACAGTCAAGCCTCGTTAACCGGCAACCATATCGAGAGATGCGGTAAAAACGGGATTTATTTGGCGCAGACGCACGGCTTCAATACGAGCGTAACCGGCAACTACATTCGGGAATGCGGGTTCGTGTACGGCGGAGGCATCGGAATCGCGCATGCCCACGTGAACGCGTCCGGAAATATTATCGTCGGCTGCTACGAATACGGGATCCTGATCAGCTCCACGGGGGTCGGGGCGAGATGGAATACGGACATTGCTGTATCCTCCAACAATATTAGAGGGGTTAAAAGGCTGCTTCTGGATAACAGCGGGAATCCGGAAGCTTTCAAGACAAGCTCGCTTGGAGTCGGGATCGGATATACGCAGGTTTTTGTAACCCGAGCGAGCACCCGGCTTAACGTTGCTATTGTCGGAAACAGTATACAGGGTGCGGAAGGAAGCGGCATCGCCTGCTTGGGGGCGGCCTACAACGCGGCATTTCTGCCGTATGGCATCGCCGTTTCCGGGAATTCCGTCATGCTGTGCGGCGGGGCGGGATTGAATGTCCGCTATGTGCGGGGAATTGCTTGTACGGGCAATATGGTCACGGCGAATTTTTTTGCGGATATTTATATCGATGACGTGTCGGGATCGATCGCAAGCAATACGGTCGTCTGCAAATACCCCGTCGCCGATCGGGTCATCCATAACGGCATCAAGTATGAGGCGAAGAAGCGGCATCTATCCTCCGGCGGCACGCAGCCCGGTCTGAACGCGGATTGTTGGACGGCCGTTCAAACGAGCGAAACATTGCCCGAATGGCACATGGACGAAGTATACGCTCCGGCGATCCGTCCTTCCACGTACGGGATATACTCCGTGTATCGTCCGAACGGCTCTGCGGTGAGCGGTAAAAGGAACGACCTTCTGCTCGAAAGCAATCATTTGGAAGGAGCGGACCATTCGAATCGCATCTCGAACGTCAATTTGGTGCGGAAGCTCGTTGGTGGATCAACGCCGACGGAGCTGCCCTTCAGAGCCGGCGACAGAATGTATGACGACAATCCTGTATCCGGCGGAAGAGAGGGACGTATTTGCATTGCAAAGGGCGTAGATACGGCAGCGGCGGCGTGGGGCGGCGGCCAAGCCGTCACTGCCGGCGAACGCCGGATCAATGCCGGCAAATTGTACGAAGCGGCCCAAGCCGGTACGACCGGCAACGCCGCTCCGTCCCATACGGCCGGGAATGCATCCGACGGAGCAGTCGTCTGGAGCTTTATCGATACCGTCGCCGTGTTCGAGGAGTTCGGCCGTATCGGAGTGTAGAATAAATGTGGGAATAAGAATCCGGAGCAAGGATAAACACGATAGAGCGCGCGGAGGCTGCCTTGTAAAAGGGGGCCTTCCTGCATGCGTATGTCCCGGACGGTTTGCTATAATAAGTGATATAGCTTCAGAACGCAACGAGGAGGAATGGATAGTGAAGCTGTTTATCGTCACCGGAGCTTCGAAAGGCTTGGGGGAAGAGATGTTGCGGCAGCTCATGCGCCCCGGTCATCGCTTGATCGGCTTGGCACGGGGAGAAGGAACGGAGCTGCAAGCCGAGGCTCGGGCTAGAGGCGTTCGGCTGGAATGGATTTCGTGCGATCTCAGTGACGCCCGGCGTCTGGAGACGGTGATGGCCGAGGCTTTAACGGACGGAAGCGGAGGCGAAGGAAGTGACGTAGGGATCGGACCGGGCAACGGCTCTGCCTTTGCCGACGGAATAACGGGTGCGTATTTGATCAACAATGCGGGAACGATCGAGCCGATGGCCCCCGTGGACCGCTGCTCCGTTCCGGATATGGCGCGCAGTGTGGCGCTCAATCTGATTGCGCCGATGGCGCTGACCGCCGAATTTATACGGCATACGGCAGGCTGGGACGTCGATCGGCGAGTGCTGAACGTTTCGTCCGGGGCAGGCAAGAAGCCGTACTACGGCTGGAGCGCCTACTGCGCCTCGAAGGCGGCGCTCGACATGTTTACCCGCTGCGCGGGCGAAGAGCAGCAGGTGGAAGAAGGCGGGGTACGCGTGCTGTCGGTAGCCCCCGGCGTAGTGGATACCGGCATGCAGAGCCGGATTCGAGAGACAAGCGCCGATTTGTTCCGGCAGCGGGACCGATTCGTGCGGCTGAAGCAATCGGGAGCGCTGCTGAGCCCGGGCGAGGCGGCGGACAAGCTGCTGCGGGTGCTCTTCGACGATCGCCATCCGTCCGGCAGCGTGCTCGATATTCGCGACCTGTTTTGACCGGGACACCGCGGCTGCCCGACTGCTGATCGAAGATAGCCTCTATTGGGCAGAGCGGAGAAGCGTTGCAGCCGAACAAGTAAATCCTGCTAACTCTTTACAGCGACAAGTCTGTTGTGGTACGCTTGATGGCAAGAAGAACAAACGAATGGACGGCATCATCAATCGGGCGGAGACGAAGAGACCCCTTTTGCTGATGGGCGCCCTGTTACTTGACGTAACGGGACGCTTCATCACGCGGAAGGGTTTTTTGCGTTCGCAAATAATCCGGCCAAGCAGCCCGAAGCTGCCGTCATGGGAGGCGATATAACGATGGACGCGACTTTTTCCGCTAGAAGAAGGGAACGGATGCTGCAAAGCATGTCCGAACAACGGCTCGACATATTGATCATTGGGGGAGGCATCACCGGGGCGGGTATCGCTTGGGACGCCAGCTTGCGGGGATTGAAGACGGGCTTGGTGGAAATGCGGGATTTCTCCTGGGGTACGAGCAGCCGTTCGACGAAGCTCGTGCACGGCGGACTCCGCTATTTGAAGCAGGGCGAAGTGAAGCTCGTCATGGAGGTTGGCCGCGAGCGGGCGCTGCTGCACCGCAAAGCGCCGCACATCGTCATTCCGGCGCCGATGATGCTGCCGATCTACAAGGGCGGCACGTACGGCTACTGGATGTCCGCGATCGGCCTGTATGTGTACGACTTGCTGGCCGGCGTCAAGCGGGGAGAACGGAGGGTCATGTACAACCGCTCCAAGACGATCGAGCTGGAGCCGATGTTCAAGCGGGAAGGGCTGAAGGGGGCGGGCTATTACTACGAATACCGCACCGACGATTCGCGTTTGACGGTCGAAATCGCCAAGACGGCTTACGGTCACGGCGCCAAGCTGGTGAATTATGCGAAGGCGGTCGGCTTTTTGTATGAGCAAGGCCGAGTTGTCGGAGTGAACGTCGAGGATGGTTTGACAGGCCAAATTTATCCCGTATATGCCAAAAAAATCGTCAACGCAGCCGGCCCGTGGGTCGATCGCGTCCGCTCCCAAGACCATGAGGTCAAAGGCAAGCGGCTGCTGCTGACGAAAGGGGTTCATCTCGTAGTCGATCACGCCCGGCTGCCGATCCGGCAATCGGCTTACATCGACGTACCGGACGGGCGGATGATATTCGTCATTCCGCGCGAGGGCAAAACGTACATCGGTACGACCGATACGTTCTATGAGGGCAAAGTCGAAGAGCCGCGCACGACGAGCAAGGACCGCGACTATTTGATTCAGGCGGTCAACCATGCGTTCCCGGAGGCGCGCCTTGCGGCGGCCGACGTGGAATCGTCCTGGTCCGGGCTGCGGCCGCTTATCCGGGAGGAAGGCAAGGGCCCTTCGGAAATTTCCCGGAAGGACGAAATTTTCCGTTCCGAATCGGGACTCATTACGATCGCGGGCGGCAAACTGACCGGCTTCCGCAAAATGGCCGAGAAGGTCGTGGATTTGGTCGAGCAGGAGCTGGTCAAGGAGGAAGGAAGAGCCGCCGTAGGCTGTAAAACCGACCGGGACGACATCAGCGGAGGCGATCGCGGCGGAATGGCTTCCTATGCCGATTACCGTCGGCAATGGATCGCGCGCGGCGAGAAGATGAGGATCGGAGCCGGCGATACGGAATATTTGCTGGGCCGGTACGGATCGAACGTAAGCTCCATATTCGACCTGTATGCCGATCTGGCGCAGGAGGCGGCATCCACGGCAGTTCCGGGCAATGCCGAGGCCGACGGACTTGGTCGCAGAATCGACCTGCCTCTGCTGGAGGCTGAGCTTCGTTATTCGATCGACCATGAAATGACAGTAAGTGCGACCGACTTTCTCGTGCGCCGGACAGGGCTCGTCACGTTCGACCGCAAGCGCGCCCAAGCGCTGGTCAAGCCGGTCGTGCAGACGATGGCGAGGCTGCTCGGATGGAGCGGGGAAGAATCGGATCGTCAGCGGCAAGATGCCGTGGCTTATATCGAGCAAGTAACGAGCTTTCCCGAGGCTGACGCTTCCGCCGTTTGAGGCGGCGGCTACGTCCCTAGCCCGGACAGGAGCAGGAACAGTCCGATACCGACTGCCAGTATGCCGCCGATCCGGCCCATCAGGATGGCGGCCTCGCTCGGTTCGGCGTTTTTGAATTGCCAGCCGATATTCCAAAACCAGGCTGTTCTCGGGAACAGAACGTTCAGCAGCCCGATTCCGATGAAAACATACGGTATGACTTTGATCCAAGCCATGGGAGGCACCTCGCTTTAAGCTTTTGTGCTTGCATGCACATTGCACCTTGTACGCGCTTACTTCTTCATTACGTGAGTCGGGCTTGGAAAGTTTCGGAAGGGAAAGCGTTTTTCTTTCCCGGTATTTTCATCCGCCTCCGAGGGTGGTATGGTGGTAGCATAAACAACCGTTGGAGGGATTCGTCATGAAACGGTACGTATTGGCTCTGGATCAAGGCACGACCAGCTGCCGGGCGATCTTGTTCGACCGCGGCGGACAGATGAAGCGGGTGGCCCAGAAGGAATTCAAGCAATATTTCCCGCATGCCGGTTGGGTCGAGCACGACGCCGGAGAAATATGGAGCGTCCAACTGCAGGTAATGCGCGAGGTAGCGGAAGGGATAGACCCGGGCGAAATCGCCGCGATCGGCATTACGAACCAGCGGGAGACGACGGTCGTATGGGACCGGGCGACAGGACGGCCCCTCCACCGGGCCATCGTCTGGCAGTGCAGACGGACCAGCGACACCTGCGAGCAATTGAAGCGGGAAGGATGGGACCATGCGATCCGGATGAAGACGGGACTCGTCACCGATCCGTATTTTTCCGGAACGAAGCTGAAATGGATTCTCGACCATGTGCCTGGCGTGCGCGAGAAGGCGGAAGCCGGCGAAGCGCTGTTCGGGACGATCGATACGTGGCTCATCTGGAATTTGACCGAAGGACGCGTCCACGTGACGGACGTCTCCAACGCTTCCCGCACGATGCTGTACAATATTCACGATCTCGACTGGGACCGCGAAATTTTGACCAAGCTCGGCATTCCGGAGGCGATGCTGCCCGAGGTGAAGCCTTCGAGCCACGTATACGGAGAAACCGTCCTGCTCGGCAATGATTCGGGGATCCCGGTGGCCGGTGCGGCGGGCGATCAGCAGGCCGCTTTGTTCGGCCAAGGCTGCCACGAGGCCGGCATGGCCAAGAACACATATGGAACGGGCTGCTTTTTGCTGAAAAATACGGGAGAGAGGCCGATTCAATCGCAAAACGGGCTGCTGACGACGATCGCCTGGAGCGTGGGCGGCAAGACGAGCTACGCTTTGGAAGGCAGTGTATTCACGGCTGGAGCGGTCGTCCAATGGCTGCGAGACGGGCTGCAGCTCATCTCGGATGCGGGCGAGACGGAAGAGCTGGCCGCGTCGGTAAGCGATACGGAGGGCGTCTACATCGTGCCGGCGTTCACCGGTCTCGGCACGCCTTACTGGACGGCCGATGCGCGAGGCATGATTACCGGATTGACGCGGGGAAGCGGCAAGGCGCATATCGTGAGGGCGGCGCTGGAATCGATCGCTTACCAGACGATGGACGTGCTGCGGATCATGGAGAAGG
This sequence comes from Paenibacillus hemerocallicola, assembly GCF_006265175.1. Classification (GTDB taxonomy): domain Bacteria; phylum Bacillota; class Bacilli; order Paenibacillales; family NBRC-103111; genus Paenibacillus_AB; species Paenibacillus_AB hemerocallicola. Next base: position 50,442 of record NZ_VDCQ01000015.1, on the reverse strand, counting down.
AATCCGGCATCCGTCTGAACGAGCTGCGGGTGGACGGCGGCGCGACACGGAACGGATTTCTCATGCAGTTCCAAGCGGACATGCTGGGCGTACGCGTCACCCGCTCGAAGGTGCAGGAGACGACGGCGCAGGGCGCAGCCTATTTGGCCGGGTTGGCCGTCGGCTTCTGGAACGGAACCGGCGAGCTGAAGGCGCTGTGGGAGAAGGACCGGCAATTCGAGCCGGCCATGGCCGAGGAAGACCGGAACCGCAAGTATGCGGGCTGGCTGCGTGCGGTCGGATATCAGTTGTAGGAAACGGAAAAGGCTGTTCCCTTCGTCGTTTGACGGGGGAGCAGCCTTGTTTTCGTAGCGGCGAGGCATGGTTGGATAAATCCACAATCCTCGAGCCTTCAGCGTTTCGCGGGAAATGTGAAAAACCTCAACCCGTGCTCCGAACTGGACTTTAGCGCCTCGCAACCGTTATTTTAGCGAATTTGAAGTACTCTTTATCGACACGAAGCTGCTGCTTCAAATCCGGCTAAACAAGCCTTTGCCGATCGCACCTGTCCCCTTCGATACTGCCGTCTTTAGAACCGCCCCATCGGGTAGGGAGTCCCGTCATCTCGGCGGTCTCTATTTCATGAAAGAACGGTATTTCCACGCAGCTCCATTAAATGCGCAGGCCGGCTCTTCTCCAAATCCGCAAAATTACCGCACAAGCAAGCAAGCTGGCGCCTGCGGAAAATCCGAGGATGATCGGAGCGTAGCCTAAATACCATACCGTTATAATGATGGAGAGAGACAAGAGCCACAGGCCCAAATAGACGATCTCACGGCCTAGTTTCATGCCGACGTACAAATAAAAGCAGGCAAGCGCAAACGACCGGGACAGCTCGGCCGTAAATAGCGGAACGACCCCCAGACGAGAGAGCAGCACGACGATAACGAGCAGCGCCGCCGCGGCGAGAACGGGAATAGCCCAACCCGGGGCGGAGGCGGAATGTGAGCCTTCCGAGTCAGCTTCGACTTTGCAGGAAGCGGTCCCGATGGTGGCGGAATCCGAGCCCGAACCGGGGGTGCCGTCGATCGAACCGGAACGCGGATGCGCCTTTTTCCCGCGGCTCCCAAGTCCTCGAACCGCGTAGAAGATGCTCAGCACGGCCGCTGCCCATAGCAGCACCATGCCAATCGTCCCGTTCGGGTCCAAGACCCGGAAGTATTGCAGCAACGAGTTGGCCATCCATTGCAGGCCCCATATGTACAAGTATGGAATAATCGAATAAGCTTCGGCCGCGAGCCGCTTCACGTACAGTCACCTCAAATCAACGTTAGCTTACTATTCCATAGAACGGAAGTCAACTTGGGGAACGTCCGGTCGAGGAGGGGGTGGCCCCGCGCAAAAGGGACTTGCACTGGGGCGGCTGCAGGAGGCTATGGCACCGGATCGATCCGGTAACGCTTGGCGTATTCGCGAGGCGACAGGCCGACGACCTTCTTGAACATGCGGCTGAAGTAAAACTCGTCTCCGTATCCGACGCTGTGGGCGATCGACTTCAGCCGGTAATCGGATAGGACGAGCAGTTCTTTGGCGCGGTCCATGCGCAGATGGGTCAAATAATCGATCGGGCTGTAGCCGATCACTTTTTTGAACAAACGCGAATAATGGCTGACGCTAAGGCCCGCCAATTGCGCCAGCGATTCCAGCGTCAGCGGCTCCTGGTAGTGCTGGACCATGTAGTCCTGCGTCAGCTCGATCGCCGCCGTCGTATCTCCGGCAATTTTTTGCGCGCGGAAATCCTGCAGCAGAGCCAGCCAGAACTCCTGCAGCAATATTTTGCGCCTCATGGCGGTCATATGTCCCCGCCGCTGCCACAGGACGAACAGCTGCTCCATCCAATAAATGAACTGCGGGGTGTTCTGCAACGTATACATGCCCTGAAGCGGAAACGGGCTTTCCGCCGAGCTCCGGCAAATCCACTGTTCCTTCTCCTCGTACGTTTCCGTATAATGAAAACGTAAAAAGTAATATTCGATCGGCTGTTCCTCATCGGTCCGGCGCTCCACGAGCATTCCCGGCTCGAAGAAGAACAGCTTGCCCGGCTCGGCCGGGTAGTGGGTACCGTTGATCGTGAACGTCCCTTTTCCTTTTACGATTAGCCAGAAGGAATGGTGCCGGATCGTCCGCATCGGCTGGACCCACGTCGGCTCGCATTTGCGGTGGCCGGTCAGCACGATCGAGAAGACGAGCCTGTTCAATCGGGCGGCTATTTCCCCCGGAGTCAGCATGTTGAAGAGACGCTCCTTTCGCCCGCTCGTCGAGGCGGGATTCAAACAAATTCATCATACCAGAAACGGAAATCGACAGCACGAAAGAGGAGATACACAAGTGGACACGAACGACGCAAAATCGTATTTTTCCGTACGTCTGTTGGAATGGTACGACGTGCACAAGCGGGACTTGCCTTGGCGACGGAGCCGCAATCCTTATTATATTTGGATTTCCGAAGTTATGCTGCAGCAAACCCGGGTGGAGACGGTAATCCCGTATTACCACCGGTTCTTGGAGCGTTTTCCGACGGTCGAAGCGCTTGCGGACGCACCGGAAGAACAGGTGCTGAAGGCGTGGGAAGGACTCGGTTATTATTCGCGTGCGCGCAATCTGCAGGCGGCGGTGCGGGAAGTGAAGGAAAGCTATGGCGGAAGGGTGCCGGATTCGAAGGAGGAAATTTCCTCGCTCAAGGGCGTCGGCCCCTATACGGCCGGAGCCGTCCTGAGCATCGCCTACAATAAGCCGGAGCCGGCGGTGGACGGCAACGTCATGCGCGTACTGTCCCGCTATTTCCTGCTTCGGGACGACATCGCCAAGCCTTCGACCCGCATCGGCATCGAGAAGCTCGCCCGGGAGCTTATCCCGGAAGGAAAGGCGGGAGACTTCAATCAGGCGCTGATGGAGCTTGGAGCGACGGTCTGTACGCCGAAATCGCCGCACTGTCTGACCTGCCCCGTCATGGAGCTGTGCGCGGGGAGGTTGGAAGGGATTGCGGACGAGCTGCCGGTCAAGACGAAGGCGAAGCCGCCAAGGCCGGAAAGGCGGGCTGTAGCCTTCATCGAAGGCGCCGGAGAGGAAGCGGGCCGCATCTTGGCCCGCCAGCGGCCCAAGGAGGGGCTGCTCGCGAGCATGTGGGAGCTGCCTCACGTGCTGCTGCCTGAGACGATGCCGGAGCCGGAGGCTGCCGGAGCGGACGCGGCGGCCATGCGCTTTCTGCGCGAGAAGCTCGCTGCCGAATACGGGTTGAACGTCGAGCCGACAGAGCCGATGATGGACGCCGAGCATACGTTCAGCCACATCCATTGGCGGCTGCGCGTATACCGGTGCCGATTCCTCGGTTTGGCGGAAGGGCCGGCTGTACATGATGGAGGAGTCGCAAACAACACGGCCGACGACGACGGATTGCGTGATGGAGACGTCTTTTTGTGGTTCGGCGAGAAAGAGCTCGGTCAATATGCGCTCCCGAACGTTTTTTTGAAAATATTGAAGCAAGCCGGAGTTCGCTAGACAGGGCATTGCCCGCAAAAGAAGCTTCCGATCCCCTATATCATGAGGGGCGGAAGCTTCTCTTCGTTTTCAGGCGTTTGCCTCCGGCAGGGCTTGCCTTACGCGCTTGGGCGGCATCGCTTGCATACCTTCGACTTGGCGCCGTCTTCCAGCGTGCGGGTATACAGCAGCTTGATGCGCGTCGCCCGGCATACGGGGCACGTCCCTCTTCCTCGGGAGGGCAGCTTCCATAACGCTTTTCCGCGGTTCGATTTCGACATATGGGGGATCGTCCTTTCGGGGTTGATCGTTTTTCGCTACATTGTATTCGCGAAGCCGACGAACAAGAACCGGTGCCGAAAGGAACAAAAGCAACGCAAGAACCCCCGCCCGTCACCTTTGTGACGGGCGGGGGTTCCCATTCGTTTCAAACCGAATTATTTCGCGGCGTCGTACAGCTTGCCGACTTCGTTCCAGTTGACTACGTTCCAGAAAGCGCCAATGTAGTCCGGACGTTTGTTTTGGTATTTCAAGTAATAAGCATGCTCCCATACGTCCAGTCCGAGGAGCGGCGTGTCGCCTTCCATGATCGGGCTGTCTTGGTTAGGCAGGCTGTATACTTTCAGCTTGCCGTCTTTCGTAGCGGCGAGCCATGCCCAGCCGCTGCCGAATCGGGTCGTAGCAGCCGTTGCGAAAGCTTGCTTGAACGCTTCGAATCCGCCAAGCTCGCTGTCGATTGCCGCAGCAAGAGCGCCGGTCGGTTGTCCGCCCGCGTTCGGGCCGATCGTCGTCCAGAACAGGGAGTGGTTCGCATGGCCGCCACCGTTGTTGCGAACGGCGGTACGGATATCTTCAGGAACCGCGTTCAAGTCGGAGATGAGTGCTTCAAGCGATTTGTCGTGCAGCTCCGGATGTTTGTCGAGCGCTGCGTTCAAGTTCGTTACGTATGTGTTGTGATGACGGTCGTGATGGATTTCCATCGTTTGTGCGTCGATGTGAGGTTCGAGGGCATTGTTTGCGTAAGGCAGAGCCGGCAGTTGATGTGCCATGAGAAATACCTCCCTAAATTATGGATTTGTACATGCCTATTATCCCTTATTTCCGGATATAAAGTCAACATGCGCAATACTTATGTTTGAAAAGTTCGTCGTCACCCATGCCGGATTTCGAACTTGTCAATAAACCTTTGAAATCCAACCCTAAACAGTATGCTTGATTTTTATCATCTTATACTTCAACGTCTCATAGAGTATAGGAGAGTATCGTCTTGCCCGGTTTCGGACATGGCAGAGGAGCAGTATTCTTGAACGGTAACGAGGGGAGTTCAATCGAATTTTGTCGAAAATTTGGGAAAAGGAAAAAAATGTACAAACGTAAATATATGTTAAAAAGCCTATAGGATCCTAAAATGGGACTGAAAACGGTTTCTAATAAGCGTTTTCATGCGAATTTTCGAAAAAAACTAAAGTTTTTAAGGATTTATTAAGACTTTGGCAGGATTTCCTCGATTTTTGTCGTATTTGTAACTTCATATCATTTTCGTCGATAAAAAAACAAACGGGGAGAGACCAGGATGTTCGTTCGGCCCTTTTATTTGTCCGATTATGCGTCGATTACGAGTCTTTTCAGCGAAGTATTGTCCGAAGCCTGTTACGAGGAGACGATGGAAGCTTTCGCCAAGCAGCTTTCCTTGGATCCGGACCTGGTACTTGTCTCCATCGTGGGCGATGAGATCGCCGGCATCATCATCGGTACGATCGACCAACGCAACCAGGGGTATTATTACCGTATCGCCGTAGCGACAGCGTATCAGCGGCGTGGCATCGGCAAAGCGCTTATCAACGGTCTGAAGCAGAAGTTCATCCAGCGCAAGGTCAGCAAAATTCTCGTAACCGTGGATGTGCACAACGAACCGATTCTTCCCGTTTACGAAGCGGTAGGCTATACCGACAACAATTTTTCCCGTTCGTTCCGTCACTTGAGAATCGTGAGCGGCCGCTGACGGGAGACGAATCGCATCGCTCCTTCGAAGGGCATATCTTGAAGCCGTTGCAATTGGCGTAGAGATATGCTTTTGTATTCGTATGGGTGCTAATTCGCGGTCTTACATCCATGTGCTTACTTCGATAATGGTTTTTGATAACGTTACGGAAAGTGGATTTGGCCAAGGGAAATGGCGAAGGAGAGCTTTTCGTACCATCAAAAACAACCGCTATTTCGCGGTCGTACATCCATGTGCTTACTTCGATAATGGTTTTTGATATAATAGGAGTAGTTGTTCAGAAAGGGCTTACTATGAATCCATTTTCCCCATATCGAATCAAAAGCTTCAAACACGACGGGCATCTTCATCGGATGTGGATGAAAAACTGGCGTATTCCCGACCCGCTGCTCATTCCGGAGCACCGGGACGAGTCGATGATCGTGCTGATCAACAGCCAGACGCCGATTCGCGAACGCGACGGGAAGGAATGGACGAGCAAAATTCCGTCGGTCACGTTTTTCATTCCCGGTCAATGGTTCAATGTCGTTTCGCTTCTGGAGGATCAGGGAGTCCGTTATTATTGCAATATCGCCTCTCCTCCGTACGTGAACGGCGGAGTCATTACTTACATCGATTACGATCTGGACGTGATTCGCACGCCGGACGGCTATACCCAAGTCGTGGACCAGGAAGAATACGAGCTGCATAAACAAAATTACCATTACTCGGACGTAGTGGAGCGCAAAGTGAAGCGGGGACTGGAAGCGGTGTTGGGCCGATTGAAGCGGGGAGATACGCCGTTCCGCAACGAGCAGGTACTTGCCTACTACGAGATGTGGAAAAACGATGGGCCGGAGGGTTGACATGGGCACTTACGAAAGCCAAGACGGCCGCGAGGCGGTTTCGGCCCCCGCAGCGGAGCAGGCGCAGGCTCCGACGCGCAGCGTGGCCTCAGAACTATGGGATTGGACCAAATCGATAGCCGTTGCTCTTGTCATCGTGATTTTGCTGAACATGTATGTCTTTAATTTATCTACGGTCAAAGGACATTCCATGGAACCGACCCTTCGGGAGAAGGAGTGGCTGTTCGTCAACAAATTCTCCTTCCTGATCGGACATCCGGATCGGGGGGACGTCGTCATTTTGAAGGATCCCGACATGCAGTCGGTGGACCGGCAATATTTGGTCAAACGCGTCGTGGCCACTCCGGGAGACAACGTGGAAATTCGGGGAGGCAAGCTGTACGTGAACGGGGAGGCCGTCTCCGAGCCTTATACGGATATCAAGATCGAGGACGGGGACCGCGGGCCGATCATTGTCGAAGAAGGACGCTACTTCGTGATGGGAGACAACCGGCATCAGCTGGCCAGCAAGGATAGCCGGACATTCGGTACCGTGTCGGAGAAGGCGATACAAGGCAAGGCCGAGTTCATCCTTTGGCCTCCTCGCCAAATGGGAGGACTGTAGCGTTGAAGGACGTCATGATCTACACGGATGGAGCGTGCTCCGGCAATCCGGGCCCCGGCGGATGGGGGGCCATCCTGTTTTACGGCGCCAATCGCAAAGAAATGTCCGGCGGCGAGAAGCATACGACGAATAACCGGATGGAGCTGCTTGCCGCGATCGAATCGCTTGGCGTGCTGAAGGAGCCTTGCAAGGTGAGGCTGTACAGCGATTCCGCTTATTTGGTCAATTGCTTCCAGCAAAGCTGGATACGGGGATGGCAGCGGAACGGGTGGAAAACCAGCAAGGGACAGCCCGTCGAAAATCAGGACTTGTGGAAGCAGCTGTTGAAATTAATGGAAACGCACAACGTGGAGTATATTAAAGTCAAAGGACATAGCGACAACGAGTTCAACAACCATTGCGACTTTTTGGCTCGGGAAGCGATCAAGCGCCTAATTTGAGGTGAGCACGGCATGAGCGTCACGACGGCGTCGGGAACCCGGGAACACTGGGCCGGATTGAAAGAGGAAATCCAAGAGGCTCTGCCTGCGCTCGGCATCGACAAGATCGGCTTCGCGTCGGCCGAGCCGTTCGCGGAGCTCAAGCAAATATTGCTGCGACACCGGGAACGGGGACACGAGTCGGGCTTCGAGGAGCCGGATCTGGACAAGCGGACGGACCCGGCGCTCAGTCTGGATCGCCCGCAATCGCTAATTTCCATTGCAATCGCGTACCCCTCCAAATTGTCCGATCCTCCGAAGTCCGAGCCGGGCGCATACCGAGGGATTATTTCCCGCTCCTCCTGGGGGGAGGATTACCATCGGGTGCTGCGGCGAAGAATGGCTTCTCTCGAAGCGTTCATCACGGAGCGCGTCCCGGACGCCCGGATGGAAAGCATGGTCGATACGGGCGCTTTGGTCGACAGAGCGGTAGCCGAACGCGCGGGTATCGGATGGAGCGGCAAAAACTGCGCGATCATAACGCCGGAATGGGGCTCTTGGGTATACCTCGGCGAGCTTGTCACGAATATCCCCTTCCCGCCTGATCGGCCGATAACCGACCAGTGCGGTGAATGTACGATATGCATCGATGCCTGCCCGACCGGCGCTCTGGTCGGTCCGGGACAGTTGAATTCGAGCCTCTGCATATCGTTCGCGACGCAAACGAAAGGTTTCGTCGGAGACGATATGATGCGCAAAATCGGCAACCGGCTATACGGGTGCGATACGTGCCAAGTCGTCTGCCCGGTGAACAAAGGGAAAAACTGGACGCATCAGCCCGATCTGCAGCCGGACCCGGAGAAGGTAAAGCCATTGCTGAAGCCGCTGCTGTCGATGTCGAACAAGCAGTTTCGCGAACAATACGGCGATATGGCGGCTTCCTGGCGCGGTAAGAAACCGATTCAGCGCAATGCGATCATTGCCCTCGGCAATTTCCGGGACAAGTCGGCCGTACCCTTATTGGCAGAGATGCTGAACGATGACGACAGGCCGGAAATTCGCGGGACGGCCGCATGGGCGCTTGGGCGGATCGGCGGATCGGAAGCGCTGGCCGCGCTGGAAGAAGCGGAGCGGAAGGAAGCTAACCCCGATGTGGCGGAGCGCATAAGGAGCGCCGCGAAGGAGATTTCGGCGAGCGGGACCTGACGAGCGTGAACGGTCTCGGTCAGGCGAGACAACGGGGAGTTATTAGGCTGGAGGGAAAGTTTGCATGAAATACGTCAGCATCGAGCAGGTGGAATCGGGACAATATTTGGGCAGAACGATTTTTGCCAGCAACGGGACCGTTCTGCTGTCCGAAGGCGTGCAATTGACCGTCTACATGATCAACACGCTGAACCGGATCGGCGCGACGATGTTATATATTAAAGACCCCCAATTCGAGGACGTGGAAATTCCCGAGGTGCTGTCCGACGAAACGAAGCGGAGCGTCATGAAGAAGATGACGGAAACGTTCGACACGATCAAGTCCGGCAAGCAGTTCGACACCCGTTCGGTTAGCGTGAGCATCGACCAGCTGCTGGACGACGTGACGCGCAACAAGGAAGTGCTGATCCAGCTCTCGGATATCCGGACGAAGGATAACGAAGCGTATGTGCATGCTTTGAACGTGTGCATGATGTCCACGATGATCGGCATCAATATGAATTTGAATCAGACGCAGTTGAAGGAATTGGCCATAGGAGCGCTGCTTCACGATGTCGGCAAGGTGGAGAGGCTCGCGGACGACGAATCGCCGGACCCGAAACGGCACCATACGTGGAGAGGCTTCGAGCTGCTGAAGCAGAAGCAGGAGCTGAATCTGCTGATCGCCCATGTGGCGCTGCAGCACCATGAAGCGCCGAACGGCGAAGGTTTCCCGAGGAAGCTGGTGGGGGACCAAATTCATATATACGCCAAAATCGTGACCGTCGCCAACATGTTCGACAATTTGCAGTACAATTTATCCGCGGGGGGCAAACGGATGCTTCCCCACGAGGCATGCGAGCATATGATGGCATTGGCGGGAACAAAGCTGGATCGGGACGTGCTAATCCATTTTCTGCGAACCGTCTCCGTCTACCCGACCGGCTCGTCCGTCCGCCTATCCACGAAAGAGTCGGGCGTCGTCGTAGGGCAGCATCGCGGCTTGCCGGGGCGTCCGATCGTTCGCGTCGTGCGCCAGGTCGAGGATCAGATTCAGGTCAAGGAAGTCGACCTTGCGAGGCACACGACCGTGTTCGTCGAGAGCGTACTGGCTTAGCATAGCGCAAAGCGATCCTTCTTTTATTGATAGGCTCGGAAATATCCCCATATAGGAGTTCATTCGGCGATGGCGAGGCGCAACGGAGGCTTCTCCGTAGTAAAAGCCCGGCGGATCGGGCCCATTTTTCCCATTTGAAGTAAACTTCCCAAAATGCTATGATGAAATGTATTCGACAGCATAAGAAATCGATGTTGGGGTGAAATTGAATGTGGAGTTGGATTATACCTATTGTGACTTTGATCGTCGGTCTCGTCGGAGGATTTTTCATCGGCGTATTCTACTTGCGCAAGCAAATGGAAGCGATGCAGGCAAATCCCGAGATGCTGCAGCAGATGGCGAAGAAGATGGGGTATAACTTGAACAAGAAACAGATGCAGCAAGTTCAGGGCATGATGAAAAACCAGAAATGGAAATAAAGGCTGCATCTCCCGCGTAAGCGAGGAGGAGGGATTCGGATGGCTGGGGTGAAAGATTACCGTAACGACAACGTGGATCGCAACCGAGAACGGATCGAGGAACATGTACGAGAAATTTTGCGGCTCATGGGCGAGAACGTGGAGCGCGAAGGACTGCTGGAGACGCCGGCCCGGGTAACCCGGATGTATGAGGAGATTTTCGCGGGCTATTCGGTCGACCCCCGTGACGTAATGGGAGTTACGTTCGACGAAAACCACCAAGAGCTGGTCATTATCAAGGATATCGTCTATTACAGTCAGTGCGAGCACCATATGGCGCCCTTTTTCGGCAAAATCCACATCGGGTATTTGCCGAGCGGCAAAATTGCCGGACTAAGCAAATTCGCCCGGTTGGTTGAAGCGGTTACCCGTCGACTGCAAGTCCAGGAACGCATAACGTCGGAAATCGCCGACATTCTCGTCGAGGTGTTGGACCCTCAAGGGGTTATGGTCGTCGTGGACGGAGAGCATATGTGCATGTGCTCGCGCGGGGTAAAGAAGCCGGGCAGCAAGACGGTGACGTCGGCCGTAAGAGGACGGTTCACCTCGGATTCCGCGCTGCGGGCGGAATTTTTGTCTCTCGTCAAGGATTAAAAGAAGGAAAGTCGGTCTCCCAGGGAGGCCGGCTTTTTTGAACGAAGCCTAATTCGCATACTGAAGTGCTTACATCGCATGATCGGCGAAGGCCAGCCGCCTTTGCCGGTGCCGGCGTGACCGCGATTCCATACAATAGCGGAACTGGCGTATGTTATTAACCTCAATAGCAGTGTTGACAGCATAATAAAGGAAAATATTTCCCCTATTATGCTGTTCTTTACCCAATTTCACCTATAGAAATCAAGATAACGGAATCTTGTGCCGTTATATTCAGAAGTGTAGCGAAATTCGAGATAATAACGGAATCCAGTGCCGCTAATTACAGGCAACTTGTTGGCGGTTTAAACGAAAGGCAGCTCCGTATATTGCGCTATTTTGCTCCTTGCAGGCGGAATTGCGGTTTAAATGAACCCCATTTTACTATTGTTGAACCTAAGTTCGCCAATAGCAAAATGAGGTTCATTGTTTTTTGCAATGTCGATATAGAGCCCGAATGTATTTTCAAGAAACTACGATTAATAATTGACACTGATAATCATTATCAATATAATGATAATTGTTATCACCATTGTGGAAGGAGCGCTGTCCGATGCCGCGCAACGCTGTGCCCCGTACTTGGAACCGCATGTTTCCGCACGTTTCCTCTGTCGCGGCCGGGCCCGACTCGACCGTGTATGCCTCTTCGCTCGGTCAAGGCGTATATCGCATTGACGATACGGGAAACTGGAGCCCGCTGGACGATAATTGGCCCGAGGATGCCATGGTCAACCGGCTGCTTGTCAGTCGGAACGTCTTGACGGCGTGCACGAGCAAAGGGCTGTACATATATGTCGGCGAACGCTGGGAGCCGACGGACGTAGCGATCCCCGTATACCGGTTCCGCGAGAGCGAGAGCGGAAGGATGCTCGCCGCTACCCAATACGGCATCTGGTGCAGGACGGAGGATGGCTGGCTGAGCTGGGCTTTTCCCGATTCCATCGTGTATGACCTGCTCTATTTGCCCCAATTTATTATTGCGGGCTGCGAGAGCGGAATTGCGGTATACGACCGGCTGACCGGCGATTGGAGCGAATTTCCGTTGCGGACTGCGGTGACGGGCGTTGCGGTTTTCCGGGGGCGTCTGATCGGGGTAAGCGATCGCGGGCAATTGATCGTCGGCAACAAGCGCGGAGGCTTCGACATTTACCGGCTGGACGGTTTATTTATGATGGGTTTGATTCCGAAAGGACGCGAAGTGTACGTGTGTACCGACAGAGGGCTGTTCCGGCTCGGGCTGATCCGCGACAGCGTGACGCTGCTTCCGGTCCGACTCGGCTTCCCCGTGGCCGATGCCGACTGGATCGGCGACACGATCGTAGTGGCCACGTTATTCCGCGGTATTCAATCGATATGACGGAAGAGGGGATGAGTGTGGTAGTCGTCGTACAGCGGCTGTGTCTGGAGCACGGCTGCGGCAAAAGCATGCTGAGCGGCATCGAACAATTCAAGCCTCGTGCCGGGACCGGCAAATGGACCTCCATCGAGGTATTGTCGGCCCGCAGTCCGGAGCAATACGAGGAATACATCGTTACGACAAGATGGGAGCTGACAGGGGAGCAGTTCGAACGGGTACATATCGATTGGTACGGGGCGATAATTGCGGAGCTGCCGGCCTCCGGCATCGTTCGCTACGAATGCTCCTGCTACGACACCGTCCTGATGCGTGAAAATGGGGTGTCGCTGCTTGATCTGTGCGCGGACAATAGGAGAAGGAGGATTTGACGTGCGCTTTTTGCTTATAACGGCACTTATTTTATTGCTGGTCAATATCGCCTTGGTCGTGTTGTACATTCGCGGAGCGAGAAAAGAAAAGGGATAGTCCGATAAATTCGAATATGCGGGAGGACGGGAGAAGATGAAGGTTATCGTCGTATTTGCAAGCATGACGGGGAATACGGAGGACATGGCGGATGCGGTGGCGGAAGGAATCCGTGCGGAAGGCGCGGAGGCCGTTTTGAAAAACGTGCTCGATGCAAACGCATCCGAGCTGGCGGACTATGACGCATTCGTGCTCGGAGCCTATACTTGGGGGGACGGGGAGCTTCCGGATGAATTTCTGGACTTCTACGAGGAGCTGGACGATCTCGACTTGTCCGGCAAGCAAGCGGCCGTATTCGGCTCCGCGGATTCCTCGTATCCGGAATTCGGCAAAGCGGTGGACGTATTGGAGGAGAAGCTGGAGGAGCTGGGAACGGTGCTCGTATCCAAAGGACTTAAGGTAGAGCTGGGTCCGTCCGAGCAGGAGAAGGCGGTTTGTCGCGAATTGGGCAAACAGGTCGTGTTGGCCGCGGCAGGCGTGAAATGATCCCGCGATTCGTGGAAGACAAAGGCGTGTCGGCGGCGGTCAAGGAAGCGCAAGCAACGGTCGGCGTTATCGAGGATTACAGGCTGGAGGAGCTGCTGCGCTGCCCTTTCCGCGTGACTAGGCCGAGAAAGGAATATCCGGGACAGCCTCGCAAGGATGTGAGCTGGCGACAACTCGTCCAGTATTCGGCGAGCTATATCGTTAACGATTATTTCAGTCTTCCTCCTGAGCAGCGGTCGGCAGGCGCGATCGAAAGATCGGCGTACCACCGCTGGAGCAACAGAGCTTATAAATTCGAGTCTGCCGATCATTACAAGCATATGCGGGCGCAAACGGTCTCCAACTTGACCCGGTTTTTGCAGGAAGGGCGGGACCTTGTGCCGATGGTGCTGTTCGAATCGTTCCGTCGTTACATCCCGTCGGTGGAATCCGACGTTTCCTTCATCGTGCAGATGCTGCACCGGACGGGGAGCGGCTCGCAGTCTCCCTATGTTATCCATAAATATTTGGTCGATGACGATCCAGGGGTTATTATAGGCTTCCGGCATTTGGCGGTACTGTTTTGCAGCGAAGCGTTCGGAGCGCTTCCGGGAAGAATCGAGGTGTTTGGGGTACTGAGCGGCAACCGTTACGTATTCCGGCCCGGTCCGGAAGAAGTCGCCAAGGCGGCCGATTATATCAGGCTGCTCCGCGACTATATGCCCGAAGCGGGGGCGGGGCCGCGATATGATCCGAATCGTCCGTCGGTATGCGGCAAGTGCGCATTGCGGACCGAATGCGACCGTTCCGCCCGGCACGACATCGCGCCTTCCGAGCGCCGTATCCTGCACTAGCCGCTCCACCGGTCAATAAGGCGCCCACTTCACCTGCTGCGCCACGACAAACCGTTCGTTCACATGCGGCCAATTGACGACGTTCCACCAGGCGGCCGTATATTTCGGACGTTCATTCTGGTATTTCAAATAATACGCATGCTCCCATACGTCGAGCGCGAGAAGCGGAATGACGTCCCACTGCGACAAATTCTGATGCTTCTCGGCCTGCAAAATCTCCAGCCGATGGCTGCGCGGGCTCCATACGAGCAGCGCCCAGCCGCCGCCCTCGACCTTGTCGGCCGCCGACGTAAAATGCTTCTTGAACGCCTCGAAGCTGCCAAAGTCGCGATCGATTTGTGCGGCGATCGGTCCGGACGGCTTGCCTCCGGCCTTTGGCGCCATCACATTCCAAAATAAGGTGTGGAGATAGTGGCCGGCCCCGTTGAACGCGGCTTCACGCTCCCAATGCTTGATCAGGTCGAAGTCGCCGGATTTGCGCGCGTGCGCCATCATCGTCTCGGCTTTGTTCAAGCCGTCCACGTAGCTTTTGTGATGCTTGTCGTGATGGAGACGCATGGTCGTCTCGTCGATATACGGCTCCAGGGCATTGTAGGCGTAGGGCAACTGGGGAAGCGTATGACCGCCGATCGGTACGGCCTTTTCGCGCAGGGGAGGATCGTTCCATACGCCATCGGGCGATATGGACTCGGCGCGGTCTGCCGCTTGTTCTTCATTGCGGTATGTATGCTCGGTAGGGGATGTCAATACCGCCTGCAGCACTCCAAGGAAATATTCGGATTCGCGGATGATATGCTGCACGACCGTCGGTGCGGTCGGTACGGAGCGTACGGCCGCGCTTTGCTCCAGCAAGGCGAACAGCTGCTTGACGAATTCTTTGGACTGGGCGGCGGAGCGTTGCAGCAAGGCGTCTACTTGCCGCCATAGCTCGGGACCGACAGCTCCGTTCGATCGGATGACCGCTTCGATCCATTGGCCTGCGGTCGCTTCCGTTTGCGCGAACACGGATTCCCACTGCTGCAGCAGCTTCACATATTGCGGTTCAAGATTGGGAACGAGCTCGCGGATCACCACGGTATGCTCCTTCTCCTGCGTTTTCCAGAACCTTATTTCTTCCAGCAGTCTGAGCGGCATGAGCGAGCCGTATACGTATAGCATCGCGTCCACCATCCTCCCTTGTAAAATCTTCTCCATTATATTCGGAAGGAGGATTGACTCAGAACGAAGGGAAGGGACGCGTATCAAAACTTGCCGGCCGAAGCTTGATTCAAGAAGGCCATCGTGCGTTTTACATATTCTTTTTTGTTCGCCTTATACAGAAGCTCGTGCCGGCCTTCAGGCAGCAGCCACAGGCTGGATTTCCGCGCGGATTGGTTCTCGTAGATCAATTCGGCCACATCGTGCGGCGCCTTGGCGTCCTTCATGCCGTGGATGAAGAAGATCGGTATCGGATAAGTCGTTTCTTTAACCGTCTGATAAGGAATTTGATCCATGCTCGTGCCGTTCAAAATGGGGAAGAAAAAGCGGATGAGCGCAAGCGACGGGTACCGGGGCAAATCGACCTGCTGCTTGATGTTGTGGAACATCGTGTCAGGCTCGAGCAGGAAGGTGCTGTCCAGTATCATCGCCTCGATGTCCTTGCTGTGAAGCGCCGTCTGCAGGGCGGTCCCGGCTCCCATCGAGAAGCCCCACACATACGTGTGCTTCATCCCTTGCCGTTTGACGAAATCGATCGCTCCCTGAAGCTCGAGCGATTCCCTGACGCCTCCGGTAACGGATAAGTCGGGTTGAACGTATCCGTAGTCGAACAGAAGTACGTTGTAATGCTGCTTATTCAATTCTTTGGCCAAACTGTAAAAAGGAACCCACAGTTCCTCGCGGTTGCCTCCATAGCCATGGGAGAACACGACGACTTTATCGGAGCCTTCCGCCGGTATGAACCAGCCGTCCAGCGTGCTGCCGCCGTCGCTGCTCGTAAAGTTGACGTCCGCGTAAGGAAGTCCGGCAGCCAGAAGCGGATTGGAGCTGAGCGGAGCGATGGACGGGCGCGCCAGCATCCAGGCGACATAACCATGGAATGCTACGACGGCGCTGCTGGACAGGACGAGAAGGATGGCAAGCGGAATCAAAATCCACAGCTTTTTCCGGGAAGCCCGGATGGGAGCGTTTTCAAATACGGGTGGGTTGTACGCAACGGATGGAACGGGCGTAGATTCCATGGGGATCCCTCCTTAAGCAAGCTGTAAGTAAACGTTTTGTTGAAGGGGAGGCTCGAGTGCAACAAGTGGTGCGGATTAGGGTTGCCGTCCATGGGAGCGGCATGGATTCTGTACCCGGAGGGCGAACAGTTAAGCGGACGATAGGACGTAAGCCGCCGAAATTTCTCAACGATTCGAAAACAAAGAAAAACTTCCTCTATAGTAATAATATTATTTGCGGCAGTCCCAGGTCAATAGAAACGCGGAAGGAAAAGTGTAGAAAAAGGCAGCGCCAATTCTCTTTACGATTCGGAGAAGGATAAGGTATACTAATGTAAAACCCGGTTTCATATAATGAAACGCATGGAGCGGATCGAAGATGGACGATACAAAGCTGACTGTACGCGCCGTCGAGAGGGCGCTTGATATATTATCCGCATTTACCGATGAGACGGAGCTGAGCCTTACGGAGATCGCGGCCAGAACGCAGCTGCACAAAAGCACCGTACACCGGCTGCTGGCTTCGCTGGAAGGGAAGGACTTCGTTACCCGCAATGCGGAGACGGAGAAATACCGGCTCGGATTCCGTATTTGGGAGCTTGCGGCCAATTTGTCGCAAAGCGACGATCCGGCGATTATGCTGCAGCCCGAGATGGAACGGCTGCGCGATTCGCTGGGGGAGACGGTCAGCCTCTACGTGCGGGACGGTGGAGAGCGGATCCGGATCCAGGCGGTGCAGAGCAATCAGGCGATCCGCCGCGTCGCGCCGATCGGCGCAAGGCTGCCGCTGAACGTGGGCGCATCCAGCAAGGTGCTCATCGCCTTCGCCGAAAGCGAAGTGCAAAAGCAGGTGCTGGAAGCGCTGGAATGGTCGGGTGCGGCGGAGAAGCAATCGTTCGTGCGGCAAATGACCGAGATTAGCCGGTTCGGCTATGCGACAAGCGTAGAGGAGCGGGAGCCGGGGGCTGCCGCCGTCGCGGCCCCGATATTCAACCGGGGGCATAAGCTGGTGGCGGCATTGGCCGTCTCGGGGCCGTCCAACCGGTTCACGGTGGAGAAAATGAAGGAGCATGCCTCGCAAATTATCGAAGCCGCGAACCGGATGGGGAAGATGCTGAAATAGCGTCACAGCCGGATCGCGAACGGCCAAACGGGCCGTCCCCAAGGAGCTGGGACGGTTTTTTGCCGTTCGCAGCAATCCGGTGCGAAATATTGGTTGTTTCGCGAAGCGGGTGCCGGGGTAATAGTCCATAGGGCGGCCGTCATTACCTAGAAGGAGGGTGATCGCATGTGGGGACTCTTGATCAGCATCCTTATGGCTGTATTGATCGGAACCATCGGAGACGCCCTTGTGAAGAGCAGCATGCCTGGCGGGTTGCTCGGCTCCATGATCGCCGGTTTCGCCGGCGGTTGGCTCGGATCGATCCTATTCGGAAGTTGGGGACCGGTCATCGGCGGATTTGCCGTTATTCCCGCCATCGTTGGCGCCGCGCTTTTCGTTTTTTTACTCGGTTTGCTTTCACAGGCGCTGCGCAAGTCGGTTTAGCGGAGTAGCGCTTTAGTCCGGCGGCGGCATCACGGTCATATATTTTCATTTTCAAAAGGAGGAATCGGCATGAAAATGGCAGGAACTTGGAAAGGCGTATTCGTTGGAGGAGTAGTCGGTGCGGCAGCCGCGCTGCTGCTCGCTCCCCAGTCGGGCCGCAAGCTGCGCGACAGCATGAAGCGCAGCGCTCACGGCATGTACGACAAAACGGCGGAAGTGACTCAAAGCGTTCGCGACAAAACGGCGGAGCTGGCGAAGGACATTCGCGACAAGACGGTCGAGCTTAAGAACAACGTGCAGGAGAAGACGGTCGAGCTGGCCCACGACACGGCGGACAAAACGAGCGAGGCCGTAAAGGCGGTAGGCGACAAAGTCGGGTCGATCTCGGACAAAACGAAGGATATGGCCGCCTCGGCAATGAACAGCAAGTCCAAGGACGGCGATGAAGACGCGTCGGATAAAGCCAAGACGACGGCACATTGATCGCAAGCTTCATCGACCGCCGGCGGGCCATAATACGGAGGTGACGAAGATGACGAACCCGAACCTTAATGTAACCAAGCTCTACGAGGAGTTTAACCAGGCCGTTCTGCGGCTGGGCTTCATGCCCTCCGAGTCGGAAGGGTACAAGGTCGTGCAGCTGACGTTTTCTTCTCCGGAGAGGGACGATAAAATCGTGTACCGGATTCCTTTCATTTCCGACGATTCGGAGCGCATAACGCTGCTCGTCCACCAGTCGGGCTTTACTGGCGAATGGACCGGCTGCGAAGGCATTCCGGAGCAGATCCGGGAGGAAGCGCACCGCAAGCTGTGCGAGCTGGTCGGCGTTCCATACGAGCCGCGGACGGCGGACGGGTGGCGGACCGACGGGCACAAGGACACGGAGGACCAGGATGACCGTTCGCAGCAGGACATAGTGAACGGCACCATGGTGCAGGACGAACAGGATATGGTCCGTCTCGGCAAAGAGATGAAAGCGATGAAGACGAATACGGAGCTGGAGCAGGAAGGGATGATTCCCGATCCGATCCAAAACTGACGCCGTGCGGACGGCGTCTTTTTTTGCGGCTGACAATATTCATAACGCAGAAAAACAGGCCTCTCGGCCTGTTCTCGCTCGCTTTGCATGGCAGATAGGGGAATGGCTGCCGACGCAAGGTCAGCTTGCATCGGCGCTACGGGCCAGCAGATCGCACCATTCCTGCTCGGTCAAGCACCGGTCAAGCACCCACCGTACGGCAATCGGCTCTCTTTCGTGTCTTACCAGCTCGTCTTCCTTCAAATAATACCCGTGCTCCCGCGCGATCCGGTAAGCGAGGCAGAAATGCTCCGCCGCCTCGACCGCTTGCTCCAACGCCGCGAAAGCGCCCAGGGTGCGACCGAACCCTAGCGGGTTGGTCCTGGCCTGAATATTGAGATTGAATGCTTGTCCATCCTCGCAAACCAATACGTCACTCTCGAAACAACGAATCCGATGTTTTACTTTCATGACGTTCACCGCCTGTTCTAATTTGGTTGCAGAATAGTTGATTAAGTACTTATCATTACACGTATTAGGCGGTTTTGAAACCGTTTTCGTAAAGTTTGCGCATCATTACAAATGGGAGTCCGGGTTGCGTCCGCGGAGCAAATCTCCCGTCCAGCCTTTGCGCCATAGCCAGATGTATATAAGTCCGGTGAACAGCAGTACGACGGAACAGCATAGGACAAAGCCAACCGGCCAGTCGTCGATCGGCAGCTTTTTGAAGTTCATGCCCCACAACGCTCCGGCGACGGTGGCCGGCGTGAATAGCGCCGTGAAAATCGTCAGTGTCTTCATAATCTCGTTGCCGCGGAACGAAGAGACGGCGTCGTCCATCGACAGAAGCGTGTCGATGCCGGCCTCGTAAGCGCCCAGCAGCTTTTCGATCCGTTCCAGCTGGAGAATGAGTCTGCGGTATTCCCGGCAGTCCGCGATATCGTCCATAAACGCCTCGTTTAAAGCGTCCCCGAGCTCGCGGAAGGGGGCCAGCCGCAAGCTCCATTCGATCAGCTCGTGCCGCCGCTCGAGAGTCCGGTCCATGAGCACCTTGCGGTTGCGGCTCCGCATCGCCGATTCCAGGGAGCCGAGACGGGCTTCGTAGCCGTCCAAGCCCTTGTGGAAGCATTGCGCGAGGAGGCCGAGCAGCACGGCGAACGCTTCATGTCCTCCGGAGCAGCGGGCGAGCCGTTCCCGCCAGGGCGACTCGTCCAAACGCTCATAAGGGAACGACGCCGGCAGAAGCGTTACGAGTCGTGCCGCCGTTACGTGAAAATGGATCGCGGTGCCGACCTCGGGCTCGTCCTCGTCGCTCCCGACCAGCGTGCCGTATATCAGCGCAGCGCCGTCCGCCTTCTCGGAGACGACGACCAGATTGGCGGTACGCTCCGAAGCGGTCCTTGTCCATTCGGCCACATCGGGGTCATGCTCTTCCATTTCCGCTGCTTGCTGGCCGGCGGGAATCCGGATCCACTTCCATGCGGGGGCGGTATTCGCGGCTTCGGTGCGTTGGTCCATATTACGGCTCCTTTCGGCTTCTTCATTGGAAAAGGCGCGTTCCCGCCGGAATGTCCGAATGCGGCACGCGCCTTTCGTATGTCCGCTTAAGGGTCGTCGCCCTCCAGCAGCGCTTTCAATTTATCGGTCGCCCGCTTCAATATGCGGGAAACGCTCATTTGCGAGACGTGCAGCTCTTCGGCGATCGCCCGCTGGGATAAGCCGGCTTCGAAGACGAGAGCGAGCACCTTTCGTTCCTCGGGCTTCAATCGTACGAGCGCGGCTTCCAAATCCATCCGGTGCTCGACCGAGTCGTAGTCGTCGGCAGGCGCGCCGATCAAATCGCCGAGCGTGGAAGTGGAATCATCCTCCGATACCGGGGTGTCGAGCGAAACGTAATGGTACAGCTCGCGTCCCGCGAACACCTCCATCGTTTCCTCGTACGACAATCCGAGATGGGCGGCGATTTCGTCGATTTTTGGGGAACGCTCCATCTGCACGGTCAGCTCGTCCACCGCCTGCTGCAGGAGCGCGCCCTTTTCTTTGATCCGACGGGGGACCTGAATGTACCAGGACTTGTCCCGCAAAAAATTTTTCATGTGCCCGATGATGCTCTTCATGGCGTAAGGTTCGAACGGGCTGCCTTTTCCGGCGTCGAACTGGCCGAATAAACGGAGAAGCGCCATTTGGCCGACCTGCATCAAGTCCTCATACAGGTCGGGACGGTTGCGGGACATTTTGCCCGCAGCCATCTTGACCATAGGTTCGTACTGCCGGATAAGCGCTGTCGCCAAGTCGTCCGTCGGGTTGCGCTGATATTCGAGAATGATCGCAACGGACTCGTTCGGGGAAGGCCACGCCGGATTTACACTCATGCCATCTCCTCACTCCTAGCCAGACGCTTGGTCAAGACGACTTCGGTGCCCACGCCGCTCAGCACCTCGACCTCGTCCATTAACGCCTGCATCAAGTATAAGCCGAGTCCGCCGGCTTCGATCTCATCGAGCGTCTTGCCGTGCAGCGAAGGCGACGTTTGGGTTTCCGGCGCGGGATCGAAGCTTCTTCCTTCGTCCTTGACAGAAATGGACAGAGCCCCGTCCATAATCAGAAAACGGATCTCCATCATGCCTGCATGCTCGTAAGCGTGCAGTACCGCGTTATTGCATGCCTCGGATACGGCTACCTTCATATCCTCGATTTCCTCGTATAAAAACCCGAGCTTCGAGGCGATGCCGTATAGGGTCAATCGGACCAAGTCCACATACTCGGCCAAGGCCGGAACGCGAAGAGTTACAGTCGGTTCAACGGGTTTCATTGTTATGCTCTCGATCCTTTCTCAGTAAGCTTGGGCTGCTGACGGGCCGGCTTGGTTCAGAAAAGGAGTAATTCCCGTCATGTCGAACAACTTCTTGATATGGGTAGGTATCGCTTCAACCGTGAAGGCACCGTTCCGTGCGTGCCGCGCTTTCAGTACCGAAATCAAGATGCCGATTCCCGTACTGTCGATATATCGCAATTCGTGCAAATTCAACGTTAACGTCCGATCGCACAGCTCCACGAGCGGTTCCATCACGGCGCGCATCTGCGAGGCGGCTTCCAGATCCAGCTCGCCGCTAACGTAGACGGTGCAGCGGCCTTCCTGCGTCTCGGTGCGCAACCGAAATTTATCGATGGGATTCATGGGAAACGCTTCAACTCCTTTTGCAAATGTCTAATACCATTTAACCACAATCGGATCGGTTGAAACAGATCGGCGTTAGACTGCGGTCATTTTGTTTGATCCGGCGGCGGGGCGGGTAACGAGAAAGTAAGAAAAGCTTCTTCCGGCCAAGATTTTCGGTGGAGCGCATTCGTCCGATAGGAGCTGCTTTTCTTATAAAGGGGAAGCCGCGCTTCGCTATTGTGCCGGCGGGGCTTGCCAATTCGCAACGATATGAAAGTCCGCGGCAACGCGGACCGGGAGGGAGCGATTCGAATGGACATCCAACAAAATCGCAACGTCGAAATCGAGAAAACGAACGTCGAGAAAAAAGTGGATACGAGTATGGTGGCGTCTACCTTCATCAAATATGCGGCATATATCGTCATCTTTTTCGGAGCGATCTGGTTCCTCGTAAAATATGTGCTGCCGATGTTCGGCTGACGCCGGCGAGAACCGATGCACGAAGGGCGAAAGGGCCGTTCCGGATGGAACGGTCCTTTCGTATGCGTTAAATACATAAGAAAAAGAAACGGCCTCTTAGTCCGAAGACCAAGGGCCATTTCGGACGCTTCCGCCGGATCGGGGCCGGTTACAAGATCGTCGAGGCTCCGCCTTCCCTGAGCGCCGACTCGACGTAAGGCTGTCCGGTCCGGTCGGAGTCGACTACGAGCAGAAGGTCGCCGTGCTCGATCCTCTCCAGACAAGCATCCGAATCCCGGTCGTCGAGGCCCAGCGCGTTCAGCTGCCTTTTCGCCTCGCCGTTTTCGTCGTAAATCGCGGCTCCCAGGGCGGGGCCGGCGTAACCGTCTGCGCTTCCGGGCGCGGCATAACCGGGCGGGTTGACGAGATAGGCGGCGCCCACCATGCCGAACGGAATGAGCGGGATGCCGTCTGCCGATCCGACTTGCTCCCCGACCCAACCGCCCGAACCATTCTCGCGAATACGGTCGACCGGCATGGCGGTCTCGGTATCCACTCTGCGAGCCTGGTCGCTGGTGCCGGCGATTACCCGGACCGCTTCCGGGCCGAAGCCCTGCGCTTCCAGAGCCTCCACCGCACGAACGACCTGCGCGTCGCTTTCGAAAAAGCCGATTGTTCTCACCATCGCAATCATCCTCCCGTCTCGTGATCGTGTGGTACCTTTACGCTATCTATTACCCGTTGTCGCCGGGTTGAAACGGGAGGCTGGCCAACGCCCTTCTCCATAAGGCTAAAGAGAGAGGGGCGTTCAGTCGGACGATACGGTCGGATTCCGCGACGGCGCGGTCGATATCTTCTCTGACGTTCGAGACGATCGCCACGCGGTTGCCGCGGGCGGCGGCCTCCCGCGCGATATCGGGGGCCCCGGCAATCCCTCCGCCGAGGACAATCAGTACGGAAGGACCGCAGGCCGCCACCGACT
This sequence comes from Paenibacillus hemerocallicola, assembly GCF_006265175.1. GTDB lineage: Bacteria > Bacillota > Bacilli > Paenibacillales > NBRC-103111 > Paenibacillus_AB > Paenibacillus_AB hemerocallicola. The sequence goes on along the minus strand of NZ_VDCQ01000015.1, from coordinate 27,159 downwards.
GCCGCACCGCGTCCGGTTCGTCCGAATCCGCTACCGTGGGGGTAAACCCGAGAAGGCGAAGCTGTGCCGAGGCGATCCACGACCCGTAAGGCCGATTGTCGGCTATCAGAGCCGCTCCCGCCGAATCCGGAGCGCTGCGCCGTTCCGTTTCCAGCGAGACGGCGGCTTCCAAGGCGGTAAGGTCCGAGTCGAAGCTTTCCGGATTGACTTTCCCCGCCACGATAGTAAATACGAACAGGGCCCCGTTGCGTTCGCCCGGCACATATCGGATGGAGCCGCCCATCAATTGCACGATCGACTTGCAGATGGCCAAGCCAAGCCCTGTTCCCCCGTACCGGCGCGACATGGTCGCATCCACCTGGGAGAACGGTTGGAACAGCTTGTTTTCTTTCCCTTCGGGTATACCGCTGCCGGTATCCTTTACGGCGAACTCGAGAACAAACGAATCCGCGGAAATATCGTATGGAGGAGCGGCGGCCGGCCGGACCAATAAATAAATGCCGCCGGTTTCGGTGAATTTGACCGCATTGCCGATCATGTTTGCCAATATTTGCCGCAGCCGCGACGGATCTCCGGATATCCACGGAGGAACGGCCGGATCAATGTCGATCATGAGCTCCAAGCCGCGCTTAGCCGCTTCACCCCGGAATAGATCGACGGCATCGGATATGCACGCCTCCAGCAGGAACGGATGCTCCTCCAGCTCCATCCGTCCCGACTCCATCTTCGTGAAATCGAGGATGTCGTTCATGACGGTCAAGAGGGCGTCCATACTTTTCCGGATAATGTGGGCATATTCTTTTTGCTCCGGCGTCAAGTCGGATTCCAGAAGCAAATCGGTCATGCCGGTGACGCCGTTCATCGGCGTGCGGATTTCGTGGCTCATGATGGCGAGAAATTCGCTTTTCGCCCGCGAAGCGAGCTCGGCCGCTTCTTTGGCCTCGAGCAGCTGCAGGCTCTGATTCTGGAGCAACTCCTCCGAGCGCTTCAGTTGCCGCGTATGCTCTTCGAGAAGCTCGTTCGCGCGAAGCCGCTTGCGCGACTGCTCCTGCATCTCTACCGCAAGAGCCTGGGATTCGCGGAGCAATTCCTCCACGCGAAGACGGTCGTAGATCGTATTCAATATCGTGCCGAGCTTCTCGGCCAAATGCTTGAGCAGCTCGCGCTGGATAAACGTAAACGGCTTGATCGCCGCCAGCTCGATAACCCCGATTACTTCGTCGCGGAATGGAACGGGATAGACGACAAGCTGGGACGGGGAAGTGTCCCCGATGCCGGAGCGGATCCGAACGTAGCTTTCCGGTACGTTGTCGACCGTAATCATGTTGCCGTCCTTCGCGCATTGTCCGACGAGGCCTTGTCCCATCTCGAACGACCGGGTCGCCTCGATCTCCTTGGTATCTGCCGCATATACGCCATGCAGTCGGACCGTATCGGAGCGTCTCAGTTCATCGTGCAAATAAATCGCTCCGTATTGGGCGCCGAGCACGGGGGCAAACTCGCTTATAAACGTTTGGGCCACCTGCTTCACGGCCGTTACGTCCTCCAGCAGCTCGGTAATGCGGGCCATATGGGTATTGACCCAGGCCTGCTCTTCCTTGGCCATATTGTACTTGGCTTCAAGCTCGTTCTTGGCGTGGAGATCCTTGGCGATTCGCTGGAAGACGCGGGCAAGCTGCCCCAGCTCGTCTTTGGAATGAACCTCGATCCGCATGAGCGAGCGCAGCCGGTTTTGTCCGAACTTTTTGGCCATGCCGGTCAGCAGATTGAGTCCCTTCGTGATGGTGGGGATCGCCCACAGCATAATGCACAGGCCGAGGACGACGCCTGCTACCGACAAGGCGGCCGTAGCGCTTACGGATTGCCGGTACATCGACTGGGAATCGGCGATTTCGGCGTCCAGAGCGCGTTGATGATAATGGGACAAGCTCTCCAGGCTGCCGAGAAATTGCTTCTGCGTGTCATTGCCGACCGTCCTGCGGTATTCCAGCGCTTCGGTCGTTTTCCCCGCCTGCAGCATGGAAAGCACATTATCCTTGAAAATCCGGAAACGTTCGGCTTCCCGGACGGCGTCGTCGATGATTTGCTGCTCGGCCGGCTCCTGAACGCGATTCTGTAGCTCCGCGAGCTGAACGATGACTTTATCGACCGAGTCATCGATCGCCTTGATCCGGTTCGCGGGATAGTCGCTGTCGAGCAACACGTTGTTGATTTCCCGCGCCGCCGTATTGACGTCTCCGTGTATCGTGGAAGTGATTTTCACCTTGGCATAGCGAACCTGATAAAATTTCTCCAAAGCATCGTTCATATTGGCCATCCGCTCGTAGCCGATGGTCGTTATGACGATCAACAAGGCTACGAGCAGTCCGTAGCCCATGACGAGCTTCGTTTTGATTTTCACTCGGGCCCCGCTCCTTTTTTTACCTCGACAATCACAAGACACCGGTCATCCTGGCGCATGTCCGGACGGTTGTCCCTGATCAGCCGCTCCTCCAATTCGAAGGGGCATGCCTTTACTTGCAGGAAAAGATCGAGCAGTCGGTCGACCCGCTGTTCGTCCGCCGACTCGAGCGACTCGAGCACGCCGTCCGTATACAGGAACAGCCTGTCGCCGGCGCGGATGCTCAGCACCCGTTTCTCCACCGCGATCGTTTCGAATAATCCGAGCGCCACGCAGCTTCGTTCCAGCCGTTCCGCGGCGGTCCCGTCTCCGCGGGTCAGCAATCCGGGGGGATGCCCGGCATTGACATATTCGACCGTTCCCAGCTCCGTGTCGACGACAGCGTATAGGCAGGTGAAATAATATTGGATCAACGGATTGGAAAATTGCAGCTGCATCATTCTGCGGTTCAGCTCGCGCACGACGTATTCCGGGTCCACCCTCGTCAAAATGGCGTCCCGGAGCGTCGAGGCGACGAACATGCATACGAGGGAGGAGGAGATGCCGTGTCCCATCGCATCGATGATGGCGATGCCATAGCGGTGCCGGTCGATTTTGTACCAAGCGTACAAATCGCCCGCCAAGTCGTCCGCCGGCCGGTACAGGCCCTGAATCGACAAACGAGCCTCGTCCACGGGGGCGGGGAGAGCGGCCGCCTGCACCTGCTGCGCCAGCTCCAGCTCTTCGCGCAGTCTGCGGTCGCGCTCCTTGTGCCAGTCCTTCTCCGCTTTCAGCCGCAGGGCGGCGCGAATTCGCGCCAGCAGCTCGACCCGGTTGATCGGTTTTGTGACGAAATCCGACGCGCCCGCATCGAGCGCCTCCGCCAGCTTGAGCGAATCGCCTACGGCGGTTACCATAATAACCGGAATGTCGCGCAGCTGCTCCGATTGCTGGACTCTCCGGCACGCTTCGATGCCGTCGATGCCGGGCATCATCATATCGAGCAGGATCAGGTCGAACTCCTCGGAGGCGGGCGCCGGTTCGTGCATGCCGAGCAGGCCGAACATTTCGTCCGCCGAATTGGCGGTTACGATTTGCGCATACCCGGCCTTTTTCAACATTTCCCTGACGACCATCACGTTCATCGGATTGTCGTCCACTATCAAAATCCGCATTGGTTTTTCTCCTAACTTGGCTTAAATGCCGTTGCTACCATACTAGACTATGCGAGCGAAAGCTGTCCACTCCGGTCAAACGACAATAAGGAATGGGAGCGGGAAGCTCTCATTCCTTACCGGTTGCCGGCGCGCGCTATTCGGTTCGTTTTTCGGTTTCTAGACAACCCGGTTGGATGCGCGCACTCTCGCCATGACGATGACTTTGCCGCGATCCATCTCGGCCTCGTACACTTCCGCCTCGCGAGGCGTACAGCCCATCGACTCGAGCTTGGCGCGAAGCTCGTCTCCCCGGGAACGGAACCAGTTCGCGATGCTTTGAATGAAGCCTTCCTCTTCCACGGTAACGGTGTTGACGTCCGCGGCGCCGGCCAAATATTGGGTATGGTCTTTATCGTGCGCCAGCACGAAAATATCTTCGGGTAAATAGCCTTGTCGGTGCAGCGCATGAATTTCCTCCATCGCTCTTGCTCCGCTATCGACCACTCTTACGAAAACTTTCTCGTTCATATCGAACGCCTCCTTTTTTCGTTGCCCCGCCCGGGGCGAATGCCGATCTATTCGTTACTTAACCAAGCGGGAGAGGGGTGAAACAAGAATGAACGGATCGTGTTGAAAGTTCCCGCCGCTCTTGTGCCGGACGGAGTGATGCTGTGCGAGGCATATTATAGGTACTTTCGTTGGTACTGCACAGATAGATAGATAGATAGATAGATAGATAGAGATAGATAGATAGATAGAGATAGATAGATAGATAGATAGAGATAGAGAGATAGATAGAGATAGATAGAGATAGATAG